>JBJKYM010000001.1:0-44086 GCA_045561025.1 Candidatus Rariloculaceae bacterium
CGGGTCTGACTCCAACACTGGCGCTGAATTTCGCGCAGAACGATCTTGTCGTGCCGACCGGCTTCTTTCAGTTCGCGCTCGCGCCCGAGGACGAAGCAGCCGAAGTTGCGCGCCACGCAGCGGCCGGCGGAGCGCGCAGCGCCGTTGCGCTGATTCCGAATAGCGACTGGGGGACAAGACTGCTCGAGAGTTTTCGCGCGGAGTTCGAGCAGCAGGGCGGCGAGCTGTTGCAGTACGGAATCTACAACCCGGCGAACCAGGATTTCTCGACCGAAATTACCAGTCTTCTGAATCTCACCCGCAGCAATCAACGCTACCAGCGGCTTGCAGCCAACGTTGCGGTGCCAATCGAGTTCGAACCACGGCGACGCCAGGATATCGACGTCATTTTCGTCGCAACGAATGCCAACAACGGGAGACTCCTCGCGCCGCAACTACGCTTTCACTATGCCAGCGACCTGCCCACTTATGCGACATCTGAAGTCTTCGGTCCGGCTAACAGCAGCGGCGATGCCGATCTTGACGGCATTCTCTTTCCTGACTCACCCTGGCTGCTTTCGCCGGATGACACGTCCGCTGAACTCAAAGCCACACTGGCAGAATTCTGGCCACAACGAGTCGCACAGTGGCCGCGGCTTTTTGCGATGGGCTTCGACGCATACCGATTGATCCCGCTCCTGCATAACGAGACAGTCGGCTTCTCGGCAGTCCCGGCGATGTCAGGGGAACTTCGCCTCGACACAACCGGTCGCGTTCATCGGCGTCTACCACTGGCGCAGTTTCGCAACGGGCGACCGGTCGCCCTCGGGACCGAGTACGAGATCATGTTGCAGGAGCCGGCAGAGCTCGCAGATCTGCAATAGCCGTTGCTCTGCCTGCCATGAGTCGGCATGCGACGGGCCGATCCTGGGAAAAAGCTGCCCGTGCTTACCTTGCGAAGCGCGGCCTCGATATTCTGCAAGAGCGCTATCGCTGCCGTCTGGGCGAAATTGATCTGGTCTGCCGTGACGGAGAGACTATCGTCATCGTGGAAGTCCGCGCACGTCGAAGTGGTAGTTTCGCGAGCGCGATAGATAGCGTCGACGCAAATAAACAGCGCAAGATCATCCTCGCAACAAAGCACATGCTGATGCGTAACCCCCACTGGCATTCTCAGCCACTGCGATTCGACGTCATCGCCGTTAGCGATATCGATACGGCAACACCATCAATTCAGTGGCTGAAGAACGCATTCGACACGGGTTCGCTATAACTGCTCAGCCTTGAAGGTAGCGGCCTTTGCAGGCAGAGTTGCGGCTACTCAACGACCGCAGAAGATCTCATGAACGATCGCGTTCTGACTCACTTCAGGGAAAGCGTCGCCGTCAAACAGGCGTCGGAATCGCTCGCACCGCAGATATCCAGCGCGGCAGAACTGATGGCACAGGCGCTGCTGAGCGACAACAAGATCTTGAGTTGCGGCAACGGCGGCTCCGCGTCGGACGCGCAGCATTTCTCCGGCGAGCTCCTGGGGCGATTCGAGAGAGAGCGTCCGGGTCTGCCAGCGGTAGCCCTTACGACGGACAGCTCGACTCTGACAGCGATAGCGAACGACTATCAATTCAAGGATATCTTCGCGAAGCAGGTACGAGCCCTCGGTCAGCCAGGTGACATTCTCCTGGCGATTTCCACATCAGGAAATTCCGAGAATGTCCTGCGCGCTATCGCAACAGCGCATACGCGCAACGTGAAAGTCGTTGCGCTGACCGGACGCGACGGCGGTCTTATCGCGCAGGCTCTGAACGCCGAAGATGTAGAACTACGCGTTCCGGCCGATCGCACCTGCAGAATTCAGGAAGTTCATATTCTGATCATTCATTGTCTGTGCGATTTAATTGACGCTGCAATCCTAGGGGGCGGCTAGCTTACTTGACGACCTTCAGGGTTGGTCGACCCGTCGGTTCGCCGTCTCCGGGGCCCGCCTCATCCGGTGGGGGCGTTGCATCGTCCTCAGAGAAGATCATCCCCTGCCCGGTTTCCTGCGCGTAGATCCCGATAACGGCCGTGGTCGGAAGGTCTATTTGTCGAGACACGCCCTCAAACCGTGTCGAAAAAATCAAACTGTCGTCGCCGAGAACGAGATTCTGCGTCGCGGCATAGCTGATATTGAGAATGAGCTTCCCTTCCGAGATGTACTGGTCGGGGACATCCAGATTGTCATCGCTTGCGTCAAGAACGATGTACGGCGTCAGATTGTTATCCGTCATCCACTCGTGCATCGCGCGGATCAAATACGGACGCTTGGACGTCGCTTGCGTCATGTGCTCTAGCGCATCTCCTGCTCGAGCTCCGTAAGACTCGCCTGGAATGAGGCTCGCGAAAATATCTCGTCCATGTATTGCTGAATGGGTTTCGCCTGCGCCGGCAGTTCAATACCGAACACATCCAGGCGCCAGAGTATCGGTGCGATGCTGCAGTCGACCAATGAGAACTCGTCGCTGAGAAAGAACCGTTTAGCGCCGAAAATTTCCACACTCGAAACAATACTGTCGCGCAATGCTTTGCGCGCGCGGGTTGCCGGCTTGCGATCACCACCCTCATAGATTTCCGTCGCGAGCGCATACCAGTCACGTTCGATTCTGTACAACGCGAGACGGAACTGTGCACGCGTAACAGGGTCGACCGGCATTAACGGCGGATGCGGGAACCGTTCATCGAGATACTCGATTATCACCCGTGAGTCGTACAGGACCAGATCCCGGTCAACCAGCGTCGGCACGCTGTTATACGGATTGAGATCGAGAAGATCCTCGGGAAAATTTCCATCGTTCACTTCGACGATATCTATATTTATGCTCTTCTCGGCGAGAACAAGCCGCGTTCGATGACTCCATGCATCGGTGGGCCTGGAAAAGAGCGTCATGACTGAGCGTCGATTGGCGATTACCGCCATGGCACTACTCCTAGGTGAAGAAGATCGAACAAGAGAGAGAAGACGTTAATCGACGTCCTTCCAGATTTCTCTCTTGAGCATGTAAGAGATCAAGAGAAAGATGAACAGGAATCCGATGACTTTGGTACCGAGTGCTCGCCGCTCCAACTGCATCGGTTCGCCGATGTAGTCGAGAAACGTAACGATATCTCGCGCCAACTCGTCATATTCCGGCTCACTGAGTGTGCCAGGAGTGACCGTTTCGAAATGTTCGAATACGGGTATCGCGATCCCGTTTAGCTCGCCTTCAACGAACTCAGCCGTGCGGACACCCTGCAGCTCCCAGAGAACATGCGGCATGGCTGTATTCTCAAGCCAGAGGTTGTTGGCACCCGTCGCTGTAGATTCGTCCTGATAGAAGCCGCGCAAAAAGTTATAGAGGTAGTCCGTTCCGCGACTTCTGGCGATTAACGACAGGTCGGGTGGTGCCACGCCAAACCAGAGCGCAGCATCCTCCGGCGTCATGGCGTTCGTCATCGTGTCGAACGGGCGCTCGCCGGTAAACATGATGTTCTCGGCGAGTTGCGCGTCGGTCAGACCGAGGTCTGCGCCGACCCGGTTATAACGAACGTACTCAGCGGAGTGGCATCCCAGGCAGTAGTTGACGAAGTACTTCGCCCCACGCTGTAACGATTCGATATCAGCGACGTCGGTGTTCGCAGGATCCATATGCAGCGCGCCATCTCCAGCGTGCTGGGCTATCGCTACGGAATTGAAGATCAATCCCAGCGTGAAAACCAGCGCTCTAGCGTTCATTTCGTCACCCGGTCAGGAACAGGCTTCGGTTTCTCCCAGGTCGTATAGAACGGCATGAGAACGAAAAACGCGAAGTAGGTGGCGGTGAAGATCCGCGCCAGCAGCGTGTAGGTATCACTAACGGGTAACAATCCCAGATAACCCAGCACGAGGAAGCTAATCGCGAAGTTCCACAAAGCAAGTTTGAATATCCAGCCACGATATCGAATCGACCTCACTTTGCAGCGATCGAGCCAGGGCAGGAAGATCGGCAGCGCCACCGCAAGTCCCATCAGTACCACGCCCAGCAGCTTGTTGGGCACGGCGCGGAGAATTGCGTAGAACGGCGTGAAGTACCAGACAGGCGCGATATGCTCCGGCGTCTGCAGCGTATTCGCAGGATCGAAGTTCGCGTGTTCCAGGAAGTACCCGCCGAGTTCCGGCGCGAAAAACACAACGGCCGAGAACAGGATCGCGAAGACCAGGATAATTACGAGGTCTTTACTCGTATGGTACGGATGAAAGGCGACGCCATCGAGCGGCTTACCGTTCGCGTCCTTGTGTTCCTTGATCTCTATTCCATCCGGATTGTTCGAGCCCACTTCATGCAGAGCCATGATGTGTACGACAACCAGCATCACTAGCATCAGAGGAACCGCAATGACGTGGAACGCAAAGAAGCGATTCAGTGTGATGTCGGAAATATAGAAATCTCCGCGAATCCATTCGGCAAGACCCTCACCGACAAGCGGTACGGCACCGAATAGAGAGACGATGACCTGCGCGCCCCAGTAGGACATGTTGCCCCAGGGCAATAGATAGCCGAAGAAACCCTCTGCCATCATGCACAGATAGATCGACATACCAATCAGCCAGATCAACTCTCGCGGCTTTTTATATGAGCCGTAGAGCATCGCGCGGAACATGTGAAGATAGACGACGATAAAGAACGCCGATGCACCAGTGGAATGCATATAGCGAATCAGCCATCCCCATTCCACATCGCGCATGATGTACTCGACGGATGCGAACGCCTCCGCTGCCGACGGCTTGTAGTTCATCGTCAGCATAATGCCGGTGACAATCTGCAGCACGAGAACGACGGTCGCGAGAACGCCGAAGCCGTACCAGAAGTTGAAGTTCTTAGACGCGTAATACTCCGTTGCATGTTCCTTGATGAGCTTCGTCATCGGGAACCGTTCGTCTATCCACCCGGTCAGCGCGGTGAAGTTCCGGCCGATTCGGTTCATGACGTCTGACTGACTCGTCGCCACTAGGTAACTCCCGTCTCGACACCGATTAACAAAGTGTTCTCAGTCACAAAGCTATACGGCGGAATACGCAGATTCGTTGGTGCCGGCACGCCGCTGTACACACGGCCGGCGAGATCGAACTTCGAACCATGACAGGGACAGTAAAAACCGCCCGGCCAGTCGGGGCCGAGATCGGCAGGCGCAACCTCGAAACGCGGTGTCGGCGCACATCCGAAGTGAGTGCAGACACCTTCGGCTACGAGAATCTCAGGCTTCAGGCTGCGGTGCTCGTTAACCGCGTAGGTCGGCTGCTCCGATTCCAGCGAGGCCGGATCCGCCAGTTCGCCTTCGACAATCGCCAGCTTTCCGAGCATGTCATCGGTGCGATGCAGAATCATGATGACGCGACCGCGCCATTCGACTTTGATCATGGCCCCGGGCTCGACCTTACTGATGTCCACCTCTACGGGTGCGCCGAGAGCCTGGGCTCGGGCACTGGGCTTAAATGAGGCGACGAAAGGTACCGCCGCGGCAGCCAGCCCGACACCACCCGTAACCGCTGTTGCGGCCGTGAGAAAGTGGCGTCTGCTCAAATCCGCTTTGTCAGTCATTAAGCACTCCCGGGCTGACATAGCAGTTGTGCCAGCTGCTCGTCAGTATCTTCAAGTGATAGATTGTTCTTTCTGAGACGTATCAGGCCACGTAGACCACGCCTGTTGGTGTCGCGCCGTGACGTATAGATGGTTCTGCTCAAACCCGCGCGATTATACACAGCGCCCTAAGCCCTTGACCACCGGCGAGTCCAGACGAAGCGATGCAACTGCTAAACTACTGAGATGCGCCCTGCCATGAAGACAGTCGCTTTCGTCGGCCAGTCCGCGAGCCTAGGGCTCGCGCTGGCCTTCGTGGTCGTCCTGATTCGGCCGGATATCGTGAATCTCGGCTCGGGAGCCACCGCAGACTCGCCGGGAAGCTACTCCGGCGCTGTCGCCGTCAGCGCGCCCGCAGTGGCGAATATCTATACCGCCGGTATCCCCGGGCAACGCAATGGATTCGCGGGGCTGGCGACAAGCCCTCTGGCGGGCGAGGGCCTGGGCTCCGGTGTCGTTATCAGCCAGGACGGCTATCTCGTGACCAACTGGCATGTCATCCGCGACGCCGATGAGATTTATGTGCAACTGGCCGACGGTCGGGCTGTGCAGCCGATCTTCGTCGGGGCCGACCCTGAGACGGAGCTCGCTCTGCTTAGAATAGACCTGCCTGACCTGCCGAGCATTGCGCTCGGGCGGTCGGATACGTTGCAGATAGGGGATGTCGTGCTGGCTATCGGCAACTCGTTCGGGCTAAGCCAGACCGTGACGCAGGGCATCGTCAGCGCGACCGACCGCGGCCTCGGCGTCGCTACTTTCGAAAGCTTCATTCAGACCGATGCCGCTATCAACATCGGCAACTCGGGCGGCGCGCTGGTCAATACGCGCGGCGAGCTGGTAGGTATCAACACGGCCGTGCTGGGCGCGGCGCAGCGAGAGCAGGTTGTCCCCGCGGGCGTTGGTTTCGCGATCCCGGTCAATCTGGTTCGGGGCGTCATGTCCGAACTGATCGAGCATGGGCGTGTAATCCGTGGCTGGCTGGGTGTCGACGCCTGGTATCTGCCGGCTTTGCAGGCACAGTCGCTGGGGCTGGCCGGACCGGGAATCGAACTCTTAAGCGTTGGCGGCCCAGCGGCTATGGCCGGTCTGCAGCGCGGGGATGTCGTCACTCACGTCGATGACGAGCGAATGCTGAGTCCGCAGCAGATGATGAATCTCGTTGCAGGTGCCGAGCCCGGGCAAACTATCCGGATTCGCGGCATCAGACGGGGTGCCGGCGTATTCGAGACGAGCGCTGTTCTGGAGGAGCGTCCGCAAGCGTCCGGCTCGATCGGCTAGGTAGGCAAGCGGCGGATCTCTGCGCCGAGCTGCGAGAGCTTCTCCTCGATACGCTCATAGCCGCGATCAATATGATAAATACGGTCGACGACCGTAACGCCACCTGCAACGAGCGCCGCAAGCACCAGAGACGCGGAGGCCCGCAGGTCCGTAGCCATCACCGGGGCACCTTCAAGACGCTCAACGCCACGCGTGATCGCTGTATTTCCCTCGACGGTCAGCTGCGCGCCCATGCGCTGCAGCTCATGCAGGTGCATGAAGCGGTTCTCGAATACCGTCTCCACGACCGTGCCCGTGCCTTCTGCCACGGCATTTAACGCGCAGAACTGAGCCTGCATGTCAGTCGGGAACCCCGGATAGGGCGCCGTTCTTAGATCGACAGCCAGCGGACGCCTCCCGGTCATATCGAGTTCAATCCAGTCGGGGCCGCTCCGTATCGTCGCGCCGGCCTCATTAAGCTTCATCAGGACAGCGTCGAGATGATCCGGGCGCGTACGCTTTATCTTTACCTTCCCGCCAGTGATCGCAGCGGCAACGAGGTAAGTTCCGCTCTCGATTCGGTCAGGAAGTATCGAGTACGTTGCGCCCGTCAGCTTCTCGACACCCTGGATCGAGATCGAGTCGGTACCTGCGCCCTCGATCTGCGCTCCCATCAGCGTCAGAAAGTTGGCCAGGTCGACAACCTCGGGTTCGCGGGCAGCGTTCTCGATAACGGTCTCGCCTTTCGCCAGTACCGCCGCCATCATGAGATTCTCGGTTCCGGTAACGGTAACAGTATCGAGAATGAGTCGCGCGCCGTGCAGGCGATCCGCCCGCGCCGTTATATAGCCGTTATCGATGCTGATGTCGGCGCCCATCGCCTGCAGCCCGGTGACGTGCAGGTTGATCGGACGTGCGCCGATCGCGCAACCGCCGGGAAGCGATACATCCGCACAGCCGAAGCGAGTGAGCAACGGTCCGAGTACCAGGACCGACGAGCGCATCGTTTTAACGAAGTCGTAGGGCGCGAGGAACTCGTTTATTTCACCCGCATCGATCTCCAGGCGGACGCCGTCATGAAATGTAATACCGACGCCCATACGGCGGAGCAGCTTGACCGTGGTCGTCACGTCGTTGAGGTGCGGAACGTTCTCGAGTACGACCGGCCCTTCCGCCAGAAGCGACGCGGCCAGTATCGGCAAAGCGGCATTTTTAGCGCCCGAGATGACGACTTCGCCCGAAAGGCGCTCGCCCCCTGTGATCTCCAGTCGGTCCAAATCCTGCGGCCTCGGTCAGCTCCCTCGAGCTTGCCACTCCTCCGGAGTAAACGTCTTGAGATTCAGGGCATGAATCTCGACGCCAACGAGGGCGCCAAGCGTTCCGTAAACCATCTGATGTCGGCGGAGACTGCGCTCCCCCTCGAACGAGTCACTGATCACTGTTGCTTCATAGTGTCCCGCGCCGTCAGTCCGGACCTCAACGCTGGCTCCGGGAAGTCCTTGTTCGATTAACTTTGTGACGGCGTTCGGGTCCATATCTGCACTGTGAATCCTTATATCGGGTGGGCAGTCTAACCGAATCCGTGGTTTCCCTCATGACGGCGCTGCGAAGACTGCTAGACTTCAGTCAGGACTGACTTGATCTAGAGCACCTGGAGCACCTGGAGCACCCAGTCGCAGCATGATGTTATCTGTGGCCGAAATTCTGATCGGCCTGTTTCTACTTTACTGGGGGAGCGGACCGACTCGTTATCGGAGCAAGCGCGACCGCGAGGGATCTGGGCGTGTCACCGGTCCTGATTGGGCTCGTAATCGTTGGCTTCGCCACGTCCGCTCCGGTGATGCTCATCTCAGCCGTCGCAGCAATAGACCGCGCGCCGGCCCTTGCCGTCGGCAACGCGCTGGGCTCCAATATTGCCAATCTCGGTATGGTCCTTGGCGCTGCGGTATTACTGACTCCGCTGGCCGTTCACTCACAGACCCTGCGTCAGGAATTTCCGGCCGTGCTCGCGGCAACGGGCCTTACCTATCTGCTGTTTCTCGATAACGAACTGAGCCGTTTCGACGCAATAGTCCTGCTCTCTGCGCTCGCAATGTTGACGGTCTGGCTCGTCCTTCTCGGCATGCGCTCAAGTGTATTCGACCCGCTACGTATCGAATACGGAGACGAATTCTCGGATGATCTTAGCGTGGGCCGAGCCGTATTCTGGCTGGTCATCGGTCTGGTTACGCTACTCGGGGGTTCCGAGCTTATGGTAAATGGCGCGATCGACGCGGCGCGGCGCATGGGGATCAGCGAGCTTGTGCTCGGCGTCCTTCTCGCCGTCATCGGAATCGCCGGCACGATCCAGCCTCACGAACTGACGAGCGGCGTATTGACGCTGCACTATCCATTAATGGCGATAATGACACTCGCGGTGTTCGTCCTCACGTATAATCGCAGGGCAAGATTGCAGTTGACTCGGCCTGTAGGCGCCATGCTCGTATTGACGTTTCTGGGCTACCAGGGATATGCGATCTGGAGCGCAATGACTTAGCCTGATCGAACCTATGCAGCTGAATATCAGAAATCTCGCCACGATAACGATCCTGAGCGCTGCGGCCGGCGCCAGCTGGTACTGGAACCGCGTCGGCTCGGCCGACGATCCCCCCGGCGAGCTCAGAGACAATACGCCGCTGGGCTATTACCTTGCTGATGCTGAGATCATCAGCGCCGATGAAGACGGCCATCTACTTTACAAAATATCGGCCGGCCGCGCGGAGGAACGACCTAACGACAGCAGCCTGTATCTCAGTGACGTGCGCGTTGAGTATCGGCCCGTCGAGCAGGCGCCGTGGTTCCTGAGCGCCGAGTCCGGTGAAGCACCGACCGACGAATCCTATATCGATCTGCGAGGCGCTGTTGAACTCGTTAACGAGCCCGGGCAAGCCGGACCGCGAACACTAATTCAGACACAACAGCTGCGCTTCGAGCCCGAGGGCTTCATCGCGAGCTCCGCGGATCCGGTCAAACTCTTCATTGGAGATGGGTACCTGGATGCCGTGGGTATAAGAGTTTACTTGCGAGATGATCGGTTAGAGCTAGAATCTAGCGTACATGGTCAATTCGATCCTTAAATTCTGCAGCCTGGGGGTAGCGCTACTGCTGTCTGCAGCCGTTGCGCTTGGCGCCGACGAAGGGGAACCCTCGCCGATACTGCTCGATGCAGAGTCGTCGTCGTTTTATCAGAAGAATCAGACCGTCGTGTTTAACGGTCTGCAAATCACCCAGGGCGAGATGTCTATACGCGCGGATACTGCTGTAGCGTCGGGGCTCGACTTCGAAAGAAGCGAGTGGCAGTTCGACGGCAACGTCCAGATTTCGGTCGGAGCGGCAAAAATCCTGGCGGATAGCGCAGAGCTGATATTTGAATCGCACACGCTGGTCGTTGCGGAGCTGCGCGGTGAGCCGGCTGAGTTCGAAGACCTGAGCGATACTCGCGAGCAGCCGATACGCGGCAGCGCCAATCTCCTGAGCTACGACAGCGTCAACAACACGCTGCGCATGACTGAGGGCGCGAGGCTCAGCGAGGGATCGAATGACATTAGCGGCTGCGACCTTATCTATGATCTTGAACAGGAAAAGCTCACCTCCGGCTCATCGGAGTGCGGCACACCACTGGTGATCACTATTATTCCGCCATCCGACGGCGATCTGCCGGAAGCCGCTCCGCCGCAATGAGCAAGCTTGAGGCGCTCGGGATCACCAAGCGCTATCGATCCCGTGAAGTAGTTAAGGACCTGTCGATCTCCATCGACAGTGGCGAGATCGTCGGTCTTCTCGGCCCCAACGGCGCGGGCAAGACCACCGCCTTCTATATAATTGTCGGGCTGATCCGATGCGATCGTGGCCGGATCATACTGAACGACAAAGACGTCACACGCTTACCGGTACATCGCCGAGCGCGTCGCGGACTGGGTTATCTTCCGCAGGAGGCTTCTATTTTTCGCAAGCTGACTGTGGCAGACAACATTCGCTCGATTCTACAAACGCGCAGCGACCTTGACCGCGCGGATCGGCAGAGTCTCCTGGAAGAGCTTCTGGAAGAACTACACATCGCTCATGTCCGCGACAGCCTTGGCGTCTCGCTGTCTGGTGGCGAGCGGCGGCGAGTGGAGATCGCACGAGCGCTGGCGGCGGAACCGCGTTTCATTCTTCTTGACGAACCATTCGCCGGCGTCGATCCGATCTCGGTAATCGATATCCAGCGCATCATCCGGCACCTGACCCAGCGTGGTATCGGCGTACTGATCACTGATCATAATGTGCGCGAGACACTGGGAATCTGTGGACACGCCTATATTCTTAATGAAGGAGCTTTAATGGCCGCCGGAAGTCCGGATGAAATACTCTCCAATCAGAACGTGCGCGAGGTATACCTTGGGGAGGGTTTCTCGCTCTAGGGTCTCAGCCGAAAAATGTTAAAGCCATCCCTACAGCTTCGGCTATCGCAGCAACTCAAAATGACGCCGCAGCTGCAGCAAGCCATTCGGCTACTGCAGCTCCCGATCATGGACCTGCAGACCCACATCCAGGAAGCACTCGAAGAAAACGTGATGCTCGAAGTCGACGAGGCAGCGACACTTGCCGCAGCTGAGGAAGAGGTCAAGAGATCCGAGACGAACCCGGAGGCCGAGATCGGCGATTCCGATTGGGACGACACACAGCGAATCGGGCCATCGGAAACTCCGACTTCCTATGAACCCCGCGATCAGATCGAGTTCGCAGATCGTTCCGAAGATACGTTAAAGGATCACCTGCTCTGGCAGCTGGAACTCGATCGGCTGGACCCCCGCAGTATCGCGATCGGCCAGGCGATCGTCGATGGAATAAATGAGGATGGATATCTAACCGACGAGATCGAGGCCATACAGGCAACCCTGGCTCCCGATGTGGAAGCGACTAAAGAAGAAGTCGAAGCTGTGCTCAAGCTCGTTCAGCGCCTGGATCCGGCGGGCGTCGGGGCCAGATCCGTTAGCGATTGCATATTGCTTCAGCTGAGCCAGCTCGACCCAAACACAGCCGGCCTTGATCTGGCGATAATCACCACGAAGGACCATCTTGATCTGGTTGCCGAACACCAGTTTGCAACGCTCAAGCGTCGACTGAACGCCAGCGATGAGGAGCTTAACGACGCGATGGTACTCGTGCGAGCCTGTCATCCTCGCCCCGGCTCATCAATTAATGCGCCGGCGGCTGAATACGTCGTACCGGACATCTATGTAAAAAAGACCGATGGCCATTGGGTAGTTGAGCTGAATATCTCAGGCGCTCCGCAGCTGAAAGTAAACCAGTCGTACGCGGGCTCGCTGGGTCGCAATGGCGAATACGATGTACTCAGAACGCAGCTCCAGGAAGCTCGCTGGCTGATTCGCAGCCTCGAGATCCGAAATGAAACCCTGTTCAAGGTCGCTACCACCATCGTCGAACGCCAGGTCGGATTTCTGGAACACGGCGAGGAACATATGCGTCCGATGATTCTGAAAGACATTGCGGAATCGATCGAGATGCACGAATCGACGGTATCGCGCGTAACCACGAACAAGTACATGCACACACCGCGCGGTATCTTCGAACTCCGCTATTTCTTCTCGAGTCATCTCGCCAGTGAGGACGGCGAGCAGTCGTCGACGGCAGTGCGCGCGAAGATTCGCAAGCTGATTGGCGGCGAGAAGCCGGAGAAGCCCCTTAGCGACAATCAGATCGCTAAAGTACTCTCTGAAGCGGGAATTCACGTCGCGCGACGAACGGTTGCCAAATATCGCGAGGCGATGAAGATACCTTCCTCCAGTGAACGTAAACGCAGCAAACGGGCAGGCTAGGCGGAGCGAGGATAGTGGGCAACATCTGACTGGAGGAACACTATGCAGCTAAACGTTACCGGGCATCATGTTGAAGTCACCCCGGCACTACGCGACTACGTCGCCGGAAAACTTGAGAGGATCGAGCGCCATTTCGATCATGTAAGCGATGTCCATTGCATCCTGACGGTCGAGAAACTACTGCACAAGGCAGAGTCCACGATTCATCTGTCCGGTGGAACGATTCACGCCGATTCCACGGAAGACGACATGTACGCAGCGATCGACGGCCTGATAGACAAACTCGACCGACAGGTTCGGAAACATAAAGAGAAGCTGACGGACCACCACGCCAGGGACGTCGACAAACACCATCTCGGTTAACACCGGGAATCGTAAACACGGAAGATCGATCCACATGGAAGTAGCTAATATTCTCGCTCCCGAGAGCGTGTGCTTCGAAGCGGGTGTACGCAGCAAGAAGCACGCCCTAGAATTACTCAGCGATGTGCTCGCCGATGCCGCGAATATCGACGATGCGGAGGAGGTCTTCGAGAGCCTCGTGCAACGCGAGCGGCTCGGATGTACCGGGCTGGGGAAATCGATCGCGATGCCGCACACCCGGCTTGATGGTCTCGAGGAGACGATCGGCGCCTTTATCAGACTGGATGACGGCGTGGACTTCGACGCCGCTGACGGCGAGCCGGTCGATCTGATCTTTGGGCTACTCCTCCCCGCGCACTCCGGCGACGAACAGATTAGAGAAGTAAAAGAACTCATCGCGAAATTGGGTGATTCTGAGCTACAGAAACAGCTCCACGACGCAGCGAAGCCCGCCGAGCTATATAATCTCCTGACGAAATCATTGACGATCATTCATCGAACGCTGACAACCTGATATCAGGAGGCCCATGCGGCTTGTAATCATCAGCGGCCTGTCCGGCTCCGGAAAGAGCGTCGCCCTCAACGTGCTCGAGGATGCCGAGTTCTATTGCATCGACAATATTCCGGTCGGCTTGTTGCGATCCTTCATCAAGGAGATTCAGCAACGACAGGATCCCGACTACGATCAGGTCGGCGTCGGCCTGGATGCGCGCAATCTTCCGGATATTGCTCAGCTACCCGGCCTTATCGACGAGCTACGCAACGCCGGTGGCGACTGCGAAGTGATCTTTATACAGGCGACCGACGACATCCTGTTATCTCGATTCAGCGAGACACGTCGCAAGCATCCTCTTACGAGCGAGGACGTCAGTCTTCCCGAGGCCGTCGCAAGAGAGCGCGAGCTACTCGGCCCGATTATCGACATGGCCGATCTCATCATCGATACAAGCTCGACGACAGTCTATGACTTACGCGACCTGGTCCGGGAACGAGTCGCGACGCGCGGAGAGACGGCACTGTCGATACTGATAGAGTCGTTCGGCTACAAGCATGGCCTGCCCGATGACGCCGATTTCGTCTTCGATGTCCGCTGTCTTCCAAACCCGTACTGGGAGCCAAAACTCAGACCGTTGAATGGCAAGGACAAGCCCGTTCGCGACTTCCTGGGTACCGAACCTCAGGTGCAGGAAATGGTGGAGGATATCGAAGGCTTTCTGCGCCGCTGGATTCCACGCTACCAGAGCTTCCAGCGTGCCTACCTGACGATCGCGATAGGCTGCACCGGCGGCCAGCATCGATCGGTCTATATCGCGGAAGCTGTAGCCGAGCGACTACGGGACGCACACGGTCCTATACAAACTCGTCATCATGAGCTCCCATGAGCCGCGTCGAACGTTAGACGGGCCTGGACCTCGCCGCTAGACTCGCGACGACCGCGCGAGCTTCCATTAGAGGCACAGGACAGGAAATGGACCCGCTACCTGCCAGATCAGCGTTACTCGAAGCACTATTCGAGTCCCTCGACTCGGGGCAGGACGCCAGGCGCGCAACCAATTGCTTGCTCTTCATCCGGCTGAAATAGCCGATCTTCTCGAGTCACTCCCGCCGACGCTTCGCCGAATGGCATGGGAACTCGTCGCGGCAGCGTCGGGGCTGGACCTCGACGACATGGCTGACCTGCTCGCCGAACTTCCCGAAGCCATCAATCTGGAGATTCTGAGGTCGCTCGATGCAAGCGACAGACAGCGGGTCGAGGCTGTGTTGCGCTATGACGAGGACAGCGCCGGTGGCCTCATGGACCCCGACACACTCACTGTACGCGGTGACGTAACCGTAGAGGTCGTGCTTCGATACCTGCGCCTCCGCCAGGAGATACCCGACGGGACCGACGCAATATTCGTGGTTAGCCGTGACGGCGAATACCAGGGCTGTCTGTTCATATCGACGCTACTCACTGCCGGCTCGAAACAAAAAGCCAGCGAGCTGATGGACACGGAACGGCCGGCAATCGAAGCCAACACCGCAGCGGCCGAGGTTGTTCTGATCTTCGAGACACACGATCTGCTCTCCGCAGCGGTAATTGATACCGCCGGTGCGCTGCTCGGACGCATTACCGTGGACGACGTTGTCGACGTTATTCGACAGGAAGCGGATCACTCGGTACTGAGCATGGCCGGACTCGACGAAGAGGACGACATGTTCGGTCCGGTTATCGTTAGCACACGACGTCGCTCAGTCTGGCTCGGCGTCAATCTCGCGACTGCTTTCATCGCCGCGGGGTCGCCGGCTTCTTCGAAACGACGTTGGACCAGTTCGTCATGTTGGCGATACTGATGCCGGTTGTACCCAGCATGGGTGGTATCGCGGGAAGCTAGACGCTTATCCTTATCACCCGGGGGATCGCTCTCGGTCAGATCGAGACGAGCAACGCCCGCTGGCTGCTATCCAAGGAATTCGGCGTTGGGGTGCTGAATGGTTTGTCCTGGGCCGGCGTCGTCGCGCTCGTCACGATGTGGTGGTTTCAGACGTGGAAAATCGCGCTCGTAATCGCCATCGCGCTCGCGATCAATCTTGTCGCCGCCGCCGTTGCCGGTTTCGCAATTCCTTTGACGCTGAGGAAGTTGAAAATAGATCCGGCGCTCGCAGGCGGTGTCGTGCTCTCAACTATCACTGACGTCGTCGGTCTCACGGCCTTCCTCGGCCTCGGCGCGCTGTTATTGGCCTAGAAACAGATCGCTCTTGAGTTCGCGCGATGCGGTTTCCATCGTGTCGTCGTATAGAAACGCGCGAAGATCATCTTCCATCTCGAGTGCGTCGCGATATCCCATCTCTATCAGTTCTCGCGTGAAGCCTGACTCGAAGAGCAGATAACTAACGAGCTGCAGGTCGCCCTTGTTCAGGGCACCGAGGCCGCCGAGCAACAAACGTACCCCACGGGGCAACTCGTCGATATGACGTGCGGCCACCTGCCGAATGTCTTCCTTCGGCACGACAATCAGAGTACTAAGCGGACGAAGATTCGCCACGGGGCCATCCAGTTTCTTTCCGTCCAACTGCTCCATGATGGTATTGATCCGCGTCGCCCGCTCGAGATCGGTGTATAGGCCATCCATAAACAATGTATCGAGCATATAACCGGCCATGTGAGCGAAACTCGGCATCTCGGTCGAGGCTCCCTCCTGCGGCTCCGGGTCGGGATGCTCGTCGCGCACACCGATAACGAGCACACGCTCGGCGCCCAGATGGATCGCCGAACTCAGTGGTGCACGATGACGCATCGCGCCATCACCGTAATACTCGTTACCGATTTTTATCGGCTGGAAGACAAATGGGACTGCCGCACTTGCGAGCAGATGTTCCATTCCAATCGTCGCAGGCCGGCCAATGCGCCTGACCCTGGCCCAGGGCTTGAGATCTTCTCGTCCCTGGAAGAACGTTACTGACCGGGCCGAGGAATACGCCGACGCCGTAATCGCAAGGGCGTCGAGATGGCCACGTCTGATCGCGCCATCGATATGAGAGAACTTGATATTCCGCGTTAGCAGTTCACGAAGCGGAGAGCTGTCGAGCAACGCCTGCGGGTACTTCGGGCCCAGACCTCCGAGGATCGTCGCAGTCAACCAGCGCAGGCTCGTCTTCACCATCGTCCAGTTGTCGCTACGATAGACCTGGCTTGCGCGGAAGTTCGACCATACGGCGTCCATCTCGGCGACGGCGGATTTGAACCTGGCGGCACGGCTTGCAAGAACGGCCGCATTGATCGCGCCCGCTGAAGTACCGGAAATGATCGGGAACGGGCTCGGCGCATCGTCCGGCAGCATCGTCGCTATGCCCTTCAGCACTCCGACCTGATAAGCCCCGCGAGCTCCGGCGCCCGGAAGTACAAGCGCCCTGCGAGGCTCGTCAGTCACCGGGCTCGCCGACCGATGGGACTTCGACGATCTGCAGCGTATTTGTCCGTCCTGGAACGCCGCGCCGATCGCCGGTCGTGAACAAGGCGAGATCGCCCGGTTGCATCACGCCCTCGCGGAGCAGTACGTCGAATGCGTCCTGATATACGTCAGCCGAATCCGTGTGAATGATGTCGAAACTCTCGGGGTAGACACCACGGTACAGCATCACGCGCCGCCGGGTCGTCTCGTGCCGGGTAAACGCGTAAATCGGAATATCCGATCGCAGCCGCGACATCCAGAGCGTCGTCGCGCCTGACTCTGTCAGCGCAATTACTCCGGTGATCTTCAGATGATTAGCGATATACATAGCAGCCATCGCGATCGCTTCATCGACATACTCGAAAGCATCCTCAAGGCGGAGATTCCGGGCTCTTCTGAATGTCTCGTGTTTCTCGGCGCCAATACAGACCTCACTCATTGTCTTTACGGCCTCCACAGGATGCTGACCCACAGCCGTTTCAGCCGAGAGCATTACGGCATCGGTCCCATCCATTACGGCGTTCGCGACGTCCGACACTTCGGCACGCGTCGGTGACGCCTGACTAATCATCGACTCGAGCATCTGCGTCGCGGTAATAGAGACACGGTGACGTCCCCGTGCATTGCGGATCAACCCTTTCTGCAACCCGGTCATCGCCGCATAGCCGACTTCCACGGCGAGATCGCCACGCGCGACCATAATTACATTACTCGCGTCGATAATTTCGTCGATGTTCTCGACGGCTTCGGCGCGCTCGATCTTAGCGACGATGTGGCCTTCACCACCCGCGGCCTGTAGCAAGCTGCGAGCTTCTTCGATATCTGCAGCATTACGTGCGAACGAGACGGAAAGAAAATCGAAGCCAAGTTTCGCGGCGAGCTTTATATCAACTCGGTCCTTGTCGGTAAGTGCGGGAGCGGAAAGTCCGCCACCACGCTTGTTAACGCCCTTGCGATCGCCAAGCCGGCCGCCACCATCGACCCGGCAGTGAATTTTCGTACCGTCGACCTGCTCGACATCGAGAACGATTCGGCCATCGTCAAGCAGAAGGACATCACCTGCGACGACATCCTTCACGAGATCCGGGTAGGCGACGCCAACGCCTTCCTGTGTGCCGGAGGCCGGATCCAGTGCCGTATCCAATGTAAATGGCTCACCGGCGACGAGCTCGACAGGACTGGAGACGAAGGACTCGATGCGGATCTTGGGTCCCTGCAGATCGCCCATAATCGCGACCTCTCGACCGACCTTGGCCGCAACCGCCCGTACCGTCGCGACTCGCTCAACCTGATCCTCGGCAACCCCATGGGAGAAATTAATTCGCAACACATCAGCGCCGGCATAAATCAGGTCCCCCAGGACGGCCGGATCGTCTGTTGACGGGCCAAGTGTCGCAACGATCTTCGTGCGACGCCGTGTTGATCTCGTAGGCTCAGTCGTCAACTGCATGCTACTCACCGATAGGATTAATCAGGATTAGACGAAAATCGTTGACGTTGGTTCTCGTTGGTCCGGTCACAAGAAGTAGCTTACACGCTTGAAAGTAACGATATGTGTCGTTCTGATCGAGTAGCTCCGAAAGATCGACGCCCGCCGCGAGACCGCGAGAAAGCGCGTCACTGGTAACGACCGCGCCGGCGTGATCCCCGTTACCATCGATCCCGTCCGTGTCCGCCGCCAACGCGACGACGCGCTCCTGGCCATCCAACTCGAGTACCAGCGCTGCGAGATACTCGAGGTTGCGTCCGCCCCGCCCCGACTTTCCGGTGACAACAACCCGCGTCTCACCGCCGGACAGCATTGCCACTGGTCTCGTATCGTTCGCGTACTCGACTGCCAGCTTCGCATGCTCTCGCCCAAGATCGCGCGCGACGTCGGTGAGATGGTCACCCAGACGATGAACGATATAGCCAGCGGACTCGAGTCGCTTCTGCGCGGCGTTCAGCGCAGTTTGCGATGATGCGAGAATCTTCGCCGTGTCCGCGACGAAGTCCGGATCGTATGGACCGGGAGATAGCTCGTTCGCGGAGGAAAGTGCTGCTACAAGCTGCGCTCTGCCCGGGTAATCATGCTCAGAAAGAATCTCCAGCGCCCGCGCCGCTGTGCTGCTATCAGGAATCGTCGGGCCCGACGCAATGTCACCGATCGAATCTCCAGGCACATCGGAAATAGCAAGAGTCACTGCGCGGGCGGGGTGTGCCGCCTGCGCGAGTCTTCCGCCCTTGAGCGCGGAGAGGTGCCGTCGCACACAATTGATATCGCGGATATCCGCGCCGGCGCGCATGAGAAAGTCCGTCGCCTCTCGCTTCTGCTCGAGCGTTACGGCAGCAAGGGGCGCGATCGAGAGCGCGGAACCGCCGCCGGAGACGAGAAACAGCAACGTGTCCTCAGACCCAAGCGTACCGGCGACTTCCAGGAGCCGACGGCCCGCGGTCGCACTCGCCGCATCCGGCAGTGGATGCGCAGCTTCAAGAATCTCGATCTCGCCCGATGACTCTCCATCGCGCAGACCATGCTCATAACGCGTGACGACGACTCCTCGCGCCCGACCGGGGGCGAGTTCGTTGACGGTAAGCGCCATGGAAGCCGCGGCCTTCCCGGTACCGAGCACTGTCAGCTCACCGGGAGGGATATGCTCTGCAGTCAGGCAGCGCTGCGGGGAAGCGAGTTCAATCGCGCTCTCGTAGGCATCGAGCAGCGTCCGTGTTCCGGTCACGGCAGAATCGATCGGAGAGGCCGTCGTGTCAGGCACGCGCCTCTAATACGTCCAGGGCAGGCAATTTTTTCCCCTCGAGAAACTCCAGGAATGCGCCACCGCCTGTCGAGATATAGGAAATTCCAGCCGTGACGTCGAACTGGTCGATCGCTGCCAACGTGTCTCCACCGCCGGCGATGGAAAAAGCACGACTGCCGGCTACAGCCTGGCTGATGCTCTGCGTCCCTGCAGCGAACTCGGAATGTTCAAAAACGCCCACCGGGCCGTTCCAAAGAATGGTTCCGGCACTGGCTAGTCTCTCGGCATAGGCGGCAGCGGTATCGGGTCCTATATCGAGAATCATTTCGCTCGGGGCGACCTCTGCGGCCGACCTGATAGCGCCGCGAGCGTCCGCGTCGAGTGACTCTCCAACAACAACATCCGTTGGCAGTGGCACTTGAGCCCCACCGAACTCACCGGAGAGCAACCGAGATGCGAACTCCTGCATTTGAGATTCCTGCAACGACTTGCCGACATCGACTCCGGTAGCTGCCAGCAACGTGTTTGCGATGCCGCCACCGGCAATGAGCTCATCCACCATGGAAGCAAGCGCGCTAAGAACTTCCAGCTTGGTCGATACCTTCGAACCGCCGACGATCGCGACAACTGGCTTCGCGGGCTCGTCCAGAGCTTTGGACAGCGCTTCCAATTCGTTGACGAGTAGCGGCCCCGCGCAAGCCACCGGCGCATGTTTTGCTACACCGTGAGTACTGGCGTGGGCACGGTGGGCCGTTCCGAACGCATCCATAACGAAGATGTCGCAGAGCATCGCCATACGTTTGGCGAGGTCTTCGTCGTTCGAGGTCTCCCCTTCCTGAAATCGCACGTTCTCGCAGAGCACGACACTACCGGGCGGGACATCGACGCCGTCGAGCCAGTCGCGTACAAGCGGGACGTCGCGGCCGAGCATCTTCGAGAGTTCAGCAGCGACGGGAGCGAGAGAAAACTCAGCCTCGAAGGAACCACCATGAGGGCGCCCCAGATGCGAAAGCAGTAAGACACGCGCGTTGCGCTCCAGCGCGAACTCGATTGTCGGAATGGCTGCGCTGAGCCGCTTTGCGCTCGCTACGCCGCCGTCTTTGATCGGCGCGTTAAGATCTTCGCGAATGAGTACTCGCTGTCCCTCGAGCTTAAGCTCGGTCATACGCTTGACGGCAAGCGCCATCTTCGTACTCCTGACTACCCGGCGTTGGCGAACGCGATCGTCGTATCGAGCATACGATTGGAGAAACCCCACTCGTTGTCGTACCAGGCACAAACTTTGACGAGCTTACCTTCGAGAATCTTCGTCAGACCGGAATCGTAAACCGAGGAGGCAGCATTGTGATTGAAGTCGATGGAAACCAGCGGCTCGTCACAGTAGGCCAGCACACCTTTAAGTTCCCCTTCGCTCGCCGCTTTTACGGCCTTATTGATCTCGTCGATTGACGTCTCTCGTCCGGGGGTGAAGGTCAGATCGACAACGGATACATTGATGGTGGGCACACGCATAGCGAAACCGTCGAGACGTCCATCCAGTTCGGGCAGAACGAGACCGACCGCAGCGGCGGCACCAGTCTTCGTCGGGATCATCGACATCGTCGCTGAGCGGGCACGCCGCAGGTCCGAGTGATAGACATCCGTCAGTACCTGGTCGTTCGTATAGGAGTGAATCGTGGTCATCAAGCCGTGCTCGATACCGACCGTCTCGTTGAGCACCTTCGCGAGCGGCGCGAGGCAGTTCGTCGTGCAGGACGCGTTCGAGATAACCTGATCGGTAGCCTTCAGTACGCCGTGATTGACGCCGTAAACAATAGTCGCGTCGACGCTCGTACCCGCTGGCGCGGAGATTACGACTTTACTTGCGCCCGCGGACAGATGTGCGGATGCCTTCTCTTTCGAAGCAAAGAATCCCGTGCTCTCGAGAACGATATCGACTCCGAGCTCCTTCCAGGGTAGCTTCGATGGGTCGCGCTCCGCGCAGACCTGGATTCGATCGCCGGCCACGATGAACTCGCCATCGCCTACTTCGATTTCATACGGGAAAGGACCGTGAGCCGTATCGTAGCGTGTCAAATGCGCGTTGGTATTCGCGTCGCCCAGATCGTTAACCGCGACTATCTGCAGCTCATCGCGCCTGTTGCCCTCATAAAGCGCACGCAAGATGTTTCTACCAATACGGCCATAGCCGTTTATCGCAATTTTCACGGGCATCGATGTCTCCTTAGTCTCTTGAGTGTGCGCGCGCTGATCAATTCGACAGCAAGCGCTGAGCCGCAGCGGTGACCGCCTCGACCGTGTAACCGTATTCCGCGAAGAGCTCCGCCGCGGGAGCAGATTGGCCAAAGCGGTCGATGCCGAGCACATCACCGCGACCGTCGATATAACGCCACCAGCAATCGGCGACACCGGCTTCAATAGCAAGACGCTGGGCGTCGCCGGCCGGCAGTACGTGATCCCGGTAAGACTCGCTCTGCGAGTCGAACGTCTCCGTACAGGGCATCGATACGACACGCACGCGGCGTCCGTCATCCTGAAGTTGTTTTGCGGCGGACATCGCGAGCGCGACTTCTGATCCGGTGGCGATGAAGATCAGCTCCGGATCGCCGTCACTGTCGAGAAGAATATACCCGCCCTTCGCGACAGACTCGATCTGATCTGCCGTTCGCTGCATATGCGGCAGCCCCTGGCGCGTGAGAATCAAACTCGTCGGCCCGTTCGTCTTCTCTATGGCAGCCTGCCAGGCGACAGCCGTTTCGACGGCGTCGCAGGGACGCCAGACGTGCATGTTCGGCATGGCTCGCAGGCTCGCAACATGTTCAATAGGCTGATGCGTCGGACCGTCTTCGCCCAGACCGATGGAGTCATGGGTGAAGACGAGAATATTCTGCGTCTCCATCAGCGCAGCCATACGCAAACCGTTACGCGCATAGTCGGAAAACACCAGGAAAGTCCCGCTATAGGGGATCAGTCCGCCATGGAGACTCAGCCCGTTCGATATCGCGACCATCGCGAATTCACGGACACCGTAATGCAGGTAGTTGCCCTGCCCGCCATCGACGTCGACTACGCCTGAGCGGGAGTGAAAGGTATTGTTGGAACCGGTCAAATCAGCGGAACCACCGAAGAGTTCCGGCCAATGAGGCGCGAACGCCTCGAGTGCCCGCTGCGAAGATTTGCGGCTCGCCATGTCCTTTGCCTCGCCCGAGATCGTCTCGATAGCCGCAGCGGCGTCCGCCATCCAGTTCTCGGGATGCCCTCCAGCCATACGCCTGGAGTACTCGGCCGCCAATTCCGGATGCTGCTGCGAATAGGCATCGAAGCGTGCCTGCCAGTTCGACTCCAGTTCACTGCCCTGACCGATACCGCTCCAGGCCTCGCGGATCTCATCCGGGACGACGAACGGATCGTCATCCCAGCCAATATTCTCACGCGTCGCTGCAATCTCTGTGGCGCCCAGGGCCGCACCATGAGTATCCGCCGTACCCTGCTTGTTCGGCGAACCACTGCCGATCACCGTCTTGCAGCAAAGCAAGCTCGGCCTGTCGGATTCCGCCTGCGCGGCCTCGATAGCGGAAGCGATGCTGTCAGGGTCATGGCCATCGACATTGTCGACGACATGCCAACCGTACGACCGGAAGCGCGCTGGACTGTCATCGGTAAACCAGCCGCTGGTCTCGCCATCGATCGAAATGCCGTTATCGTCGTAGAAAGCGATCAGCTTGCCCAATTTGAGCGTGCCGGCCAGCGAGCAGGCTTCGTGAGAAATGCCCTCCATCAGACAGCCGTCGCCGAGGAAGACATAGGTGAAGTGATTGACGATTTCGTGCTCGGGCGGCCGATTGAATGTCGCGCCGAGTACTTTCTCGGCGAGCGCCATGCCCACGGCGTTCGCCAGTCCCTGACCAAGAGGTCCGGTCGTCGTCTCGATACCGATATCGAGATCGCGTTCCGGGTGCCCGGCCGTTCGCTCACCGAACTGCCGGAAATTCTTTATCTCCTCCAGTCCGAGTGGATACCCACGCAGGAAGGCAACCGCGTACAGAAGCATTGAGCCATGGCCGTTCGACAGGACGAAGCGATCCCGATCGTGCCACCTCGGATTGCCGGGGTTGTGACTCAGGTAGTCGTTCCACAACACCTCTGCAAT
The DNA here is from genome assembly GCA_045561025.1 of Candidatus Rariloculaceae bacterium. Classification (GTDB taxonomy): domain Bacteria; phylum Pseudomonadota; class Gammaproteobacteria; order Steroidobacterales; family Rariloculaceae; genus SMWC01. Next base: position 23,908 of record JBJKYM010000001.1, read on the forward strand.
GTCTGCCATGCCCATCGGCATACCGGGATGGCCGCAACCGGCCTGCTCGACGGCATCCATCGACAGAACGCGAATTGCGTCGGCAAGCTTACGCCTCGTCGGCCTCACGGAAGCCGTGATTTTTTCTCCGGTCGTTGCCATTGGGAATTTTTCAGCGGGACTGGTCGGCGAAGATTGTCTCCTACGTCGGACACCTTCCGCAACCGCCGCGACAGCTTCCGGACATCTGTGAGCCAATACCGATCGATCACTCGCTAATTGCGTATGATGCGGACAATCGAGCAAAAACCTGACACCGATGACCCAGAACAACGGCTTACGTCCGGTAGTCCTTTTGCATCTAACCGACATGCATCTGCACGCAGCTGCCGACAGCAGGATGCGTGGCGTCGCCACCTACGAAACGTTTCTTGCGGTGCTGGAGCAGGTTCAGCGCGATACGCGCTGGCCGCCCGACGCGATTGTCGTCACTGGCGATATCGTCCAGGACGAGAGTCGCGCCGGATATGAGCGGTTTCGCGCGACACTGGAGCGTTTCAAAATTCCGGTCTATTGCCTGCCTGGAAACCACGACGATCCGCAACTGATGTCGGAAGTGCTCGCTGACGCGCCTTTCCAGGTGTGCGGCGATACCAATCTGGCTGACTGGATCCTGATTTTCCTGAGCACTTTCTCGGCCGGCGACGATGGTGGCAGACTCGGTACCGATACACTGGCGGATCTCGACGCGCGCCTGAGCGCCAATGTCGACCGACATGCCCTGATCTGTATGCATCACCAGCCGCTGCCGATGGGCAGCGCGTGGCTCGACGGTGCGGGGCTGCGCGACGCGGATGAGTTTCTGGCCTGTATAGAGCGTCATAGCCAGGTTCGAGCCGTGCTCTGGGGGCATGTACATCAGGCGTCGGATCGTCTTAGAGACGGCGTGCGCTATCTGAGCTCACCGTCCACCTGCGCACAGTTTCTGCCCGACAACGACTCGTTTGCACTGGATTCGCGGCCGCCTGGCATGCGCTGGCTCTCGCTTGGGGCCGACGGCGAAATTCAATCTGAGATCGGCTGGCTGGAAGCGGAGGGCGCTCCATGAGGCTGACGCCGTCGCTACTGTTTCTGTTCTGCTCGACGAGCGTCGCAGATCCGGCGGCGTATCATGTCGCCAGCGACAACACCGACGTCTGGTTCCTGGGGTCAGTGCACTATCTTCGCCCTCAGGATCATCCGTTGCCCGGCATCGTCGATGACCTCTACGAACGAGCGGACACGCTTGTCATGGAACTCGATCTGGACGACATCGATCCGCTCGCGGTTCAGAGCAGTTTCACGCAGGCAGGAATTCTTCCCGACTCGACACCGCTACAGTCGGTGATCGATGCGACGACCTATGAGCTGGCCGCGGCGCGTGCCGCGGAGCTGGGTCTGCCGGTCTCATTGCTCGAACGCCTGGAACCCTGGCTCGTCGCCCTTACCCTCACGGATATGGGCATGAGTGAACTGGGCTATCAGGTGACCCAGGGCATCGAACAGTATCTGTTGCGTCGCTCTGCCAGGGACGGCAAACCAATCGTCGGCCTGGAATCCATGGACGATCAGATCGGAATATTCGACGCGCTCTCGTGGGCGGATCAGGAAGCACTGCTGCTGCAGACGTTAAGGGATCTCGAAACACCGGACGGGAATATGGGGAGATTGATCGACGCGTGGCGTGACGGCCGCCTTGACGCGTTGACGGAAGAACTCAGCGCCGACTTCGAGGACATGCCGGACCTGGAGACTGCTCTCATCGGCGATCGCAATCGACGCTGGGTGATTGAACTCGAGCAGTTGCTGCGCGAAGGCGGGCGCTATCTCGTCGTCGTCGGCGCACTGCACCTCGTCGGCGAGGACAGCGTTATCGATCTCCTGGAAGAGCGCGGCCTGGACGTAAAGAGAGTGACGGGTCCCTGATCATCGCGTTCGCGACTTCAGCCTAGACCTCCACCATGTCGAAGTCTTCCTTGCCCGAGCCGCAGTCCGGGCAACGCCACGATAATGGAATGTCCTTCCACAGCGTCCCGGGTGCCAGGCCTTCCTCCGGAGCTCCGTCTGCCTCGCTGTAAACATAGCCGCAGATGACGCACATGTAGGTCTTCACCCGTCGTCCTGAGAGTCGGACTGCAGCGAATAGTGGTTCTCTATCAGCGGTTCGAGTTGCTCGAGGCGACCCTCTGGATCGGACATCTCGAGCAGGTCCTGCTTTGTGACGGTGGGCAGCGGCAGGATTTCAGCGACGCGATAACCCACCCAGCTCGAGTCGTCGTATGCCTCGCCGATATCGGCATAGTGAGCCCCCAGCTCGTCAAGTATCGTTCGAAGCAGCGACGCCGCCGCTTCGTACTTCTCGCTCAATGCAGTGCTCGGCTCCGGCGCGATTAACTCGGCCTGACCGATATAGAGACCATCGCTCTGCTGGCTACTCTCCAGAAGCCGGAAGCGATGCGTACCCGTCGCGGTCACACCCAGTAGTCCATCCGTTCCCTGATGCCAATCCGTGATCTCAGCGACGGTACCGAACTCGAACATTTCCGCAGTACCGACCTCGGATCCTTCTTTAATCAGAACGACGCCGAAGCCTTCGTCTCTCTTCAGACAACGGCTGATCATCGAGAGATAACGTGGCTCGAAAATTCTGAGCGGCAGCTTCCCACCGGGAAATAGAACCGTATTCAGCGGAAACAGCGGGAGTTCGATCATTGTGCCTGGTCGCGGGCGGTGGCTATTTAAGCGCTTTTCGCCGTCTGCACGCTGCTCTTCAGCGCCTGCTGCAGCAGCCGCGGCAATCCCTGGAAGTTGCCATTCGACATGAGGATGACCTGATCACCGGTATCTAGTTCGGCGAGTAGCGTATCCAGTAACTCATTGACGTCCCAGGAGACTGAAAGCTTGCCGCTGAGCGCCGCCAGCGCTGACTCCGGATTCCAGTTCAGATCTTCGCTCGCCAGGACGTAGACCGCATCGGCTTCACCGAAGGCTTTGCGCAGCGCATCGCGATGTACGCCCATACGCATCGTGTTCGACCTCGGCTCTATGACGGCGATGATCCGCTGCTCTGCTTTCTGCGTCCTGATCGCGGATAGCGTGGTCTGTATCGCGGTCGGGTGATGCGCGAAGTCGTCATAAAGCGTAATGCCCTTGAATACGCCCCGCTTCTCAAGCCGGCGCTTGACGCCTTTAAACTTGGACAGGGCCTCGAGGGCCACATCGATTCCTACGCCTGCGTGCACCGCTGAACTCAGCGCTGCGAGCGCATTCTCGAGATTGTGGCGACCCAGCAGGGCCCAATCGGCCTGCCCGACCCGCTCTCCGCTGCGTGAAACGCTGAATCGCGACTTGGCGCCGATAAGATCGTAGTTGGCCGACCAGGTTGCGGCACCGTCATCGGAGCTGAAGGTTTCGATGGGTGTCCAGGATCCGCGTGCCAGAAGGTCGTCGACGTTCGGGTCCCGACCATTCGCCGAGATCAAACCGCGGCTGGGCACTGTGCGGACCAGTTGATGAAACTGCCAGAGGATCGCGTCGAGATCGGAATAGATGTCGGCATGATCGTACTCGATGTTCGTGATCGCCAGCGTTCTCGGCCGGTAGTGAACGAACTTGGCACGCTTGTCGAAGAATGCGGTGTCGTACTCGTCGGCTTCGACGACAAAGTATTTCGAACGACCTAGCCTGGCGGAGATACTGAAGTTCGTTGGGACGCCGCCGATCAGGAAGCCCGGCGCCAAACCGGCATAGTCCAATATCCACGCGAGCATGCTCGCCGTAGTCGTCTTGCCGTGCGTACCGGCGACCGCGAGCACCCACTTGTCGGTCAGGACGTTGTTAGCCAGCCACTCCGGTCCGGAGTAATAGGGCAGGCCCGAATCCAGCAGCGCCTCGATCGCTGGGTTACCGCGGCTGAGAACATTTCCTACTACTGCACAGTCGAGATCGTTGTCGAACTGACGATCGTCGTAACCTTCGTATAGTCGAATACCCAGCTTTCGCAGCTGTGTACTCATCGGCGGATAGACGTTCTCGTCGGAACCGGATACCTGATGGCCGGCTGCCTTCGCAAGGGCCGCAACGCCGCCCATGAAGGTGCCACAAATTCCGAGAATATGAACGCGCATCAGCCAGCCACCGGGAATAAAAGTCCGCCGAGCGTATACGAACCAAACGAGTACCCTAGCACGATCAATACACCCAAGAAATAAGATATCTGCAGTGCACGTGAGAGCACAAAACCTGCGATATCGATTGACCAGAGTATCAACATTAAGAACAACCAGGTACCGGCACCAGGTACTTCTATTTCACCGTTCTCAATGCCAATCGACAACAGAAAGGGAATTCCGATAAGCGTCAGAAACGTCTGTGCGCCGAAGATTGCAGTCACCGTTTGATAGAACCGGCCTGGATACGAGTAAGCCGTCAGCAATAGCGAGATAAAGCCGAGATACAGCGCGGTATCGAACACAACCATGGCCGCGGCGCGCGACAGCGGCTCGGCGATCTGAGTCGCCACTATGCTCGCAAACAGGTAGATAACGGTCAGCAGACCGAATAGAAAACGCGATACCGGCAAGCGCTCCGGACCACAACGGTGAAACGCTATTTCTATAAAGACTAGACCAAGACGAAACAATTCTTTCTTTCTCCCGACTGGCTCCTCGCTACGAGAGGTGCTTATTGACGATAATAGCCCACCGACAAAACACGAGAACAACAGGCGACAAGCGTGGATCTATACATCGACTCCGAAAAGAAACTGGCCGAACTGCTGGAAGGCATCTCCGTCGAGCCCCTTCTGGCCATCGACACGGAGTTTGTAAGAGAGAAGACCTACTACCCGAAGCTCTGCCTGATACAGATAGCGACGCCGAACCTGACGGCCTGTGTGGACTGCCTCGCGGAGATCGATCTCAGGAAGTTCTTCGACGAACTCTTCAGACAGGATTGCGCCTGGATCCTCCATAGTGCACGCCAGGATATGGAGGTTATCTATCTACAGGACACCCGGATGCCCAATCGCCTTATCGATACACAGACGGCGGCGGCACTTCTGGGCCACGCGCCTCAGATCGGGCTCCAGGCGCTCCTCGATGACGAAATCGGCGTCGAACTCAAAAAGGGGCACGCGCGCACCGATTGGAGCCGCAGGCCGCTACCCGAGGCAGCCGTGGAATACGCATTGGACGACGTACGCTATCTGCTGCCTCTGTGGCATAGCCTGGAAGAACGTCTCGGTAAACTGCAGCGGGAAGACTGGCTCAGAGCGGACTGTCTTGCCGCTTTGAGTATCCCGCCGGTGACGCCGCCGCTTGCGCTCTGGGGTCGGCTGCGTGGCCTGCGATCGCTGCAGTCTCAGCAGCAGGCTGCCGCGTTGGCGATGGTCGCCTGGCGAGAGCGGCAGGCACAGGCACGCAATCGACCGCGGCGATGGATCATGAGCGACGAGGTCCTGATGCGGATCGCGAAGAATCTGCCAGCCGATCTGGAGACTCTGAAAGCCATCCCGGAGATGCCGTGGAGACTCGCTGACCACTCCGGAAAAGAAATCCTCGCCGCGCTAAGCGAGAACGAAAACTCTGAGCAGGACGAGCTTCTGGAAGCGCATCTGCCGCCGGAGCCCCCGGACAAGAAATTATTGCGCTCTCTGCAGGAGCAGGTGCGGGTGCGTGCGGAAGCGCTCGGAATTCAGGGAGAGGTTCTCGCCACCCGTAAAGAGATCGCCGATCTTCTAATGGGGCGGCCGTCCGAACGCATCGACGGCGGCTGGCGCCACGACGAACTCAAGCCGATACTCGCCAGCGCCTGAGCGCGATTCCGCGCTTACCTAGGATATTCCGAGCTGTGTCAGCAGCCGCGCGTAGACCTCGTCGGGCGAGCCGTCAGCCTGGACCGTGCGCAGCATGCCTTCGGCGCGATAGTAGTCAATCAGTGGGGCCGTCTCGCGCTCATAGATCTCGAGTCGAGTTCTAATCGACTCTTCATTGTCATCGGCGCGCTGCTCCAGAACGCCACCATTTGCCGCGCACTCATCGAGTTCTTCCTGCGATGAGAAGTAAATATTCAACAGCTTGCCGGTCGTCGAGCAGGTGCGGCGCCCTGTCAGCCGCTTGATCAGGACGTCGAAGTCGAGATCCATCAGCACTGCACAGTCGAGCTCGATATTCTCGCCCTCCAGCACGGCGGTGAGATCTCTCGCCTGCGCAAGATTTCGGGGGAAGCCATCGAGTACGAATCCGCCTTTCGCATCGTCGCAGCCCAGACGTTCCTTGACCATCTCCAGCACGATGTCATCGGAGACGAGATTACCGGCATCCATCAGTGCCTTGGCCTGTAGACCCAGCTCAGTCCCTTCCGCCGTTGCCATCCGCAGCAAATCACCGGTAGATATATGCGGCCAGCCGTAGCCTTCCTGCAGCTTCTGCGCATGCGTGCCTTTGCCAGAACCTGGGGCTCCGAGCAGTACTGTTCGCATAGCTTGTTTCTCCGCAGTTCCGTGATGTGTCGGTAGGCGACGCGTAAACTAGCCCGGTCTATTCGCTGGGTCAATGCGGGAGTTGTCTTTGCTATCCTCGGTTAATAGCGCGACGTATCAGACTTCGTAACGGAGGACTCGTGAAGCAAAACGCATTCTATGCTCAATCGGGAGGAGTAACTTCGGTAATCAACGCCTCCGCCTGCGGCCTAATAGAGACCGCTCGAAAGCACAAAAACAAAATTGGCAAAGTTTTCGCGGGTCACAACGGAATCATCGGTGCCCTGACCGAGGACATGTTGGACACGAACAGGGAATCTGCCGCAACCATCGCCGCGCTACGTCATACGCCCGGTGGCGCGTTTGGTTCGGCGCGCTACAAGTTGAAGGGACTCGACGAGAACCGTGCTGAATATGAGCGCCTAATCGAGGTATTTAAAGCGCACAACATCGGCTACTTCTTTTACAACGGCGGCGGCGACTCGATGGACACGGCACACAAAGTGTCGCAAATCGGCCGAAAGCTGAAGTTTCCGGTGACCTGTGTCGGAATTCCGAAGACGGTAGACAATGACCTGCCGGTCACTGACGTCTGCCCCGGATTCGGCTCGGTTGCCAAGTATGTGGCCGTCTCTACTCAGGAAGCGGCAATGGATGTTGCGTCCATGGCCAAGACGTCTACAAAGGTATTCATTCTGGAGGTCATGGGTCGGCACGCCGGCTGGATTGCAGCGGCCTCGGCGCTCGCCGGACAAACCACCGCGGACGCGCCGCACATTATACTGTTTCCGGAAGTGCCCTTCGACCAGAGGCGCTTTCTGAAACGCGTCAGGGATTGCGTCCGCCTCTATGACTACTGTGTGATCGTCGTGTCGGAGGGGGCCCGATATCGAAACGGAAAATTTCTGGCTGACTCCGGGACACGCGATGCCTTCGGGCATGCACAACTCGGGGGCGCAGCACCTGCAATCGCGGCGATCATCCGCGACAAGCTCGGACTGAAGTATCACTACGCTATAGCGGATTATCTGCAGCGCTCCGCGCGTCATATCGCGTCGAAGGTCGATGTCGAGCAAGCCTATGCCGTCGGAAAAAAGGCCGTGCAACTCGCGTTGCGTGGGGAGAACGCCGTCATGCCCATCATCGTCCGGAAATCGGACAATCCGTATCGCTGGACCGTGGGTCAGGTCGCGCTGAGCCGTGTTGCCAATCGCGAGAAGATGATGCCCAAAAGCTTTATCAGCCGTGACGGATTTGGTGTGACTCCGGCCTGTCGAAGGTATCTGGAGCCACTGATCCAGGGAGAGGACTATCCCCCCTATCGCAAGGGATTACCGCGATACGCCAGGCTCAGATCCGTGCCCGTCAAGCCCCGGTTGGGCGGCAACTTTGTGCTAAAATAGCGTGCCTTTCGCGGCCAGGTAGCAGGCTGCGGCGCAATATACACGGGCTCGCAAGAAGGACAAACAATCAAATAGAGCCTCCACACGAAGCTGCGCCAGACACAGGGACGGCTGCAGTCAATCGTGCCCAGGGGTATACGATCCCCAAAGACAACTTGATTTGAGGCCCGCCGTTGCGGGTTCCGGACCCATCGTGGCCGGGAACATGGGAGAAAATAGGAATGAATCCAACGAACGCTTTGTGGCTCTGTATTGGTGCCTCCGTACTCGCGCTGCTCTATGGCCTGATCTCGGTAAAGTGGATCCTCGGTCAGTCTGCCGGCAACGAACGCATGCAGGAGATCGCCGCTGCCATTCAGGAGGGCGCGAACGCCTACATGAACCGGCAGTATCTGACGATAGGTATCGTCGGCGCGATCCTGTTCGTCCTGCTCGGCTTCGTACTCGAGTGGCCGACAGCAATCGGCTTTGCGATCGGAGCGGCGTTCTCAGCGCTCGCGGGCTACATCGGCATGTTCATATCAGTGCGCTCGAACGTCAGAACGGCTCAGGCAGCCACAGAGGGAATTAACCCGGCGCTGAAAATTGCCTTTCGCGGCGGTGCCATCACCGGAATGCTCGTCGTGGGCCTCGGACTTCTGGGTGTTGCCGGCTACTACGCAATACTTCATGCGATGGGCCTGGAAGAGGAAGCCGTACTCAAGGCGCTGATCGGCCTGGCATTCGGCGGCTCACTTATCTCAATTTTTGCCAGACTCGGTGGCGGAATATTCACGAAGGGCGCCGATGTCGGTGCTGACCTCGTAGGTAAGGTCGAAGCTGGAATTCCTGAGGACGATCCGCGCAACCCGGCCGTTATCGCCGACAACGTGGGCGACAACGTGGGCGACTGCGCCGGAATGGCCGCCGACCTGTTCGAAACCTATGCGGTCACGCTGATCGCCACCATGCTACTCGGCGGACTGACCATCGCGACACTCGGACCGAATGCCGTGATCTATCCGATGGTGCTTGGTGCAGTTTCGATCGTCGCTTCGATTATCGGGACATTCTTCGTCAGCACGAGCAGCGGAAAAATCATGGGGGCACTGTACAAGGGCGTTATCGTTTCCGGTGCGCTTGCCGCAATCGCCTTCTACCCGGTCACGACCGCACTTATGGGCGCGGACTCCATAAACCTCTACTTCTCTGCACTCATCGGCCTTGCGCTGACAGCAGCCATGGTCGTCATTACGGAGTACTATACGAGTACCGAATACGCCCCGGTGAAGAAGATCGCCGAGGCATCAACGACGGGCGACGCGACGAATATTATCGCGGGTCTCGGTGTCGCGATGAGATCGACGGCGCTGCCGGTCATCGCAGTTAGCGCATCGATCTGGGGAGCCTATCAACTGGCGGAGCTCTATGGACTGGCGATTGCCGCGACCAGCATGCTCTCAATGACGGGCATGGTTGTTGCGCTCGACGCGTACGGACCCATTACGGACAACGCCGGCGGGATCGCGGAGATGGCGGAACTCCCGTCTAGCGTCCGCGAAATCACCGACGCGCTGGATGCGGTCGGCAACACGACCAAGGCGGTAACCAAAGGCTATGCGATCGGCTCTGCCGGCCTAGCGGCTCTCGTTCTCTTCGCTGACTACACGCATAGTCTTGAGGAGGCAGGCCTCGGTGCTCTGTCGTTCGATCTCTCCGACTATCGCGTGATTATCGGGTTGTTCATCGGTGGACTCGTACCGTATTTGTTCGGTGCCATGGCGATGGAAGCTGTAGGCCGGGCGGCCGGCTCGGTGGTGGAGGAAGTGCGTAGACAGTTCCGCGAGATTTCCGGAATCATGGAAGGCACGACGAAGCCGGACTACTCGACGGCCGTCGACCTGCTTACGAAGTCTGCGATTAAGGAGATGGTCGTGCCGTCGCTGCTTCCGATCGCGGTACCGTTGCTGGTCGGACAGCTGCTGGGGGCGCAAGCGCTCGGCGGTTTGCTCGTCGGAACCATTATCACGGGCTTATTCGTCGCGATCTCGATGACAACCGGCGGTGGAGCCTGGGACAACGCGAAGAAATACGTCGAGGACGGTAATCTGGGCGGAAAAGGCTCGGATGCTCATAAAGCCGCGATTACCGGCGACACCGTTGGCGATCCGTACAAGGATACGGCGGGCCCGGCCATCAACCCGTTGATCAAGATCATTAATATCGTCGCGCTGCTGGCGGTGCCGCTGCTCTGAGTCAGTTACGGCGCCGGGCATCCCGCGACCGGGAAGGGGGGCGACCTCCTTTTCGGGAACCCCCGGGTCCCTGACGGGTGCTTATAAGGGATGCGGCCGTTCGACGACGTATCCCTGCACGAAGTCGACACCCATCTCGCGAACGGTCTCGAACGAAGCCTGATCCTCGACCTGCTCCGCAACTACCTGGAAATTCAGGGTTCGGGCCAGCTTGATCATCGCCGTTACCATTGCGCGATTCACACTGTCTGTATCCAGATCACGAATATACGCACCGTCGATCTTGAGATAATCGATCGCGAGATACTTGAGGTTGGAGAAAGAACCGATCCCACTGCCGAAATCGTCCAGAGCGAACCGGCAACCGATGCCGTGCAGCACATTGATAAATCGATGCGCATGATCGAGATTTCCAACGACCGACGACTCCGAAACCTCGAAGCAAAGTTGAGAGGGCACCACTCCGGTGTGGTCCAGAGCTTCGACGACGAACTCCAGGAAGTCTTCATCTCCCAGCGTCTGTCCCGACAAATTAATGGCGCAGCTGCGTTTATCGGGTAGACGGAGTACTCCGCTCGAAAGCGCTGCCAGCGTCGCCTGAACGACCCAGCGATCGATGTGCGACATCAGCTGATACCGAGCAGCCGAATCCATGAATTGTGCAGGCAGTATCACCTCGCCGGACTCGTCCCGCATTCGCAGCAGAATCTCCAGCGCCGGACCTTCCTGGACCCGCCCGGCCACGGAAATAATTGGCTGAACGAACAACTCGAAATGATTCTCCTTCAACGCGCGCTGCAGCCGCTGCACCGACTGAATCTCGCCACGCTGCCGCGCAGCGACCTCATCGCGAGCTGAGTAGACATGGACGCGTCCGCGGCCCTGCTGCTTCGCAGCATAGCAGGCTGAGTCCGCTGCGCCGATCACGGTTTCTGCGGAACCGCTCTCATGATCGATCTCGACCACACCGATGCTGACTCCGATGTCGAAGATATTTTCGTGCCAGACGAATCGATACTGCCCGACCGCCTGGCAAACGTCGTCGGCGATCTGGCGAGCCTTCTCCAATGGACAGCCGATGAGTAACAGGGCGAACTCATCGCCACCGAGTCGGGCGACCGTATCGGAGTCACGCACCTGTTCCTTCAGCAGATTCGCGATCTCGCGAAGCAGATTGTCACCGGCAAGGTGGCCGCTGCTGTCGTTCACCGCTTTGAAGCGGTCGAGATCCAGATAACAAACCACGTGACCGGCTGCCTCACCTCGCGCGGACTTCAGCGAAGCCTCAAGCCGCCGCTCGAACTCCGCCCGGTTGACCAGCCCGGTAAGAGCATCGTGGCTCGCCTGGTAAGACATCTGGCGGGTGAGACCGCGAATCTCCGTTACGTCATGAAATATGATGACGCAGCCGGCGACCGTACCCTCGGAACCGCGTATCGGCGATGCGGTCAGCTCGACCGAACACTCACGCTCGGTTTGCTTACTCATCAGTAGCGCCCTCCGCCCGAGGCTCACACGCTTGCGCTCATTCAGACATTGCTGAACCGGGTCGCCCAGCGACTCGCGGTCGTTCTCATCGACGAGAGCGATCAGATCTGTCAGTCGCTTGCCAATTCCGACCGAGCGCGTAGCGCCGGTCAGCTGCTCGGCAGCCTCGTTCATATAGTCGATGATGCCCGCGGTATCGGTTGTGATCACGCCCTCACCGATCGACTCGAGAGTGATTCGTGCCTGCAACTTCCCGTGCCCAAGCGAAGCTTCCATGCTCTTGCGATGACTGATATCCCGAGCTACGGTCAATAACGCATTGGTGCCGTTGAAGTCGACCGCGCGAGAGTGCAGCTCCGCCCACAATCCGCGTTCATCGCCGTTGATAAGCTGTACTTCGACTGCCTCGGGCGGCTTATTCTCCCCAAGCTGAGCGCGGATCTGGCGGCGAACGACAGCACGATACGCCGGTCGCATTAAATCGGTTACCGGCTTGCCGCGCAGCATGTCGCGCTCGACCCCGAAGAGATCCGCCGCAGCGTCGTTCGTGTAGAGAATGCGGTCCGTGTGGACGACTGTCACATCGGGAAGCGTCTGCGCCAATACCTCGAAGAGGGGGGCCTCGCTGTTCTTCATGGCTGTCCTGGCAGCGTCTTCGTCGAGGCTTGCCGGGGCGCTGACGTCCGCGTCCGGCGATTCTGTAACCCCATCGATCGCTTCGGATTCATGCTCGGTCGCAGCGGTACCGTCTGGCAGCGGACGATCGGGCAGGTCGGGCTCTTCCAGGTCGAGGTCCAGGTCGGCGAGGTCATGGATCTGACGATTACGCGCGAATACCGCTGCGGCAGCGATAGCGAGGAATCCCACAACAAGCGTGGCGATGAGCCAGGGACTATCGAGCATCAGCTCCACCATCGCTCCTCAATACTATTGCCACGCTGTGCTATTCGAATCCAGTGTATGCCCGGCCACCTGGACCGAGCCCGAGCCGGCCAAATGAGACTAGCAAAATGGTTACTCTGGACAGCTCTTCACCCGCCGGCACCAGGTTGCACTGTCAGATCGCCGTCACAATGCGACGATGAGTTGTTATTTGCTGCGAGAAACGCACAATCACGCCCCTAGCCTCGATACTGCCCCCTGATCGCGTGAGTTCCTCTTCATTGCTCACGTTAACAATACCCCAACAGGGTATGCGCGGTCCCTCGCAATTCACCATAATTCTTTAGACACCGTCTTTGCGTCTCCGGTAAACTTCGTAACCTTAGTCGCAACCTGAATGGCAGCCGCCACACCCCGCGTGAAACAATGAATCTCGAAGAAGCACGAACCCAGATGCTGGGACAGCAGATCCGTGCCTGGGAGGTCCTGGACGATCGGGTCCTGGAGGCTCTCGGCACCATTCCGCGAGAATCCTTCGTGCCCGAGTCCCAGCAAGCCCTGGCTTTCGCTGATCTCGAAATCTCACTCGCTCACGGTCAGAGAATGATGACGCCGAAGGTCGAAGGCCGTCTTCTGCAGGCTCTGGCTCTGGATCCGAATGACAGCGTACTCGAGATCGGTACCGGCAACGGTTTTCTAACGGCCTGCCTGGCGCGGCTTGCCGGAACCGTTGAAAGTGTCGATATCTTCGAGGACTTCTCCGAAGAAGCCAGGAGCAAGGTAGGGCAGCTCGAGATTTCAAACGTTTCATTCAAAACGCTGGACGCTCTGCAGATGGGCCAGCAAAAAAAGTTCGACGCTATCGCTGTCACAGGATCGCTCCCCGAGCAGGACGATTTCTTCGTCAACATGCTCCGTCCGGGTGGCCGTCTCTTCGTCGTTGTAGGTCGTGAACCTGTCATGGAAGCTCAGTTGGTCACGATGCACGAAAGCGGTGAGATCGAGAGAGCGAGTCTGTTCGAGTCCGTGCTCATGCCGCTCATCAATGCGGAGCGACCCGAGCCATTCGTCCTCTGAGCGGTCTGGCGCTATGAGGGTTGTTCCGGAGTTGACCCCACGACAATTCTGCGACCGCTGGCCCGACAAAACTCAGTCAAAAGACGTTGTCCTCGTCGACGTGCGGGAATCCCGCGAACTAGAGATAGCGTCGATTTCCGGCGCGCACCATATCCCGATGGGTGAAATCACTGCACGAATAGAGGAACTCGATCGCGATTCTTCGCTAGTTGTGATGTGTCACTCAGGTGGACGTAGCCGACAGGTGGCAGGATACCTGCTGGCAGTAGGTTTCGAGAACGTATTCAACCTGGCAGGAGGTATCGAGGCCTGGTCGCAAACTATCGATTCACAGATACCAAGGTACTAGCAACAGCGAGGCTCCGTAACTACCCATAGGTGGAACTATCATGAACTCATATCTATATCGCATCCTCCTCATCGTCAGTCTGTCCGGACTGGGACAGAACAGCGGCGCACAGGAAGATCTGCTGAACGTCTATCAGCGCGCGCTGCAGAACGATCCGGTCATTCGGGAGGCGGAGGCAATCTATCTTGCGACGCTGGAGGCGAAACCACAGGCACGCAGCAATGTGCTGCCGCAACTTTCTTTCAACGCCGGCGCTACAACCATCGACAGCAGAGACCCTAATCCCGCGACTAACTTCCAGACCGGGCAGCCGAGTAACATCGTTATATCTACAGAAACAGAGCGCGACACGTCCAACATCAGTCTGAATCTGAATCAGACAATCTACGACAGAACGCAATTCGTCAGCCTGCGAAGAGCCGACAAACAAATATTAAGAGCGGAGACCGACTATCAATTCGCGAAACAGAATCTGCTGCTTCGCGTCTCAGAAACATATTTCAATGTCCTCGCCGCCCAGGACACGCTGGCCGCGGAGCAGGCAGCACGAGAGGCAATAGGCCGGCAGCTGGAGCAGGCCGAGCGGCGTTTCGAGGTCGGTCTGATCGCCATTACCGATGTACAGGAATCTCAGGCAGGCTACGATCTTGCCGTTGCGACGGAGATTGCGGCGCAGCGTGTTCTCGCGACATCGCGCGAATTCCTGCGCGAGATCGTCGGCGAATATATCTCTGAGCTGTCAGGCCCGGCCGAAGAGATCCCGCTGGTCTCCCCCGAGCCGGAAGATGCGGACGAGTGGGTACGCGTTTCCATGGAACAGAATCTCGCGCTCATGTCGAGTCGTTACGCTGCGGATATCGCTATGGACGATATCGACGTACAACGGGGAAGTAGCCACCCGACTTTGCGTCTGTCCGGCAACTATTCCGAATCCGAAACCGACACCCTGCGCAGGAACTTCTTCGCCAACGGTACGATTGTGGAAAATCCGGCAACGAACGGACCCGAGGGTTACAACGTATCGTTGAATTTCAGTATTCCTATCTATACCGGTGGCATGAATAAGTCGCGGGTCCAACAGGCCGTTTATCAGCATCGCGCTGCGCTGGAAGCACTCGAGCGCATCGCCCGCCAGACAGAGCGTCAGACGCGTGATGCGTATCTCGGCGTCATCGCCGAAATATCCCGCGTACGCGCGCTGAATCAAGCCGTAGAGTCTTCGTCTACAGCGTTGCAGGCCACCGAGGCGGGCTTCGAGGTCGGAACAAGAACCACGGTTGACGTCCTGGTCTCGCAGAACTCATTGTCGCGGGCGCTCACGAACTATGCGCGCAGCCGCTACGACTACATTCTGAATATTTTGCGGCTCAAGCAGGCTGCCGGTGGATTGAATGTCGAAGACCTGACCGAGATAAACGACTGGCTCGACTAGGCCTTCCGGATTGAATCGATAAGTGCGCTCGTCGAGCGCCCCGCTTTCATCGATAGAACCCGGACCTCGCCGCCGTTCTCTATAACTGCCTTACCGCCGGCGATCTCGTCGACGGCATAGTCCCCGCCCTTGACGAGGATGTCCGGCAATAGCCGTTCGATCAGTGCGGCGGGCGTCTCCTCGGAAAACGGCACAACCCAGTCAACGGCGGCAAGACCTGAAAGCACTACCATTCGGTCATCGAGCGGCGTGATCGGACGAGATTCACCCTTCAGCCTCGTAACGGAGGCGTCATCATTTACTGCGATGATCAGTCTATCGCCCAGGACCTTGGCTTCCTCCAGATAGCTCACGTGACCCGCATGGAGAATGTCGAAGCATCCGTTGGTCATCACGATACGTTCGCCCCGCCGCCTGGCCTCACCGACGAGCAGCTCGAGTTCGTCCGCGTCGACAAGTCCCCGGCCTCCGACGCCTCTGCGATGAAGCGCCAGTCGCAACTTCGACGGACTCACCGTCGCGACACCGCTTTTTCGAACCACTAAGCCGGCGCCGAGATTCGCCAGCGCGGCCGCGTCTTCACCGGCCCAGCCACTACCCAGTCCGGCGGCCATCAGACCGATGACCGTATCGCCGGCACCGGTAACATCGAATACTTCTCTTGCCTCTGCCGGTAACGATAATGTCTGTTCGCCAGCGGAAAAAAGGACCATACCCTTCTCGCCGCGCGTAACGAGCAATGAATCGAGATCCAGCTTTTCTCGAAGACCCTCGCCGGCAGACCGGAATTCCGACTCACCGTGCAGAGCACCGACAACGGCCTCGAACTCGTTCTGGTTCGGCGTCAGAACCGATGCGCCACGATAGCGCTCGAAGTCGGTACCCTTCGGATCGATGAGCACGGGGATAGACCGGTCGCGGGCCAGCGCGATGAGCGCTTCGATATTGCCCAGTGTTCCCTTGCCGTAGTCGGAGAGAACGATTGCGTCGACACCATCCAGGTTGTTCTCGAACGACGTCTGGACTTCCGACTCGTGGCCTGCGAGCGTTTCTTCGGAGTCGAGACGGATGAGCTGCTGGTTGCGGGAGAGTACGCGCAGCTTGTGAACAGTGGGCCGGCCGGCAACCGCAATGAAATCGCACGCAACACCGGCCGCGGAGAGTATCCGGGCAAGCGCCTTACCGCGTTCGTCGTCCCCGATGACTGCCAACAGGCGGACCTGACCACCGAGCGCCGCTACATTGAGCGCGACATTCGCTGCGCCGCCAGGCCGCTGCTCTGTCCCGTGCGTACGGACGACAGGCACCGGCGCCTCGGGCGAAATCCGCCCGGCATCACCGAACAAATACTCGTCGAGCATCGCGTCGCCGGCGACAAGGATATTCAGCGACGAGAAGTCAGGGATTGTCAGTACCACACAGCTTTCCCGTATTGAAAACCGGGCATTCTAGCGTTTTTCGACACCCGGTAGCGCGACACGTGGATTCACCGGACGGGAAAAAAAGGTCCGCCCCAGGCTTTCAAGCCTGGAAGCGGACCAACGGCGGATCAAAATAATCCTATTCCTGGTCGGCCGGCAGCCGCGCTAACGCGCGCCTCAGCCGCATTTGGAGTAACCGCAATTCAGGCACGTCATACAGCCATCCATCATGACGGTGGCTGCCGTATTGCATTTGCCGCAGAGCTGAGCACCGGCCGGGAAGCGGTCCTCTGCGAATGCATCTTTCTGGCTCTTCTGAGCTTCGAATTCGGCGCGCTTCTCATCGATCAGCTCCTGCTGTTCCGCACTCGGCTCGTTCAGATGCAGCAGACCGATCTGCACGAGGTGCTTTTCGACGATATAGCCGAGCTCGGCAATAATCGAAGGCATAAACACACCGCCGGGCTGCCAATAGCCCCCGCGAGGGTCGAATACCGCCTTCAGCTCTTCGACGAGAAAGTTGACGTCGCCACCCTTACGAAATACGGCAGACATGATTCGCGTGAGCGCGACAATCCACTGATAGTGATCCAGGTTCTTGGAGTTAATGAAAATCTCGAACGGCCGCCGCTTCTCGAAGTCAGTGCCTTCGTTCAATACGATGTCGTTGATCGTGACGTACATCGCGTGATCGGACACCGGCGTTTTGACCTTGTAGGTTGAGCCGATGAGCATATCGGGGCGCTCGAGTTTCTCGTGCATGCGGATGACTTTGGGCTCATCCAGCTGCGCGACGTCGACGAGCGGCGGCTTCTCAGCCGGCGCATTCGCCTCAGCGGCCACGTCATAACCCACGATCTTTTGATCCACCTTGATTCGCGTCATTGTTCTAATCTCTTCGTTTTAGTCTTTTAATTTCCGAATCTCTGGCCGGTTGAGTTGCCAGGACGCCATCGGCTTCAGGTCCGCTCTTAAGGTTTTGGCAAGTTCCAGCCACCGGGAGTTGCGGGGGCTCGATTGCCAGAACTGCGTCTTACCGCGGCGCTCTTTCTTAAATAACTTCTGAGGATTCGGCTTCACTGCGTTACAACTTCCCGTAATAACCTTCTTTCAGTGCATCGAACAGGTTCGCCGCGCTATGTAGCTCGCCGTCGTATTCGATCTCGTCGTTCCCCTTCGCCTCGACAATGCTGCCGTCGTCCAGCGTGAAGCGATACGTCGTATTCTCGAGATCTTTCTCTTTGACGAGAACACCCTGGAAGGCTTCGGGATTGAAGCGGAACGTCGTACACCCCTTAAGGCCCTGTTCGTGCGCGTACAGGTAAATATCCTTGAAGTCGTCGTATTCGTAGTCGGTAGGCACATTCGCCGTTTTGGAAATTGACGAGTCAATCCAGTTCTGCGCCGCCGCCTGAATATCGACATGCTCCTTCGGCGAGATGTCCTCGGAGCTGACGAAGTATTCCGGAAGCGCCTGTTCGCTATCTGTCGCATCCGGCGTCGCATCCGATTTCACGAGCTGCCGGTAGGCGAGAAGCTCGAACGAGAACACGTCGACCTTTTCCTTCGTTTTCTTGCCTTCCTGGATAACGTTACGGAAGTAATGATGTGCGAACGAGGGCTCAATACCGTTACTCGCATTATTCGCAAGCGACAGCGCAATCGTGCCGGTGGGTGCAATCGAGCTATGGTGGGTAAAACGCGCTCCCTCTTCTGCCAGCTTCTCCACGAGTTCCGGCGCGACGGCCGCGACCTTCTGCATATAGCGGCTATATTTCGCATGCAGCAGACGTCCGGGGATGGCGTCGCCGACCTTCCAGCCGTCTTCCACCATCTCGGGTCTCTTTCGCAGCATCTCCGCCGTGACTTCGAAGTCCTCGGTCAGGATCGGCGCAACACCCTTCTCCCGAGCGAGTTCGAGGCCCATTTCCCAGCCCGCCAATGCGAGTTCGCGCGAGACGTCCTCGGTAAACTGCACCGAGTCCGGCGCGCCGTAGCGCATTCCGAGCAAAGTGATCGTCGAGCCCAGCCCGAGAAAGCCCATACCGTGACGACGCTTACGCAGGATCTCTTCACGCTGCTTCTCAAGCGGCAGCCCGTTTATCTCAACCACGTTGTCGAGCATCCGGGTGAAGACGCGAACAACCTCACGGAACTCGTCCCAGTCGAATCTCGCCTCGTCGGTAAAGGGGTCGAGTACGAACTTGGTCAAATTAACCGAACCCAGAAGACAGGCACCATAGGCTGGCAACGGCTGCTCCCCGCAGGGATTCGTCGCACGTATCGTCTCGCACCACCAGTTGTTGTTCAGCTCGTTAACGCGGTCGATCAATACGAAGCCCGGCTCGGCGAAATCGTAAGTTGAGGACATGATGACGTCCCACAGGCGTCGCGCCGGCATCTCCTTATAGATACGGCAGGCAACCAGCCCCTCGGCGTTGCGGACGTACTCTCCGGTAACCGGCCACTCCCGCCAGACAACCTGCTCGGCGCTGTCGAGATCGATACCGTCCTCGTCTGCTTCGCGCTGCGTCACCGGAAAGGCAAGCGACCACGAGCGATCTTCTCGGACCGCCGCCATGAATTCGTCGGTGATCAGAAGCGAAAGGTTGAA
Organism: Candidatus Rariloculaceae bacterium; assembly: GCA_045561025.1. Taxonomy (GTDB): domain Bacteria; phylum Pseudomonadota; class Gammaproteobacteria; order Steroidobacterales; family Rariloculaceae; genus SMWC01. The sequence continues at coordinate 43,307 of JBJKYM010000001.1, forward strand.
CTGTCGCAGACGGCCATCCTCACGCTTGGCGCGGATGAATTCCATCGCATCCGGATGACCCACGTCGAACGTGCCCATCTGTGCGCCTCGTCGGCCACCTGCTGACGACACGGTGAAACACATCTTGTCGTAGATATCCATGAACGACAGCGGCCCGGATGTGTGCGCGCCGGCACCCGATACGTAGGCACCGCGCGGCCGCAATGTCGAGAACTCGTAACCGATACCGCACCCGGCCTTGAGCGTCAGCCCGGCCTCGTGAACCTTATCCAGGATCTCGTGCATGGAGTCGCCGACGGTTCCGGAAACGGTGCAGTTGATTGTCGAGGTTGCCGGCTTGTGCGCCTCGGCACCCGCGTTCGACATGATTCGTCCCGCGGGGATAGCGCCGCGCTGCAGCGCCCAGACGTAACGTTCAAACCAGTAGTCGCGCTTGATCGGGTCTTCGACCTCGGCCAGAGCTCTCGCGACTCGTTGGTAAGTTTCCTGTATGTCGGTATCGACCGGATCACCGGACTTGGTCTTCAGTCGATACTTGGTGTCCCAAATGGTCAGCGACGCTTCCTGTAACGGCAGGTCGGCAACATTGGAAGCGCTGAACTCCAGAGCTGTTTTCATCGTCGTGTATTCCCCTCCCTCTTAACTGCGAGACGTCAACAGGACCTTCGAGTCCGCTACATCTCTCCCTGATCAGACTGCGTCACGGTGGCTTTTTTGGCGCGAAGTCGCCCCCCTCAGGCAAGCCAAAAAACCGCCCGTATTAGCCTTGATTAGCAAATA
>JBJKYM010000002.1:0-42698 GCA_045561025.1 Candidatus Rariloculaceae bacterium
TCGAGCGCGAAGAATTCGTATGCCCCAATGTAGATGCGGACCAGTAACTCGGCCGGTCGCCCCCGCCAGACCGATTGCCTGCCCCTGTTCAACCATCTCGCCAGGTTCGACCAGCATCTCGGAGAGATGCAAATAAGTTGAGTAAACACCCAGGCCGTGATCTATGAACACAGCGTTTCCACTGAAAAATAAGTTCTTAACGAGAACGACCCTACCCGCATTGGCGGCGAGAATTTCGGTACCCGTCGCCGCCGTGAGATCGGCGCCGGAATGTGGCGCGCGAGGCTCGCCATTGAATACACGACGATGCCCGAAATTTCGACCGCCCGTCGTTCCTGGTATCGGCACCTGAAATGGCTGATCCCAATACGCCTCTGAGGTCAGCGTCGAGTAAATTTCGTTGATCTCGCGGGATTCCGCGGCAGCACGCTCCTGATTCTCCGGGCTGAGTTCGACATAGCCGGGCGCGACGGTCAATTCGGTTGTCGGATACTGCTTATCCTGCACGCTCAGTGTATCGGTGTGCGATAGAACGCTGCCGTCTTCGTAGCGCAGCGAGATCTCAACGGGATAATCACCCGCCGCGGTATCGAGATCGACACCGATGACAGTAAACCAGCTGTCCGCGTCTCGAAGGTAAGGAATCTCTCGATCACTCCACGCGACCTCAACCGAAACAAGGCCTGCCTCATGCGGCTGATGGAGCTGTAGCGCGTGACCCTGAACAACCGTTAGCGTCGCTAGCAGCGCAAGCGTACTCATAAGCTGGAACTCCGAGTCAATCCTGTCGCCATTCTAAGCAACGCAGACCGACAAGTAACCCAGGGCCGAAACGACTCGTTAAGCTTCTACAACGACCGGACCTCGATCCTCATCCTGCAGAAGTGCGGCAACATCCGCCCTCAAGCTTTCAGCCGATACAGCGGCGGCTTCGACTGGTGCGCCAGCAAGGAGCGCGATCGGCACTACCGTGACGGGATTTCGCCTCACGATCCTCTCTATACCGGGACGAAAAACACTCATCTCTCCGTCACTCGTAATCCTCCCCTCCGGGAAAATGCATACGAGATCGCCATTGTCCAGACACCTGGAGATATCGTCAAAGGCCTTCTCCAGGATAGCGGGATTTTCCTTTTTTCCCGCGATTGATATCGCGCGCGCCGTGCGAAATATGAAACTCAGTATCGGAATCTCGAATATCTTGTAGTACATCACGAACCGCATCGGACGCCGTACACATCCCGCAATGACTATCGCATCGACGAAGCTGACATGATTGCAGACCAACAGAGCCGCGCCCCGTTCGGGGATCTTCTCCAGCCCCTCCGTACGAATGCGATAGATAGTATTGACGAGAATCCACACGATAAACCGCATGAGAAATTCAGGAACGAGCGTATAGATATAGATCGCAACGAGTCCGTTCAGCACCGCGGTAAGAAGCAGCAGTTCCGAAAGCGAGAGACCGAACGAGAATGCAGTGACTGCCGACAACAACATAAATAGAGAATTCAGAACGTTATTTCCAGCGATGATTCTCGAGCGATGGCTGGGTCTGCCACGTTGTTGAATAAGCGCATTCAGCGGCACGATATAGAAGCCGCCGAAGAGTCCTATCAGGATTACATCGAGCAGCAGACGTATGCTCCCGGGCGTCTGCACGAATTGCGCTGCACCAATGAGCTCATCGCCGACAACGGCCGGCGTCGCGAAATAAATATCGATACCGAAGATCGTCAAGCCGATCGAGCCAAATGGCACGAGACCGAGTTCTACCATTCGCCCGGACAGGCGCTCACAGAGTAGCTAACCTACTCCAATACCGATTGAAAAAAGACTCAGCAGCAGTGTGACCACCTGCTCGTTGCCGTGCAGGACTACGCGCGTGTAGTTGGGAAACTGCGCAAGGTAGGTGGCTCCGAAGAACCAGAACCAGGAGATACCGATGACCGACAGAAAAACCGTCCTGCTCTTACGCGTGAACTGGATAATCCGCCATGTCTCTGTGAACGGGTTCCAGTTGATCTTCAAGCCGGGATCGACGATCGGTACTGTCGGCACGCTACGACTGATCCAATACCCCACGCAGGCCACAACGACGACGGTCCCTGCGACCATTGTGACGCCCGTCTCCGCATTGCCGATCAATACTCCGCCGATTGCTGTGCCCAGCAGGATCGCCACACTCTGAATAGAAAGAGCGATAGCTGCCAGAATCATGATCATGATCTCGCATGCCTTCACGATCCGGATCAGGAAGGACTTCTCATACTTGTCGGCAAACTTTCCCGCCGTTGCCGAGAAGAGAAAGAATGGCAGGATAAAAAGTCCGGCGCTGACATTGATGAGCGTATCGGTCGTGAAGAATCTAACACTCGAGATCTGATACGCGATCAGTATCAACAACGCGTTCTTGAATACGTTGTTGTTAAAAGCGCCGAGGAATTGAGTGAAGAAGAAAGGGCCGAAACGCCGACCCATCAACAGAGAAAACTGGTTTTCACTCGCCAAAACTGCGACCTCGAGACCGCGCTCCGCCGCGGTCAGAACTCTCCGGCGACGGCCGAAATACTGCCTCAGCCGCTGCGTGAACCCCAGCCGCCGAGGCAGACACTCTCGAGTATCTGGATTTTTCCTGGCTTAGCAAGCGCGGCGCGGGGCTCGCGCATAATCTATCGCTATCTACCGGCCACGACTAACGAGACTGGCTGAACAGCACTTCGTAGGGTCCGACGCTACCACGGTCGACGACCAGATGCTGATAGCCGGATTGCGGGCCACTCGTGCGGACGAAGTCGCCAGGGGATGACTTCACATCGTTGCGAAAACGAAGATGCACATATTCGCTCAGCTCGATAGCTGTTACATCACCGTCGCGATCCTCATCCGCGAGTCTGTCGCCGATCGCCTCGTCGAGGAAATAAGAAAGATATCCTCCAGCGCGGAATTTGACAGCCACCTGAGACGTCACGTCTTCCTCCGAGGAGAACATTCCCATGCGGCCAGGCACCGATATCATGTCTTTTGCGAAGCCGCCGCTGAAGCAGGAGTCAAGTAGAAACAGTGTCGTGCCGGCCTGGATCTGATCGAACATCTCGCGCATCTCGTCATCACGGATCTGCGCATCGTAGAGAACGATCGTCTCATCAAGCGCATCAGGATCGGACATCTCCGGTCCGGCGCGTTCCAGGCGACTTCCATGACCTGAATAGAAAAACACAAAAGTGTCGTCCGGCCCTGCCCGCGACGCGACTTCTTCCAAAGCAGATTCAAGATTTGCTACCGTCGCGTCCGAGTCTGTCAGCGTGATGGCATCTTCCGGCCGCATACCTCCACCTCGAATCAACGCATCGCGAACGCGGATGGCATCCTCAGCCGTCCAGTTCAGATCGCTATCGGTGCCAGGATAATCGCTGATACCGGCGAAGATACCGTAGGTTCTGCCACCCGAGGTTCCGCCGCCGGCGAACGTGCCTGCGTTGGACGAACTCGTACCCGTACCTGTATTCACCGTCAATCGATACTCGCCCGTCTCATCCGCAGCATAGGATGTCGCCATGACGCGATAACGGCCGGTCTCGCTAAGATTCAGTTCGACGACGGATCGGGAAGTGCTGCCATCGAAATCGTCATTCTCTATAAAATCGCCGGAGGGCGTGATCAGTGCCACATAGGTATCGAAGTCGTTCGACGACATATCGACGTTCACGCTCTGCCCCGCGCGACCATCGAATACATAGGTATCCTGATATTCACCGCCGGACTCGAGAACCAGATCACCGGAACTCAGCTCGCCGACAGTCGTTTGGCCCAGCGCTAGTGTATGAACGTCCCTGTTCTCCAGAGACTCGCCATCGGCACTGTCCTGATCGATCGTTAGCCGGTACTCACCAGTCTCACCGCCCTCGTATGAGGTTACGCCGACCTGGTGCGTACCTGACTCCGTAAGTGTGGCAACGATCATACTGTCAGTTGTATCACGGGCATCATCGTTTGCCTGACTCTCCCCATTCGGATCGGAAAGAATCAGATAGGTGTCAAAGTCGTTCGAGGTCAGCTCTAGCGCCACTCGCTGTCCGGCCCGACCCGTAAATTCATACATGTCGAGAAACTCTCCGTCCTCGAGCTCCCGATCTCCCCTGGCCAATGTACCGCTTTCTTCGCGGTGGCCTGTTCCCTGGACTGCGTCACCGACATCCATCTGCAGACTATATCCGCCGGTTTCGCCCTCCTGATAACTCGTGACGATAACGTCGTACGTACCGCTCTCCTCAGCAACAAGCGAGATCAAGGAGCGACTCGTATCACCTTCGAAATCGTCGTTGTCCAGCTGATCTCCACTCGGCAAGATAACTATCAGATACGGATCAAAGTCATCGGAACGAAGATCGACAACCGCTTCCTGACCCGAACGGGCCTCAAACGAGAAACCGTCCCGATACTCGCCGCTCGATAGCGTCTCATCGCCAGCCTCTAGCCTATAGGCCTGTTTTCCTCCACCGGAATCGCCTCGCAACGTGATTCGGCCTTGTTGAACAAGCGACTGGCAATCGGTCGCATCGCTATACGCATCCTCATCGAGAAGTACCGATGCCATACCATCGCCCTCGAAGCGCGGATCATCGCATTCACCGTCGAAGGTCCAGGTACTACTATCGTCACCGAAGTCGATCCCATCGGAGTTCACCGATGCGCTGGCAGCGACGGCCAGATGGATACGGCCTTCGTTGAACAGGTCGCGGCAGTCGGAAGCATCCCGGCGCAGGTCCTCATCCAAAAGAATGGATGCCACGCCGATTCCTGCGAATCGCGGGTCATCGCATTCGCCATCATGCGCCCAGTCGCCTGAGTCGTCGCCGAAGTCGATATTCGAAGTTGTCTGCGCCGAGACACTCGCGGTAAAAGACAGGAATACGAGCGCTGCAAGCAACTGAAAAAGAGAGGACATACGCATATCGATAGCTCCGGGCGTCAGGCAGGAATTGATATCACAGTATTACGAATTCGAGTTTTAGTCGAGCGAACGCGCCTCACAGAAAGCCGAAAGTTGCGGAATCTACGGGACTAGCCAGGCAGTGCGCTCATAGACCCAGAATGCCGCTACGGAGCCGATTCCGTACGCAACCGCGCGAGCCCACCAGCCCGGAACGGTGAGACTGATACTGCGAATCAGCCCGCCGAGCGACAGCACTGCGGCGATAAAGAGTAGCTGACCCAATTCGACACCGAGGTTGAAGAACAGCAACGCGAGCGGAATCGCCTGCTCCGGCAGGCCGATATCTGCCAGCGCCCCGGCGAACCCGAAACCGTGCAGCAGCCCGAACGAGAACGCGACGATCCACGGGAATCGCGCTGTCAGGTCATCCGTCGCATCAACGGTGCGTCCTGCTCCCTGTTCACGACCGAGTTGCGTCGCTAGAAAAAGAATACTCAGCGCAATCGTCGCTTCAACAGGAGCAGCGGGTAAGGCCAGCCAACCCAGTGTCGTCGCCGCGAGCGTCACGCTATGAGCGACTGTGAACGCGGTAATTGTCAGGATAAGACGCTTTACACCACTAATAAGCAGTAATAACGCCAGAACAAACAGTAAGTGATCTATACCTAAGAGAATATGTTCCACACCGAGAATCAGATAGGTCGCGATCACATCCCAGGAGTCGGCCGTCTCCGGTGCAACGACGCGTGGAGAGCCTGGTGTTAATCGATGTAGAAAGGTGGAGCCATCCAGATAGTCGATACGCAACAACACATCGGTCATGGTCGAAGATAGGCCGCCGATCTCTATGGTCCGGTTGGCAAGACCATTCTCGCAGGTCAGCTCGGTATTCTGAATCTGCGCGTCGAGAACGACATAGGTTCGTAGCTGTGAATCGAGCGAGCACTCCGCCGGTAGCCTCGGGGCCATGGCCTGATAGAGACCACCCTCGATGGAAGCCTTCCATTGGGTCTGGAATACACCGGCAGACGACTCGCTCAGGCTCAGATAGCCGGGATCGAACTCATGCGCGCAGGCAGAAGCACCGAAGAACAACAATAGTACTGAGCCGGCCAGTCGCTTCGCTTTCACTCCTCCGTCTCCACAGACTCCGTTTCCGAACCGGGTGCGGCGATCACGATTTCGTAGCGGTCTCGAAGCTTCTGAAACTCGACCTGATTGGCCTCTGACCGACGCTGCGCGACAAGCGCCGTCACGACCTGAGGTCTGATCTCCTCGAAAGCCGGTTGACGTGACTCGATCCGCTCAGCGACGAGTACCAGGTGCACGCCGAAGTCAGATCGTAACGGCCCCTGCCAGCCGCTATTCGTATCTACCGCCTGTAATGCGGTCGCGAACGCATCGCCCAGAATTAGCTCGATCTCCACGAGTTCGACCTGGCTATAAACGTCCTCGAACAACAGATTGTCGCCGGCAATGGTCGGTTCAACACCCGCGCGCAGCTCGACCAGTGCTTCGGTCGCGACATCTTCTATATTTTGACCGTGTTCAGCCGGACTGTAAAAGATCTGCTCAAACGTCAGCAGCTCCGGCGTTCGAAAGCGCTCCGGATCCGCAGCGAAGAACTCTGCGGCTTCTTCATCCGTCGGCGGCACAGGCTCGGCAATGTCCTGTGTCAGGAACAGCATTTTCTCCGCCAGCCGCAGGCGGACCTGAGAATCGTCCTCGTCAAGACCGAGTGCGAGCGCTTCGCGATAAAGAATCTCGTCCATGATGCTCGGCTCGAGCGTTTCCAGGACTTCATCGCGAGTGGGGTCACGACCGTTCAGGATAGTCAACGTCTGGGTAATGCTCTGCACTTCGCCGGCACTGATTAATATCTGATAGGGGCCGGCGCCCTCGGGCTCACCGCGCCAGTCGTAGAACAGGAACAGCAGCCCACCGAGCAGGAGAAAGTGAATCAGGGGGTCTTTCAGCAACCTTGGCATCGCGACAACTTACCGCGCGCGGCTGTCTTCGTCCATCATATTCGCCTTAACTTTTTGTTTTTATTACAATCGTTAAACATACTTCCGACGCCAGCGGCTCGAATTCGAATATGCGGTCCTGGCGAATTCCGATAAGAACATGAACCGCAACTGGCACTGCCTGAATATCTTCCACTGCGCGATTCTCGCTATCCTGCTCCCGTGGGCTACGCAGGCAGGCGCTCACGGTGGCGTCATGTTCGAGGACGATGTCTGCGTAATCAAGATCGGCTTCCTGATGGCGCATTTCACAATCTACCAGCCCGCGACGAGCGCCAACGAAGAGTACTGCGAAGATATTCCGGATGTTACGGACACCATTTTTGTTCTCGACTATCTACACAACAGCATGAAGGATATGCCGGTCGATTTTCGAGTCATCCGGGACGTGGACGATCTCGGCATCTACGCACGATTGGAGGATGTCGAGATAATGGAGGACATCGAACGAGAGACGGTTTTCTACCGACGGCCTACAAGAGAGTTCGATTCCGTACTCACGGTCGACCATAGATTCGCCGAGCCTGGCGGATATATCGGAATTGTTACAGCACAGCATCCAACACTGGATAAAACCTACAGCGCTGTATTTCCGTTCCGGGTCGGTGGCACGGGCTTCGGTTACCTGCCGCTGTTTATCCTTCTTGGTGTGGTTGCGCAACTCGCCTACTGGATGAGCAACGGCACACTCGCCCGATGGCGAGAAAAGATCCTAGGAGGCTGAGACGAGGATGAGAACTCGTTGGCTAATTCTGGCCGCCGGCATCGTCGCACTCCTGTGCTTCCCGCCACAGTGGTACCCGGACGGCGTTCGACAGCAGCTTGCCCAGTGGTTCGGTGCGGGCGCCTATCGGTCGCTTCCTGACACACAGCTGGCGCTGGCCGAGACACCGGAAATTCGCTGCCCCGAAGATCTGTCTGGCTGGCGGGACGCACAAACGATAGAGGGCGTAGAACTCCGAGCGTCGCCAGTCTGCGTCGCAGACAATCCCTATGCCGTCGCCGCCTTCGTGCGTGGAACGAACAATGTCGCGCAACAAACGCTGCTCGAAAGCGGCCTGACCCCAGACGCCGTAGAGAAAGGTCACGACCTCGATGGCGACGGAGATCCCGACGAGATCCATATCCGGCTCGAGGTTGTCGAGCTCAACGGTGGCTCCCCCGAGTTGGACACGCCGATCGCCCAGTACTCGATTGCTCCCGGTATTCAACCAGGGCTTTGGGTCTTCGCGCCGAAGATGTTCGGAATGGCCACCGAGAGCTTCGAGTCATTGGTCGCGCAAGCGATGCTTCGACTGCCCTCGCCGGCGATTCGCGTCGAGCAGGGCGACCGCGTCACCCTGACGCTGGAAAACAGCCACTACATGCCGCACACGGTGCACTTTCATGGCGTAGATCATCCCTTCGTCGATGCCGACGGCGAGGGAAATGACGGCGTACCGATCACGAGCGAGTCACCCGTCATGCCGGGAGCAGCCCGTAGCTATGACCTGCAACCGCGCACGGCAGGCACCGCTCTTTATCATTGTCATGTACAGCCGCATGTCCACATCATGATGGGCCTGCAGGGATTATTCATCGTCGAGGAGAATCGTCCGGATAACTGGCTGCAGACACTCAATGTAGGTGCGGGACATGTGCGAGCTCCGTCCAAAGCAGTTAGCGAAGACTATGATCGCGAGTACGACCTGCACTACCTCGAACTAGACAACGATCTGAACGACAGGATCCAGCAATATAACGACCCGCGTCTGATTACGGAGTCCATGCATCGCAACTACAACGTAACCGAAGCGAGCAGCGACTATTTCACCCTCAATGGCCGTTCATTTCCCTACACGTTCAAGGAATCGCTCGTCATCGTTGAGCCGGATGAGAGGATCAAACTGCGCGTCGCGAACGGTGGCAGTACACCCATCGCTCTTCATACACACGGGCACAAAGTCACGGTAACACATCGCGATGGCGTAGCCGCCCAGCCTGCTACACAGATTACGAGAGATGTCGTTTCGCTCTCCATGGCACAGCGACTTGATCTATCACTCGAGACAACCAACGATGGTTTTCACTCTTACGGCAGCGGCATCTGGCTATTTCACGACCATCAAAGCCGCGGCATCACCACCGATGGCATCGGACCGGGCGGCAACATCAGCGCGATTGTTTACGACGAATATCTCGCTGAGGATGGCTGGCCGGAAACGCTGGGGGTGAGCTGGGACCCCTATTTCACGGCGAGCTACTATCGAAAAGAGCGTCCTGTCTGGGAGACTTACGCACCCGAGCTATCTTCTACCGACAGCGATACCTGGATGCTGATACGTCTTCTTGGCCTGGGGCTGGCACTCGGCAAAATGGCTGCCCTCGCCTTTCGCCCCCGCAGGAGGTCTGGCAAATGACTTCGAGCGCGAACGACTACAGACGGGGTCGCAAGCTTGCTTTCCCCTGCCTGTGGCTAGCGCTGGCGGCGTCAGGCGGCTGGGCACAGGAAATGTCGCACGCAGAACATGACAAGATGGCCATAGATGCCGCAGGCTCGACGATGAACTTCAATGACGCGATTCTGCCGCGAGATTGCGCTGAACCCGGACCGGAAGTGGAGCTTATGGTTTACGCCGGTAGCGAATTCGCGGACGACGTTCCCGGAAGAACCTATGGCTACAGCCAACACGAGTACGCGGCGGAGCCCTGCAGTCGGATCACGGTAACGTTTATCAACAACGACGCGATCCGTCACCAGTGGATGATTCATGGGCTACCCAAATATATCTATCCGGGCGGCATGTTCTATCTAGAAGCCGCGGGCGGTGAAAGCCGGACCGGCACGTTCATCGTTCCCAGCGACGATCAAACCTATCTCGTCCACTGCGACATGACCCAACATATGGAAAAAGGCATGAAGGCGCAGCTTGTCGCCGGTAGCGGGAGTGGCGACCTGTGGAGTATTCCTCAAGTCAGCGACGACTACCTTCACGATGCCTACCTCCCTGACAATAGCGGAAGGCTGTTCTTTCTTTCGATAATCGCGGGACTGATCGGTACGGTGTTGCTGTTGTCGTGGAGACGACTCTTCTAGAACTCGGGAGCGTCAGACTACCTGGCAGTGACAACGAAGCAACAACTCTCGGCTTGCCCCTATAGCCCTTACACGCCAGATCAGCGAAAATATCGGTATTCATTAAGAAATCAGGATATGAGTCCATGCTCAGACTACTTACGGCTGCCTTCGGATTAGTTCTCGCCACGGTTGCACCGCTGGCTGGCGCACATCATGGCTTTGCCGCACATTTCGACCCCGATCAGCTCATCAGAATCGAAGGGACCGTGAAGCAGTTCGACTTCATCAATCCCCATAGCTTTTTGCTCATTGATTCGGTCAACGACGCCGGCGAGCCGGTCGTCTACGTATGCGATTTACAGGCTCGTACTCAACTCGCCAGACGCGGCGAGGATGAGACGCTGTTCACCGTCGGAGAGCCTATCGTCGTCGAAGGCTTCCTGGCTCGGCGCGATCCTTATGGCTGCGAATTCGGTCGAGGTACATTCGCGGACGGCAGCACTTTCACGATGCGCAGCGTCGACCAGGCAAGAACTCAGTTCGCAGCGATATCAGTACCGCCGCTCGCGGAAGGTGCCAGTCGTACGGTCTTCGGCACCTGGATCCGACCGGGGATGTTCGGTGACAACAGCGGGCGAGGTTCCAGCTCCGGCCTGGATTCGGTCACGGAGGCAGGATTGGCCGCACGGGAAGCATTCGACCCAATCGCTGACAACCCGGTGAACTTTTGCCGCGGCGGCAGCCCGATACGTAACTGGGGCGCTCCGGGCCTCGCGTCACGTATCACTCAGGTCAACAACGAAATTTATATCTACCATGAGTCGATGGATATCACTCGCACGGTACACATGAACATGTCAGGGCACCCGGACAATATCGAGCCGAGCGAGATGGGGTACTCTATCGGTCGATTCGAAGATGGCACACTGGTCGTAGAGACCGCGAATTTCTCGGCGGGCACCATTACCGGCTCCAATATGCATTCGGCTCAAATGACGCTCGTGGAACGTATCTCGGTAACCCCGGACAAAGGCCGGCTACTGAACGAGTGGGTAATAAACGACCCTGAGTTCTACTCCGAGCCGCTAACCGGAAGCCAGGAGCTCCATCCGACCGACCGGGAGATCATTTCTTACGGGTGCATCCCGGGCGCACCGGAAGGCTACTCTCACTAAGTTATTTGCCGCGACGCGGCTGACGCGCGACGCCGGGCGAGCAAGTCGCTACCGCGCTGCGGAGAGAAGACGTTGTTACTCGGGTGACTCGGATACCTTCGTAGCCGCCGCTTTGCGTTCCCTGTCCTCGGCGGTCCAGGCCATGAACATCGCCGCCGGGAACGCCAGTGTCAGCACGATCACGAGTGCGTCGGCGGTCCACTCGGGCAGGCGCATGACCGGGAACGTCGCGACCCCGATCTGAACGAACAGCCAGGCGACGACTATATAGACGACGACTGCCTTGAATATCTGGCGTCGTCGCAGCTCCTCAATAAATCCGCCCAATGGCTTACCTCCGTCTCGCGCTGACGCAATTTTACCTGCTGCGACGGACTCCCGGCAGCTAAAGTGTGAGCCAGCATGATTTTCTCAGCAAAATCCAAGCTCTATGGCACCTGTGCACTGAAATTCCGGCGGGAATTGGGTAGGCTGCCCCTGACAGACAGAACCTGGGCGGAGCGACCCGATCCAGGAATCTGAGGGCGGGACAATCGGCTGTGATCAGGAAGCTGAGAAAAGCAACAACAAACAGGGGTCTGGCGTCGCTGACAGCGGCACTCGTCGGCTCGCTGTTGGCCGCGTGCGCTTCTGTCCCGCCATCTGACCAGACCGACGACCCGCTATTCGACGCCGTTCCGGTTGCATCGGCTGAGGAAGTCTCACTCGAGCAATCGCTGAGCACGCACCGCGCGGCAGAGGCCGCTCAGACCGCTCTGCTGTTCGGCCGAGTCTCGCTGATAGAGCCGTTGATCAGACCATTTTCCACCGAAAAGGCGCTCATTTCTCTGATATTGAAGTCGTCGTTCGGCTTCGCCCAGCGCCTCTCTATCGACACCGTTCGTTTTCAGGCGCTCGAACAGGAACCCATTCCTCCGCTGGTACCGCGACAGGGGATGGACCTTGCTGAATGGGAGACTGATCTTGCGGGTATCGCCGGAACCGCGACAACCGGAACCGTCGAGTTCCTGGTCGATGGTGACGAATTCTTCCCGCGCCTGCTCGAGACCATCGATGAAGCCGAAGAATCCATCGATATTCGCACTTATATTTTTGACAACGACGACTATGGCGTGCACGTCGCCGATATACTGCGAGAGCGCTCCGCGGACGTCGACGTCAAGGTTCTTCTCGATGGGATCGGAGCAATTATTGGGACCCGGGTCGAGCCTGATGAAATCTCCGAAGATTTTCGCCCGCCCATCAATATTTCATCTCACCTGCGCAGCAACTCCGATGTCAGTGTTCGCACCAGCGGCAATCCGTTTCTGACGGGTGATCATACAAAGACAACGATTATCGACGGTCACGTCGCATTCCTCGGCGGCATGAATATCGGCAGCGAGTATCGCTACGAATGGCACGATCTCATGATGGAGGTCACGGGTCCCGTCGTAGACCTCTTGCAAAAAGACTCGGACGTCGCCTGGTCCAAAGCGAGCTGGTTCGGCGATCTGGCCATGTTCGCCCGCGTCATTACGCCGATGAAAAACCGTGCAGGGGAAGGCGGTGTACCGCTCACAATCCTGACGACACGCGACCACGACTCGCAGCTCTATCGCGCACAGCTGGAAGCGATTCGCCGCTCGCAGAGTTATATCTATATACAGAACCCGTATTTCTCAGACGACGTCATTCTGTTCGAGCTTGCCAAAGCCCGTCGGCGTGGAGTGGATGTGCGTGTGATTCTTCCTGACGACGGTAACCACCAGTCTCACAACTACAGCAACGAGGTGGCTATCAACACCATGCTTGAGAACGAAATCGGCGTCTATCTCTATCCGGGCATGTCGCACGTCAAGGCGGCTGTCTATGACGGTTGGGCCTGTTTCGGCTCGGCGAACTTCGACAAACTCAGTCTGCAAATAAACGAAGAACTGAATCTGGGAACATCGGACCCCGGTATCGTCAATGAACTTCTGTCGCGCGTGTTTGCTCCGGACTTCGAGATCTCGACTCAGGTGACCACCCCCTTCCCGACTCGAGGAATTCACACCATCGCTGAATTCGTATCCGACGAACTTCTCTAGGTCGTCGCCACGAAGCCCGAACGCGGCATTCTCCTCATCTAGGCGCTTCGCTCCGCCACGGTTGCGATCCGCTCGCGTAGCTGCGCTACCCGTTCGTTGGTTTTTTCGACAACGCCGTCCTTCCGACCAATCTCCGTCATCGTAGTAAACAGGTCTTCGACCGACATGGGCTCCAGATTCACGACGGTCGGTCGTCCGGGTATGACACATACGGCGGCCTCGACATCTTCCGCGGAAACAGCGCATACATCGCAGAGTGCCTGCGTAACGATTAACGTCGGCCGCAACTTCTCGAGCAGTTCAAGATCAAGGCTGTCTAGAGCGCTATTAGATTTCAGATGATCGCGAACGAGAGTATCGATCTCGCCGCTGGGTGCATTCTTCGGGATAACGCTCGAGGTTACGACCGGAAGCTTCTCTACGCCGACCGGGAAGTCGCACTCGTGCGATACCCCGACCAGATTCTCCCCCAGACCCAGCTCGCATACGATCTCTGTCGCGCTCGGAAGGAGCGAGACGATTCGCAGCGACGAGCTATCTGTCACGAATTCGCGAGGTTGTCCGATTGGCGACTCAGAGCCGTCGTGATCACTTCCTGGCCACCGAACAGTATCGTCGCGTAGAGCGCATCTCCGAGCAGCATGACCCCGTAAAATGGGATCGCGCGTACGTAGCACTCGATTAGACCGGCAACCGTTAACGGATAATAGCCGCCCAGCCATACACCCAGATTCGAAACGACGAAGAATACGGTGGAGGTAGAAAGTACCGCTGCGCCGATTCTGCCGACTGAGCGTCGCGGAGCGATGATCAGCCGTCCGATGAGCGGGCCGAAGAAGAAGCCGAGATAGACGAAGAACATCGTGACGGGGTTGTAGAAGCCGACGACCAGGTCGGCAACGAGCAACGCGGAGATAGGTACTAGCCAGGCAATGCGGGGGCTACAGTTGGCCCCGGCGAACACCCCGAGCGCCCCGATCGGCGTGAAATTCCACGGATGAGGAATCAGGCGTGCTATCACGCCGAGTACGATCAAAAAATAAGGCATAGTCCTTCCTCTCGAAATATCACTGCCCGATGCGAACGCCGAAATAGGCCCCAACACCCGGGGTACTGAAGCCTACGACGTCTTCATAGTTCTCGTCCAGAAGATTCTCGATTCTCCCCACCAGCTGTATGGACGGCCGCAGCCGATATTTCGCCGCAAGGTTCACGAGCGTGTAGTTATCCAGCCGAACGCGAGCCGGAGGCTGCGGAAACGTTGGGAAAATGGTGTCATCCTGGCTGCCGTTATACGAGACGTTCAAATTGAGACTGGCGCGCTGCGTCGGTACATAGTTAATGTTCAGAGCGAACATATTCTCCGGCCGACGCACTTCATCAACCTCTTCTCCCAGAGAGGCCAGTTCGGTGCTTTCCGTATAGGTGTAGGTTGCCGAGATATCGAGATTGTCACGAATTTCCGATACGAGGCTGACTTCGAGACCCTTTCGCTCGCTCTTGCCCGGGCGGTTCGCTGCCGTAGCCAGGAACGTAGTGGGATCGAAGACGAAACCGTCGATCTCATCCTCCAGCTGCTCATTGAAATAGGTTGCTGACAGTGAAGCGGCCGCATCGACGAAACGATGCTCGAAACCAAGCTCCCAGCCTTCTGATTTTTCCGGCTTAACATCCGGGTTACCGATGAATTCGTCGGAGAAAAATCCGAACCGATCGACAAATGTCGGCGACTTCTGTCCCGTTCCCAAACTGGCATGAAGACGAGCCTGCGTAGAGCTGATCAGATAAGAACCCGTGACGCGGAATGTATTGATGTCATCGAATTGGCTGTTGTCATCATGGCGCAACGCGGCTGAGACAGAGAAAGGACCGAGATCCACGCCCTGATACTCGACGACATAGCCCGTCGTGTCGAGAGACTGATCCTGATTCGGGTTGCCGAACGGGTTCGCCGGACCACGCTGCGAGAAGTCCACTTCCTCCCGGTCTATAGCGAACGTCAGGCGATGCGCATCGGAATCCGTTAGCACCAGCGTCGTCTGATAGTAGAGGCCGAGCTTTTCTGCGGCTGTCGATCCGAGCGAAACGTCGGTCTCGAAGTTTTCGTTGCTCGTCTCCAGGCTTGTGATGCTCAACCGGTGACTCCATCGCCCACCGAATGCCGAGGTCGTGGCTGATGCCCGCAGATACTCCTGAGTTGCGTCGGTCACGCGATCCGCATCGGCGGGAAGCCCTGTCGAAATGGAATCGGTCCGATCGAAGTCAGTCTCAGTTTCCGTTCGTCTGACGAAGAACTCCAGGCGGGTTACGTCGGATAGCTGCGCACCGGCGTTTAGATTGAACGTCAGGTTGCTGCTGCCATCGTCCTCGTCTCCCACACGAGAGATGTTCATGCCGTCGGTTGCCAGGCGAGAGATGCCGGCGTTGATGTCGAATACCTGCCCTGCCGCTGAAACCCGACCTCCGGCGTGGCTAGTATCGAAACTGCCGGCCTCGAGATATCCGCTGGCAGAGAACGGCTCGGTGCCGCGTCGTGTAATCACATTGATCACGCCGGCGAGTGCGTCGCTTCCCCAGAGAGCGCTCTGTGGCCCCCGAACGATCTCCACTCGCTCTATCTCGGTCGCAAGCAGTTGCTCGAAGAGGAATTCATCGCCCGATGCCGGATCATTCGCCTCGACGCCATCGATGAATACCATGACATGATTGGCCTCCGCGCCGCGAACCCGCAATTGCGCCTGCGAGCCGAGCGTACCGACACGACTGACCGCGAATCCGGGGACATCGCGCAGCGCATCAGCCACGTAAACGATCTGGCGGCGCTCGAGATCGGCTCGATCGATAACCGTATAGGAGCTACCGACACGACTAGCGTCGACCGGCGTTCGTGACACCGTAACCAATAGGGTTTCAAGTTCTTCTTCGGACTGCTGGGCGCTGACGCCCGCCGCGAGAAGGATCCCGGCAGCAAATAGTACTGGTCTGATCACAAGCCTATCCTTTCGACGCTCTCACCCGAGCGCCGGACAGAGGTCGGCCGCAGCACAGCAGAAATATCCGCTGGTTCATGGGAGTGGAGTTTAGTGACCTTTTAGCAGGACCTTAAACACCCGGCTTTCCCTCCGCTAACCGACGTTAATACCAGTGCAGGCCGGTATACGGGCTCGCGAGTGAACAAAAGCTCCAGATGATTGCCTTCCCATACCGATGGCACAGTGGCGTCTAATCACCCTTAGACTCGCTTACCGTTGCGGGGGCAGCGACGGCCTTGTCAGATGACGCACCGTCTTCCCGTTCAACCTTCAGGCAGAAATCCCTCAGGCACCTGCAACAACTTCGACCGCAGTATCGTGAATGCGTGGTAGGAATACAAGCTTGTTATTTTTTTAGCGATCGGCTGGCACTAAAGTCCATGCATTAGGAAATTCTTCAGGCAGCCTACCAGAATCGGATGATGTGAAAAAAGATTGGCGCAGCAAACAGTACTGAATCCAGTCGATCAAGAATGCCGCCATGACCCTGGATAGACCAGCCCCAGTCCTTCACGCCACGGTCACGTTTGATTGCGGACATGACCAGGCCGCCAAGAAATCCCATCACAGCGATAATCAATGAGAGTAGTGCCGACTGCCATAGAGTGAATGGTGTTATCCACCACAACAGCGCACCGATTACGGAAGCGCTCGAAATACCGCCGACGAATCCCTCAACGGTCTTCGACGGCGAGAGCCGTGGCGCGATCTTGTTGCGGCCCAGTAATTTCCCCCAGACGTACTGCAGGACGTCACTCGATTGCGTCACGATGACGAGGTAGGCGATCAGCAGCATCTGTTGATTCTCATATCCCGGGATCTCGAGCGTAAGCAGAGCCGGACATGCGACAGGCAGAATACGGAGATCATCAGTCCCCACTGAACCTCGGCAACACGTTCCAGAAAATTCGTCGTCTCGGCGCGGAAGACCGAAAGAATGGGCATAAACAAGAATGCGTAAACCGGAATCAGTATCGAGTACAGGCCATACCAGTCATCCCAGATCAGGTAATACTGAACCGGGATCGCGATAAAAAATGCGCCCAGTAGCGCCCAGTAGTCTCCCGATCGCGTTCGAGTCAGCGTAATGAACTCGCGGAGTCCTGCGAATGACAGCAAACCGAACAGGATAATGACCCCGGTCTCGCCGAATATGAATGCCAGGCCGATCAGAACGACCATTGCCCACCAGGCGTTTATCCGTGCATTCAGGTTCTCGATGACCGGGTTCGGCGCATCGTCCGGTTGGCGCGCAGCCAGCGTTCGGCCGATCAGCGTCGCGACAATCAGGATCAGCGCGATACTGCCGAAGACGACGAGCAGTTCTTCAACCGGGCTCATGAGTTCTCCGACCCCGAAGACGGGACCGGCGCCAGCGACAACAACGCCTCCTGTGCCCGATCGAGAAACGCCTCTTTCGACTCGTCGTCGCGCAGCTTCATCGATTCTCCGAAAATGACAGTGCAAAGCAGAGGAATCGGCAGCAGCTCTCCTTTCGGCATGACACGATTCAGGTTGTTAATCCATACCGGGGCCAGTTCGACCTCGGGTCTGGCGGTCGCGAGGCGGAATATTCCGCTCTTGAATGGCAGCAACTTCGCATCTGTCGTATTTCTCGTGCCCTCAGGAAAAATGATCAGCGAGTCACCCGTATCCAGCGCCTCGGCCATAACAGCGATAGGATCCGCACTGTCTTCTGTTCGTACCCGCTCAATCAGAACGCCCTTGAATACATCGCGGATCAGGAATCGGCGAATGCTGTTGGTCTGCCAGTAGTCCGCTGCCGCAACAGGTCGTGATCTACGCCGCAGGGGCGGCGGCAGCACGGTCCACAACAGGACGAAATCACCGTTACTGGCATGGTTGGCGAAGTAGATCCGCTGGACACCGGCCGGCTCGCTGCCGCGCCACTCTCCACGTACAGCAGTGATCAATCTCGCGAAGAGAATGACGGATGCCGACGCTACAACACCGAGAAACTCGCGCATCAGTTTTCCGCTCTCGTCTGTTGGTCGGCTGCGCGAACACCCGCGCGGACGCGATTGACTATCGTCATGATCAACAATGCGGCGATCAAAGGCATGACCCACAGCATCCACGCTGGCAGCCTCAGCTCGAGGCCGACCCAGAGACCGAGCCCTCCGAAGACGAATGCGCTATCGCTCTTTCCCATTGGCCCCGCATACTGCCGCGGCACACCGATCATCGGCGCCAGCGCCCCGGCGAATTCACTTAAGGTCGCGAGGAGAACGACAAATCCGACCCAGAGGAGAGAAAATGGTTCGATAAACGCGAATGGCAGATAGAGTGCGCTATCCGAGACGGCGTCCGTTAACTCGTTGAGGTAGGCGCCCAGGGAAGTCTTCTGGTCGAATTCTCGCGCGAGCATCCCATCAATCGCGTTCAGCGCCATGCGAAGGAACAGCCAGACAGGAATCAGCAGAAACACCCAACGCGCCTGGGCGGATAGACTGACATAGACCCCGAGCGCGACAGACACCAGAGCTGCGAGTAGCGTTACCTGGTTCGCCGTTACTCCCGCGCGGGCGATTCCGGCGACCAGCGGCCGAAGCAAGTCCTGAAAGCGCGGTTTGAGATCGTAGAGTGTCATTGAACGATCATGGAGCCGCTGGTTCCTATAGCTGATGCCAGGTTATGCAGAACACATTGACTGTCGAAGTATAATCTCATCTTCCTGACGGTGCCGTAGCTTATGAAGCAATTGTTAGAAAGGATAAACCGCGTCGAGCTCATGGAGACTGACTATGACGGGTCGTAGCCGGCTGCTGTTCGGAGCTGCTGCCGTCACGACGATGGCACTCGGGTTTGCGGCAGTAAGCACCTATCAGGACCGGGCGCAGCTTCGGGAGATGCAGCGCCAACTGGAGCATGGGCAGGCACTTGCCAATCAGTTCTGTACCGCCTGCCATCTGGCCACCGATCCGTCGATACTGCCGAAACAGAGCTGGGAGGCTGCGCTGGGCTACATGGGTTATTGGCTGGGCATGGAGAACATCGACTACCTGGAAGACGATCCGGAGTTCGCACAGGGCAATGTCGCTTCACGGCACGTAGTGCTCGCGCGCGAGAATGTTCTTCCTGGCTCACCTGCGTTAACGGAAGATGACTGGGCCTCCATCCGTAACTACTTCATCGCATCGGCACCGGAGGAAGCGCTACCGCAGCCCGACAAACCGGAGCTTAACTGGCGCCTGCCGCAGTTCGAAATCATTGCGAAGGATGCGCCTGGCGACACCGCCGTAACGACTCTCATCCGGATTCGCGAGGAAACCAGCGAGATTTATCTGGGCAACGCGCTGACGCAGAAACTCTCTGTGCTGGACGAGAATGGAAATGACGTGATGCCGTCGATATCGGCTACCCCGCCGTTCTCGCCAGTCGATATCGAGTTTATCGACGACACAGTTTACGTCGGCTCCATAGGCGATCTGCTGGCGACCCAACCGTCGAACGAGCGACCAGCGCACATCGCCAGCGCGCAACTTGTCGACAACTCGCTCGCCGGGGCGGAATTCGAAGTGCTCATCGATAATCTCTTTCGCATGGCCGACTTCAATGTACTGGATCTTAACGACGATTCCATTGTGGACTTTATCGTTTCAGGTTTTGGCGCCGTGTTCGGCAATGTCTCGTTGCAGGAGTCACAGCCCGATGGCAGCCACGCTGAGGTTCCGTTGGTTGCGTTGCCGGGCGCCGTAAAAACCGAGCCGCACGACTTCAACGACGACGGCTTGCTCGACATCATGGTCCTGCTTTCGGATGCGAGAGAGGGTCTGCATATCCTGGAGAACCAGGGCGAGAATGAGTTCGAGATGCATACGATCTTTCAGACTCATCCCGCTTATGGGCATACCTATTTCGAGCTTCAGGATTTCAACGATGACGGTGCGATTGACGTTCTCGTAGTCAATGGTGACAACGTCGATTCTGATCCCTACAACACCAATAAGAACTATCACGGGCTGAGAATCTATCTGAACCGCGGTGGCTACGTCTTCGAGGAGGCCTACTTCTACCCGATGTACGGTGCCTTTGTCGCGAAGGCGGCAGACTTCGATGACGATGGCGATCTCGACATAGCGACGACGTCCTTTTACCCGGACTTCTCGTCACAATCGCGCGAGTCATTCACTTACCTCGAGAATACGGGCGATCTCACGTTCACCCCGTACACGAACGGCCAGGTCATGTTCGGACGCTGGATGACCATGGATATCGGCGATGTCGACGGCGACGATGACGTCGATGTCGTACTAGGCGGCGGCTACATACCCGCAGGTATGTTGCAGCACATGGATGTCTACGACGAGTTCATAGTCAGCGCACCGTCAGTCCTGATCCTGAAGAACACGCTGCGTTAGAACCCTAGGGTTCGCTGCCGTTAATCTCCTCCAGCCGCTCGGCATGGTCGAGTTCGTACGGCGGCGGCTCACCGCCCGGCCCGATCAGATAGTGATCCATCCAACGCTTCAGACGCATTGAATAATCGAGACGCGCCGCGGTCCTGTTGTTTCCATGTCCTTCTCCGGGGTAGGTCACGAGACGTACGGGCGTATCGGTACGTAGCTTCATCGTCCCGCCAGGCGATATCGCTCACGTGGCCGGGGTATTCCGGTGTAAGCGTGCGCATTCCTTCGCCGTTGGCCGCCGCGACGACGATACGTCCCGCGAGCGGATCGCTGATATCGGCTGCACCGATAAATGCCAACTCGCGGCTATTAGGCGACCACGCCGCGTCGTCGACTCGCGCCGTCGGTGCCAGAGCGACGAGATATCGCCCGCCGTCGGGGGGCCATTGCAAATCGCTCGCGGGGCCCGCGGGCGTCGCGAGGAACGCGATATGTCGGCCGTCGGGCGACGGTGAGTAGCTGCGAATGTTCGCGTCGTGGCTAAAGAGTCGCTGCGATTCACCACCCGCGAGCGGAATGCTGTAGAGCGCCGAATATTCGTCGTCTTCGTTTCGTTCAGCAAGGTAGTAAACGGTCTGGCCGTCAGGCGACCAGTCGATCGCGCCGATGTTCACTTCACCGGTTATATAACCGCGAGAGTTGCCCTCGAGATCGGTAATGTGGAGCTCTCGATAGGCGGACCCATCTTCATTCACATAGGGCACGCGCGGGACGTCGAGGATATAGGCTATATGGTCACCGCTGGGAGAGAGTCGCGCGGATACGACCTGCCTGAGCGTGACGATGTCTTCGAGCGTCAGTGGTCCGTCTTGCGCTTGCAGGGGTCCGGAGAGAGCGATCAGATACGCAACGAAACACATAAAGGCTTTGGTTCGCATTCGAATTGCCCTGTAACGTGAAACCTTCGCCATGCTAACTCATAATAGTCATCGCACGAACAGACGGCGCGTAGCGCCAGGAGACCACCTTGGCGCGCAAAGCGATTCCGACGCTCAAACTAATCAGTCTCGTCCTGATGGTCGTCGGCGCAGGCCTGATCTTGTGAGGCTACGATCTAGCGGATTCGATAGGTGGTCAGATCTCCGCGACGCTCACCGTTGCCACACCACAAGATGTCATTGTTCGTTATATCGCGGGTTCTGCCGCCCTGACCGCCGGCGTTTTCCTGTACTTCAGGAGCTGACTTAGTACTCGCGACCTGCAGGTCGCAAGACGATATTTTATATAAGAACTTTGGCAACGATTCCGTGTCGACGGATGTATCTGGCGGTCGTTATACTTGTCTGAGTCGGCGTCTGCCAGGATGAATCGTGCGGTACTTACTGACTCGCAGAACGAACAACAAGAGATTGTCGATGCTCAATTTACGTCTTTATTTGCTGATTTTTCTCGCTCTGCTGGCAGGCTGCGGCAGCAGCGGCGGTGGCACCACGGCGACAGCGAACAACGATGTGGGCACGACGCCGACACCCGACCCCGACCCGGATCCTGACCCGGATCCCGACCCGACGCCTGATCCGGACCCGGATCCCGGCCCCGGCCCCGATCCGATATTGAGCCCCAACATTCTGCTAATACTTTCCGATGACGTCGGCCTGGATTCCTCTTCGGGCTATAACGTCGGCGCCCAGCTTCCGAACACGCCGACACTGGATGGGCTCGCCGAAAACGGACTGATCTTCGACAATGCCTGGGCCAACCCGGCGTGCTCGCCGACGCGCGCTACGATACTGACAGGCCGTTACGGTTACCGGACGGGAGTGCTCTCATCGGGAGTCGATGTCCCGCTCTCGGAAACCTCTCTACAGTCCTTTATCGACACGAACGTCCCGAATACTTACGAGCACGCCGTCTTCGGTAAATGGCATCTGGCAGGAAACTCGAACGGCGGTAACGACAACCCGAATCTCTTGGGTATAGAGCACTACTCGGGCCTCAGTCCTTCGGCCGGAGGAGTTGGAAATTACAACTCGTGGTCGAAAGTCGAAAATAGAGAGTCTCGCAGAGCGACACCTATACATCAACAGCATTCGTCGATCTGGCGATCGACTGGATAGCGGATCGCGACCAGCCCTGGTTCGCATGGGTCGCGTTCAACGCGCCGCATACACCGTTTCATCTACCGCCCCTGGATCTTCACGACAGGGATGCGCTGTCGCCGGATCAGGACGATATTGACGCCAATCCATTGCCCTACTATCTCGCCGCAATTGAGGCTATGGATCATGAAATCGGACGGCTTCTGGAGTCGCTTTCTCCCGACGAACTCGCCAATACGATTATCATCTACATGGGCGACAACGGAACACCCGGCCAGGTCGCTCAGACCTACGGTCGAGGTCACGCCAAGGGCTCCGTGTACGAAGGCGGCGTCGGAGTTCCACTGATAATTTCTGGCCCGGGTATCAGCAGAACCGGCGAGCGAGAAAGCGCGCTAGTCTCGAGCGTCGATTTGTACGCAACGATCGCAACGCTCGCGGGAACGGTGACGGAGTCGATCAACGACAGTATGAGCTTCGCAGAATTGCTGTACGGAACCGGCACGTCCCGTCGGCAGTACGCTTACGCGGAAACGGCGAACAACGGCCGGGATGACTATGCGATCAGAAATGATCGTTACAAGCTGGTACAGCAGTTGAATGAGCCCGCCGAGCTATACGACCTGGATGCCGACCCCTACGAACAGGACAATCTGCTCGACAACGGCATCGACCTTACCGTTATTCTGTCGGAGCTGCAGGCACAGGCCGATCAGATTCGTCAGTAGCGAGTGATCTGTTGAGATCCGGCTATAGCGCGGCCGGGCTATTCTCAGGAGCTACTTCTGTACGCGCTTCTTCGGTGCGGGCACGAGATTGACACGACCGCGCTTACCGAGCTGTCGTTCGTTCAGCTGCGCAATGATCTCTTCGACCGCCGTCGTAACAGCTTTCAGGCTGCCCTGTCGGAAACCGCTGATCATATTATCGCCCTGCGAGATCACGTATTGATGCCAGCCCGTACCCTCGGTCCCCTCCGGGGCCTCGGAACGCTTAACTGAAACGATTTCGTAGGGTTGGATTACCGCTGAAGTCGCTGAAGTGTCAGTTGCCATTCGTGTTCACTCAGTTGGATCGGGTCCGCCAGTTCTCCGCGTTAAGAGCGGAGCACCAGCGGACCGGATAGTTGGAGCGACTTCTACCAGCGGTTGCCGCCGCCACCGCCGCCCGAACGCTTCTCCTGCGGCCTGGCTTCGTTAACCTTCATGGGACGGCCACCGTAGTCCGTTCCGTTGAGGGCCTCGATAGCGGCCTGAGCTTCCGAGTCGGTCGCCATTTCGATAAAACCAAAACCCTTGCTCTGGCCGGTGTCGCGATCGGTTATGAGTTTTGCAGTCTCGACGGTTCCTGAGGCCGAGAACTTCTCCGTAAGATCCGATTCGCTCGCTGAGTACGGCAAATTGCCGACATATAACTTTCTACCCATGATGTCTCCTGAAGGATGGCTAGCCGCCTGAGATGAGGATCTGGAAGCTAACTACCTGAGACTCAATGGAGCGGTGTGACGAGGTAGTATAGCCCAATTCAGTCTGTTTTCGGGGAATTGGCACCTTTTGGCGCCTCTATCGAGCTTCCTGAGGCCCTGAGGCCCTGAGTCGCTGCCAGCGCAGCGTTTGTTCTTTCGCCAATTAAACATAGTGGCGCAGCGCGCTTTTTTTGAGACGCACATCACCGCAATATCAACCTGCGGTGAGTACAGTAGCGTCCATAACAAATATCTCCAATAACAAACAAAACAAATTAAGGAGAAGCCTGACGAAGGATTCAAAGGCGCAAGCCGGATTTATACTAATCGAGATGATGATCGTTGTAGCGATCATCGGGATACTGGCTGCCGTTGCCATACCCTCTTATCAGCGCTATACGATTCGGGAGCAGGTATCCGAAGGTGTCAACATAGCTGCGCCGGTGAAAACACGCATCGTCGACGCGTTCCTGAGCCGCGGTCAGGCACCGATCAACAGAGCCCAGGCCGGACTCGTCGGCGACGCGACTGACGTATCCGGCAGTTACGTTACGTCCGTCGACGTCAATAACGGTGTCGTTATCGTCACCTTTGGCAACGAGGCGAGCGCGCAGATGAACGGTTTGACGTTCACGATGACCCCTTACGAAACATCCTCACTCGGAGTAGTCTGGTGATGTGGCTCCGCAGCGGCACCCGACGGACTCGCGCTCATGGGTACGACGGCAGGCGGAGAATCGGCCGAGTACATCGAGCCGACCGTTCACGCTGAGTATCTGCCGGCATCCTGCCGCATCTAGTAACCGATAGAACATCCTTGTAGAACGAGGCGTTCGGAGTTTGTCTTGCTCCTTGCTCCGCACGCCTCGATCGCTATGTCCCGCCTAATCGCTTACGATAATCTCGAATAGCGAGCCAGAAAAATCTACGACAAAAAGCTCGCCGGCATTTGAGCGGCTGAACGAAGCGATACTCAGCCCACTTTCCAGTAACAGCGTTGAATCTGTGAGGCTCTGCGCCGCGGAATCGATAGCCCAGATCCTGCTGGAGATGAAATCCGCAAACACGTACAGGCTACCGAGTAACGGAACGTTCGCGCCGCGATAGACATACCCTCCGGTAACCGACGCGCCATCTCTCCTCCCATACTCATGAATCGGATCGACCAGCCCGGCGGTCACACACGGTGTCACGCCGAAGCAATTCACCCCTCCCGAATATTCCATCCGTAGTTGCTACCGACCGTTATGCGATCGATCTCCTCGAATCTGCTCTGCCCGACATCGCCGAGAAAAATATCGCCGGTGACGCTGTCGAAGCTCCAGCGCCAGGGGTTGCGGAGTCCATAGGCGAAGATCTCGGGACAACTCGCAGCACCGAAGCCGGTCGTGCAAAGAACGTTGCCCGCGAACGGGTTGTCTCCCGGAATCGAGTAAGGCACTGCGTTGTCGACATCGATACGAAGCAGCGCACCAAGCAAATTGCTGGTGCTCTGCGCACGATTATTCGGATCACCGCCCGATCCGCCATCACCGAAGCCGATGTAAAAATAACCGTCGGGGCCGAATGCCACGTTACCGCCGTTATGATTGCCGAAATCCTGCGGCACACTGAGCAACAGCGTTCGGGACGCAAGATCGAGCGTGAGGCCACCATCACTGCTGACCAGCCGTTCTATTCGCGATATCAACGGCGATCCGTCCACGGCGAATGACAGATAGACCTGTAAATTGTTCGCGTAGTCGGGGTGAAAGGCCATTCCGAGCAGGCCGGCTTAGTTGGGTCCGAAGTCGACAATGGCGCTCAGGTCGGCGAATACACGCATAGAGGCCGCTGCGGGATCGTCATCGAATGCGTGAATAACACCGGTCCGCTCGACGACATACCACGTCGAGGAATCGCCGGGCGCCTGCAGCATGAACAGCGGTTGATCGAACGATAAATTCGGAAACGCATTCTGCAATGCGATCGACGGAGTACCCCCGGAGGCGCCGGAGGCGCAGGAGGCGTTGGCGTGGGTACTGGCGTCCCGCCACCGCTGCCGCCGCCGCAAGCGGCAAGTGCCAACAACGCAGCGGCGAGAGATCCTCGAAGTATCAACTCAGGGCATGGAATCATCCCAGCTCGCGGCGTAATTGAATGGCACGATCTCGGGCCCGGGCAGCCAACGCCGCTGCCTCGTCAACGTGATCGGCTGCGTAAACATCACCGTATCGGCCGATGTGAACGAGAAGTGCAGCGTTTCATCCGCGGGATCGTAACGAAACGTCTCCACGTACTCGGCCTGATCGGACTGCGGCGTACCGTAAGGATCGAACTACGGCCAGTTCACATGTGTTGTCGTAACGACCAGCGTCTCGCCGTCCCAGTAACCGACGGAATGGACCAGGTCCGATCCACCGACCGGCGGTGTGGGCATGTCTCATTGAGATAGACAGTACGCTCAACGTCATACTCCTGACCGCGCATCAGAATCCGATCTCCGGCGTCGACAATCTGCATTGGCGTAGGGTCGAACATCGCTCCCGGCATACCCTGGCGACAATCGAGTTCCGCATCGTCCGTAGCGCGATTCCAGCTTGCTACCCGCTCCCTGCCCAATTCGGTGAGATAGGGCTGGTAAAGCGTCACGGATGGATGGACGCCACCGCTCCCGGGGACGTTGCCGGCCCAAACGCGGAAAATTCCAGCCGCTTCCTCGCGAGCGGCGGCGACCTTCGCTGGGTCATACGGCTGCACGGACGCGTCGAATTCCTGGTTCGCCCAACGCAGTTCGCGATTACCGTTAACGTACTCGAGGCCGTCGGGCCGCAGGTAATGAAATA
Source organism: Candidatus Rariloculaceae bacterium (assembly GCA_045561025.1). GTDB lineage: Bacteria > Pseudomonadota > Gammaproteobacteria > Steroidobacterales > Rariloculaceae > SMWC01. The sequence goes on from JBJKYM010000002.1 coordinate 27,057, forward strand.
CACCGAGAGACTGCTCATCGAACATTGCGACGACTCCCGCAACACGAACCTGATCGCCAACCCGGACGAAATCGTCGGCATCTATCCCCATACGCCTGAATCCGATCGGGCTGCTGTTCAGCTCCAGCTCCCAAATGACATCTTCACCCGCTTCATCGGTAACACGCATCCGCATGCGTGGGTAAGGATTGCGCCAGAACACATCGGTGATCTCGCCCTCGAGCTCGATCAGATTCTCGGAAAGGTAGAGAGCTGGGTCACCGACCGGGCCGTGATGGTCGAATAGGGAAGGTGCTCCCAGTAAGGCTCCGGCAAGAAAAGCCGCTTGAATGGCTCTGCTGCTGAACATACTGTGCTCCCCGCGCTACAGCGCTAAATCACGAGATTCCCAAATCAGCGTCATCACTTCATTTTAAGAGAATCGGTCGATGATTAGCTGATCGAACTCAGCGTCTTTCTTCCACCATCGGGACGAGCCGATCTCATTGAACCAGAAATCCAGTACTTCAGTGTGCATTGCTCGAACAATCTCCAACTGTGCGACGGTTCATCGCGGAACCAGAATTCTCGGATCGCACACTCGAGTGGCGGCATCCGAATCACATGGAATTCGAGCTAAACGTCTTCGTATAGCGTGCCATCGCTCGTATGCTTCGCCATCGTGCGCGTCGGTTCACCACCGCGAAGATTCTTGCCGGTCGGCTCCCACGCGCAACGCGCACTCTCATTCACCCAGACCGTCTCGTACTGACCGGGGATAAAGAATTCGACGAACGCCATCTCATCATCACCGTCGTTCGTGCAGTAGTGACGTTCGAGATCGTATTTGTAGACCAGATCACCGGCACGAATGTGTGTCGGCTGCTCATCCAGAAAGACGGTCGCCTGCCCACGAAGCATGTATTGGAAGTGCTCCGCGCCCGTGTGGTGATGATTTGAGCTCGTCGTTCCCGGTGGAAACGCGACCAACTCGCCAACGAGTGCTGAGGTCCCGAAGAGTTTTTTCGTCGCGACGTAGATTCGTGTCCTGGCATCGTACTCGGACTGAAGAACAGGCTCTTCCTCGAGATCGACGCATTGGACGTCGAGCGCATTATCGCCAATCGAACTGTCGAATCGCGCCGCATCAGGCACGGTCAGTGCGATTAGCACTACACCCTCAGAGGAATGCAGGCTGCCCTCAAATCCCGGCGGCAAGAACACGACATGAGATGCCGTCAGCTCGTAGCTCTGGTCGGGCCCGTTCAGTGTTGCCGTACCCTCGAGCATCTGACCCCAGACGATCTCGGAGTCGCCGAGCCTGAATCCGGCCCCGCCACCAGCCTCAACGGTCAGTCGATCGAACCGGCAAACAGCACCCTCAACGCGATCGGCATCGATCAGGCGCTGCCTTCTGACGCCACCCGGAAGCTTGTCCGCAGGAACACCTTTTTCATTGAATATCACCGACATATAGAGATTCCACGAAGTCTGATCAGGAACCCCTAGTGTATCGCCTCGCTCCGGTTTCGCGCTAATGAAGGGGATTGGATCACGGCGGCCTTCGGCTATTATTAGGGTATGAATAACCGAATATTTACCCTTTCGCGACACGTCTGGCGTCTGCGCTCGATCGTCCTCTGTGCCGTTACTGCGGCGCTGTACCTGCCAGTCACCGCACAGAGTCAGGATGCCGGCTTCTTCGACGGCAAGACCGTGAACGTCTACATCGGGCGCGGCCCCGGATCGGGAACCGACATCGCACTGCGGACGTTTATCGAGCACTGGCAGAACCACATTCCCGGAGAACCAACATTCGTTATTCGCAACATTCCCGGCGGCGGCGGAACCCGTGTCTGGAACTACGGCTATGAGGTCGCGAAGCCGGATGGACTCACATTGATGTTCTCACCCTTCTCCGGCGCTGCCGAAATTCTGCAGTTGCCGGGGCTGCGCGCTGACTTCTCGCGAATGCCGCTCATTGGCGGCCTGAAGAGTCCGAACCTCGTCTACATCCGCCGGCCGGATGTTCGCGAACCCGCCGATATCATGACTATCGGCGGCCTGAAATATGCCGGACAGAATCCTGCCCATCACTACGACATCCTCGGCCGCCTTGCGCTGGATATGCTCGGCGTCGATTACGTCTATATCACCGGTTTCGCGGGTGCCGACGCGGTCTTCAATGCGGTGCGACGTGGTGAAGTTGAGATGCAGACCGCCGGATTAACGCTCTATCGATTCTCGATCGAGCCCACCTTGATTGACAGCGGCGAGGCCATTCCGCTCTGGCACAATCCGCGCGTCGACGGTAACGGCAACATCGTTCCTGAAGAAGCGGCCGAGGGAGTTCCGACTTTCGTAGAAGTTTACGAAGAGTTAAAAGGCGTCGCACCCGCTGGCGAAGAGTTTGAAGGCTACAAGTGGCTGCAGCCGACCATCAATACTTTCGGTCACGCTGCGTTCATGCCGCCTGACTCACCCGCGGCCGCGGTGGAAATTCTTAGAGAGAGCTTCCGAGCCACGACTGAAGACTCGGCATTCAGGGAAGAGGAAGCCAGGCTCTTCGGTGTCCGCATGCCGTTGATCGAGCACGAAGAAGGAACGCGTATCGTTCAGCAGATGTCGAACCCGCCCGCTTACGTGCGCGAGCTATTGGAACGCTACGCCGGGCAGGGCGGCGGATAGCAGCAGCGTCCTTTCAGCAAACGCCTACCAGTCGATCTGCTCACCGAGCTCTTCACGCCAGAGATTCCACGCGCGCATGCAGGCTTTGCTGTTCGGGACGTCCGCGATGGCGCCCTCCTCGTCATTCAGTGCGGCAATAGGCTTATCGCCACCTAATGCCTGCGCCCAGTGCTGAATTCTCGCGTTTACCTCGGTATAGGCCGCGCGAAACACAGCCATCGGCAGAGAGTCACCGCAGGCCACAGCCCCGTGGCCACGCATCATCGCAACGTGATTACCGCCAAGGCACTCCGCGAGCGCCACACCCTTGGGGTTGTCGCTGACCAGCATGTCCGTCGCACCGAACTGCTCGCTGATGTCGAACACCGGCACACCCGCCGCGACAAAAGCAGCATTGTGAAACATCGCCTTCATGCTGACGTCGACGAGCCCGAACGGAATCACGGATGGCGAATGACTGTGCACGATCGACATGACATCGGGCCGGGCCCGATAGATCTGCCCGTGAATGAAACGCTCATTGATCTCGTTGCGGCCGTCAGCATTGCAGGCGTTGCTGTCGAGATCGTACTCAACGATATCGCCGGGAACGACGCTAGCCGGCGCAATCGAACGCGCGAGGAAAAACCGATCAGGCGCGTCCGGATGTCGAATGGACACGTGGCCGAAACCGTCTACGACACCCTGCGCTGCCAGAATACGGCTGGCTGCAGCAAGGTCCGCGATTAGCTCAGCGGCAACCGGACCGCCGGACTCCGGAATCATGCTCAGTAGATCGCGACGGGCGCCACGGATGCCCCGGTCGCGCCCAGAATCTTCAGGGGCTGAAGCACGAACGCGAACTCATAGACCTCGCGCGCGGCAAGCTCTTCCAGGTTCATTCTTTCCAGCAGATGGATGCCGTTTACCGCCAGCATGATCTGATGAATCGGCAGCGAGATCAGAGGATCGGGATTCGGCTGAATCTCAACAGGCTGGTTGTCCGCACCAACTATCATCGGGTCCTGATCGACAATCCACTCAGCAGCGGGTATGCCGATGCCCGGCGCGGGCCCCAGAAATTTCTCGACGTCGCGCGTCCAGTAGCGGCCCCAACCGGTATTGATGATCACCGCATCACCGGGTTCTAGCGTCAGATTCGCATCCTCCAGCGCGTCCTGCAGATCTTCGGTCGTGATCACATAGTCCTCAGGGAGAATCTGTACGCCCTTGAGTTTCGCTACATCGATCAAAATACCACGCGTCATCAGCGTACCGACGTTCTCGATACCGAGCCGCGTGAAGCCCGATCGCGTCTGAATCTCGGAAACACTAACGCAGTTGTAAAAGGAATCACCGATGCTCTGATGACTGAAGCCATCGAGCTGCGTGCCAACCTGCCCTAGTTCCGTAGTAACGAGCTCTTCGTTCGATCCCCGCTGATTGCTCTGAGGATTCATGGCCGTCGGCTTGACGTAAAGATCGTAGTGACGGTTACCGAGAGGTATACCCGCGTGCAAGACATGGCCCAGTTCAACGACCTCGCCCTCACGAATAAGACTATTCGCCCGCAATACACTGGCCGCGCCCATATGGTTCGCGGAGCCGCGCTCATCATCGGGGCCCCATTTCGATGGACAGCGATCTGCTTCGCTCGGAGGAGTCCAGGATTGAGCATTCGCTGTCGAGAGCATGCCGAAAAACGCCAGCGATACCAGGATTATTATTTTGTTCATTCTATTTCTCCTCTTTTGATACCGATCACGAGATCACTCGGAACGCTAATCAGAATACATTGCACTCGTAAACTGAGAACGGTTCATCCAGCGCGACGAAACTCATATTTGCCGTCCCCGTTTCTGTCAGCGTTGCCGGATCTTCTATCGTCAGCTGCAATTCTAGACGCGTCTGATCGGCGCTTAAGGAATAGTGTTCAGTAATTTTGATCGCGTCGGTCTGCGACGTTCCGTCTATATGAAATACGGGATAGTTGATCCTTGATGTTTCGATGACGAGTGTTTGCTCGTCTGCCCAATGCCCCGTTGAGTAACCAAGCGGCGATGGCTCCTGATTTGCTGCAGCGGGCGCGTCATCCACATGGATGTTACGACGTGTATCGAGATAGGAGTGATGCAAGCCAATACTCTGACCGTCGTCGCTGAACTGTATTGGGCGCCCATGAAACATCGGCACCGGTAGTCCTATCGGGTCGCAGCGAACGATCGGATTGTCTACGGGATCCCAGGTCTGCCGTGACGCTAGCGCCTGCTCGGTGAAAGAGAATCTTCGTAGCACCATCATCGGATTGCCGTCCGGATACCAGGCACGGAATAACCCGAGATTCTCCGCAGTCGCGTCGGCCATCTGTGGCGCGGGCTCCGACTCGGTGCCGAGAACGGGTCCGTCCCAACGCCGATCGACGGGCGCGACGACAGCTTCGGTTCCGCCAGCCAGCAGCACATTGGTAGCCAATAGCGCTTGTCGAAGACGGGAGCTGCGCCCGGCCACAGTGATCGTCTCTCCGATCGCGAAAAGATCCTGTGTCACGCCGGACGCCTCGAGAGCCGCGGGACGGGACCAGCCTTCGATACGCCAACTCTCTACCTCACCATCGTCGCCCGTCACGTCGACGAACAACGCGATATGCGGGTTCTGCCAGACGACCTCTGTCAGAACGCCCTCGATCTCCACGGTCTCATTCGCGAACTCAGCTCGTGAGTGATGGCCGAAGACGTACGCGGGGAAGATCAGAACAGAGAGTGCCACGATAATGATTCTCATTGCTTCTTTGCCTGTAGATACTTTCCGACTACTAACGCCTGACTATAGAGATCGAGCTAAAGAAAATGAAGCGGAGTGCGGAAGATACCTACCCTATATAATGTTCAGGGTGACGGGCGAATTGCTCAGCATTACGGGAAATCAATGTTAAGAAACACCGAGGCGACCTACGGCAGTGTAGCCAAGTGGTTACATTGGATAATGGCGCTCTGGGTGCTGACCGCCTACGTGATTATCTACTACCTCCAATGGGGGCACGGCGGCGAGGGACCGATGCGCAGCGCTCTCATCACTTATCACAAGGGGGTAGGATTTAGCATATTGATCCCGCTGGCGATTCGCATCTTCTGGCGAGCGACAAATCCTGCACCGAAACACGTCGCCGGTATGCCGGCCTGGCAGATAAACGCCTCCCGAATCAGTCACTTCCTTCTGTACTTCTTTCTGCTCGCGATGCCTGTCACCGGGTATATCGGCAACGGCGTTGGCGTGAGCTACGGTGACTTCAGAGTCACGCCGTTCCAGGAAACCAGCGTCGCAATCTGGGCGATGAACGCCTTCGACGTTACCTACGAAGAACTCGAGGTACCCTTCGATACATTTCACTATCGTATCGCCGGGCCGTTTATTCTCTGGGTGTTCGTGCTGATCCACGCGAGCGCGGCGATCTACCACCACGTCGCGCTGAAAGACAATGTCCTCGCGCGAATGCTGCCAAGAAAAAATTGAGAGCCGGGTTCGCGTACCTGACAGCACGGTAGAACTCAGGGAAGTAGAGCTATCGACACTAAACGATAGTCACTGGTTCTCGTCCTGGCGAATTCGATTCCGCTCTTCGGCGTCATTCTGTTCGATTGGAATGTGCTGGATATCCTCATTGTCTGCTGGACAGAGAGCGTGATCATCGGTGTGCTCAACGTTCTCCGTATGAGCAGAACTGAGTCCGGCAATATCCTGGCGGGAATTCGACTTCCCGCAAAAGCCCGCGCCATTCCAGAAATTGATCACGCCGCGATCTTTTCGAAGGTCTTTCCCGCGATCAAACTCTTCACGGTCGTGTTCTTCATCTTTAACTATGGGATGTTCTGCCTTGGGCACCTGGTCGGTGTCCTCGCTCTCTTCGTGGATCAGGGTGACTCGGGAGGGTTTGCACAGTCGCTACAAACTTTCTGGGAACCCGAATACTGGATCGCGGCAATCGCTATCGGCTTCAGTCACACATACTCCTACTATGCGAACTATCTCGGGAAGTCGGAATACGAAAACATCGGGCTATTCGCGCTGATGCAACGACCCTATGGTCGAATCTTCGCTATGCATATCGCGATTATCGCCGGCGGTTTCTTCGTGGAACTGCTCGGAAGCCCGCAGTTTTCGGTCTTTGTTCTGGTATTCGCGAAAACGGCGATGGATCTTAGTCCGCATAACAAAGAGCACTCGAAGCTTTCGATTCCGGCAGCTTCGGAAGCCGCCGCCGCGTAGAAACAGCGCTTCGAGTCGCCTAGTTCGAGTTCACGATTGGAGTGCAGCCGTAAGGCTGAACCTCTTCGCCCGGAACCCACGCCCACCGCGCATATCTGACGGCAGGCTCGAGCAGAATCTGCGGATCCGTTATCGTGATCTGATAGTCCAGAACGGAATCATCCTCACTCAGCGTGAAGCGCTCCTCGGTTTCAATCTCGGCACTCTGGGGAGTCCCAATCTCATCGAAGTAGAGCCAGTCGATATTCGTCGTAGTGACAACAAGCGTGCCGTCCTCCCAACGACCCACCGAATGACCTAGCGGCGAGGCTTGCTGAGAGCCGGTTGAATCATCGTCGCCAACATGGATTGTTCGCAAGCTGCCCCACATCTCGAGTCGCAGGCCGATCGTCTGACCCTGATCAACAAACTCGATCGGAAATCGATTCTCCATCGCATGCGGCATACCACGAGGCGTACAACTCAGCGCAGGATCATCAACAAGTGGATCGTAGCTCGCTCTCGCGTCGATGGCGGAACTGACAAACTCCGGCTCGAACTCTCTCAGACTCGGATCGTCATCGAACGACCATACCCGAAAGATTCCCTGCGCCGTCTGCTCGCTGACCGTGACAGCGTCCGTGTCGATATGCCCACCGGAGGGCGTCAGATCATAGCCAAGCCTCCCGGCGAGCGACCTGAATAACGGTATGTCACTACCATCGGCCATATGGATGACTGCGCCAACCATCTCCTGCTCGCGAAGTCTGGAGGGAAACCCCGTAATTCTGACTCGATCACCGACCGCGAACGTCTCGGCATCGACTCCTGATCTTCGAATAAGCACCGGCGATCCAGACGCAACGCTCCATGCCTCCGTCTGACCGTCCGGTCCTGCTCGTTCGAGCTCGAAAGAGATATGGGGGTTGGTCCAGCGTACCGAAGTCAGCGTTCCTTCGAGCTCGAACGGACTATCGAGATCGTAGAACGCATTAAGCGCATGGTGCGCTCCGGCCGAACTGCTCAGCGCAACGATTAGCGCTACCAGCAAACCGCGACGTTCAAGTCTAAAACTCATCGCCGTACCTCGCTCAAACCGCCGCCTCAGTCGACGGCGGCTGGACTGCGCTCTCGTAGGGCGTCGGATCGTAGGTCGCCAGCGGAGAACTGAAGAATCGTTCATGCACCCCGGTATCGATGCTTTCTGCATACAGATCCCTGGCGATCGTAGCGATCAGCCGCGGATGGTCTACCGAACTCGGAATGTCGCCGATCGGCATACCGAAGCTCAGGCGTGCTGAGAGATTGAAGCAGTGAATGTTGCGCAGATACTCCGCGCCACTGTCGCCGCGCGGCAGGAACTCGAAAGACGCACCCAGGTAAGGATGCATGCCACCCGCCACGCTGCCCTCACCCGACTCAGGCTCGTAGCGGTCGCGCCAGAGCGCAATCGAGTCGTAGATACCGGCAAGCTCCGGCTGAGCGGAGAGATTGATCTGATAACCCGTTCCGGCAATCAGTTGATCGAAACGCCGTGTCTCACCCCGGACGTTCGCAACAATCTGACCGCCGTCGACATCGACATTCGCCAGGGAGCTTTCCAGATGAAGCCGAAACTGGTCATGCGCCATGACGCGCTCTATGGAGTCCAGCGGCACGGTGGCTATGCTGCGATCGCCGCGCAGGAAGTTCCTCCAGCGCACGACATCCGGCAGATCACCCTCCATCTCACGAGCATTCGCGTGTCCCCGGTCGCTCGGCCCGGAGGCGTTGGCTCCGCCCGGGTAACCAACGAAGGACCGACGATTGAACATCTGTACCTCTACCGCGCCGCTCTCGAGCGCGACGGCAGCGGCATCGAATGCCGACGAACCGGCACCCACGACGCCGACCACCTTGCCGGCGAGTGTGTCCAACGGAATTTGGTCTGACGTATGCGTCCAGAACTCCCCCGGCAGCGAGCGCATGAACCCGGGCACGTTTGCGCCACCGGCAGCGGCATAGCCATTCGCGAGCAAGACCTTGCGTGTCGTTTCTACTCGGCGAACACCCTCCGTCTCGAGATGCAGGCGCAACAAGTCTCCCTGAGGCTCGATCTCCAGAAGACGGGTTCGATACCGCACCGTCGTCGCCGTGACCTGTTGAAACCAATCCACATAGTCGGCCCAGGCGAGACGAGGGATTCGATCCAACGCGTTGAATGCACCCGAACCATTTAATGTTTCGTACCAGGCCCGAAAGGCTAGCATTGGGTTGTCGCGCTCGATACCGATAATCGCTTTCGGCGTACGCAGGTTGTGCATGCGCGCGACCGATCGCCAGATTCCTGCCTGACCCGGCGCGGCGCTATCGATTACTTCGACCTTGCCAACGCCTTTACGCCTGAGGCCGTAAGCCAGTGCGATACCGCTCTGCCCTCCGCCGACAATAACGACGTTGTGATCAACGCCAGCGCGTGGACGAACCCAGTCCCCAGGATCGCGACCGGCCCAGCGTTGCGCGCGTTGTGTCTGTTGCTCCAGAACAGCTACCGCTTCAGCTGATCCGGCCGCAGTCGCCGCCTCACCTGTCTGCGCCACTGCCGCCGATGAAGTCAGGCTGCCGGCCGCCAGCAACCCTAGGCCGTTGACGAACCGACGTCGGTCCATGGCGCTCGATCCCTGGTCCACCTCGGTCTGTGGGACCTGTTCATCGGGCCTGACGCTCCGATTGTGTTTCTCGGTCATCCGCTGTTCCTCAATTTTCGTTGCTGTGACTTGACCACGGAAGCATTTCACCAGAATTCCATGATAACGCTATCCGTACTTTTCCCGGTTCGCGAAAAGGCTCTTCGGGGCACCACAACGGATCAGAAGCCCGAAGCTCATGTAAACTGGGGACAATAACAACAATAGAGACAAGAGCTAACGACCAGACCATGCTGGTGCCCGCTCAGATCGACTGAATTCATCTTCTTCTTGAATTGGGGATAAAGAAAATGCTGACAAGAACCGTCTCATGTAATAGAGCTTTGAATCTTGCTCTGGCTTCGCTTCTGTCTGTCTTGCTGGCCGCGTGTGGCGCTGAACAGGAGCCCCGGGCTGCGGCAGAATCCGCGCCGGCGCCAATGTCAGCGACTCCGCCAGTAGCTGCAGCTCAGATTGGGCCGACGCCACAGCGGCCTTCTCAGCAGGAACGTGAAGAGCGAGCCCGAAATAAGGCCGTTGTCGCGTCATTCATGGAAGTCCTCGGCGATTCTTCAGCAGAACAGGAGTTCCTGGCTCCCAACTATCAGCTGGTCCGCGGCGAGTTTCATAACCTCAGCTATAACGCTAACGGCTCGGAACTTGCTGATATGTCGGATCCGCTGGACGCCGCGATTCCTGACCGTGCGGACGAGGTGGTAGAGCTGATCGGAGAGGGCGACACCGTCGTTGTCCAATATCAGATCCGCGGCACCCACGAAGGTAACCTCTTCGGCATCCCGGCAACGGGTAAATCCATCGACGTCGAAGCCGTAGCCATCCTGGAACTGGCGAACGGAAAAATTGTCGACGGTTGGTTCATGTCCGATGAGGTGCGCTTGTTAAATCAGCTCGGCGCGATCATGCCCGCGCGGGCAGATGGGAAAATTATTGTGCCGCCGACGAGTGTAGATACCCGACGCGGTACAGAGATTCTCGCAGAAGTCATAGCCAATCCGATCGACTCTCAGGAGTACCGGAACAAGCTGAAGGTAATCGCATACAAAGCGCCGGGTCCGGGCGATGACATGTATCCCAGGAAGGCGAACGGTAGACCATACAACACCTATACGCGCGCAGGCTTCCTACATCTTGCACAGTTCGCAGATGAGCCCGAGAAGTCGCAATTTCCGATGGGCGGCGCCTTCCCGGATCGCGTGGACATGGTGAACACTCTGATCGCCGACAGCGACAAGGTTGTTATCCGATTCCTGCTTACTGCGACCAATACGCAGAGCCTGTTCGGAATTCCGCCGAGTAATGCTCCGGTCGGCGGATGGGAAGTCGGCATCATGACTTTCAATGGCGACGACTGGGATCTCGGCTGGTGGTTCGGTGACGATCACGGCATGTTGTCTCAGGTTGGCGGCTCTCCGGAATACTTCGCGGTCGACTAACAACGGATGTGATCGTCGGCCCTTTCAGGCCGACTGTTCAAGCGTGGTAATGCTGCGTCAGGTCTGGCGCGAAGGATCGCGTCGCGACTAGTTCAGTCTACTGCGCTTAGACTTCCGAGACTGCGCAACCGTAGGTACCGACCTGCGTACCGGGGACCCATCTCCAGAGCATCTCTTTCGAGTAAGGCTCGGTGAGCGCCCAGGGATCGGTGATCGTCAGGAAGTAATGCAACTCGCCGGCTTCCTCATCCACGACGAAACGCTCATGTGATGTCAGATCGGGGCCTGAGGAAATTCCGACTCGATTGAAGTAGGGGTAGTTGATGCTCGCGGTATCCACGACGAGCGTGTTCTCATCTTCCCAGTAGCCCACTGAATAACCCATATTGGTTTCTTCAACAGTCGGTACCGGCTTCGCATTCAGATGGATGACCCGCGTCACGTCGAACTCATGCGCCTGCATGACGATGCTATTCTCGTCGACCTGACTGAACCTGATCGGGTAAGGATTGCCCATCGTGAGCGGCATGCCCGGAGCGGTGCACTCGAGCTGCGGGTTGTCGGTGTACTCGTTCCAGGTCGCGAACTTCTCAAGAGCCGCATCGGTAAGAGGAAAGGCGTCCGGATCCGCGAAGAACCACCAACCCGGTTCCAGTCGTCCCCAGACCCAGGTGCGGAAGAGTCCGTCAGCGGTTGCCCTGGATTCCGCGATCTGCTCCGGCGTCGGTCCGGTCGGAGCAGCAATTTCCGCCTGCTGAACTTCCGGCCAGCGTGGCTCGCCGTTGTCACTCAGCATTAGCTCCTGGCCGTTTGCCAGCAAAATGTGACGCATATTCATGTTGTTGGTGCGCCGGGTGGATGCGTAGCCCGCGACCGTTACGGTTTCGCCTGCATTGATGAGATCAGATGTAATTCCGCGACGGTTCTGCCCACTAACCGAAGAACCTTCGATCACCCATTCGACCTCCTCGCCATCCTGTGTGGTGGCGATGTGGAATATCACATGCGGATTGCGCCAGAACTTCTGCGCGACGACACCTTCGACCTCGACCATCTCAGTCTGGTCGTATTCCGAAGTCGAATGGTGCGCAGATACGACCCACGGCAACGCGAACACACTCGCGACCACAGCGACCCGCAATGTTTGCCCGGATAAACTCAACATGTCTTTCCCCTGATCCTAAGCTGGCTACATGGGTAGGGCGCCTACAGAGATCATCAGTTCTCTGACTCTGTTGAACCGGCGCCAGGGTTGGATTTCGACCCGCCGGATCGAAATCTCGTATACCTAGATTATAACCTATACGGCTATAAGCCATGCAGAATACGTATGGCGCTGCTGTGGCCGCACGTCAGTAGCAGACAGAATCGGCTACGTTTTGAGGGAATAGGGGCGATGAAAAATAACACGCGGACGAAGACCCATCCCGATGCACGATTCCGGGATCGGATTGCGAGACGATATGAGAAGAAAGATGCCACCGATCAACAGATCTACGAAACCAAGCTGGCGAAAACCGACAATTATCTAAAGCCAGACCACAAAGTACTGGATATCGGCTGCGGTACCGGGACGACAGCGATCCACCACGCGCCCCGGGTCGCTCACATTCTGGCGACCGACATTTCCGAGCGAATGATCTCGCTGGCGCGAAGCAAGGCGGAAGCAGCGAATGTGACCAACGTCGACTTCGAGGTCACCGGCGTCGGCAACCTGAGTGCGGCGCCAGGATCATTTGACATAATTCTGGCGCACAGCATCCTACATTTGCTTGCCGATGTTGAGCATTCGCTGTTACGGCTACGTCAGTTGCTGAAACCGGAAGGTTTGCTGATCGCCAGCGTCCCCTGTATTCGAGATTTCTTCCCACTGTTTCAATACATCGGACCCGCGGGCCGAGCGATAGGCGTGCTTCCCCGCGTGAACGTATTCAGCAAAGCCGAGCTGGACGGCTGGCTCGCCGCCGCGGGGTTCAAGATCGAGGAGGACTGGCAGCCCCGGCCAAAGAGCGGGGCTTATATCGTCGCTCGAAAGTCTGGGCTGCCGACAGAAACTCAGTAAACAGGTCCGACGGCAACACGCTTCCCGGTCACCGTATGACTCTCCGCCATGTCGACGACAGCGATCGCATAGTCTTCTTTCGAAAGCAGACTCGAACCGTTTCGATCGAACAGCGTCTCCTGGTCGCCGAGCCGATAGTGGCCGGTGAACTCGCCTCTCTCCATGATCGACCCGTAGGCCGCCGACATCACGGTCCAGTCGAAACCGGAGGACGCGCGATAAGCTTCGAGTGCAATCCAATGGCCCTGAAACAGGCCATGCACCGGCGTACCCGGCTCCAGATCAAGCGTGTCGAATACGCGCACGCCATCCCGATCCAGTGTCGTGCCGCTGCCGACCTGAATAACATAGGGCGTGGCGTCACCCAGCCGCGAAGCTGCTTCGATATAGGCGTTCGCTCCACGATAGGCGATCGCTGACTCGGGCGTGTTGTCGGGGCCGACACCGCCCACCGAGATGATCACTGCATCAGCACCCCGGACATTCTCGACGATCGAGGCCGGATCGGTAATATCACCCTGCGCTGCAGAGAATTGCGCGTGATCGATCTCCAGGCTATCGGGGTTTCGCGAAACACCGATGACGTCGTGGCCTCGGTTGAGCGCTTCTTCGACTATCAGGCTACCGACATTACCGCTCGAACCGTAGACAACGAAGGTGTCGGCAATGGCTGCGAAGCCGAACAGGCTCAGCATGGCGAGAATAATCATGAAGAAGTTCGATCCGCTGCGTTTCATCGTTTTTTCCTTTTAATTTCGGTGCGTAGCACGGCCAACAATAGCCACCCGTGATTTGAAGTCAACCCGCCCCAGGCATACAGCCGCAATCGGAGCTAGCGAGGACAGAAACGCCGATCTATCGATCGACGTCGAAATAGTTCAGCTCGATCGTTATCCCGTTGGGGTCCTCGACGAAGATCTGATAGAGATCGATGTTGGGTACGCGACGCTCTTTAAATGGAAAGTTCGCCTGCTTTAACCGTTCGAGCATCGCAGACTCATCCGTGGCGCAGAATGCGATGTGATCGAACGATCCGCTTCCGTCGAGCACATCGGTATCGACCTCCCCGCCCAGGTATTCTTCCAGGCCGCTCGTATCGTCGCGATCCACGCCGACAAGATGAACAACGGCGTGACCGTCGACATACAGCCAGTGCCCCGGGAACGGAAAATCCGGTCGGTCACCCTCGTCCATGCCCAGCATATCGACGTAGAAGCTGCGACTCTCGTCGATCTTAACGGTTCGGATGGAGCAATGATCGAGCGTACGAATGGGCATGGATCAGCAGTATAAAGAAGAGAGTCATAGGGATGAAGGTTCTCGCAGGACAAGGCGCGCATGACATTATCGAGCATGGACGTGTGTCGGGTAACGCGGTAATAGAGCCATAGGAAAACCAGCCCAAACCGGCATTCGGACCCTCGGCGGCGTAAGATGAATGAAAAAAGGGCCAATCGCAGAAAACGGCTAACCCTTTGATTAGATGGCGCGCCCGGAGAGATTCGAACTCCCGACCACCTGGTTCGAAGTAAGACCCCCTTACCCCGCATAGAACACTCATATCACGCAAGGTGTTGTCGCTACAACATCTACGGGGCAGAGTTCGGCTCCTTCAGGGCACCGAGCGATGGAACGATGAGTGCACTTCAACGTCTTAATCCCGTCTTAAACCCCGTCACTCTATCGGACAGGTTCGTCCGTGATCTCCCTCCGGCAAAGAAAGGACAGTACGTCGTGCGGGACAAAGAGCTCTCTGGATTCTTCGTTGTGGTCGGTAGGAGCGCGAAGACCTACACCGTGCAGGCAGATATCTATGAGCTGGGTCGTGAGGCGCTGATGACGAACAACAAACTGCTCGCGAGCGCCATCCTGACCGTCGTCAACCGAATGGATCGAAGGGATCGCCCCTTCTCGCCGGCCGAGTTCGCCTCCGCTGTGGTCGGCGATTCGGTGTTGCCCGGTTGCACATCCGGCACATCCATCGCCGTGGCGAGGTGTTCGCCAGGAAATCAGCGGTCCGCGTGATACTCACCGGCTGACATAAGGCCTCTTATACGCACTATCCTCAGACATTGAACGCTGTACTACAACACTACGACAATCCGAATGGCGAGGTCGATGATTTTTTCGACAATGGCGCATGGTGTGATCTGGACCAGTTCGAAGATATTGCCAATTGCCAGGCTCTGAACCTGTATCCGAACGCCGAACAAAACACCAATCAGGCATTGAACAAGAGAAATCAGGAGCGCAACCAAAATGACCCTGCTGCGCTCGAGAATATCAACCTGAATAACGGTGAGATCAATGACCTTGAGGAATTTCTGGAAACGCTGACTGATCCGTGCGCGACCAGCCGAGCCTGTCTGGCACCGTGGATCCCATCTGCCGTCGAAGCCGCTGACGCACATCAGCTAAACGCAATCGGCGGCAACGCCAACCCGCTGTAGCGCGGATGCAGCGGCAGCGCCGAATCTCCTGCGTAAACTAAATCCCTTCAGTTGCGTGCAGTGCGACAAGTTCTGCGCGCAATGCTGCGAGCTCACTTGCCTGCTCCTGGGTCAGCTCACCG
>JBJKYM010000003.1:0-42243 GCA_045561025.1 Candidatus Rariloculaceae bacterium
GGGAACGTTTGCTCTGACGATCCAGAGTCGTGCCTTCGAATCCAAAGTTGCGGCGGGCCAGGACGAGTCATTCATGGAATCCGAGTGCGTGAGCTGCGGAGCCTGTGTTCAGGCGTGTCCAAGTCATGCCCTGGTAGAGAAGAGCCTATTCCCAGGAGGTTACGAACGTGCCTAACCCACGCAAGCCGGAAAAAGAGACCATCACGATCTGTGCCTACTGCGGCGTAGGCTGCGGTTTCAAGGCTGAGACAATCGGCGATCAAATCGTACGCATGACGCCGTACAAGGACGGCAAGGCCAACCACGGTCACAGTTGTGTCAAAGGCCGCTTCGCCTATGACTACTGGAACCATCCCGATCGCGTTAAGACGCCGATGATCCGCAACAGCATCGACGAGCCCTGGCGAGAGGTCAGCTGGGAAGATGCATTCGCTCATGCCGCGAGCGAGCTAAGACGAATACAAGCGAAGTACGGCCGCAGTTCAATCGGCGGTGTTTCAAGCTCGCGCTGCACAAATGAAGAAATCTATCTGACTCAGAAGCTCGTGCGTGCCGTGATGGGCAACAACAACATCGACAACTGCGCACGCATCTGCCACTCCCCGACCCAGTTCGGGCTCTCCGCCACAGTGGGTGCCGGTGCTGCGAGTCAGCACTTTGATTCCATCCTCCAGGCCGACGTCATCATGGTGGTCGGTGCAAACCCCACCGCCGGCCATCCAGTTTTCGGCTCGATGCTGAAGCGCTGCGTGCGTCAGGGCGCGCAGCTCATCGTCATCGATCCTCGTCGTACCGAGACCGCCAACAGTCCGCACTGCCGTGCTGATATCCATTTAGCACTAAGGCCTGGCACGAACGTCGCGATCCTGAACAGCATCGCCCACGTTATTGTTACCGAGAACAGACACGATGAGGAGTTCATCAAGTCGCGTTGCGAATGGAATGAGTTCGAGGTTTGGGCAGAGCTTGTCGGCAGCGATGAGTACTCGCCCGACAATATCGGTCCCATCGCCGGCGTTGATCCCGAGGACATACGGCGCGCCGCGCGGATCTACTCAACCGGGCCGAACAGCACCATCTACTACGGCCTCGGCGTAACCGAGCACTCGCAAGGCTCGACGGGCGTCATGTGCCTCGGCAACCTCGGGCTCTCGACCGGCATGTACGGTCGCCAGGGTGTCGGCGTGAATCCACTT
Organism: Candidatus Rariloculaceae bacterium; assembly: GCA_045561025.1. Taxonomy (GTDB): domain Bacteria; phylum Pseudomonadota; class Gammaproteobacteria; order Steroidobacterales; family Rariloculaceae; genus SMWC01. The sequence goes on from JBJKYM010000003.1 coordinate 1,197, forward strand.
CGTGGTCAGGGCAACGTCCAGGGAGGCAGTTGCCTCGGTAGCTGGCCGCACGTCTTCAGCGGCTACCGATTTGTATCTGACGATGAGACACGGAAAAGCTTCGAAGCCGAGTGGGGTGTAGATCTCGACGGTGAGCCGGGCTTGCGGTTGCCGAACATGCTCGACGCCGCGCTGACCGGACACTTCAAGGGCATGTACATCATGGGTGAAGACCCGGTGCAGTCCGATCCGAATCAGAATCACGTCATCAAAGCGTTAAGCAACATGGAATGCGTCATCCTTCATGACCTGTTCCTCAACGAAACCTCGAAGTACGCGCATGTCTTTCTGCCGGGCAGCTCCTCACTCGAGAAGGACGGCACATTTACCGGCGCCGAACGCCGTATCGGCCGGGTCCGCCAGGTCGTCCCGCCATTGGCCGGTTATCAGGACTGGCAAGTGACGGTAAAGCTGATGAACGCGATGGGCTACGGCGTTAAGTACGAGCATTCCGGTGAAGTACTCGAGGAGCTCGCACGCCTCACGCCTGCGTATAGCGGTGCAAGCTTCGACCTCATCGACCGCGTCGGTTCGGCGCAATGGCCGGTCAATGAGGCGGCGCCTGAAGGCACTGAAGTGCTGCACATGGAGCAGTTCCCCCGGGCTAACGGTCTGGGAACGTTCATGCTGACGGGCTTTGTTCCAACGCGCGAGCGGGTTAGCGATCAGTTTCCGTTGCTTCTGACCACGGGCCGCATCCTGACCCAGTACAACGTCGGCACGCAGACGCGCCGCACCCCGAACTCTCAGTGGCATCCCGAAGACGTCCTGGAGATATCTCGTGGCGACATGCAAGCGCGCGGCCTCCACGATGGTGATAGCGTCAAGATAACCAGCCGTTTCGGCTCGACACAGCTCAACGTCGCGGAATCCGCGAACGTTAATCCTGGTGTGATTTACACCACGTTCCACCATGCGGAAACCAAAGCCAACGCCATAACGAGCGATCTGTCCGACTGGGCCACGAATTGTCCTGAGTACAAGGTAACCGCCGTGGAAGTGACCAAGGTCAGCTCACGACAGCCGGCGCAGAGCGAACGTGCGGCAGAGATCGCAGTGGCGGAGGAAGTCTGAGTGAGCGACAACGAGCAACCGGCCGTTACCGGCGCCGTCATCGACATGGAGCAGCTGATCTCGATGGCGAACCAGATTGGCGACTTCTATTCGCCTTACCCGCCCGAGCGTGCTCAAGAAGGCTTTCGCAACCATTTGCGGACAAACTGGGACCCGCGCATGCGTAGCGCGCTGCTCGAACACATCGATGCGGGCGGAGAAGGTCTTGACGATTGCGTGATCGATTCTGCGCAGCTACTGCGCGACGAAGCGGCCCAGAAGAGCGGCTACTACGGCCCGCCGAAGGCCTGAGGATTTCACTCTCAGGAAGACGGATCAGGTCCGGGCCCTGATCTGGTAGTCTCTATATATAAGAACAGGGGGTCCTGAGATGCCAGCTACCGGAAAGAACGCTCGTCTCGTCAGAACAGTTCGATGTCTGGCCGCACTGTCGTTGCTGTCTGTGTCATCGGCGTTCGCACACCATTCCTACTCGGTCATCGACAACTGTCGATTCTGTATCGAACACGAAACCTATGCCCTCGAGGAGATAGCCGCGCGATTCCATCACAAGCTGGTATGGATTCACTGTTACCCCAACGGTAATGGTCGCCACGCTCGGTTCGCGACGGATCTGCTTCTTATAGCGACAAGGCAGAAGCCGTTTAGTTGGGGTAGTGTCGATCTCGTCGATGCGGGAGAAGTTCGCGGTCGTTACATCTCTGCATTACAAGCTGCCGATCGCAACGACATCGAGCCGCTTCTGGAGTTCGTTCGTTCCTGAGGCGCGCGCGCGGATAAGACAGACGACGTTCACTCTGGTACAACTACCACCAACCGTTTCAACGAGTTCCAAACCATGTCCAGGCGATCGTTTCTCAAGGGTTCTGCTCTCCTGGGAGCAGCGGCATTCGCGGGCTGCTCGACTGATCGCAGCGCTCCCGCTCAGACTGCCGACAGCTGGCCCAACTTCTTTGTAATGGGCGGACACGCGAAGCCCGGGACGAGCTTCAGTGCGGGTCTCGATCTGATCGGCAGCCGCCTCACCGAGCGCTTCGGCGAACGGATCGACCCGCGGTATGCCTACGATGTCGAGGGCGTCGGTTTCGAAGGCACCGACATGTTGTGGCTCGTCTCGTCGAATATGCTGGCGCTGGCCTATTCCACGGATGCGGGCGAAGCCGTGCCCGCGCTCGATGTGGCGGCACTGCCGTTTCTGTTCTCGAGTACGGACGAGGCCCGCGCCGCCATGGACGGGCCGCTCGGTCAGGCCGCGATCGACAACATCGAATCCCGGTTCCCCTTCCGGGTTCTCGGCTTTTTCGAGAACGGGTTTCGGCATCTGTCCAACAGTGTGCGTCCCGTGCGGACGCTCGCTGATATGAACGGCCTGAGCATCCGTGTGTTCCCTGCCGTGCAGGAGGCGTTCCGTTTGCTGGGCGCCGAAGTCGTCTATGCGTCGATCTCTGAAACCATTCCGAGGCTTGCCGACGGCCGTTATGCCGGCCAGGAGAATCCCTTCGAGAATGTCGTCGGCTACGGCATGCAGGAACATCAGCGCTACTATACCGTGACCAATCACTCTTATTTATCCAGGCCGATCTTCGTGCACCGGCCGACGTTCGACGCATGGCCGCAGGAACTGCAGTCCGAGATTCGGGAAGCGGTAGCGGACGCCGTGACCTTGCAGCGCGAGCTACACGACGTTGCCGAGGTCGAATCCGCCGACGCGATTCGCGAGGCCGGTGGCGAGATCATCGAACTAACGGCCGAGCAGCGCGGCGAATTCGTAGCCGCTGTCGAGTCCGTCTATGTGGATGCCAGGTCCCGCTATGACGCGGCATTACTCGCGGCGGTTGGTCTCTAGGTCGCTATCCGTAAAACCGCTCTTAGCATTACGCACCGTTAATCTTCTATCGCCACCAATTCCTTGCTCCTTTTCGGAGCTTGATCTACTGTGCGCATGGCTTTACGCCCGGTCGGGCGCCAGAGAGTCCCACAAGGATGGATACGCGGACGATGCCGTTCAATAGGCCGAAAGCTTGCTTCTTAACTGCCGTCACCGCGGTGTTCTGCGTTGGTGGCACGCAGGCGATGGCGCAGGAAACCGTTGACGAGCCGAAACGTTCGTTCGCGACCCGCACGGACACGCCGCCCGTCATCGATGGGCTTATCGACGACGCGGTCTGGCAGCAGGCGGAAGTCATCGATGATTTTCATCAGACCCGGCCTGGTGATGGCACGCCACCAACTGATCGTACTGAGATCTATCTTCTCTACGATGAGGATGCGCTCTACGTAGCCGGGCGTCTCCATGACTCCGAACCGGAGCTCATCAATGCCAACGTCATGCGGCACAACCTGCAGCTCGGGCCGGACGATCGTATCTCCGTCATCATCGATCCGTTCAACACCGGTCGCAATGGCTACCGCTTCGAGACGAATGCGCTCGGCGTGCGTCACGACATGCTGTATCAGAATGTCAGCCAGGTAAACGCGAACTGGAAAGTGATCTGGGACGTGCAATCGTACATCGACGAGGATGGTTGGACGTTCGAGATGGAAATCCCGTTCAAGACGCTGCCGTTCAACGCTGACATCGACACTTGGGGTTTCAACTTCGCGCGCGCCATTCGCCGGCGCGGCGAGGAGGCTGCCTGGGTCTCACGCAATCGTACCTACAACCCCAGCATCGTGGGCAGCGTATCCGGGTTTGAGGGAATGGACCCCGGTATCGGTCTCGACGTCGTGCCGTCGTTGGCGGTCACGCAGCAGGAACGCTTTGACCCCGATACCTCGGAATCCGACTCGAACCCGTCGCTGGACGTCTTCTACCGAGTCACGCCCTCGCTGAGTGCTTCGCTCACGGTCAATACCGACTTCTCCGCGGTCGAGGTTGATAATCGGCAGGTCAATCTGACGCGCTTCAACCTATTCTTTCCGGAGCGGCGCGATTTCTTCCTCAGAGATGCCGACCTGTTCGACTTCGGCAGAATCGGTGGAACCACGTTCGGCGGCCCTATCGCGACCAGCCCGGCGACGCGCGAGAACGGCCGGCCGTTCTTCTCCCGGCGTTTAGGTTTGAGTGAATCCGGTACGCCAGTGGACCTCGAGTACGGCGGCAAGCTTAGCGGTCGTGTCGGGCGTTTCGCTATCGGCACACTCGCGATGCGCCAGGCAGCATTCGAAGACGTTGAAGCTACCGATGTATTCGTCAGTCGCGTCTCCGCGAACGTACTCAATGAGTCTGCGATCGGTTTCATCGCAACCCACGGCGATCCGACCTCTAACCTCGATAATTCTGTCCTCGGCGCGGACTTCCGTTATCTGAACACGCATCTCCCGGGCGGCCGCGTGATGGAGGGCGATGCCTGGATTCAGCAAAGCGACACGACCGGGCTTGAATCCGATGACAGCGCCTACGGGCTTAAACTCGATTTTCCGAACCGCGAGGGCCTCCGCGGCGGCCTCGCCGTCAAGGATATAGAGCGTAACTTCAAACCCGCACTCGGCTACATTAATCGCGCGAACGTCCGCGACTTAGCAGCGGATGTCAGCTATACCCACTTCCTTGCGAGTGACCGTATTCAGTCCGTCTTCAGCGGCCTCGACGGTCAACGGATCAGTTCTCTGGACGGGGGGTTGCAATCGCAGATCTTCATGATGCGTCTGTTGAAGATCACAACGCAGATACGCGACGACTTCGAATTGCGGCACACTGCCAGCAAGGAAGTCGTAGCGGAACCATTCAATATCTACGAAGACGAATCTCGCGTCATCACGATTCCCGCCGGCGATTACTCATTCGGTGAGAACGGGGTATCGATCGGCACCGCGAGCTTCCGACCGCTGTCGGGAAGAATCACCTACCGGGACGGCGAATTCTACGACGGTGACAAGACGACGATATCCGGCAACTTCACATGGCGGCAGTCGGCGAATTTTCTGCTCGGTCTGCGCTACGACTGGAACGATATCGATCTGCCGCAGGGTCGGTTCATCTCACGGCTTGTGGCCGTTAACACCGAGGTCAATTTCTCGTCGCGGTTATCGTGGATCAGCCTGATCCAGTACGACAACAACTCCGAGGTACTCGGCATCAATACCCGGTTGCACTGGGTTCCGCGCGCCGGTCAGGAAGGTTTCATCGTCCTGAATCACAACGTGCAGGACACGGATAAGGACAACTCGTTCCAGAGGACATCCTCTGACCTCTCGATCAAGTTCAGCTACACGTTCCGGTTCTGATATCGAGGCACCCGGTCGCTCTTTGATCTTAGGCGCTTGCTCTATGGCAACTGACCCTTGACTGCCGCGTAGTAGCACGCATCCGCGAGCCAGGAGCGTTCTTCCTCGGTGAGTGATGCGCCGAAGGGCAGGATCTTCTTATCTGAACGCACGACCACCTCGTTCTCCCTATCTCGATACTTGCGTTTACCGATGGCGACGCCGCCGATCTTGACGCGTTCGCCGGTGTTGCGTCGTGAGCGAACGTCGCCCGCGACCGTTACCGACTCTATGTCGGTGAGTGGAATCTATTTTCTCCCTGAGCGTTTGCCAAAGGCCGCGTACTCTTTATATAGAGATGCACCCTCGACGCCGATGACTGTCGCGCTATAGCTACCCTTAATCCCCAACCAGATGATTCCCAGCCCGACGACGATAAAGACCGGCGGCACGATCATTAGCGCGGTGTCGCTACCTTCGATAGGCATATTGATAACACCCTGAGTCGCCATGAGTGCCAGGCTTCCTATCGCCGCGAAGATGCCGCCGAAGGCCGCGAGGAATACGAGTCCACCGCTGAATCCCAATGCCGGCAACAGGATCTCGCGACCACCCGTCGACCAGAGTAGTTCGATCGAAGAGCCCGCTGGTGGATGTGGTACATGCTCGGATTCAGGCCGTTCTTCCCGTGGGAGCCTCATGAGATTCTCATCCAGCCGCTCCCAGGATTTTCTGGTGAGCGACTTTTTATCCGTCGCGTCGACCGCGTCCAGCTGCAGGCGCGTCGCATAGTGTTCGCATCGCTCGTAGCCATCGACCGCGCTCGAAGAAGCGGCAATTCGAATGCCTTTCTTCTCTTCCGGGAACTTCAGACTGACAAACCACCACGGCGACTTGTTCTTGTTCTTGTTCTTGTTCTTCGAGCCGGACGAGCGAAACTTCATCGTCAGCCAGACTTCGTCTGCCTCATCCAGCGAGCGATATGTCGTTTTCGTTGCCGGCCACATACCGCGGCGAATCCTGACTTTACGCATCGCCAGGTCGATATCGAGCTCCAGCCGCCAGAATACGCCGGCGATGCCGGCGGCGACGAACAACAACGAGAAGCCCACGAAACCCCAACGGACCGCCGGCGCATCGTTGATTACGAAGTAACACAGCGCCGTGAAGCCGAAACTCACAAGCGCAAACGTCAGCGATCTCAGTGGCGAGTGTGCGAACGAGAGCCGGTTGGGCTCGTCGTGTTTGAGTACTACGTCGGCGGACGCCATTCGTCTACTAGCAGCCGTGCTTTCCAGGACGCAGACTATGACCGGAGAACGGCCGTGTAAGTTTCATCAATACGAATAGCAGACCGGCAAAGTGTGAATCAGAACACGTTACATTCAACAACGAAGAAGGGCTCGCTCAGCGCCAGGTAGTGCCACTCTCGCACGCCCGGTTCCGTGAACGTGGCCGGATCCGTAACGGTCATCCTATAGTCGAGTCGCGACTGGTCATCACTTAGCTCGAATCGCTCGGTTACTTTGATCGCAGTGCTTTGGCGCGTGCCATCTTGGAATAGATACGGATAGTTGATTCGTGTGGTCTCGACGACGATTACATTTCGCTCCATACGACCCTGTGAAAACCCCAGCGGTGAAGGCGGCTGGTCTTCGGCGCGCAGAGCAGGATTCAGGTGAATTGTGCGAACCGTGTCGAACCAGGGGCTGTGCAGCGTGAGCGTTCCGTCGCCCGGATTCGAAAGTTGAAACGGCCCGGGCTGCAGCATCGTAATCGGCATCCCCGGCGGTTCGCAGCGTGTTATCGGGTTATCCGTCGGATCCCAGCTCGCTCTTTCGGCAATCGCTGCTTCTGTCAGCGAGAAGTTCTGCGTCAGACCGACGCCACGGCCCGGAATACTCCAGATACGAAAGAAGCCATGATTCTCGGCCGCTGCGTTGACGGCCTCAGGGTTCATCCCCGAGAACTGTGTCGCGCCGCCGATCACCGGTCCGTCCCAGCGCGGCGGGAAGACAACGCCGAGGATAACTTCTGTGCCCGTGCTCAGTTGTGCATTCGTGCCGAGCAGGTAAGCGTCTCTGCGCGTTGATGCACGTCCCGCGATTCGCAGGCGCTCCCCGATCTGAAATTGATCGGACGACACACCAGACTGGTCGAACGCCCAGACGCCGCCGAAGGTCTCTATGCGCCAGTTCTCGATTGTGCCATCTGCCGCTTCAACATCGAGAAACAACGCGATATGCGGGTTTCGCCAGATAAAATCCGTCAGTACGCCTTCGAGTTCAATAATTTCATCCCCGAACTCGGCTCTCGAGTGGTGCGCCGACACCAGAGACGGCAGCGTGATAAAGGCGAGCAGTAACGCGCCTAAATGAAGCCGGCGCATATCAGTTCGCCGTCGTCGCGGCGAAGGGTTGATCTTCTTCGCAGGCGTAACGTCCGACGACGATCTCCGGGCGCCAGATCCAGTAACGCGTCACTTCAAAAGATTCACTGAACGACGCGGGATCGGTAATGCGAAGTGAGTAGTCGAGCCGGGAGCCGTCAGCGGCCGGCGTGAAGCGTTCAGTAATCTGGATATCGTCCGAGTGCGGCGTACCGAGATAATCCAGGACGTCCGCCTGCATTCCCGTCGTTTCGACGACCAGCGTCTCACCTTCCCATATTCCGGTCGAGAAACCCATCAGCGAATGCGCTTCTGGCGCGGTGGCTTGATCTCGATTCATATGCACTTCGCGGACGTTATCGTCCTCCTCGAACTGCATCAGGATACTCTCGTTCTCTCGAACCAGCTCGAATGGCCCGGGGTTGCGCATCAGCCGCGGCATGCTCCACTCGGTGCAGCCGAGCAGCGCCTCATTGCCGGGGTTCCACTCCTCACGCCGTGCGAGAGTCGCTGGCAGCAACGGGTAGTTGCCGAAGAGCATTCGAGCGCCGGACGTCGGTCGTTCGTCGAGATTCGTACTCCAGACACGAAAGAGGCCGTCCGCGTTCTCGCGTGCCGCCCGTGTCAATTCCTCGTCATAAATAGATTCGAGCAGCTCGCCACCTTCCTGAGTGGAGAAGTGCGGGCGCGCCATAATAGTTAACAGCACTTCCCTGCCATCGGTCAGGAGCACGTTGTGGGCGAATATCTCCTGCAGCCTGCGGACGGAAGCGTTGCCGAGAACCTTGATCTCGTCTCCGACACGAAGGAACTCACGATAGAGCCCTCGGGATCGCAGTACACCAAGCGCGCCGGTCTCGACGCGCCACGCCGTCGTGTTGCCGGCTACGTCGGTTACATCCACCGTGAAATCGGTGTGCGGATTGCGCCACCGGATATCGGTAACGACGCCTTCGATCTCGACGTTCTGCGTCGGATCAAAGAAGCCGGCAACCGCGTGGTGTGCGCTTATTGATCCCGGCAAGGCCAGTAAAGCCGCCACAGTGCTGACTACTTGTAGAGATCTCAGCCTATTCATACTCGTCCGTTGGAGAGAATCAGGAGGCTATTCTACCCAATGTCCTCGTGGCCGCGCGCTGACTGGCAAGCCAGGCGTTCAGTAGTTGACAGCAACCCGGGCCGAAAGACTTCCGGCCCGGGCGTGTTCAACCGAAAAGACGATAATCAGGTCGCCTCGAAGTTCTCGACGAGCCAGTCCGCGAGCTGCGGCATGACGACCGGCCAGTACTCAACGGCGCAGTGATCGCCGCGGCCGAGTAGCCACAGATCCGAATTCACGGCTGACTCATGCGCCATCATCAGATCAGAGACCGGCGCCGATCCATCTAGCGTGCCGTTCGCGATCAGCAGCGGCGTATTGATCGTCTGTCCCTGGCCGACAATGCCGGCATCGAGCAGCGAGAATTTTCTCATCGCGTTTGCTATGTTCTCGGGGGTTGGCTCTATCCCTAAGTGCATCGCGAGATTGACTATGGTCATACGTGCCGGCGTTTCGAGTATCCGTGCAATATTCTCGGCGGGCTGCTTGAATACTTCGTGCATCGGTGCACAGAACGATGCCACGGCGTTAATCCGCGGATCGTTTCTCGCGGCGATACGCATTGCGAAGTAGCCGCCCCAGCTCACACCCACGAAACTGATTCGCTGTGGTTCGAATCCGCCCTGAGTGAAAAAGAAGTCAAGCAACGCAATATGCGCGTCGTCGGAATCCGGTGCCGATACCCAGTCATCGCTCTCGCCAAAACCGGGCAGGTCGAATGTCACGACGGCCAGTCCTTTCGCATTCATCTCGAGCACAGGCCGGTTGTGATTCGCCTTGTACTGATCGGAGCCTCCGCTCCAGATCACGAGCGGCGGGTTCTCGACGCCTGCGGGTCGATGCAGGTACGTGACGATGACGCCCTCACGGTATGGCACCTCGATGACTTCGAGCGGTACGTCGAACAATGCGCCCGCCTTCTGGTAGACATTAAGCTGGCTTCGATACGCCGCGTCTTCAACAGGCGTGTGGTTGCCCGGGAACCAGCTCAGCGCGTAGTAGACATTCGCCTTCAGATAGGCGTCGAGCGCGCCGGTCCGGTCGTGTCGTTCAAGGGCAGCGTCGCCAGCCTGCTCGTAGTGTTCGCCTATCGTCCGCCACTCGTTGAGCCAGGAGCCGGGGCCATCACCCTCGCGTGTCGTGATACGTAACGACGTTGTTTCAAGAACTTCCTTGTCTGCGCCGTGATAGGAGAATGACGTAATACGTCGCTCCGGGAAGATCAGCCGGCCGTCTTCTATATGTTGCGCTGCGGCGTTCTGTACGCCGACAAGAAGAATCGTCATCGCCACCAGTGCGGAGGCTACTGAGTGGAAGAGTGTGCTTGTTCGTGATCGGTCGTTCATGACTGTTCCCGCCTGAGTTGTATTGCTGAGGCTGCCTTTCTATCAGCCCGCTTCGCATTTAGCCTGAAGAATACCTGATATTTATCTAACAGTGTATTAATTCCTTTAATTTCAATGGTTTGTACTGTCGTACTCGGGTTATAATCTGAAGATTCAATTGATGCGAGAATAGCGCCAGTGACCAGTCAAAACGACATGCGCCTCGGTGAGTGGGCAGTCCAGGCCTCTCGGCGCGTAGTCGAGGGACCCGACGGACCGACCGTGCTCGGCTCGCGCGCTATGGATACGCTTTGCTATCTGATGGAGCGTCCGGGCGAGGTTGTCTCCGCCAACGAACTAATCGCGACGGTCTGGGACGACCGTGTCGTCGGCGACGGTGCCGTGTACCAGTGCATCAAGCAGCTTCGTCAGGCTCTCGGCGACGACCCGACCGACTCCCGCTATATCGAAACCATACCAAAACGAGGCTATCGTCTCGTCGCGACCGTCTCCTCGCTGGAATCAGAAGAGCGCGCTACAGCGACCGGAGGGGGGAATAGTCTGCAACGCCTGGTATCGAGACTCGTGCTCGCGCTTGGCGGCGTACTCACCGTCGTCGTCATCGGTGGTCTTTTCGCTGGCGCATTGTTTCTGAACAACGGTGGGCCGACAGACACACTCTCTGCGCCCGCGCCTTCGGAGCTACCGACCGACAACGCGCGCGCCTATGACTTCTACTTGAGCGGCAACGAGTACGCCGAGCGCAGCGACGATCTGCTTTACATGCCACTGGCGGTTCAGATGTACGAGAGCGCGGTCGAGGAGGATCCAGAGTTCGCCCTGGCCTGGGCTGCGTTGTCGCGAGCGAACAGCCAGATGTACTTGTCGCGTGCTAACCGGACCGCAGCGCGACTGGATGGCATTCGCGTCGCAGCGGAGAAGGCGTTTGAACTCGACCCAGGGTTGCCCGAAGCCCATCTGGCAATGGGCTCCTATTACTCTGAAGGTCTGGGCGAACATGCCAGCGCGCTGCAGAAGCTTGCGATTGCTGAGCAACTCCTTCCCGACAGCGCGAACATCTATCAGCTGCGTGCTTTTGTTCAGCGTCGCATGGGCGCCTGGGAGGAGTCCCTACAAAGTATGGAGCGAGCAATCGAGCTCGAGCCGCGCAATGTCGAGCGGCTCGTGAATCAGGCGATTAGTTATCATTTTCTCGAGCGTTACGAACTGTCAGACGCCTTAATAGATCGTGCGCTCGACATCGAGCCGGACAGTACGTCGGCTTACACGATCAAGGTGCTGACGGCGTCATTCGCCAATCGTGACGAAGTACTTCCTGAAGCGGCCAGGTTGACTCCACCGAACGCGCTGCCGAATCAGGAGTGGTTTGGCTGGTGGGATTCACTGCTATCCAGAGACTATGGACAGGCGTTGAGCCATCTCGATGACTGGGACGGTGACGTCTTCGTCGCCGAGTTCACGTGGGCGCCACTCGAAGAGCTTTATGGAGAGACACAGCGTTTGCTTGGCAATGAGGCTGCGGCTAGCGAGTACTTCGAAGCAGCGTTGCCTCGACTGGAAGGACGCATCGCCGCAACACCTCCAGACCCGGGGCTCACCGCAACGCTGGCAAGAGTTGCGGCGCTGTTGGGAAGAACCGAGCTTGCCGAGAGAAACGCGGAGCTCGCACGGGACATGATTCGCGAACTCGACGACAGCTTCATGGTGCCGTGGTACGAGATTGACCTCGCGCGCGCATATGTTGCACTCGAGGATTACGATTCTGCCCTTCAGGTAATCGAAGCCAACCTTGCCGCGCCCGGCTGGTGGTCAGCTGAGGGCCTGACTCGAGACCCGCGCTTCGACCCGGTAACAGATGACCCTCGGTTCGTCGAATTGCTCGAATCCGAGTAGGAGAACCGTCGTATATCGCTGCTAGCCTCCCTCGGAGGGGCCTTCTCGGGGCTATTCTTGTCCATTCCTATCAGCTCTTTGTCTTTTATGTAAATTTGCTTCCGTTTTGTACGTCGACTTTAGTAAAGTTCACTTAAGATCATGAATAAAAAAGGATAGCATGGGCAATCCTCCGAACTCCGCCCCGAACAATCCCGGACGTCGAGATTTTCTTCGCCAGGGCTTGGGCGGTGCTGCCGCTTTGTCGGTTTCGAGTCTCGGCGGATTAACGCCCGGCGCGAGTGCGCACGCGCAGGCAGGCGAGGACTACAAGGCGCTGGTATTCCTGTTTCTGACCGGCGGCAATGATTCCTTCAATATGCTCGTGCCGACATCCGGCGATCTGCGTAGTCGCTACGAGCAAGGTCGGGGCTTCATCGCGTTGCCGCAGCAGAGTCTGAATGGAATTATTCCGCAGACGCCCGCATCGGTATTCGATGGCACAGAAGCTGGCGACTTCGGTCTCCATCCGAACTGTCCTCAACTCGCACAGATGTTCAATGCTGGTGATCTGAACATCATGTGCAACGCGGGTAACCTGATTACGCCTGTAGAGAGATCGACGTTCCTAAGCGATTCGGTTGCGCTGCCGCCGCAACTATTTTCCCATGCTGATCAGCAGCGACAGTTACAGAGCGAGCCCAGGAATCCTTTCCGCTATGGCTGGGGTGGTCGAATGGCGGAGCTGCTAGCCACATACAATACTGATCCGCTGGTCTCACCACTCATTACAATATCGGGCTTAAACGCTTTCCAGGTCTCGCTCGAGAATCTCATTGCACCGTACGGTCTGAGTATCGACGGAGTAGCGCAGCTGAACCGGTTCTCCGGCCTGCGTGCAGCGTTGCTAGAGAACTCGATGTCTGCGGCAGCTGCGGGCGAGGGGCTGCTCGCACAAAAATATGCGGAGGTTTTCCAATCGGCGAGAACCGCCGAAGTGATTGTGCGCGCCGCATTTGAGGAAGCCGCAGCCAAAGGCGTCGATTACGATGCAATATTCGCCGCGGCGGGTGGCACGGAGACGACTACGCAGCGGCGTCTGAAGACCGTAGCAAAAATGATCGCCGGCAGGAACTCGACGAACAACCGACGACCTATTTTCTTCGTTTCGATGCCCGGGTACGACACTCACCAGAATATTCTCGCTGAGCATGCCCTTCTAATGGCGGACCTCGATTCTTCGCTGAAAGGATTCCGTGACGCTCTAGTAGCACAGGGTGATTTCGATTCTGTTGTTACGATGGTGGGCTCCGAGTTCGGCAGGACGTTCACGCCGAACGGCAATAATCAGGCCGCAGGTTCGGATCACGGCTGGGGCGGTCATCTGATGTTCCTGGGTGGTGCAGTTGACGGCGGCCGTCTCCTCGGAATCCATCCGGACTTTCGCCTGAATAGTGGGTTGGATGTTGGTCGAGGGCGATGGATTCCCACGACCTCGAGTTCGCAGTGCGCCGCGGAACTCGCCCGTTGGATGGATGTGCCGGAAGGCGAACTCGTATCGATGTTCCCTTCATTGGCGAACTTCGGTGGTGCGCCAATACCGGCGATCATCGGGTAGACGGGCTATGACGTACTTTCGGCTTATCTATCTCTATCTAGTGCTGCTGATCGTAGCCGGTTGTAGCAGTGGCGGCGACGATCCGATCGCTGGCGATCCCGACGATTCAGAGCCTTCGGCCGGTGTGACGATATCGGCATTGGGAGGCGCCGCGACGGCCATCGAGAAATCCGGTCAGATGGCCAGGTTCCAGATCGCAAGATCCTCTGGCACAGGCCCAGTATCGATAGGCTTTACTTTATCCGGTAACCCCGACCCGATACGAGGCTCGGCGACGGCAGACGACTTTGAGTTACGTTACGGCGATGGCCGTGCGGTCCAGGGCAACACGCTGACGCTCCCTGCAAATCAAAGCAGTCGTGTGATCGAGGTCAGGCCCGTTGCTGATTCCCTCAATGAAGCCCCCGAAATGGCGTCCTTCTCTTTGGCGCCAGGATCCGACTACACATTGGGTGCGTCGACGACGGTGGCCGTTTCGATAATTGACGCGGCACCGACTGAGGAAAATCGCAAGGTCTTTCTCGGTACCTTCGTGCCACAGGACGGTGTCGCGACCGGTGCGTCGGGCACGGCCAGCTTCATTCTTCAGGGCGATAATGTTGCCGGGATGATGAATTACACGTTCTCGAACCTCACCAGTCCGCAGGTCGACCAACACATCCACCTAATCAACGGGCCGATACTAAAGGACATCGACGCGTTCGGCCCAGTCCTTGATTTTCCATGGGAACTGTCTCTTGGGAACGGTGCACCGTTTACGAGCGAGCAGGAACTACTCGACGCGCTTTATGAGGGCCGAGTTTTCGTCAATATTCACACGGCCGACAATTTAGCGGGCGAGATTCTCGCCGTGTTTTCTTATGACGCATCGGTCGAGGCGCCATCAATAACATCGGCAACACCCGGAGAAGTCGATCTCGATATCATTCGATTCCTGAATCAGGCGACTTTCGGCGCACGGCCCGAAGATTACACGGCGTTACGGCAACGAATTGAGCCGGACGGACAAAACCGGCTCGATGTGTACTCTGATTGGATCGACGAGCAGCTTGAGCTTCCGCTTACTGAGCTACTACCATTCGTTGATGCGCAGACTTCTCTATTCCCGGACGCTGAGGGTCAAGATGAGCCGGGACACCTCATTCGGAAGGATGCATTCTGGACCGTAGCGGTTTTCGCGAAGGATCAGCTACGGCAACGCGTCGCTTATGCCCTGAGTCAGATTCTCGTGATTAGCGAAGAGAATACTGATGTGCGAAATGCCTACCGAGGTACCGCAGATTATTACGATACGCTGGCGCGCCATGCCACGCTGACCTACCGCGATCTGCTGGAAGAAGTCAGTCGGCATTCCGTAATGGGAGCCTACCTGAGTCATCTACGTAATGAGAAAGAAGATCCAGAAGCCGGCTATTTTCCTGATGAGAACTACGCGCGCGAAATCATGCAGTTATTCACCTTCGGACTGGTTGCGCGAGACCGCGACGGATCTATAAAGCTCGGGCCAAACAATCTTCCAATTCAGACCTACGACAACGACGTTATTCGGGAGATGGCGCAGGTTTTTACCGGGCTAAGCTTCGGCAGCAGGGCTGGCAACGGACAGATAATCCGCAATAGCAATTTCGGTTTGGCAAACAACTTCGGCAACGAATTTCAGTTTCGATGGACCGAGCCGATGAGGTTCTTTAACAACCGGCATGACATGACGGAGAAGCTGCTGTTTACCGACAACGGTGTGCAGGTGGTCATTCCCGCTGGAATGCAGCCGGGTCAGGAGCTGGATCTTGTCATTGATGCGCTGGTTGCGCACAGTGGTACTGCGCCCTATGTCTCCGAGCGGCTAATCCAACGTTTCGTCACTTCGAATCCGAGTCCAGGCTATATTGCGCGCGTCGCCGAAGCCTTCGGTCCGACCGGCGATATGCGAGCCGTAATCCGAGCCATTTTTCTCGACGAGGAAGCTCGGAATACGACGGTAATGGCCGATCCGCAGTTCGGGAAGTTCAAAGAGCCCGTTCTGCAGCTTGCCGCTACGATGCGGCTGCATGATGCGTCTTCCGCGGTCGTGCTCGATAGTGAGGCAGCGTCACGTCCGGGGATATATGCGCTTAACTATCCGAACGCGAACCAGTTCGAAGACGGCGCGACGCTGCTTAGAATTGGCACGATGAATATCGGTCAGGCGGCGCTGAATTCACCGTCTGTATTTAATTTTTATTCCCCCGATTTTTCTCCGACAGGCGCATTGTCCAACAACGCTCTGGTAGCACCCGAGCTTGAGCTTGTGACTGAGACGCAGATCTACTCCGCCTATAACGTCTATAACAACTTTATCCGAAACGGTGTACGAAGAAATAATCGTTACGCCAGGCAAGGCACTTTTATCTCTCAGGAGCAACTGCGGGTGAGACTTAGCAACGCTCATGTTCAGGCCATTTGGAACAGTACTACAGGGGACGCTACTGCGAAGGCGACAGCCGTCGCGGAGTTTCTCGACCTCTATATCAACGCGGGTCGGCTGAGTTACATCGACGACAGCGTAACTCTGGAGGAATACATCATCGCGATGGCCAATGCGAATGTCGGGACCGGTGAACTCTTCGAGCTGGCAGTCTACGGCGCGGCCCTGTTGCCCGAGTTCATGGTCCAGAAGTAGTTCGTCTGCGGGCCAAGTGCGATCTCGTCGAAATTTCCTCGCCAAGGCTCTATGATGTGTCGTAGCACATCTCACACCCGGAAGAACAATGCGAAGAAAAATCCGACTCACCCTGGTTTCAGGAGCATTGACGCTAATGTCCACGGTTTCAACGGCTCAGCAGGCTGGCATGGGGATGGGAGCGGCCGCGCAGGCCGTGCCACCCGAGGGTACGCGCGTCTTCCGTGACATTGCCTATGTAGACGGAGGCCACGAGAATCAGATACTGGATCTTTACCTGCCGGCTGCGGGTGACAACCTGCCTCTCATTGTATATATCCACGGTGGCGCCTGGCGTGCCGGCAGTAAGAACTCCGTACCCGCTCTGGGCTATGTGGAGAATGGCTACGCGGTTGCGAGCATTGAGTACCGCCTGAGCCAGCACGCGATTTTTCCCGCGCAGATCGAGGACGCCAAGGCAGCCGTCCGCTGGCTGCGTGCTAACGCTGATGAGTACGGTATCGATGCGGATCGCTTCGCTGCCTGGGGCCAATCTGCCGGGGCACATCTGTCAATTTTATTGGGTGTAACTGACGGCGTGAGCAAGTTCGAGGTGGGCAACAATCTTGATGTCTCGAGTGCGGTGCAGGTTGTCATCGACAATTACGGGCCCACCGATTTCGCGCTGATGGACGCGCACCGACTTCCTGATGGGCAAGTGCACAACCCGGCTGATTCGCCAGAGTCTCTGCTGGTTGGCGGTGCGTTGCAGGAGAACCTGGCAGCCGTCGCGCAGGCCAGCCCGATGACCTATGTCAGCGAGGCCGATGCGCCGATGCTCGTCGTCCACGGTGATGCGGACCCGTTAGTGCCGCGCCATCAAAGCCAGATTCTGGTCGCGGCGCTGGAAGAAGTGAATGTGCCGGTCGAGTTTTATACGGTTTCCGGTGGTGGTCACGGCCGCTTTACCGATCCCAAAGTTCCGGAACTGATCGAGATGACGCTCGAGAAATACCTCAAGTAAGACTGTGGAGAAGTACGTGACACGATTAACACTAGGAACGGCTGCAACCCTGCTGGCGACCCTTTCCACTATCCAGCTCGCCGAAGCACAACAGGCCGGTACCGCGATTGCGCAATCGAATGCGCCCTACGTTGTTTTGGACCGCACGCTGCCCGGCTCGGGTACTAGCTGGGAGTTGCAGCTCGTGTTAACCCAGGACGAGCTCTACGTACCGATCGGCGTCCGCAAGCCCGATGGCGATGGTCCTTTCCCGCTGATACTCGTCGGTTCCGGTCAGGGACGTGACGGTATGCTCAAGATCGAGCAGGCGATGGAGGACGTTGAAGAACTGATGAATCATCTTGTCGCGCGCGGTTATGCGACGGCCTATCTGAACTTTCGCAACGAGGTTCCGGAGCTCTACAACGAGATCGCGCGCTCCGAGCTGCTGGCGGATACCGTCAGCGGTGGCGACCGCCGGTTGCAGTCATACCCGACGCTCGATTCGGAAGACTACGTTTCCATCGTTAATCACGTGAAGGCGTTACCTTATACCGACCCCGAAGCTATCGGCGCCATCGGTAGCAGCCACTCGGGCGAGATCATTCTGAAGGGTACGGCGATCATGAATATCGCGGCCGGCGTAGTCAGTGAAGCCGCTGCGCTCGAATATCTCGCGATAGACGTGCAGGCTGCGTCGCTGAATGCTGCCGGCGAGCGCGACTTTAACGATATCGAGAATGCGCGGCGGCTCGCGGATAAAGAAGTCGCGATGTCGCGTATCAGAAAGTCAGAAACACCGCTGCTTGTTCTGGGTCGGGAGCACGATCATCTGCAGGGTGTCTTTCAGCTCGCTTATGAATGGCTATCCGAAGCAGGCCGCGACGTTCAATACGCGTCGTTCGATCACCCTGAACACGGTTACTCGCTGTTACGCCAACGACCGGGCGGCCCGCCTAAGCCTGACGACGTCCAGAACGAGGTATTCGATCTGTACATGGCGTTCTTCGAAGAACAGCTGAAGAATTAGGCGTCGTCTACCCGAAACTTGGCTGTTACTGCGGTGCCAGCGTGTTGATGTGCGCGACGACGTCCAGCAGTGCCGCATCATCTGGCAGCGTTAGCGCGAACGGCACCATCTGCGCTCCGTAGATATCGTCCGGGTGGCGACCCCGCAGGCCGCTGCGAAATTTCTCGAGCTGGATAACCATGTACCAGTCCGACATACCGGCGAGCCGTGGCGAATTCAACGCCGCGCTCCCCATCGCGTTGTCACCATGGCAGAGCGCACAGGATTGAGCATAGAGCTGCCGCCCGCGCGCTGTATCGCCTTCGATAGTCGTCTCGGCGGGCGTATCTTCGAGTGTCTGGATGTAGTCGACGAAGCTCAGTAACTGGGTCGGCCCGAAGTCCTTGATATGAAAGTTCATCTGCTTGGCCCAGGTCTCGCTGTCGTCGTCGCCGCGAACATCGTTTCTGAAATTCATCAGCTGACGACTCAGATACCAGTCTTCCTGGCCGCTGATCTTCGGTGAGAACTCGGATTGATAGCCGTTGCCATTCGGTGCATGGCAGGGAGAGCAGGCACCGACGAACAGCGGGCCCATTCCGCCGCCCATTCCCATTCCCATGGCGCCACCTGCTCCCATGCCGATACCAGGAGGTGGCGGGGCGCCGTCCTCGACCGGCTCAGCGATAACAATCGGGTACTCCTGCCCATCGCGCGGCAGGATCCACTGCGTCATCGACTCGTCGGTATCGTCACAACTCGTCATTCTGGTTTGTCGGCGAAGATTGTTACCCGTGGGTCGGCTGGTCTCGGCGACGGCGAGGCAGAACTTCTCCTCCGGAGCAGAATTCACTTCCACCTTGGCATCATCACGGAACGTAAATTGCTGCAGCGGCTCATCCGAGCATTCACGTAAAAATACTTCGGCATCCTGTTCCGCTTCTCCCGCCGCGACACAAAGTTCGTACCATGGAATATAGATCTGTCCCGGTTGTGGGTAGTCCACCATCCACGTACCGTCCTTGAAGAAACCTTCTTTGCAGGAATGCACGATTACCGGCGCGTCGAGGTCGGTGATATAGGCGTATCCCTCGAGATCGAGGCAATAGCGTTTTGGCGCGTCCAGTGCGTCGGTGAGCATGAAGTTGCCACCTCTGAATTCCTGCGCCTGAGGTACGAAGCTGAAGGTGACAAGTGCGATGAACGCCGAAATCCTGAAGACCGGGAATTTCATTTCAGTTCCTTAACGAACGAGCCAGCAATGCGCGAATTTTAGTGTATAGAGCGGCCGAATACTGTCAGCGAACGTTAAGATTGTTGCGTCGTTGCCCGGGGAAAGGGGCCGGGGAAAGGGGCCGGGGATAGGGCGCACGGAGAGGGCTGGCGCCGGGTTGTTCCTGTTGCTCAGATGCCCTGCGCGATGTAGCTCTGGTAGATAACCAGCCACAGATAGACGCCAAGGAAGCAGTAGAGCACCGTGGACGCCTTGATCAGATTGTAGATGCGCATGTGCGCCGTCACGACAAGTCCTGTGACGCCGATGGCCGTGAAGAGGATCTTCAACAATGCGAAGAGTGCCATGTTCGCGGTAAATATGGATGCCAGTACCGGATTGATCTGCTTGATACCCGTTCCCGCGAGATGAACAGTCAGTAGTCCGTCCATGACACTGAGCAACAGGATGCAGGCGCATACGACGAGGAGATGTTCGGGATGCCAGTCGAGGAACGTATGCTCGCGATCTTCTTCCCGACTGATTCTTTTGCGCCTAGGTCGAAGCGCTCCGTAGATAAAACTCTTCAGCGACGGCTTGCGGCGATCGATGTAGTTGCCATACTCGTCTCTCGGACGGCTACCCTGATCAGCGCTGCGTGTGGTTCTGGCGCGAATCGGTTCGCCGCGACCGGAATAGCCTGTTATCCCGTTTTTGATCTGGGATGCGTACCCGCGATTGTCATTCCGTGACATCGAATTCAACTCCTGCTGTCAGTTACGTTAACTCAACAGTTCTATGTAGCGAGCGATTTTTCAGCAACGGCGTACATCCGTGTTTCCGACGCTTGCAACTCACACCTCCCATTTATACCGCAGTTATCGAAGCCATTCTGTGACGCAGGTTCTTGTGAGAAATATCAAATCTGCTTAGTCTGGTAGTTGGGTTCGAACGAAGTTTCGGGCTGAAAGCCAGTGGCGGCACGGAGGTGCGCCGTTATAAGGAGTTATTGGGAGCCAAATTTCGATTCGAATTTTTCGAGCTGCGTCAACATAAGAAAAGTGGTTTGTCGTAATCCCAAGGCCAGTCAACCTGACATCGATAGTTACGTTAACGGAAAGAGAGCAGGCTTCTGCGGAAGCGATTTACTCGAGATTGTATGCACGAGATGGAGAGAACAAAGAAGCAAAGCGGCTTCACCCTGGGCGAGTTGCTCGCATCTATCGGCATTCTCGGAATGCTGTTCTCGCTCGGCGTTCCCAGTCTCGTAGATTTTCAGAGAAACAGTGCGATGACGAATGCGACGAACTCAATGATCTCAGCGCTGAACCTCGCGCGCACGGAAGCGTTAAAGCGCCAGCTGCCGGTGACGCTCTGCGGTAGTCCTGACCCGAACGCTGCCGCACCGGTCTGCGGACCGGCCGGCGATGGTGGTTTTATCGTTTTTCTCGATGACAACGGCAACGGCGTCTTTGGCGAGCCTACGGATGGCAATGCGGTGCTGGATCCGGGAGAGATCGTCGTGCATCAAAGCCAGGCGAGCGGCGAAATGATCGAGCTATTCGCGAATGGCGGTGTCTATATTGCCTATGGCGCTGACGGCTACCTGGTACAGACGGCGAATGGTCAGGCGCAGCCGTCGAGCACCGTGCTGTTGTACTGCGATGATCGAGGGAATCTCGATATTGGTGGCCGATCGGCTGCACGCGTCGTCAATATCGCCTTAACGGGTAGGCCGCAGGCGTTGCGCGACCAGCTCGATGTCGAGACGGCAGTTGTGGTGACGGGCGGAGTCTGCCCATAGGGGGCGAGGATGACAATACTTAACGATATAAGTCATATGCCGGCTCGTACTCGCCTTCAGCGAGGTTTCACGATGGTCGAAGCCATGGTCGCGCTGGTCATATTGACGATCGGCCTGATCGGTGTTGCGGGGCTCAACGTACGTGGCCTCGATGCGAGTCGCACGGCTCGATATCAGATGCAGGCCGTCGATTTCATCGCTGACCTAGCCGATCGAATTCGCGTCAATCGACTGGGGCTCGCGAATTACGGTGGTGTTGCTGCCGATAACAACTGCGACCCGACCGGAGGCGTACATTGCACGCCGGCCCAAATGGCGGCTCACGATCTGTTCCTGTGGAACCAGGACGTCGTGCGTGTGCTCCCTGAAGGGCAATGGCAGATCGACTTCGATCCGGCAACGCTGCCGCCGAGCTACGACATCACTGTGTCATGGATCGAAGTAGGTGACGGCCGACTCGATCAGCGTATGTCGATCCAGATTCCCCCCATCTAGGCACCCCGCAGGAATCCTATGAGCAACAAGACGGTTATGCCGAGTGTGCGGGAAAGTGGTATCTCTCTTATAGAGGTCATGATCACGCTTGTTGTCGGCTCGTTCATCATTCTCGGAACGATGACGGTGTTCATGCAGAGCCGAACGACGTACCGCGTGAATGAGTCTGTGTCCCGGTTGCAGGAAAACGCGCGCTTCGTACTCGACGTTATCTCCAGAGATATACGAATGGCGAGCTACTACGGCCTGACAAGCCGGACCGATCTGATTGGAAATAGCGCGACGCCGCTCGATCCGATACCGGCGGGACTGGCTGTCGGCGGAGACTGCGGACCGAACTGGACGATCAATCTCGACGCGGTCGCCGATGGATCGAACAATGGTTACGCCTGGGCCTGCCCATCATTCGGAAACGGCCCGCAGGCGCTGGCCGACACCCTGGTCATACGTCGTGTGACCGAAGATCTCATTCCGGTTCTGCAGCCGCAGACGATGTATCTGCAATCGGCGCGCTTTCGCGAAAGCCAGCTATTCGTTGGGACGGTGCCTCCTGCCGGATTCCACGCTGTGGGATCGCAGACGCATGGTCTGGTCGTTAACGGCTACTACATCAGTCAGAACTCCTCGTTTCTCGGCGGGCCGGGTAATCCCATCCCGTCGTTACGGGTAAAGACGCTGGTCCCGGGGCCGCTGGGCCCGGTCATCGTCGATAAGGAGGTACTGGCGGGCGTTGAAGATCTGCAGGTTGAGTTCGGGGTCGACACTGATCTGGTCGATACACCGAATCGTGGCTCAATCAACCGCTACGTGAATCCAGGCGACCCGATAATTACGCCGGGCAACCCCGGGTTTATTCCCGACGCAGAAATTATCGCCGTAAGAATCTGGTTGCGAGTTCGTGCTGAGCGCATCGAGAACGGTTTCACCGATACCACGCCCTACGCTTATGCCGATCGCAACATACCGCCGCAGAACGATGCGATCCGGCGCATGGTTGTGTCGAAGACGATCTTTCTGCGCAATGCCAGGAGTCCCAGCTAATGAACAGATGCGGAAGTGAACTCGGAAGCTTCGGTCGTAGCCAGCGTGGCGCGGTACTGCTGGTCGGCCTGATTTTTCTCGTCGTGCTTACCGTTCTCGGCATATCCGGAATGAACACGGCAACGCTTGAGCTGGCTCAGGCAAGCAACACGCAATCTCATCAGGAGGCATTCCAGGCGGCGGAAGTCGGCATCGATCTCTCGCTCTCGGAACGTCGCTATACGACGCTCGGACCCGCGGTTATACCGATCACACCGGTCCATGCGGGTACTTCCTATACGCAGGCATCCGCACAATTCGTCGAGCTGACGCCGGTACCAGATGAAGCATTCAGTATGGGTGTTCAGTCCGGATCCATTCAGGCCTTTCACTTCGACGTAGTAGCCGTCGGGCGCGGCCCGGGAAATGCGGCCTCTACCCATAACCAGAGCTTCTATGTCGTCGGGCCCGGTGGGCAGTAGCGACTGCTCGTCACAGGAGACTGAACATGAAAAATATTGTGCTGACATTTTCGTTGCTTCTGATCGCCTATGCTGGATCGGCGTCGGCCTACCGTGTGCTCGAGCAGAAAGAAGAGGCATACGAGGCGGCGCTCACGAACGTAACGTTACCTCGCGCGGCCGTAGGTTCTATTCGATTAAAGACCTGCCGCGATTGCCCGAGTGTCTCGTTTCGAACATCGGACGCAACCATTTATATAGTGAACGGCGCTCCGTTACCGTTCCCTGAGTTCTTCGAGCTGGCGACGAGTTACCGCGATATTCGCGATGAGGCCGAGCGCACAGCTGTATACGTCTTCGTCGATAACGAAACACAACGGGTAAATAGATTGGCGATCGATCATTTCAACTAGAGATCGGTGTCACGGCAAGCCAGGACGGCGAGCCAGGAGATTAAGGATTGAGCATGTCTACAAAGATAAATCGCGGCGTCAGCGTATGCGCGGGCGCACTATGGGTACTGGTATCGAGTCATTCCGTACTCGCGGACGATACCGAGTTGTTCATATCAAATGCTGGCCAGTTTCTGAATACGGCGCAGCCGAACATTCTGTTTATTCTCGATACGTCGGGCAGTATGGACGCCAAGGTCACCACACAGGCGACGTACGATCCAAATGTCGACCACATCGGGACTTGCCAGACCGATCGCGTTTATTGGCGGACGGGTACTGGAGATCCGCCGGGTTGCGGCTCCGATCGCTGGTTTAACGAGACGGCACTGATGTGTAACTCGGCCGCGTTGGCGTTCACCGCTGGGACAGGCCAGTACACGGATCGGATGGCGCAGTACGACCCGAACAATGACGATCGCTGGGAGCGAGTCCGCCTGTACCGCAAGAATCGACTGGTCGAATGTGAGGATGATGGGGGTTTGCATGGTGACGGCTCTGACCCGACGGTGGTCTACGCTCAGAACGGCGACGACTCGGCGCTCTGGTCGGATGATCCGCTGGATGAGGTGGCCTGGGGTCAGAATCCCACGGCCCGTATCTATACGATCTACGAGGGCAACTACCTGAACTGGTATTACGGGCCGACGATTACGTCGACGCGTATCCAGATCGTCAAAGACGTTGCGACCAATCTCCTCAACTCTGTCAACGGGGTCAACGTAGGCCTGATGCGCTTCAACGAAAGCGAGGGCGGACCGGTAATCTTCGCGATGGAAGATATCGCGACCGGCAGAGCCGGGATGAACACCGCGATCAACGCGCTTCCCGCATCCGGCAAGACGCCACTGTCGGAAACGCTCTTCGAGGCAGGCCAGTACTACGCCGGACGCAGTGTCGATTACGGCAATGTCGACCCGGCCCAGCTCTCAGTTGCGAGCAGCCGGGAACCTGGCAACACCAGCGCCTATAACTCGCCGATGGAATACGGCTGCCAGAAGAACTTCACGATCCTGCTGACGGACGGTGCACCGATTGAGGACGTAGGTGCCAACTCCAAGATCACCTCGCTTCCAGGTTTCGGCAGTCTGGTCGGCAATACCTGCGACGGTAGCGGCGACGGTATGTGTCTCGATGACATGGCGCATTACATGTACGAGGCGGATCTCGCCCCTAGTCTACCGGGTCAGCAGAACGTCACGACCTATACGATCGGCTTCGCGGCAGATCTGCCGATTCTAGCCTCGACCGCCGCGCGTGGCGGCGGAACTTACTACACCGTCGACGATACCGCGTCTCTGTCTACAGCGCTGACCAATATTGTTACATCGATTCTGGATACACAGACGACGTTCGTCTCGCCGACTGTCGCGGTGAACAGCTTCAACCGCACTCGCAATATCAACGACTTGTTCATCAGCGTATTTCGGGCGACAGGGGACGTGCATTGGCCGGGGAACCTCAAGAAGTACAGCCTGGACCCGCACGACGGAGAGATTCTGGACGTAAACGGCAATCCGGCGATCGATCCGGCCACTGACTTCTTCAACGAAGGGGCGAGAAGCTACTGGTCGGACGTCGTCGATGGCCCGGAAGTAGCGCTGGGCGGCGCGGCTCAAGAGATTCCGAATCCCGCCGCAAGAACGGTGCTGACCTATCTGGGCAATCCGAACCTGACCGACGTCTCGAACTGGGTGGCCAGTGGCAATCTAGGTCTGGACAATACCGTGCTCGGAATAGGGCAGCCCGGAGATCCTTCTCGTGACGAGATCATCGCGTTTATAAGAGGCGTTGACGTTACCGACACGGACCAGGACAACATTACGACCGAGCCACGTAACCAGATGGGCGACCCGTTGCACTCGAAGCCCGTCGCGATGATTTACGACGGCAACGCCCTGGATCCATCGAGCTACGAAACCATGGTGTACTTCGCAACTAACGATGGTTATCTACATGCCGTCGACGGTGAGACGGGTGAAGAACAGTGGAGCTTTATACCTCCGGAGTTCATGCCCGATCAGGTCGAGCTCTTCAACGGCGATGCCTCTGTCGCGAAGCACTACGGCATCGACGGTAACCTCACGCTGCAGACGCTCACCGACAACAACGGCGTTATAGAGCCTGCGAACGGCGAGAAAGTCTATCTGTACTTCGGTGCGCGGCGCGGTGGGAATATTTACTATGGCCTCGACGTCACAGTGCCGAATAATCCGAAGCTGCTCTGGCAATCGGACGGCGCGAATCTTCCTGGTGTTGGCCAGAGTTGGTCCACGCCGATTCCCGCGCTTATCAATATCGACGGAGCGGTGCAAAATCCCGAGAAGCTCGTACTCGTCATCGGCGGTGGCTATGACACGACTCAGGACAACGCTGCCGGCAGTACGGATATCCAGGGCAACGTGATCTATATCGTCGACTCGGTCAGCGGCGATTTGCTTTGGCACGCCAGTCAGAACGGATCCAATCGCAATCTAGCGAAGATGGAGTATTCGATCCCCGCAGACGTACGTGTTGTGGATCTCGATTCCGATGGCTTCGCCGATCGTATGTACGCATCCGATATGGGTGGCCAGCTATGGCGCTTCGACGTGTTCAATGGTCAACAGGCGAGTACGCTGGTTACGGGCGGTGTGATCGCCCAGCTTGGTGGTGCGCCGCAGCTCGCGCCACCGCTTTCGGACACGCGCCGTTTCTACTCTGCGCCGGACGTCGCTATCGCGAGACACGAAGGCGAGCGCTTCGTCCATATCGGTATCGGCTCCGGTCATCGTGCACATCCGAACGGCAATGCAACCGAGAATCGGTTCTACGCGCTGCGGGACTACGCCCCGTTCCGGCCTCGATCGCAGGCCGAGTACGACATCGCGATCCCGATCACGGATGCCGATCTGATTGACATCACTGATGATCTGGACGCCGATGTGCCATTAGGTGCCGCGGGGTGGCGTTTCGAGCTGCGTGACGGCGGGTGGAACGGTGAGAAGGTATTGGCGGAAGCGAGGACCTTCGGCAACAAGGTGTTTTTCACGAGCTTCACGCCGGGGGCTACACCAACCCAGAACGATTGCAACCCGGCGCTCGGGACCAATCGCCTCTACATTATGGACATCTTTAACGGTGGTCCGGTAACGAATCTGGACGAGAGTGCGGAAGAGGGAATCCTGACGGAGACAGATCGCTACATAGAGTTCGATGGCTCGATTCCGAGTGAAGTGCAGTTCCTCTTCCCATCACCGGATGACCCCAACTGCATCGGCGAGGACTGTACGCCGCCGCCGGTCGCCTGCGTCGGTGTGCACTGTCTGCAACTGGAGTTCGAGAACAATCCGATAAGAACGTTCTGGAGTCAGGAGAACATCACATGACGAAGTTCAGAAGACAGATCGCGGGAATGACAATGACGGAAGTTCTCGTCGTGATGATTGTAGTTGCGATACTCGCGGCCTTCGCTATACCGAGCTACCGTGAATACACCGTTCGCACACAGCGAACGGAGGCGAAAACAGCATTGCTGCAGATTGCTACTAATCAGGCGCGGTTCTATCTGCAGAACAACACTTACTCGAACGATCTCGCGGAGTTAGGGTTCCCGGGAGGGCAGAGCGAGAAGGGGCTGTACACGCTTGCGGTACCGCTCGCCAATGTCAATACGTTCCAGGTCACTGCGGTGCCGACTGTGGGTGGCGGCGTTACCGGGGTCGATATGAATCAGGATCTCGAGTGCATATTCTTCGGCGTGACGGCCCAGGGCGCACGAACGGCTGCGCCCGACCCGAATTCTAAGTGTTGGTAGTGCTTAGCTGACTGTCTGTTTCACCGTTCGCGTACTCGCTGCCGTTCAGGTAGCGAGGTCCCGTCTCAGCCAGGCTTCGAGATCGTCGGCGCCGCCGATTGCCTCACCGTCGACGAAGATCTGCGGATAGGTCGTTGCCGCCGCAACCGCACGGAGTGTCTGGTCCGTATAGTCGCGGTTGAGCACCAGTTCTTCGTAGTCGATACCTTCCTCAGCGAGCAGGATCTTCGCCCTGGCGCAGTGCGGGCAACCTTCACGTGATAGTATCGTCACGTCATGAGGCTTGGCCGCGTTCGGCGCAAGATAGGACAGCATCGTGTCGGCATCGGAGACCGAGAAGGGGTCACCCGGCTCCTCAGACTCGATGAACATCTTCTCAATTACGCCGTCGCGGACCAACATTGAGTAGCGCCACGACCGTGAACCGAAGCCCAGATCCTCCTTGCCCACGAGCATTTCCATGCCGCGGGTGAAGTCGCCGTTACCGTCCGGCAGGAACGTGACGTTGCCTGCGTTCTGATTGGCTTTCCATTCGTTCATGACGAAGGAGTCATTGACCGAGACGCAGGCAATCTCGTCGACACCGCTGGCTTTGAGCGTGGATGCCAACTGGTTGTAGCGGGGCACGTGAGATGATGAGCAGGTCGGCGTGAACGCGCCTGGCAGCGAGAAAACGACCACCGTCTTGCCGGCGAATACCTCGTCGCTGCTGACATCCAGCCACTCATGACCTCGGCGGGTCTTGAATACGGTGCTGGGTGCTTTCTGTCCTTCTCTGTTCTCTAACATTGTGCAACTCCTTGCGGTGAATTCTGTTGTTGCGAGTATGTTAGGCATTGGGTGTTGATAAATAAATAAGAATAAATAGAATACAATATTCGATTAGATAGATATATGAACCTGCCCTCCGTGAAGCAGCTACGCTACTTCGTCGCGCTCACCGAAACTGAGCATTTCGGCAGGGCCGCGGCTGCATCCTTCGTATCGCAGTCGGCCTTCAGCACGGCAATCAAGGAGCTCGAGACACTGCTCGGCGTACGGCTGGTCGATCGCACCAACCGGCAGGTGACGATTACCGCGATGGGCCAGGAGATTGCGGCGCAGGCGCGCCTCTCGCTTCGCGATATCGAGAGCCTGGTACAGATTGCCGAGGGTCAGCAGGCGCCCCTCGAAGGTGATCTACGTCTGGGGATTATTCCGACGATCGCGCCGTTTTTGCTACCCAAGACATTGCCGAGACTTCGGCGTGCGTATCCCAGGTTGCGGCTGTATCTAAGCGAGGATCAAACCGAACGGCTGCATGCGAAGCTTCTTGAGGGCGAACTAGACGCCGTACTGCTCGCTTTGCCTTACGAGTTGCGTAACACCGAGGTACTACCGTTATTCAAAGATAGATTTCTTCTTGCTGCTAATCAACGTACCGAACTCGTCGATCCGGAAAACTATCGCTACAACCAGCTCAACGCAGAGAGCGTACTACTTCTGGAGGACGGTCACTGTCTTCGTGACCACGCTATCGCCGCATGCAAGATTCGTCAGACGGAGAAAGTCAGCCGGTTCGCAGCGAGTAGTCTGCTGACCTTAATCGAGATGGTCGATGCTGATCTCGGGATAACCTTCCTGCCCGAGCTTGCCAAAGGCTCTGCGCTGCTCCGCAATACCCGCGTGCGCCTGTATCCTCTAAAGGATGGCAGCTACAGAACCATCGGTATGATCTGGCGCAAGGGCAGTGCCAGATCCGACGAGTTCAAGCTGCTCGGCTCCTTCTTCGAAGAGAACCACAGCTAGGCACGCCGCACTTTCATCTCAGCCCGTCAGCTTACTCGGCCTGCAGCGTTGGATAAGCCTCGATATAGACCCAGTCGTTGTCGCGAGCCGGGACGTGGCAGCCAAGACAATCTGAAGCATAACTGGTAGCAACGTTGTCGCGATTGTCGCCTGTTTGAAACAGTACCCAACCCCAGCCTTCACCCCAGAGCGGGTTTCCGGCGAAACGTCCCTCGCTATCTTTGATAATTACGAACCACTGTTTGATGCCGCTGACCACTGATGCCGGCCGTTGGAGAGTGTCACCTGCATACCGGACGTTAGTGTAGCCGTGATTTGCGTCATATCTTTCCCCGAGTGTGCGCGCGGCTGGCTAGTATGGTGGTCCTACCGCTACGCGCTGGCCCGCGGACTGACCTGTCTCGGCCTCATCAATTACCGCAATGGCGAAGTCTTCGGTGGAGATAAAGCTCGAGCCCTCGGCGTTGAACAGTGTTTCCTCCCCACCGACGCGATACTGGCCCGTGCGCTCGCCCGACTGCAGGGCGCCGCGCGATCCGGACATGACGGTCCATTCCAGGTTCTCGGATGCCCGATAGGCCTCGATTGCCTGCCAGTGGCCAAAGTACTGCCCGTGGCGGCGTGTGCCGGGAACCAGTTCCGGGTCGTCCAGGCCCCAGACACCATCGGTGTAGAGAGTCGTGCCGCCGCCCACCTGAATGACGTGGGGAGCCGCATCACCGAGCCGTCCGGCGGCCTCGATATAAGCTTTCGCCGCCTGGCTGGTAACGGCAGATTCCGGTGTATTGTCCGGACCAACACCATTGACCGAAATGACAACCGCATCGGCGCCTGCGACAACATCGATGATTGAATCGACGTCTGTTATGTCACCCGCTACCGCCGAGAAGCTCGGGTGGTCGTTCGTCAGGCCGGCCGGGTTTCTGGATACGCCGACCACGTCGTGTCCGCGCATTAATGCTTCGTCGACGATGATGCTGCCGACGCCGCCGCTGGCGCCATAGACAACGATCGTCTCTGCGGTGGCCTTGAGTACGGGTAGCGCGGTGATCGCGGTGAATGAAGCCGCGACGGCTACAAGCTTGGGTATGTTTCGCAGGGTCATCTTATTCTCCTCCAATTCGCCCTCTACCGTACCAGATGCTATAAGAACTGACATGTCCGGGACGAAAAAAGAACGCTCAGCTTTGACCGATCAGCAGCGGCTTGCCGAGGCCGAGGAGAGTTTGAAGCGTATCCGCGAAGATTACGAAGAGCAGATCGAGCAGCACACCGATGCGCTACTGCTCGCGGAGGAGCGTCTGCAGGTTTCGCAGCAAATCAGCAAGTCCGGGAGCTGGGAGCGAAATCTGGTTACCGGAGTCGTGTGGTGGTCAGACGAGCTCTATCATCTTCACGGTGAGGAGCCGCGAGGCTTTGAGCCTGTATTCGAATCGTTCCTGGACAAGGTACATCCTGAAGATAGGGAGCGCGTCGAGTCCGAGGCGCGGACCGCATGGGAAAAGACAGAACCTTACGTGTCGGAGTTTCGGATTATTCGTCGCGACGGCTCTGAGCGATGGATATCGACGAGTCTTGAAGTCGGCTGTGATGCCGATGGTCGGCCGCGACGGCTCAACGGAACGGCGCGTGACATTACGGAAGCGAAGGAACTGCAGAAGGCGCTGGAGCAGAGCGAGGCGCGAGCTAAGGCTCTGCTTGATGTAAATCCGGATCTGATCTTTCGCATTACTCGTGACGGCAACTACGTCGATGTTCATGCGAGCGACCCGTCGCGGCTCGCGCTCCCACGCGAAAGTATCATCGGGCGTAACGTTCTGGATATCTTCGATGAAAGCTTCGCCGCAGAGCTGCAGCTGCATACGGAGAACGCTCTGAAGACGGGAGAGGTACAGCTTTGGCAGTATCAGCTTCCTATCCACGGTGACAGTCGAAATCTCGAGGCACGCGTAATCAGAAGTGGCAGCGATGAAGTTATAGCTATTGTTCAGGACATTACCGAACAGACGCGACTGGAACGCGAGGTCATTTCCATTGGCGAGAACGAGCGCAAGCGTATCGGTCACGATCTTCATGATGGGCTGGGGCAGGAACTGACGGCGGTATCGCTGGCGCTGAAGGCACTGACTGTGAAGCTGGACCGTGAGAAGTCACCGCACGCCGCAACGGTCCAGAATCTGACCAAGGCGACACAGAATATGATTTCCGAGACGCGACGCTATGCGCGACAACTATCGCCGGTATTCTCCAGCGACTTCGGGCTTGGTGTGGCCCTGCAGTCATTGGCGGAGGAGGTTAAAGAATACTCGGATGCGCGCTGTCACGCGCGCTGTTTGTATGAAGACGATATGCTCGATACCGATATCGCGGTGCATCTCTATCGCATCGCACAGGAAAGCATCAACAACGCTGTAAGGCACAGTGGCGCCAGGACTATAGAACTTGAGTATGGCCGTGACGGTGACTCTCTATATCTGGAGGTGCTCGACGACGGCAAGGGTATACCCGGGAAAGGACATCGGATTGACGGGATAGGGTTGAGAAGCATGCGCTACCGCGCTCGCATGCTTCGAGGCCGCCTCGATATCGCGCCGAGACCTCACGGTGGCACGCGGGTCCTTTGTTCCTGCCCCATGCCGACAGAATAGGTGGGCCAGATGGCGCCATCGCAGAGCTTTGAGCCGCTGAGCGCGCCGAATGCGGCGGTTTTGATACTGGGCAGCCTTCCCGGTAAGCGTTCTCTGCAGGAGCAGCAATACTACGCGCAGCCGAGAAACGCGTTCTGGAGAATTATGGGCGAACTCTTTCGAGCGGGTCCGGCGCTACCGTATGCAGAGCGGGTGCAACGCCTGGTCGATTCTTCGATTGCGCTTTGGGATGTGGTCGCGTCGGCAGAACGACCCGGTAGTCTCGATGCATCGATCATTGCGAGCAGCGTCGTAGTGAACGACTTTGCGGCGTTTTTCGGTAGGCACCCTAAGATCGAGCTCGTGTGTTTTAACGGAGCAAAAGCCGCG
Source organism: Candidatus Rariloculaceae bacterium (assembly GCA_045561025.1). Classification (GTDB taxonomy): domain Bacteria; phylum Pseudomonadota; class Gammaproteobacteria; order Steroidobacterales; family Rariloculaceae; genus SMWC01. The sequence goes on from JBJKYM010000003.1 coordinate 33,536, forward strand.
GAGCTTTATGAGCGCCGTGTTCTTCCGACGCTTGACGACGCCGCGAAGCGAACACGCCATGAGCGGCTGCCGTCGACCAGCCCGGCGCATGCCGCGATGCGCTTCGAAGAGAAACTCGCATGCTGGTCAGTCCTGAAGCAGGCGCTGGACGGACTTGAGCGTGGACCCTGCTAAGATAAGTGGCAGAAGCTGAGCGCAATAAGCGAACCTCAATCTAGCGAGGATCGAGTTGCCTGGGAATTCACACGCTGTCGTATTCGTTAACGGTATCATCGGTGTCGATGGACTGCTGGGAATAATTCCGGGGATAAGATATTTCAACGGCGTCGAGCGAGCCCTTCGCGATCTGCCGGTTGATGTCCACTTTGCGAAAGTTCCTACAGGCGAAACGATCGAGAAGCGCGCAGGCGTACTCGCGGATATTATCAGGGTAACCAATGCCAGTTCCGTCGCGGTAATCGCCCACAGTATGGGCGGGATCGATTCCCGGGAGGTCATCAGTCGTCATGCCGAAGGCGAACGCATCTACCGGCTGGTTACTATCGCAACGCCTCACCGTGGGACACCAATCTCGCCCTGGATACTGACATCGCGCAAGCCGTGGTGGCGCATCATAGGTCGCTGGATCTCTTCTGGTCTGCAACAACTGGATGTTGAAGCCTGCAAAGACTTCAATGCGCGAACGCTCGATCGGGAGGGTGTGCGCTACGAGTCCTATGCCTGCGTCAGGCCGATCGAAGAGATGCCATTCTGGGGGCGAGGGCTAGCCCGCGTGATGCAGGCTAGCTGTGGTGCTAACGATAGCCTGGTCTGCAGTGAATCCGCGATCTGGGGTGAATTTCTTGGCGACCTGCCTACGGATCATCTGGAAGTGGCCGGGTGGAGCATAGGCCTGCCCTCGAGACGCCGTAAGCGGCCGTTCGATCATCGAACGTTCTACCGCGACCTTGTGCAGAGAATTATTTCCGAATGGGACGGCTGATCGTCGAGCCTCGACGGACTTCTCTTGCAGCGATCGAATAACGAGGCGACTACTGCCACGCGCTAGAACGTGTACTCGACGGCGAGCGCCGTGAAGGTGTCACGGGTTTCTGTGCCTTTCGGGACGTCGGAGTTGTTCCTTATTGTGTAGGAGAGAACGACCGAGAAGTTGCCTCGTATCGTGGCCGATATCTTGGTTACCGATTCGAAGAACATGTTGTCGGAGCCGCTTTCGACCGCGAGCGTCTGCGTGAAGTCTGAAGTCTCGCTAATATTCCAGAGATAGTCGCCGCTCAGACGAAAAATAGCCTCGTCCTGACTCTCTCCGGTTCTCAGTTCCGCTTGTCTATAACCGGCACCGACCTCACCGTTCAGAACATGAGTTTCCGTTGCGATAAACCGGCGGCCGTAACCGATCGCTTCTCTTGTCTGAGTGGCGTAGCCACTGAATTTATCATCAATCCAGGCGACGAGGCCGTAAGCGTAAGTTGTCTCGCTCATGTCATAGTTAGTCTGCCAGTCGAGCGAGTAAGCTTCGGCTGTATCCTCGTCGCTGGCACTTGCACGGACGGCAGTACCTTTGAAGTTGTGGTGCCAGGGCGCGTACTGCCAACCGAGGTCGAAGTTGCCGCTCATATTCGTGCTTTCGCTGTTACCGGTTGTTGTGAGGTAGCCGAAGGCGGTGCGCCCGGAGAAACCTTCTTCATTCTGTCCGTAGGCTCTGGTCATAGCGAGGGCGAGCAGGAGCAGGAACAAAAATCTACGAGCGGTAATCAATAGTCTCTCCTATGGATGTTCTGAACGCGCCACGACGATCTGCGCGGGACGCATTCTAAGCTGCCTGCGGAAAAAAAAGACAGCATCAGGCGGCGTCTGTATTTTCCTTCGGTAGCGCGAAGTACAGCACGGTATAGCCCCAAATTGCGCATAATGTAGAACCGACGATTACACCGAGCCGGTCGTATGGGGAGAAGTTAACGCCGACCTGATCGAACGCCAGCGTTCCGATGAACAGGCTCATAGTAAAGCCGACGCCACAGAGTACCGATAGGCCGAAGATATGGTACCAGGTAAGGCCTTCGGGCAGCCTCGCTATACCCAGTACGTGTACGAGCCAGGTCATGAAAAACACGCCGATCGGCTTGCCGACCATCAGCCCCAGCGCTATGCCGAGCGTCACGGGGTGTACGAACACCTCCGAACTGATTCCTGCAAGGGACACGCCGGCATTGGCAAATGCGAATACCGGCAAGACGAAATACGCGACCCAGGGATGCAGGTCGTGTTCGAGTTTCTTCGCGAGCGATTCGCCGTCTTCGTTGTCGACGCTGATCGGTATCATGAAGCCGAGCACGACACCTGCCAGCGTTGCGTGTACGCCGGATTTCAGTACGCTCGTCCAGAGAATAATACCGACGAGAATATATGCGCCGATATGAGTAACGCGTTTACGATTCATGGTGAATAACGCAATGGTGGCGAGTGCAGCGATAGCCAGCGACAGCTCGGAGAGGTCGGACGTATAGAACAATGCAATCATGACGATCGCTGCGATGTCGTCGAGTATTGCGAGGCTCAACAGAAAGAGTTTCAGAGAGATCGGTACGCGGCTGCCGAGCAGTGTCAGAATACCCAGCGCGAACGCAATATCCGTAGCGGTCGGAATCGCCCAACCGTTCAGCGACGGGCCTTCATTCCAGTTTATGAATGCGTAGATCAGTGCAGGTACAGCGAGCCCGCCAATCGCGGCGGCAGCCGGCATAATCACTTTGGAGATGCTCGAGAGTTCGCCTTCAATGAATTCGCGTTTGAGTTCCAGCCCGACGAGCAGGAAGAAAATTGCCATCAACCCGTCGTTGATCCATAGCAGCGTCGGTTTTGCGATGATGAGATCGCCGACCTGTATCGAGATCGGGATTTCCAGGTACCAGGCGTACAGCGCCTGCAACGGCGTGTTCGCGACGATCAGCGCGAGGGCTGCGCTGCCCATGAGTAGCAGGCCGGCGCTGGCTTCAAGCTTCAGAAACTCTTTAATCGATTTGATAATCATTGCTCTTTCCGGTCCCGCCACCACGCGATGCGTTCGGCGATTATCTTCTCAAAGCCCTGGTTAGTCGGTTCGTACCAGCTCGCACCGCGTAACGCATCGGGTAGATACTCCTGGCCGGCAGCGTGGCCGCCTTCTGCGTGGTCGTATCGATATCCTTCTCCATAACCATGCTCCTTCATGAGCCTGGTCGGCGCATTTCGTATGTGTTTCGGTACCGTTGCTGCCGGATGCTCCCGCGCCGCCTGCTGCGCGCTGCTCCAAGCCTTGTATATTCTATTTGATTTGGGCGCTGTCGCCAGAAAGACAACGGCTTCGACCAGCGCGAGCTCGCCCTCGGGCGAACCCAGAAAGTGATAGGCATCCTTGGCGGACAGCGCGAGCTGCAGCGCGCGCGGATCGGCCAGACCGATGTCTTCCGACGCCATTCGAACGACACGTCGGGACAGGTACATCGGGTCCTCGCCACCCTCTATCATCCGCGCGAGCCAGTAGAGCGCGCCTTCGACGTCACTCCCGCGAACGGCTTTGTGTAGAGCCGAGATCAGATTGAAGTGTTCCTCGCCGGACTTGTCGTAGCGCGCGAGTCGGCGCTCGAGGACTGCTTCGATCAAATCCGCCGAGATCGACTCCGGCGCCTGTTCATCGAGCGCCGTCACATGCTCCCGAACGGCTTCGGTTGCGTTCAATGCCCGTCGCGCGTCGCCGTCGGCATGACGAACGAGAAGATCCAGCGCATCGTCGCCGAGTTCTGGCTTCACGCTCGCGTTCGGCCTGTCATCGTTCAGCGTGTTCCAGGCGTTTTCGACAATAGAAGCAATATGTTTGGGGGGCAGCGGCTCGAGAACGAAGACGCGCAGCCGTGACAGCAGCGCGGAGTTCAATTCGAAGGACGGATTCTCCGTTGTTGCGCCGATCAGTGTGATGACGCCTTCCTCGACCCAGGGCAGGAACGCATCCTGTTGTGCTTTGTTGAAGCGATGAATCTCGTCGCAGAAAAGGATCGTGCCGCGGCCTTCGACGTCCTGGCGCTGTTTCGCTTCTTTAATGATTTCCCTGACGCGCGGCACACCCTCAGTGACAGCGCTGAATAGCACGAACGCCCGGTCGGTGTAGTTGGCGACGAGCCTTGCGAGTGTCGTCTTGCCGGAACCAGGTGGTCCCCAGAAGACCATGCTGCCGACCGTGCCGCGTTCGATTGTCTCTCGCAGCGGCTTGCCCTGATCGAGCAGATGCGACTGGCCGAGAAAACTTTCGAGCTGCTCGGGACGCATGCGATGTGCGAGCGGTATCGTCCTGGAGTCGCCGGGTTGGAGTAGTGATGGTTGCGAGGTCACAGCGCTATTCTATGCGATTGTCCTGCTTGCGCCGCGACTCTGTTGCATTGAGAATTCCGCTACGCGATCAAAGGGCGCCACGATGTCGAAAGATGCTAATGAGTCGACCCGCCGACAGCTATTCAGCGGTGCGGCCGCAGCGTTTGCTGCGCTGGGCGCCAGCCGCCTGGGGATCGCCCAGGAGTCTACCGGGCCGATCGTCTGGCTCGACATGGATCAGGCTGCACTGAACGCCGCCTATGATCAGGCTGCTTACGCACCGGATATGCAGAGCCATATCGATCGCCGGAGCCGGCGAAACGCCGATGCGCTGGCGCGAATGGCCGAACCCTCGACATTCTCATACGGTTCACGGCCGATAGAGAGGCTCGATGTGCATCTGTCGCTTCACGCTGATCGCCCGGCACCGATCAATATCTTCTTTCACGGTGGCGCGTGGCGGGCCAGTACCGCGCGTGACCATGCCTGGATGGCCGAGATGATTTCGAATGCCGGTGGGCACTGCGTTATCCCGGACTACTCGCTCGTGCAGGACGTTGGTGGCGATCTGGCCGTTCTCGGCGACGAGGTCCGTCGTGCCGTCGCCTAGGTTTACGAGAATGCGGAACAGTTCGGCGGCGACCCGGAGAGAATTTATATCACCGGTCACTCCGCCGGTGGTCATCTGGCCGCTGTGGTCATGACGACCGATTGGGCAGGGCAGTTCGGCCTGCCCGCCGACTTTATCGCCGGTGGTCTGATAACGAGCGGCATGTTCGATCTCGAGCCCGTGCGTCTGTCATCGCGTAGCGAGTACGTGACGATCACCGATGAATCCGAAGACGATCTCAGTGCGCAACGGCATCTTGATAGGCTGACAGCGCCGCTGATTATTGCCTACGGGACACTCGAAACCCCGGAGTTCCAGCGGCAGACGCAGGACTTCGCCGCTGCCCTCCGTGCAGCGGGTAAGCCCGTGGAACTCATCGTCGCCGAGGGTCACGACCACCTGGAGATGGCGGAATCCCTCGAAAACCCTTACGGGCTGTTGGGTAGAGCGATTCTGGAGCAGATGGGCCTCGTATAGCGATACCGTAAATGGTCTACGTTATGTAAAATATTGGATACTCCTCTAAAGGGTTAGAATTCGGAGCCTCGAATTCACCGGGACCGCTATGGCCTCGTTCTTCCAAGAGCTGAAAAGACGCAATGTCTTCAAGGTTGCCGCGACCTACTTTGTAGTCGCCTGGCTCGTGATCGAGGTGACAGCGACGGTGTTGCCGATCTTCGAAGCCCCCGAGTGGATCGTTCAGGTCATTACGCTGATTATCATTCTGGCGTTCCCGTTCGCTTTGCTTTTCTCCTGGGCCTACGACCTAACGCCGGACGGACTCGAGCGAACAGAAGCGCTGGACCCGAATGACCGTGATGCGGCTGAGAGCCGGTCCGCGAGAAAAAGAAATACTACGCGCGTTGAGTACGCTGTCATTGGCGCGCTGTTCCTCGCGCTCGTCGCTGTTCTTACGAACCGCTACGTTTTTCACAACGATTATGCGACGCGGCGTGCAGAGGCGCTGATTGCATAGAATTTGTTAGTTGCTGAAGAGCTTGCCGCAGCGACCGAGCAGCTTCCGAATTCCGTTGCCGTTCTTCCGTTCGAAAATCTGAGCTCGGACCTCGAAAACGCGTACTTCGCCGCAGGCATTCACGAAGTGATACTGAATCAGTTGGCGAAGATCGGTGATCTGAACGTCATCGTACGCACAACGATGATGCTATACGCCGACGGGGATCAGCCTATTGATGTGATTGCGGATGAACTCAATGTCGAGACTGTCATGGAAGGCAGCGTTCGCTACGCGGGCGGACGGTTACTGATTACAGCGCAGCTTATCGATCCGGCGACGAGTGTGCCGCTTTGGTCCGGGTCCTACAATCGTCAGTTAGCTGATATCTTCAATATCCAGCCCGACGTCGCGACGAATATAGCCAGTGCGCTCGAGGCCGAATTCTCCATCGCCGAGCAGGATCTAGTCGCGAAGCTGCCGACGGAATCGCTCGAAGCCTACGCGATATTTCTGCAGGCCAATCAGGCACCTTTTCGAGAGAAGGTAGGTCTGCTCTCCGACGCAATCGCTATCGACCCCGAGTTCGCGCTCGCACTGGGCAGGCGTGCCTGGGCTCGCACCGTACTCCCGTACTTCTCCGGAGGTGGAGAAACAAGTTATATCGAGCGGCAGGAGATACGCGATGACGCCAAGGCCGCGCTCGCCATCGAGCCGACCATCGGAATCGCTCACGCCGCGCTCGGTATTCTGAACACGGTGCAGTGGCGCGCGGAAGATGCACGCGAATCCTTCACTCGCGCACTGGCGCTGCAGCCGAGCGAACCGGATGTATTGGCATTCTATTCATTGTGTCTCAGCGTTATCGGCGAGACGGGGGAGGCTATTGAAGTGGGGCAGCGAGCCGTGGCCCTCGATCCGAGCAACTCTCTTTCTCATATATTGCTTGGGCACACCTACTTCGTTTCCGAGGACTATGCTGAAGCTCGGGTGAGATACGAAACTGCGCGGACGATCAATCCGAATCCCATCTCCAACGTACTCGCGCGCGTTCGATACGCGTTTACGGAGATTTACGACGGTCGCAATGACGATGCGCTCGAGCTGCTTCGCCTACTGGAGTCGGACCTCGAGTGCGAGGATCAGGGCACTTATATGCGTCCGAATATAGCGCTCGCCTATTCGAAAGCCGGCTCGCTGGAAGACGCGCGGCGAGTATTTGACTGGCTCGAGCGAAATAGCGACACATCAGCAGATCTTCTCGTCCGGCCCGAGGAATGGGTGATCGCGTACCTGGTGATCGGTGACTACGATGAGGCACTAAAGCGCGCCAGCGAGGTATTGGACAGCAGCTTTCCGGGCACCTTCGCTCTGATGAGCGAACTCTGGATGAATCTCTACAAGATTCCGGTCCTCGATACCGACCCGCGCTGGCCGGAATTGCGAGCGCGGGGCGGTTTCGATTTATAGGACCTAGAGCGCTGCCGGTAGTTTGTCCATAGAGGCGTTCCAGCCCTCGTTGTGATGATCGCGGACGTCTTCCTTCGCGAAGCCCGTATGCGTCAGTGTCAGCTCCGTCTCGTTGTCACCCGTCTCGCGTAGTTCGATCGTCACGCGTGTAACTTCCTCAACGTCGGCCCAGGTCTAGTTAAAGACGAGCTTCTCGTTCGGTACGACTTCTTCGTAGCTGCCGGTTGCCGTATGCGTCCCGCCATCCGGGTTGACCATTGCGATGATGTGCTCGCCGCCGACACGTGGGTCGGCCTCGCAATGCGTGACCTTGATCTCGCCCGGCCCCATCCACTGGGCGAGCAGGTCGCTCTCGGTCTAGGCCGCGTAAACGCGTGCCGCACTGGCGGCGAACGTGCGTTTGATGACGAGGGTGTTCTCGGTACTCAGGCTTGCTTCCGCTTGTGCGTTCATTCTTATGGTTCGTCTCTTGCTGGTTCTTGTTTCGTCAGAAGGTTGTCGAGTTCGTCGAGTCGGGCCTCCCAGAACTCGCGGTGGTAATTCAGCCAATCCTCGGCCTGTTTCAGCGCCTGTGGGTGTAGGCGGCAGTGATGCTCGCGGCCGACAACGCTACGCTCGATGAGCCCTGCACGGTCGAGAATTTTCATGTGCTTGGAGATCGCTGGCTTGCTCATCTCGAACGGTTTGCCAAGCTCTCCGACCTTAGCGGGGCCTGTGGCCAGGCGGCTAAGAATGGCGCGTCGCGTAGGGTCGGCGAGCGCGAAGAAGACGTTGTTTAATTCGGCGCTCATCTGCGGGATTCTGGCATATAGTTAACCAGAAGATTAACTATAGTGGGAAACTCGAAGCCGAGTCAAGAGGCGAGTTTGTGTGCGTGATGCCTGCGCCAGCCTAACGCGGGCAGATTGATCAGGGTGGAGGCTAGGCAGTGACTTCCGCTACAGCACTCCGATATCGACAGTAGTCGCAGCGCGAGCTGGCAGCCGGGATGTGATCCTTGTTCAGACAGCCGTGGATTTCCTCGAGCGTGCCATCAATCCAGTCGTCGTAGCCCGTGTAGGGGATCAGCGTGATATCGAATTCGAGCTGCGCATCGAATGCTTTCCGGTCCGTCGCTCCATTGGCATAGACGAAATAGCCGGTGTTCGAGACGTCGAGGCCGTTTCGCCGCAGCAACCACTGGTAGATCTCCATCTGGCGTTTGTAGCCGGCATGCCAGTTCTGGTCGAGGGCTTCTATCCTGTCGTTCTTCGATGTCGCCTTGTAGTCGACGACAACGTAGTCGCCGTCAGTCTCCTGCCAGAGATCGTCGATCGCGCCGGTGATAAC
>JBJKYM010000004.1:0-41940 GCA_045561025.1 Candidatus Rariloculaceae bacterium
GACGCTCTTCCGATCTGGAGCACAGCTTTGTCCGTAGATACAAGTACGAAGGACTCTACGCCGCTCTCTACTGCCGCCTCTGCCGTATGTAATGTTCCGAAGACATTGTTGTGAACACCCTCGATCATGTTGTGCTCAACTAGCGGGACATGTTTGTAGGCGGCCGCATGATAGACAGTCTGCGCGCCATAGGTTCGCATCACATCGATCATTCGATCTTGATGGTGAGCCGAACCGATCAGGGGAACCAGCTCAGTCGAGATCGACTCCTGCCGAGTCATCTCTTGTAATTTCTGATCGATCGTATAGAGCGCAGCTTCTGAGATATCCAACATTATCAGACGCTTCGCTTCCAGTCGGACAATCTGGCGACATAGCTCGGATCCGATCGATCCTCCCGCTCCGGTAACAAGAACTGATTTACCACGGATGCTGGCATCGAGAAGTCCGTCGACGGAGGGTACGGCGACACGCCCCAGCAGATCCGCCACGTCGACCTCCCGGATCTCATCCACTCGCGCGCTTCCAGATATCAGATCGCTGATATCCGGCATTGTCTGAACGTGAATAGGGATAGCTTCAAGCTGATGGATAATTCTATGGCGTCGACGCCGGGAGATCGAAGGCAGTGCCAGCAGGACGCGCGCAATTCCCAGGGACTCTATCAAGCTCGGCAACGCGTCGGGCGAATAGACTTCGAGCCCGTTTATTACCGTCCCGGAAAGCGCAGGACTATCATCCACGAATGCCATAGGCGTAAAGCGCCCACCCCGTGAAATCGCTGATACCAGCTGGGCGCCAGCATTCCCGGCACCATAGATTATGACGCGATCTCCGGTTACCCGGTCTGCCTGCAGAAAAATTCGGGCGACGATTCGACTACCGCTCAGATAAACACTAGCCGCTAGCCAGAAGACCACTCCAATCTTTAGAGCGCCGAGCAGCGGACCGATTAAGGCGGCGAGCCCAACCAAAAAGATAGTTACGATAGTCACACTTTTGAAACCAGCGACAACTAGTTCAAGACCCATAAAGCGAACGATCGAGCGATAGAGCCCGAAGAACCGAAAGGAATACACTCCAATCGCGGTGCAGGTTGGCCATAACCACACCGAAGTCCAGATCGCAGGATCGGACGCGGCTAACCACAGCGACAACCCCAGGCAGGCAGGCATCGCAACGCTATCAGCCAGCAACATCACGATGCGCTTTGTTCGACGTGGAAGGGTAACCACTCTACTAGCGAGCAAGCTTGCTTGAAGAGCGTGAGGCATTTCGGAGTTCATATCTAGAGTAACATCAACTACCCAAAGTACTAATTCCGCTTGTCGCGGAGGTCATTATGGAAAGCCTCATCATTATAGATCCGATCTATACCGAATGACATGTTAGCTACTTCACATACCGCGCTATCAGGATAAAACGCATCTGGTGGATATCGGTTGACACGAAGCCCGCTTCGGCTTCTTCATGGCATGAAAAAGCCAATTTAGCTGATTCCCGTATGGGCTGCAGGCTGACGGTCCTCAAGGACGACTTCTAGGCAATATTCTCTAGATACCATCGATAAGTGCTCTCAATGCCGGATCGCAGAGGAATTCGCGCCTCCCACCCAAGCTCTCGGAGCTTCGAGATATCCAGCAGCTTTCTCGGCGACCCGTCAGGCTTGCTTCGGTCGAACTCCAATCGTCCCTCGTAGCCCACAACTTCTCCTACGAGCTCAGCCAGACTAGCGATAGAAATGTCATCGCCCCAGCCTACGTTTACGAGTTGCCCATCGTCGTAGTGCTTCATCAAGAAAAAGCACGCGTCTGCTAAATCGTCGACGTGAAGAAACTCACGACGCGGAGTTCCAGTACCCCAAATGAAAACTCGATCTGACCCATGCTCCCTGGCTTCATGAAACTTCCGAATTAACGCCGGTAGTACATGAGAAGACTCGAGATCGAAGTTGTCTCGAGGTCCATACAAATTCGTTGGCATTACAGAGATCGCCGAAAAGTTAAACTGCCTCTTGTACGCCTCACACATTTTAATCCCTGCGATCTTCGCGATTGCGTAAGCTTCGTTCGTCTTCTCGAGTTCCCCCGTCAGAAGGCAGTCCTCAGATATCGGCTGTGGTGCAAGACGTGGATAGATACAACTCGAACCGAGAAACAATAGTTTTTTTGCGCCTTCACGATAAGCCGCATCGACTACGTTTGTTTGAATTCGAATGTTCTGAAGAAAGAAGTCGGCTGGGTAGGCATCGTTCGCTTGAATACCGCCGACTTTAGCGGCAGAGAGAAAAACGTAGTCTGGCGAAGCTTCGGCGAAGAAATGCCTGACAGCATCCTGATCTTCCAGATCAAGCTCATCCCGAGTCAGAAGAATAAGATTCTCGAATCCGCTGCTAGAAAGCCTCTCGACCAGCGCAGAACCGACCAGGCCCTGATGACCGGCAACATATATCCGAGCATCATTATTCATGATGTCGGTATATCTTATATCCTTCCCGCTTCATCAGCGCATCACGTCTGGCAACTTCGAGATCAGACTCGATCATCTCTTGAACAAGCTCGTCGAAGCTAGTCGTTGCTGACCAGCCAAGGTCCTCGAGTGCTCTTGTCGAATCTCCCAGCAGAGTTTCTACCTCGGTCGGACGAAAATATCGAGGGTCAACTCTAACAACAACTCGTCCCGTCTCTATGTCGGTACCGGTCTCTTCTACTCCGTCGCCGCTCCAGTCTATCTTCATTCCTAGATTCTCACCGGCTCTCGATACGAACTCTCTTACCGAATGCTGTTCTCCTGTCGCAATGACGTAGTCATTCGGGTCGTCCTTCTGCAGCATCAGCCACTGCGCTTCCACATAGTCTCGCGCGTGCCCCCAGTCTCTCAGGGAGTCGAGATTACCGAGGTGGACGCAATCTTGAAGCCCTTCTCTAATCCTCGCCAATCCTCTCGTGATCTTTCGCGTTACAAACGTTTCGCCACGAACCGGAGACTCATGATTAAAGAGAATGCCGTTACAAGCATACAAGCCATAAGCCTCCCTGTAATTCACCGTAATCCAATAAGCATAGACCTTTGCCGCGCCATAGGGAGAGCGGGGATAGAATGGCGTAGATTCTGACTGAGGAGTTTCAGCGACTCTACCGAACATCTCTGATGTAGATGCCTGGTAGAAACGAGTGCTCTCCTGTAACCCAAGGATACGTATCGCTTCCAGTATCCTAAGCGTACCCAACGCATCAGAATTTGCTGTGTACTCCGGAGTTTCGAAAGAGACAGCAACGTGACTCTGCGCGGCCAGATTATAAATCTCATCAGGTCGAACCTGCTGAATAATCCGGATCAGGTTCGTAGCGTCCGTCAAATCTCCATAGTGAAGCGTCATCCGCACGTCAGAGTCATGGGGATCCTGGTACAAGTGATCAATTCGGTCTGTGTTAAACGAGGAAGCGCGGCGCTTGACACCATGCACTTCATAGTCCTTCTTAAGAAGAAACTCGGCCAGATATGCTCCATCCTGCCCCGTAACTCCAGTAATCAACGCCTTCTTTCTCAATCGCGTTCTCTCGTCTAGTTGATCATTCGTTCAATTAAACTAACTCGGCTCGCCCGACTCAGCACCTGCTCCCAGCGTCAGCACCCCAGCCACCAGTAGCGCATAAATTCCAATACAAACCAGCGGCGCGGAAGCGGGAAACCAAACAGACAAAAGCCCAATCGGCAAGACAATAGCAATGTTAATCACAATCAGCGCAATAACAACCCGAGCATGACTGCCCCATGATCGCGCCAGCTGCTGATAGGCATGGCTCTTGTGCGCCCTGTACCACACTTCACCACGTGCCGCTCTTCGAAGCAGCGTGACGGTTGCATCGACCACGAATGGAGCGATCAAGATTGACGCTGTCCATACTGAAATAGAGCCATCCTGGATAGTTCTGGCAAGGAGAATAACGAGAAGAAAGCCTAGAAAGCTGCTACCAACATCTCCCATAAAAATCTTCGCTGGCGCCCAATTCCATACGAGAAAGCCCAAGCATGCAGAAGCTAGCAGCGCCCAAGCCAAACTCGTTTCGAAACTAAGATAGTACGACATCGAGGCGCCGGCGAACGCTACGAAGCTTGCCTCACTCGCCGCGATACCATCTATACCGTCCATAAAGTTGAATAGATTTAGGCCCCAAACTGCGAGAAGAACGCTCAGCGCTTTCGCGGGCACGCCTCCTATTTCGAGTGCCGAGGCAATCCTGAAAATTGGATCCCATTCTAACCAGTAAATCGCAAGTAAAAATGACGCCACCTGCACCAATAGACGTACCACAATAGGCACATTTCGGTAGTCATCGAGAAGCCCTATGACTGCCACTAGCGATCCGGCAACCGATACGGCCAGCAATAAAGGCAGGCTCATATTTTCTACTACGCTCAATACGCCAGCCAGGAGCAGAACTGTGATCGCAATCGCCACACCACCTCCGCTCGGAGTCGGGACGGTGTGCGAGCTTCGTTCATTCGGGATGTCGACCAGACTCGAGCGCAAAGCGATCCAGCGCGCCAGGCCGGTTAGCCCCATCGACAATAGAAACGCGCTGAGCGCAACAATCACGATCGTCATACGGTACGGACCGAGGTCAAATACCAATCAATGGTTCGCTCGATTCCATCGTCAATAGTGAGCGGTGGTGTCCAGTTCAAATTTTTCTGCGTCGCCAGAATATCGGCCTGCAATGAATCGCACAACTTCTCGATCTGACTGTCGTAACGAGTTAATCGACCCACTGATCGCAACACGCGAGGCGAGATGGGAACGAGGCGCGCCCGCCGCCCCATCGCAGCGGCGAGGCGCCGAATCAGCTCCGGTGTAGAGAGATCGAAACCGTCCGAAGCCATCCAGGTGGCACTCTTCGCATTCGGCGTCTCGATTAGAGTTCGGATCAGATCACAAAGGTTCCAGACACTAATCATACTACGCCGATTATCAACAGCCCCAAATGGAAGCGGTACTCGCGAATCGACCAGACGAATTAATTTCAAGAAATTCATTCTGACCTCAGGACCGTATACAAGCGGCGCCCTTACGATAGATAGTCGAGTTCCACTTCCTGAGAAAATATCCTGCAGAGAGTTCTCGGCGGCGACTTTCGATCGTGCGTAGGGCCCGACGGGATTTAGCTCTGACTGCGGGCCGAAGGGTTTATCCGTCGTGCGTTCGCCGTTTACCTTGATACTGCTGAGAAAAACAAACTGTTCAATACCAGCATCTCTCGCCCGACGACCGAGTCGTTCGCTGGCCTGAACGTTCGCCATCTGAAAGTCGTCTTCCGTCCCGCTCAATCCCGCCTCATGCGCGAGCGCTGCGAGATGCACGACGACGCAATCTTCATCCAGTAAATCGGACAACGTCGAGTCTGACTGACTGTTCGGCGCATGAATCAGACGATAACCTGCAGAACCATAGACCTGGGCCGAATCATCTCTTGTAGTTCCAACTACGCTATATCCAGACCCCACAAGCGCGCGACATAAGTGCTGACCGAGAAACCCTCTCGCGCCAGTTATGACGATGCGTTTGTGGCCGGCCGTTCCAGAAGCTGGAGCAACAATCATCGACGACAGTAACTCTCGACGATCTATCATGTAGCGCGCCAAAACAACTCTCTTACCTTAATGGGAAAACGGGAAAGCAGTAGTAAGTAATTAGTAGAAATAGCGTTCTCCGCGCAGGCACGCCGCATTTCCTTCGTGATGATCCAGTTACTACCCAGACCGTTACTGCTCAATCCACCTATCGGCATCCTGACGAGAACCGTTGACATGTAGCTGTACGAAATGCGGTGCACACAATAGAGTCTTGCTATCAGTTCGAAATCGCCAGCGATTCTATACTGCGAATCGTATCCACCGAAACGCTGGTAGATGTCCCTCTTCAGGAAAAATGTCGGGTGCGCAGGCATAAAACCCATCCGGACGCGCCTCGGTGTAAAGCGAGAGGATCTATAGAGCCGAAGAACTCTGTCTTGATCCAAGGGATCAACTACGACTAAGTCACCGAATACGGAATCCACCTTCTTTGAAGAAAATTCTTCTACGACGTTACTAATTGCGCTAGGCGATGTATAGCTATCACCGCAGTTCAGAAACGCCACGACGTCTCCGGTACAAAGGCGTAGCCCCTTGTTGAAGGCGTCGTAAACACCAGTATCTGGTTCCGAAATCAAGGTCGACACATGAGTACCATGCTCCTTTACCACGTCCAGCGTGCTGTCCGTCGATGCACCATCCACCACGATATGCTCGATCTTGGAATAGGATTGCGCGGCCACGGACTCCAGAGTGTCACGAATTACATCCGCACCGTTTTTCACTGCTGTAACTATCGAGATCTTCATTTCCCACTGAGTTCTATGGCGCGTTGCATCGCGTTGCCGAACTTCTCTGCAAATTCGCGCAGACGTGCATCGGTCGCATCAGCGGCCATTGACGCTCTCTCATCACCTGATGGTGGAGACAGTTTGTTCCAGGCAGATTCGAGCGAACGAGCTACGTCTCGAACTGAGGTCGCGTCGAAGAACTCCGCGGCCGATCCCGCTTGCTCTCTATGTACATCGATATTCGACAAGACCAGTGGCACGCCCAACGCCTTCGCTTCCTCTACCGTCGTACTCCACCCCTCGAAGAGCGAGGGATTTACCAGAGCTGTTGCTGACCTCAGCAACTGATTTACATCAGGGTAGGGAATCATCCCCAGCATTCGAAACATCGATTCCAGGCCTAGAGTGTTTATTAGCTCTGAGATATCGCGGAAGTATCGACCTCCCTGGCCATCGTTGGGGTTTCCCGACACGGCGACAACCATCTCGGGAATCCGCAATTGCAATTTTCCTAGCGCGTTAACCACGGCAATGTGGTTTTTGTGCTGCCAAAACTGATTCGGTAAGTAGAAGTATTTCGCAGGAAGAGCGTATTTCTCTCTGATCGTCTCATCAGGGACAATCGCTTTCCTCTGCGGGATCGCGAAATGGACAACGCAGGTCTTTCCTCGGCTATGAGGATAAAATTCAATACAGTCTCGCTCAGCCGCAGCGCTACTTAGAATAATTGCTCGCTTCGATCGAGTTTGAGCTTGAAATCCCAGCTCTCTCTTCAAACGATCAAATATACGAAACATTCCGGGCAAGCGTCGATGTTGAAAGTCGGGGATCCAGGCCAGTACTGCACGCCGAGGTCGCCTACCAAGAAAGTCGGCCGCCTCAAAAACAATGTCTGCACGACAATGATCTAGCCAGTCCTCTAGCTTAGGAACAGATCCAAAGAGAATTGCTTGAAACCAGCGACGAAGTCGCTTTCCAAAGAGATCATCCGGCGCTTCCACTATTCGCACTGTGGATATTTTACGGAATGGCTCGAGAGACTGAGGGTCGGCGCCGCGAGGCACTAGTACCAGCGGCTGGACATCCTTTCTATAGATATCGAGTACCCGACAAAGATTTAACAAGTAATTGTATCCGCCGGTCCACTCAGAGCCCCGGAACATCGGAAAGGCGATCCTAATCAAGGCGACAGGAAGTGGGTCCGAAACCAATTTACGTAGCGACGAAAGCCGACGACAGGATCAATCTCTGGCTGAAATCCCATCACGCGCTGCACAAGCGACGTATCGGCTGTTAGACAGTAAGGATCTCCGCTGCGCTTCTGACCGCTAAATCGCACATTCAAGCCATCACCCCACTCCGATTTAACCGTCGAGACCAATTCTCGCATCGAATGCGGCTTGCCACTAGCCCCATTGAAAACAGGGCAGGATGAATCGGCATGGGTCATACTTAGCTCGAATAATCGCGCTACATCTTCTACATGAACCCAATCCCGCTGCTCATCACCGCTTCCGCCGAGCTCAGCTCCTTCACTGTCACGCAATTTAGTACATAGATCCCAGAGAACTTGCTTCTCGAGACCCTCACCGAAGACCGAAAATAGACGAAGTAACAGCGTCTGAAGGCCGAAGTTCGTCGAATATGAACGAAACAGCTCCTCCAGAATCAGTTTGTGCGTTCCGTATGGAGAGTACGGGTTGAGCGAAGCTGTCTCCGCGATCGGGCCGGGGTGTCCTGAGCCGTATACGGCGGCGCTCGATGCAGCCATCACCTGTGCCGCGGGAGCGCTAAGACGAATCCATTCCAATAGACGAACGGTAGTCAATGCCGTGCGCTGAAAATCCTCCAATGGACTTCGTATAGAAGCGCCAACGGTTGCTCCTCCGGCCAAGTGCACAACAAACTCGGGCGCGCCATGTCGCTCCGCAAGGATATCCAAATTGGCGGCGTCAACTTCTCCGACTAGCCAATCGTCAAGCCCCCAGTCAGGAGCACCTGACCATGCCCCGTGTCCCGTTCCGATTGCCTTATAATTCAGTTTCGCGAGACAACGAGCGACGTGTCGGCCTATAAACCCGCGGGCCCCTGTTATTAGAACCAGTTTCATTCCGCAGCACCGGAAGGCCGGTGACATTGGAATGAATATAGACGTCCCGGGCGAGAGTCTCGCAGGGACGCAAGAGAGAGTAAAAATCGAAAGCCTCTTCTACCCGCCAGAGCCCTTCGAAATAAGTTTCGGATTCCGAAGGCATCTGGAAATTTCCCGAGAATCTCTTTGCGCAAGGTCTCTTCCGTATATGGTGCGAAATTAATCGGGCTCGCTAACGGACGTATTACTTGATCAATCACCAGCCCAGACGACTTGAGCGCCGCTATATAGTCTTTTAGCAAGTAAGCATTCTCTCCACCATAGAATCGATGCAGCGGATGTATCGAGAGAAATACCTCCAAGTCTTCAGGCTTGGAGATTACGTGGTCACGAATCGCCAACAGAGTTCCACCTGGCTTCAATACTCGCATGATTTCGCCGCATAGTCCTCGCAAGTCTGCAGCATGATGTAGTACCTGCCTCGCGAAAACGAGATCAAACGTCGCATCATCGAACGGCATAGTCTCGCCAACGGATTCCACGACATTGATCGGCAGACCGCTCTCCTTGGCGAGCGATCGAATCGACTGCGCTCCCACAAGAGAACTGGAGTCAGGCTCCAGAGCTGTGACCTCCCAGCCACCAGACGCGAGAGCGTAACTTCCAAGGCCATGGCCAGCACCAACGTCCAGAGCTCGCGAGACGACCTTCGGTAGAAGCTCTCTCACGGCGATCCATTCTCCGGAATTTCGATACCGCTCTACGGCTACAACTCGAGGTTCATCGTAGAAGCAATCTCTAACGAGTTCACGCTGATCCGGATCATCGAGCAAAGCCTGGACAGCTTGCTCCCAGCTACCGAAGAGTTGATCGTTCAGGATATTTCCTCCAGCGACCTTGTGGCGCTCCCAAAAGCACGCCTCAATGAAGGCATATGACTCTTATTCGCACTACCGTTCCACCATCTGGAACGCGACCGCTCGTTTCTCGCATAAGCGTCAACTTGCCGCCAACCGACTCAGCTTCTTTCGACCATCTAGCAGAAACACGTAGATCGAAATCACGCCGATCATTACAGAAATGTATATCGAGATTCTCGAAGAAGTATTGAGTGAAATCAGGTTCCCTCGACCGATTCCGATGACCGCGAGATAAGCTGTGACGCAAACCAGCAAAGTCGTCGTTGGAAGCTTTCCGGATGCGCCCGTCGAATTGAGAGCGACAGCCATGTACAGAATAAAGAAACAAAAGCTAAACCCAGAAAACGCCACAATACCTGCTGTAGTTCCGCCAAATATCATGGCAGACGAGACCAATACCGCAGCCGACACCGTATACCAAAGCTGCAACTTCAGCGCGACGGCCTGCTGACCGTGAACATCGAAGAGCCGATCCAACCAACTTGTTGCAGCAAATATTAGCATCGCTGGCGCCAATATAAATATCGTCGAACCTGTTTCGGCCCAGCGCTCACCTAGTACGACTATGGGCACCAATTCCGCCTCCGCGGCCAACATTGCGAAGGGAACGGTCAGGACCAGTAGCGTCAACTCGCTCAGCGCAAGGCCGGCTTCCCGGGATTGAACACCTTTATTCTTCGCCGAATAGGAAAATAGTACTGGCCCAATAGCTGAGTAGAGTAAGGAATTCGGTGCTGTCGTAATTCTTGACGCAACTTCATAGATGCCGATGACGCTCACGCCGGAGAACAAGCCTAGTAGGAGAATCATCATGCGCTCCCTCAGTGCCGAGATAAGACCGTAGGGCACCATATAGCGAGGAAATTTTCGATAGCGCAATACTGAGTAGATTACGAAGCGAGGGTGCCATCCCTGAAAGAACCGCCGATCTCGCAGTACTATCGCTCCAAATAGGATTGCAGCAGCGAGCACAATTGAAAGCGTATATCCCCATACAAGCGCACTGATTGGATTCATACCACGCTCATAGAAAACAATCTGAAGTACCACCATTGAGAAACTCATGATGACCGTCGACAGGGACAACAGCCTAAAATACTGTTTTCTCGTTGCCCAGGCAGTCGTACCACGTTGAACAGCGCTAGCGAGAACCGCCACAGCTGCACCGGCACCAACTACCCCAATATCAACACCGATCCAGCTCTTCCCGAGAAGGGACATCAGGACAATTGTCATCACCGCGAATATCGCGCTGACTACAGCCCCGAAGAAGAAAACGGCTGCTATGCAGGAGGAAGACACTCTGTCGCTCGCGGGCACCACCGCAGCAGAATCATAGCGAAGCCCCGCAAATAGACTGGATACAATCAGCGCAGTAACGAAAAGAGCGAAGAAGCCAAAGTCCTCCGGCCCGAATCTGCGTGTCAACAGCGGCAACGTCGCAAGCACCCAGATCTGCCGCAACCCAGCGCTCGACCCGAGCCACGCAATGTTGTGTCCGAGTGTCACTCCTAGAGAGATCGATCTTTCGACAGATAGTCGACTATCGCCTCCGAAACCTCCGCGACGTCCTGTTCACTAATATGCTCACCAATCGGCAAGCTAAGCAGCTCTGAATCACTCCGATTCGCGAACATCTCCTCGTCTGCTGTTCTCAATCGGCTGTATGCGTCGAGCTTCGGCAATGCTACTGGATAATGAACTCCCGTCTGGATGCCGCGTTCCCGAAGATACGCCTGCAAGGCGTCGCGACTCATAGTTCGAATCACGAATAAGTGATACACATGTCTAGAACCCTGTACCTCGCCAGGCAAAATCAGATTCGGCACTCCCTGGAGCCGTTGACGATAGGCTCGCGCGACTTCTCGGCGGCGCTCCGTCCAGCTCTCAAGATGTGGCAGCTTCGCGCTGAGAATAGAGGCCTGTAAGCCATCCAATCGCGAATTCCTACCCTCGAGTTCATGCGCGAACTTTGAAAGGCGACCATGATTAGCGATCATTCGGACACGCGCTGCTAACTCGGCGTCATCAGTCAAAACTGCGCCCGCATCGCCATAGGCTCCCAGATTTTTCCCGGGATAGAAGCTGAATGTCGCCAAATCACCGAATGAACCCACGCGTCGGGACATCCACTCGGCACCGTGAGCCTGAGCACAATCCTCAATTACGCGCAATCCGTGTTTCGAAGCGAATTCTAAGACGGAATCCATATCGCAAGGCTGACCATAGAGATGGACCGGCATTATTGCGACAGAGCGATCCGATACTTTCGTCTGCGCATCGATAAGATCGACCGTATAGGTCGTCGGGTCCACATCGCAAAACACAACATCGTGGCCGCCTCTAGTCACAGCCTCCGAGCTCGCGATAAAACTATTTGCGGGAACAAGAATTTCACCCGCTGGCATTTGTAGCGCTTCAATCGCTATCTCTAAAGCGTCAGTGCCATTTCCTACTCCAACGCAGTACTCTGACTGCTGGTAGCTGGCGAATTGCTTCTCGAACCTGTCAACGTATTTGCCGCCAACAAACGAGCTAGTCGCGACAACATCGCCGATCGCCAGGTCGATCTCGTCCTTTATCGACTCGTACTGAGCATGTAGATCTAAAAATGGGACTGTCATCGAAACTCAGTTCTTCGGTCTATCGAGCAAGATTTTCAAGTAGTGCGTTTGGTAGCAGGATAAATGTTGGTTCCGCCGTCATTTAAGCTCGCTAAGTAGTCGAGCGGGATTTCCTGCATATATTCCCGAGACCTCTATATCACACGTCACAACGGAGCCCGCACCAACGACGACGTTATCCGCAATCTTTACAGGCAATATTGTCGCGTTAGAGCCAATGGAAACGTTGTTACCAACGAGCGTCATTTCCCAGAGCACCTTATCTCCGCCTGCTGGCTTGCCGGTACGAAAACGGTCGTTGACGAAAACCACACCATGGGAAATGAAACAGTTGTCTCCAATCTCAACTAGTTCACAGATCATCGCATGCGACTGAATTCTTGTATTATTCCCAATGCGCACACCTTTTTGAATTTCGACAAAAGGCCCAATGAAGCAGTCATCGCCCAACGAGCAGCCGTAGAGATTTACCGGCTCGACAATCTGCACGTCCCTGCCGAACGCGACGTCGACGATACCAACTTTTTTGAGCGTTGGGTCCTTGTCCACGACTCTAGGCAAACGCTAATTTGTTGTTATCGGGCATTCCTAATCGACAGCGCTCAGGGACGAACCGAAGCTGTACTTCCCGCCCCGTCTCGATCGACTCGTAGATTGCGGAGATCAACTCCAGACTTCTTCTACCTTCGAAACCGTCCACAAGGTGCTGCTTGTCTTTCGCGATGCAATCTACCACATGCTCATAGTAGGCCTTGTGGCCGAAGCCATACACATCCGGAGGGTTCACCGAGAATTTTTCACGAACGACAGAATCTTCTTCCACGGTCGGATCGAACTCCCAGGTACGCATCTCGTTTACTGCGAAACCACCGATTTCGACCGATCCATGCTCACCCAGAAGTGACAAAGACCCCTCGAGATCCCGAGGACGAGTCGCTGTCGTAGCTTCGATAATTCCTAACGCACCGTTCCGAAACTTTATAGTGACGACAGCCGTATCTTCCGCCTCGATGTCAACCAGGGCCGCAGTACTCCTTGCGAATACGCTTTCAACATCGCCCATCATCCATTCCAGGAGATCGATGTGGTGGCTAGCTTGATTCGTCAGCACGCCACCGTCCATTGCCCAGGTTCCTCGCCAGGCGTCCTGGTCATAGTACTCCTGAGTTCGACACCAGCGAACTCGAACGGTACCAAGTACAAGTCGCCCGAACCTGTCCTGCTCAAGTGCTTCTCTCAGTTTCAACACCGGGACGTTGAAGCGATTCTGTTTTATCACGAACAATTTGACGCCATTGCTATCGCATGCGCTGATCATGGCGTCGGCGTCCTTAAGCGTGAGCGCCATGGGCTTCTCTACGAGTATATGTTTACCGTACGGAGCGAGATCTATTGCATGTCGAGCATGATGTCCACTCTGGCTGAGTATGACGAACACATCCGGCTTGATCTCCGCGGCCAGCTCATGCATATCGGTGTACCAAGGAACATCAAATTCTTCTCCTAAGCTACGCGCCTTGTCTTCAATGACATCGCACACACCGACAAGACTAGCGCCGGCAATCTGTGACCGGCCCAATAACTCGGAGTGGCGCCGCGCGATGCGTCCGCATCCGATAAGTCCGAAGGTCAGTCTATCGAGATCTTTCATCGAAGATTTCCAAAAATTCTAGGTCGGTGAAACCGAGCCGAGAGATCCTCGCCGAAACAACGCCGACATTGAGTGTGGACGTCCAGTCAGATAGGAATAGCGCGATGGATCGGAGCAAAATAATGCTGCCATCAAAACCCAGAAATCACTTGCCCCATATAGCGCACCGGAGAACATGCCGGAGACAAAGTACTGAATATACAGAACGGAAATCCAAGATGCTACCGAGCCTGAGAGCGCCAGACGCAACGCATGAACGACGCTGAACAGCATGATTATCACGAGCAGCAAGCCTCCAAACAACCCGGTCGCAAGAAAGGCTTCCAGGACCAGGTTGTGCGGATAGAGGCGAAAAGCTCGATCTTCGATCGCCACTCCAAGCAGCGGATTTGCGGCGAATTCGACCCAAGCTCTTTGAGACAGTTCCACCCTAATACTACTAGCCGTATCGAGGCTCAATATATCGAATAGCCGCAAAAGCAGAACAATGGAATCTCCAAACAACACCAAAGCGACAATGCCGAATAGCACCAATGGAATCACGAAGCTTCCGAATCGGCGTAAACCGCCTGTTCTCTGTAGCGCGATGAGCCCCAGGAATAGCTGTCCTGCTATGAGACAAGCGAATGGACCACGCGAACCGGCAAGCGACATCGTAATCACACCAAGCCAGAAAAACATAAAGTACAGGAGAGCCTGGTTACGACTTAAGTCTTCCCGATAAACGATCCCCCATCCAGATAGCAGCGACAACGTTACCCCTAACTGACCCAACGAGATCGGATTCAGTGTGTCCGTCGCGAGACGACCTTCGAGGATACTCGCGAGTCCCATCGAGCTAATCTCAAGATAGGTGCTAAGAAAGACCGCGACGCAAGATACCGCTGAAAAATACAGTATTAGCCTATAAGCAGTTTCTGTCGCCCACGGACTCCATTTCCTGGTAATGGCAAGCATCGGTAACGCGCATGCGCCTAAGGCGAACAATAGATACTCGTATGCCGGCATTCGTAGTACCACCGGCGCGACGGTGACTTCAACTAGCAAGCGAAGGCAGTATAGCCCCCAGAATAAAAGCAGCACTTTCAGAATCGGATTCGACGCGATCGTCTTTCTCGTAGCACTGAGCCCAGCAATGAGAAGAAACAAGCTGAGCAAAAGAACAGCCGCGCGAAACGGCACAGTAACCATTCTACTGTCGATACCCAGCAAGACAGGAAGAGACGAGATAAGCTCGTAGCCTACTACTGATGCAGCCAATATCGCGGCGTGCAGCGATCCCGCATTACTTCGCTGAATAGCTAACTCGCGCTCCATCTTTACGCCCCGGAGATCTGGTTGTCTGGAGTAGCAACGCTAGGTTACGTCGCTGACGTTCTCTTCATTCTCGTCGCGAGATCTGAGTAGGCTCAGGATTGCCCCCGCAAAACCGAAAAGAAAAATCAACCCGCCGACCAGGAGAATTTTCTGAGGCCGAATTGGATCATCTATATCCGGTGCGACCGCGGGATCAATGACACGGAATGCGAACTCATCGCGTACTTTCGCCATCATCGCATCCTGCACCTGAGTCTCTAGCAAGCTGTAGATTGCCTCGCGAAGCTCGACAACACTCGTTGATTCCAGCTCCGCGTTCAAATATGCCAGACTTCTATCAGACTCGGCGATCGCACGCTCTCGAATCAGCTGATCAGCCAGCGAGACCAAGCCGTTCGCCCACTGCTCTGCAATAATCGGATCCTTCCAGTCGACGGTCAGATGAATCATTCCATCTAGCGTCGACTCCGCGATGCTTCGAACATTATCTTCGAAAAACTCCACGGCGTCGTTCAACGTCGGCACCTCGTCGTCAGGAACCAGCCAGCTGGAGCTTTCCGCGTCCCACTCTTCAGAAAAGAGAACCGGTTTCAACTCGCCCCGCTCAATAAACGCCCGACTGAGGGAGTTCGAACGAAGGACCGCGATGTGCTCCTCTCGAAGTTGATCCGCGGAACCGAGGCCAAAACCTGACAGGCCGGCTAATCCGCTTACACTTGGCATTAAGGAGTTCAAGCCGCTAGGGACTTCCTCTACTACCGTTAATACCGTCTCAGCGCGATAGACGGGCGTCATAACAAACGCTAATACCAGGCCGACTATCAACCCGAGAACCGCGGCGAGCGTGATGATAGCTTTACCTTGCCGAAGCTTTGTTGGCCAGGTCGCAAAAGATATCAATCCACTCTGGATATCGGGATATAGAAAAATCCTACCCCTCAGAGGCTCTCCTGCCGACTCATTGTCGCGTGTGTCTGCCATGACCGTTAGATATTCTATTCAGAGTGAGCGCTATGATACTAAATCGGATATCGAATCTTCTAATGCCCGCACCACGGTCACTTGCTCCTTATCGGTGAGATATGGATGCATCGGAAGACTAATCACCTGGCGCGAAACTGATTCGGCGACAGGAAAACTTCCTTCTTTATCTCCGAATCTCTCGAACGCCGGCTGCAAATGAAGCGGTACGGGATAGTGAATTGCGGTAGGGATTGAATGACTTCTCATTTTGTCCTGCACTGACTTCGGTTCCGCGACGGTGACGGTGTATTGAGCAAACACGGACGTGTTGTGCGGCTCTATATACGGCGTAGCAACGGCAGCTACTCGATTGTCAGCACCAAACGCATCGTGGATAAGACGCTCATATCGATCAGCGCTATGGGACCTGGATGCGAGTTCTTCGTCAAATACTTCCATCTTGGCTAATAGAACAGCAGCCTGAAGCGTATCCATGCGGCCATTGATCCCAATTCGAACATGGTGATACCGACGATCTTCACCATGCGATCTGAGCTCCCGGAAGAGACGAGCCAATGAAGCATCATGAGTAAATACCGCACCACCATCACCATAGCAGCCCAGGGGCTTGGACGGAAAAAACGACGCACAAGCCACATCCGTCAACCCACAGGAACGCGCACCCTTGTAAGTGGCGCCGAAGCTCTGAGCTCCGTCTTCTATTACGGTCAGCCCGTGGCGACTCGCGACCGAGTTGATCTCATCGAACTCGGCACATTGACCAAATACTGACACGGGAATGATCGCCCTCGTATCGGAAGAGATGGAGTCCTCCAGTGCCGTCGGATTGAGGTTGAACGTTCTCCGATCGATATCGACGAATACTGGCCTTGCACCTAGCAAGGCAATCACTTCCCCCGTCGCGATAAACGTGAACGGCGACGTTATCACTTCGTCGCCAGGACCAATCTCCAGAGCCATCAACGACATAAGAAGTGCATCAGTGCCGCTCGAAACCGTGACACAATGTTTTACACTCACGTAGTCGGCGAGCTTCTCCTCCAACTCTTCGACTTCTGGCCCAAGTATGTACTGGCCATGATCCAATACCGCCTGTATTCTTTTATCTATTGACTCTCGAAGTCCTCGATACTGAGTCTTTAGATCTATGAAATCCATCGAACCGCGGATGCAGGTTGCTAGAGGCCGCTAATAGCTGCAACGGCAATCGCGATGTTGTAAAGGATGCTTGTCACTCCGGTCCACAACACGAGCGGTCTTACGCGATCAGTATCGAGCGGCACGACGATTGAATCACCCGGGCGCATATCTGCAGAATTCGATCGCCTGAACCATCGAGAGCCCTGCTCGATTTCAACTTGCCCGTTGGCTCTCACTATATATATTCGCTCGTCGTCAGCATTCGCCGTAAGACCACCGCTCCTTTGGATGTATTCATCTCGGGTCAGCCCAGGTTCATATAGGTGTGACGTCGAGTACTGCACTTCCCCCAGAACCGTAATCGCCTGCGTAAGGCTCGGAACCAGAATTTGATCCTGAGACTTCAGGAGGATGTCCTGGCTCACATCCCCCGCTGCGATCAGATCCAAACTGACCACCATCCGGCCCAGGGGCTGGGCCTCCTGAATCTGCACGACCAGGGACTGGCCGATGCTCATGGCTTGAGTGGCGCCCGGGTCGGACAATGAAAGAGCGGCAAGGTCTCCCTGAATTCGACTCGCCAGTGTCCGAAGTTGCTCGCGTTCTCTTTCTCGAAGATCTTCACGCAGGAAGATCGTTCCCTGGGCGAATGCCAGCTCCGTCAATCCACCGGCTCGCTGCAGGACGGAAGCGAGCGTCTCTCCCTGCCGAATCGGGTATGACCCTGGAAACACTATTTCGCCACGTAGTTCTACGCTTTCCTGCTGACGCCAGCGTGGCACCTCCCTGATGTTGAGGTAGTCATGTGCGTTTAAGAGCAGATCCGACTCACTGTCCCCATTCAGGATAGCGGCTAAATCGACCGTCAATAGCTCTGTCTCACGGTACTCGCCATTTATCACGTCATATCGCGTGAGTTCCGCCTCAATCAAGTAAGCGGACTCGTCTAGTCCTCCACCCGCGCGAATAAGATCGCTGACCGTCATTCCCGGCTCGAGCGGATACTCGCCCGCAGCTCGCACACTACCTCCGACTCGCGCAACTGAAACCACCTGGACAGTGGGCACCTGAGCTCTAAGCTCTTCGATCAACGGCTCCAAGACGTGCTGCCTACCAATCTCCAAGTTAAATACGTGAACTGTATCGCGCGCCTGAAGCAGGATATCGTCTGGCCCACCGGGCGCGGCGAGTGCTGCATTGAAATCCGTAGAAAAAACCTCGATGAACACATTCGGCTCGATCTCTCTACGAACCAGGATATATCCGACATCCGAGAGTGGTTTAAGCAGCTCGGGAGAGTGAAGAAGGTCGGTAAGACGCATGCCGGGAAACCATTGAAAACGCCCAGGCTGCTGTACGTTGCCCTCCAGAAGAACAACGTTCTCGAGCTGATCCAGGTTCGGCAGAACTCGAATACTGTCGCCGTCCTGCAACAGCTGTTGCAGCTGATCATCGTTACCAAAATCCAGCTCTTCGACCGTTACGCCTCGACCCGGTACGATTCTCTCGAGCTTGACGTTGGTCATGTCTGCGCTTGCGGTCAGACCTCCTGCAAGCGAGATGCTCTCGGCCAGCGTCTCGGTGCCCAGCGTCTCATAGACCGCGGGCCGCTTTACCTCTCCCGAGACTGCAATGACATCTCCGATAGGCGGTACAAACAGGACATCGCCCGGCTGTAACCGAGCGTCTCCGCTCGTATCCCCACGTAGCAGCAGATCATAGAGATCCAGCGTCGTAACCGATTCACCCTCGCGCATCAACTGAATATTGCGCAGCGAACCGATCCCCGTTACCCCACCGCCCTCGAACAGCGCATTCGTCATCGTAGACAAGCCGCTTACCGCATAAGACCCGGGCTCAGCGACCTCACCTAGAACAAATACTCGAATCGTTCGCAACTCGCCTAGTGTAATGCTGGCCCTTACGCCGATTAGCTGTTCACTAACTCGCTCGTTAATAACCTCGCGGACCGTGGCAAAATCCAGTCCTGCGACCGTAATCGGCCCTATCTCCGGAAAGTTGATCGAACCTTCACGCGAAACGACGAGGTAATACTCAGCATTCGTATTCCCGAAGAAATGAACATTCAATGCGTCACCAGGCCCTACCTGGTATTCAGCGGGCACCGGTACATTGACATCCGGTTCCAAAGCTTCTTCACGACGATCCTCGAAGAGATCGTAGCCGAACCTCGCCAACCCCCCTACTCCAGTCGGCTCGAGAGGGAGGAGCGTCACGAACATGTCGAAGTCAACCAGCGCTGCGTCTGCCTCTAGCCGCAGAGTAGCCTCATCTTGGTTTAACCCCCGGAGCCCAACGGTGGGCACCCCTGGCAAATACAGGAATCCGGAATCGTCAAGCAGGTACGGATTACCTTCGATAAGACGCTGCCGCATCGGCTCGGCCCTGGTTGCTGTACCTAGCGGTGCGTCGGGGCTGATATTGAACTCGATTACGATTGTCGATCCTGGCCCTAGCCGAGGATCCTCCTCTTCCTCCTCTTCCAGTTCCTCCTCTTCGAACTCAGGGTCTAGCAGTAGTTGAGTCAGTGGATCAATTTCACCAATTTCAGCCTGCTGGGCACCGGGTTGAACCTGCTGGCGCTGAAAGTTTCTCAACTCATTCAAGACCTGCTGTCGCTGCGCCGGAGGAAGGGAATTCAGAAGTTGCAACTGCTCAGCGGTTGGCACTTGTCCGTAAGCAGCGGTGATGAACGCGAACGTGAATAATAGCCAGGTCGCAATTCTCGACCAGACAGCAGACCTCGCCCACTTTCTGGAGTACGCCAGTCCAGATATCTTCTTCGCAGCCGACGAAACTACAGAACTTTTTCTTCGAACCACACGCGACCTCACTCTCAGGCTAAAAAAATACCGTCCTCACAAATACGACGGGCAAAAAAGCAACCTCCGGATGGCCAGATTCGATTCGTCAGATTTATTGTTGTTGGCGCCAAAGCATTCCGTCAGTCCGGAGTCCCACCACGCTTCCGGTTTGCCTACGGTATCCTACCTCGCCGGGTACTCCCGGTGCTACTGAGCCAGCGTGATTCGGCTACTCGGCGCTCCTCGCCAATCGAGCGATCGCAGCAGAGATTGCCGGCGGAGGGGCGCCTGATGCGGCCGGTTTCGTCAGCGACTCGGCGAGACGCTTACCAAGTTGCACTCCCCACTGATCGAAGCTATTGATATCCCAGATAATTCCCTGGACGTAGACTTTGTGTTCATACAGGGCGACCAGTCGACCGAGCGTTGCCGGATCTATTTCGTCGAAAATAACAAGCGTACTTGGCCGATTTCCCGGATAGACCTGATGAGGGTCTTCAGAGTCATTCTGAGGATCGCCTTCGGATAACGCCCAAGTTTGCGCCAGACAATTTGCAGCCGCTAGATCCTGTTGGTCTTGACGACCCACGGCCGATCTCACCGGCAACAGGAAGTCCATCGACACTCCAACAGTTCCCTGGTGAAGCAATTGAAAAAACGAGTGTTGCGCATTCGAGCCCGGCTCACCCCAAATAACCGGACAGGTATCGCATTGCACCGGAGATCCGTCCATCCGAACCGACTTCCCATTGCTCTCCATTTCAAGCTGTTGCAGATAAGCTGGCAGGCGGCGGAGATGATCATCGTATGGAAGAACGGCATGACTACTAAGTTCTAGAAAGTTTCGATTCCAGATCCCTAGCAAAGCCATCAGAACCGGAAGGTTTTGTGACACAGGCGAGGCAACAAAGTGCTCATCCATCTCGTGGGCGCCAGCGAGAAACTCACTGAACCTGTCCCAGCCAATTGCGAGCGCCAACGTTAGACCGACGGCCGACCACAGGGAGAATCGACCACCTACCCAATCCCAGATCGCGAATCTCCTATCTGCAGCGATACCGAATTCATCAATCGCCTCGTGATTGGTCGAGACGGCAACAAATTGAGCGGCTATAGCCCGCTCCCCACCCTGTTTCAGCAACCAGTCACGAACAGTTCGAGCGTTCGTAAGCGTTTCGATTGTCGTAAAACTTTTCGAACAGATGACGAACAGCGTGGTCTCCGGATCTACAGCTTTGAGCACATGCGAGACCTCTACACCGTCAATGTTAGAGACGAAGTGCAGACCTATCTCCGGGTTACAAGATTCTACGAGTGCAACCGTCGCCATAACTAGCCCGAGATCGGAACCGCCTATTCCGATATTCACAACGTCTACAATCTGCTTGCCCGTGTAGCCCCGAAGCTCACCTGCGTGCAATCGATCCGATAACGACTTCATTCGGCGGCGCTCCGCCTCAACGAACGGCATCACGTCTTCGCTATCAAGCAACAACGGGCGATCCGCCGGTCGGCGCAGCGCCACATGCAGTGCCGCCCGGTCCTCGGTGTTATTGATATGCGCCCCGGAGAACATCCGCCCAATACCGGCCGGAACACCAGTCTGCTCCGCAAGATCGTAGAGGAGAGCTAGCGACGTACCCTCGAGCAACTGCCGACTAAAATCCACATAGAGACTCACCGACTCCTGGGACAGGTCGACTCCCCGATTCGGGTCCGCAGAAAACAACGAGCGAATGCTCCCTGATCTGAGCTCGGCGGCCTTCGCGGAGAGTTCCTTCCAGGCTGAGGTCCGCGGACCATAGGTCTCTTCAGTCATACGCGCTCCGGAAGCAATCTGACAGGCTACGGCTAGAGACCAACGTTATAGTACTCTACGTACCAATCGACAAAGTGTTTGATGCCCTCCTCAACGGGCGTCGCTGGTCTGTAGCCGACGTCAGTGACGAGATCCTCGACGTCCGCCCAGGTATCCGGCACGTCGCCGGCCTGTAACGGCAGCATGTTCTTCTTCGCTTCACGGCCGAGTTGCTGCTCGAGCACTTCAATGTATCGCATCAGATCTACCGGTTCCTGATTGCCGATATTGTAGAGCCGATAAGGAGCCCGGCTGGTCGCGGGATCCGGTGACGCGCTGCTCCAGGCGTCGTTTGGCTCGGCAACATGATCCATTGCCCTGACGACGCCCTCGACGATATCGTCAATGTAGGTAAAGTCGCGACGATGATTGCCGAAGTTGAATACATCGATCGCTTCGCCCTCCAGAATCTTCCGCGTAAACAGGAACAACGCCATATCGGGCCGCCCGAAAGGCCCGTAGACCGTGAAGAATCGCAGCCCTGTCACGGGCAACTCGTAAAGGCTCGAGTATGTATGTGCCATGAGCTCATTCGACTTCTTCGTTGCCGCATAAAGCGACAGCGGATGATCGACGTTGTGATGAACGGAGAACGGCATCGTTGTATTTGAGCCGTACACGGAGCTGGTCGACGCATAGACGAGATGCTCGATGCCGTGATGGCGACATCCCTCGAGTATGGTCATCGTGCCGAGCAGATTGCTGTCGACGTAGGCGAAGGGATTCTCGATGCTGTAACGGACACCAGCCTGTGCGCCCAGGTGGACGACTCTCTCGAACCCCTCCTCAGCGAACAAGCGGGAGACCGCATCTCGATCCGCTA
Source organism: Candidatus Rariloculaceae bacterium (assembly GCA_045561025.1). Lineage (GTDB taxonomy): Bacteria > Pseudomonadota > Gammaproteobacteria > Steroidobacterales > Rariloculaceae > SMWC01. The sequence continues at coordinate 22,600 of JBJKYM010000004.1, forward strand.
GATCCAGCCGTACAAATCTGAACGCGGAGTTCTCGCCCAGAATATCCAGGCGGGCCTGCTTCAGCGAGACATCGTAGTAGTCGCAGAGGCTATCGAGACCGATAACTTCATCCCCGCGGTCCAGCAGCTTCCTGGCGGTATGGAAACCGATAAATCCGGCCGCACCCGTTACGAGAACCTTCATCCGGGCCTCACGTCGCGCTTCAGGTCGAGATAGAACATTAACCTACTCGCGCAGCGAAGAGCGCGCGGCCTACATCTACCTACCGTGGAACGCTGCCCCGGAGCCTCACCGATCAATGACAAACTATCTCCCTATACCAGAGCTGCGGCGCCGCAACCCTCTACCGTCGTCTTCCTAAGCGGAGGTCGTGAACCCCTCCGGCTTGACGATCAGGAGATCGCATGCGAGCTGGTCGAGTACACGTTCCGCTGTATTACCCAAGAATACCCGGTCCATACCGCTACGCGAAATAGCACCCATCACAATTAGGTCAACGTTATCGCGTTCTGACAGTTCCGGAAGCACCTAATGAGGAAGGCCCTGCACCAGATGAGTATTGTCTTCCGGCAATCAGTAAGAAGCGAGAAATTCCGCAAACGCGCGTTGGTGCTCCTGCTCCACCTCATCGGCGAGGTTCGCTATGGGTGTCGCCTCGGGAGTCGCGAGTGCCGCAGGATATGCGTAGGTATGTATCGCATGCAGCGTGCCGTTGACGCCGTTGGCCAGAAGCTGCGAGATATCCACAATTTCACGATCGAGCTGCGCGGGTTTGTCGTGGAGATGCGTCGGATCCACCGCAGCGTAGATTTGGGAAATCTCGGACGGACCCCCGAGCTTAACCAGGTAAAGCGGCGCCGGACAGTCTCGAATCAGGCCCCAGTCCGTGTTCGACAGAATAGTGCGCTTCAGGACGTTGTGATGATGCGTGTCCTTGAAAACGAGCCACGCGTTGCTCGCAGCGACCTTGCGGACGATTCCGTCAACCAGCGGATGATCCCAGGCGGTGTCAGTCGAGACATCGAGCCCGCGTGCGCGCAGAGGCTCTGCCAGATCTTCCAGCTTCTGCTCGAGTATCGACATCAGGTGCTCTCGTACCGGCTGATCGATCCAGACCGTAGAGACTCGGCCCGCCGCGATCTCGGGATCGTAGTCGCAGATGAAGAGCTCCAGCAGAGCCGACATCCCCTCAGCAAGCCAGGCAGCTCGCTCGACCGTCGGGTGCTCATCTGCGGTGGGATCAACCACCACCAGGATCGTGTTGTTCGTCATTTGCCATTCCTTGAACTAAGAAGTTAGTTCAAGTCTATGGCTGACCTACTGACGCGACTATCGAGGATCCTACGTACGTATATCTACAGTGGCATTCCCGCTAGTTGATCGGTCTCGCGAAGAAGTCGAAGAATGTCACGAACAGTATCGTCGAAACCACGAGAGTTCCAAGCATGACGGGCGTGCCCTTGCGGAACCACATGTAGGGCGTGATTCGCAGACTCGGGTCATTCTCTTCGCGAGCAAGTCTTTCGGAGATCGTAACGATGAACACGTTGGCCGTAGAACCAATATGTGTACCGTTGCCGCCCAGACCAACACCCATCGCCAGACCCCACCACAGAGGTGCGACGTTTATGCCCTGCGTCTCCATGCCAATGATGATCGGAATCATCGCAGCGGTAAACGGGATGTTGTCGATCGCCGCGGACAGGAACGCACCGATCCACATCAGAACGATCGTCGCGGTCAGCAGATCGCGCTCGACGAACGGCGTGATGAACTGGCCGATGAACTCGAGAAAGCGGCTATGTTCAACGCCGCCGATAACCATGAACAGTCCAAGGAAGAAGATCAATAAAGTGATCTCGACGTGCTCCATGGCGTGGTCCATGACGACGCCGCGGGAGACAAAGACGAGCGCCACCATGCCGAGTAGCGCGACGAACCACGGCTCCCAGTGCAATTGCCGGTGCAGCATGAACAGAACAACCATCAGCCCCAACACGACCATGGAGCCGCGCCAGACCTTCTTGTCAGCGATCTCGGGAATCTCATGATCGACATCATCCGGAACCTCCGCGAGCTCCTCCTTGAACAGGAACTTCAACATGACGAGGCAGACGATCCACGCCACGAAAACAATGGGGCCCATCGTGAATACGAAAGTATTGAAACTGATATCGGCGGCTGAACCGATCATCAGGTTGGGAGGATCACCGACCAGCGTTGCTATACCACCCGTGTCGGACAGAAGCGCTGCAGCAAGCAGAAATGGAATCGGCGAGATCTTCTGGGCTCGCGCTATCAGAATAATCAGGGGGCCGAAGATAACGACAGTTGTCACGTTGTCCAGCAACAGCGACAGGCCAGTAACGGCAGAACCCAGCAGCGCAAGCAGCAGATAGTTCTGACCCTTACTGAAGGCGGCAATCTTATAGGCCATCGCCTGGAAGCCGCCCGTTGGAATCATGATCGATACGATCGTCATCATGCAGGCAAGCAGAAATATGACGTTCCAATCGACGGCTTCTATTGCTGCCTCAGGATCGTAGAAGCCGAATATCTGGCCGCAGACGATCATTGCCGCCGCACCTAGAGCGGCGCATTTTGAGCGCTCCATGCCATGTAGCGTTTCGGTGAAAATACCGATGAACGTAACGGCGAGAATGATGCCCGACACCAGCATCGCTGTATTAAACTCAAGGACTTCCATCTGGTGATTACCTCGTTATTGTTCTGCAGTGAGCGCCCATAGCGGCCCGCTGAGAGGGCCGAAATCTTATCTGCTACGGCGACGCTCTGCAAAGAATATCGGTAATACGCGGGATGAATGAGCTGCAGACCATGAAATTACTCGTTTTTTGACGTAACTTCCGACGTATCAAGGTTTCGCCAGACCGCCGGCGCGCCGGACTCATCCTCAATGCGAGTCAGAAAGCCCTCATGCGCATGGAGGGCGGCGGCTGACGCCGGCGTCACTTTCAATTCTAGGCCTTCGCGGTCGATCGGATCGATATTGAACTCATAGCTCGCGGCTTCTTCAATCTGACCATCCAACGACAGACTGGCCTGACCGCCCGTCATCGCCAGATAGACGTCAGCGAGAATCTGCGCGTCGAGTAGCGCGCCATGCAGCTCTCGTTTCGAGATATCTACGTCATAGCGCTTTGCGAGCGCGTCCAGACTGTTCCGTTGCCCCGGATGCAGACGTCTCGCGAGCGTAAGGGTATCGAGGATCTCACAGCGACTCCGCAGGTCTGCCGGCAGATCTTCGAGTCGGGCGAACTCATGATTTAGAAAACCGATATCGAACTCGGCATTGTGAATGACGAGCTGTGCGCCATCGACAAATTCGAGGAAATCTCCAGCGACCTCGCTAAAAAGCGGCTGCGAGACGAGAAACTCGTCGCCGATACCGTGAACGTCCAGCGCGCCCTGGTCAACAGCGCGTTGCGGATTGATATAGCGGTGAAATGAATTCTGAGTCAGACGCCGGTTCACGAGTTCGACGCAGCCGATCTCGATTACGCGGTGACCCGTCTCTACCTCGAGACCGGTGGTCTCCGTGTCAAGAACTACCTGCCGCATCTATTCCTCATGCTTAGCGACCATGAAGCCGCCAACTGTCGCCCCGCTCTCGGTGAATTTCAACCTGCTTTTGCAGCTACCTGGCATCAGGACAACAGTTCATCGAGCCCGCGGTTGGCGAGCGCGTCGGCGCGCTCATTCTCTACATGCCCCGCGTGTCCCTTTACCCAGTGCCAGTCTACTTCATGAGCTTCGACGAGCTCAGCCAGACGCAGCCACAGATCCTTATTCTTGACGGGCTTTTTGCTCGCCGTCTTCCAGCCTCTCGCGCGCCAGCCCGCGAGCCACTTCGTAATGCCGTCCTTCACGTAAACGGAGTCTGTGTAGAGCCGCACACGGCAGGGTTGTGTCAGGGCCGCGAACGCCTCTATGGCAGCGGTGAGCTCCATCCGGTTGTTTGTCGTCTCGAGTTCGCCGCCGCACAACTCCTTCTCCCGTCCATCGTGCTGCAGCAGAACACCCCATCCGCCTGGACCGGGATTGCCGCGGCAAGCCCCGTCGGTGAAGATCTCAATTTCCTTCATCGATACTGTCGGCGCTGCGACACTCGGGTCGTCGGCTCTACGAGTCCACCGACCACCTTCAGGTGGCGTCGCTGCCAGGGCCGGCGAATTGGCGTAAGCGGCTGCACGCGCTTCTGCGCGCAGAGCAAATAGCCGCCGCTAAGACCGGGGCACCAACGCGTCAGCCAGCTCTCCTCGGGCAGCGTTCCGAATCGTCGGAGTTTCTCGAACGGCAACGTATTCAGGTAACGCTGACGCGAACCGACCTCGAAATTCAGCAGCTCGAGCCAGTCGCGCAAGCGGCCTTCTCGTATAAGACGTTGATTTAACTGGGGATATCCGTTTCGGGAGAGAAGATGTCGCAGCCCCCAGGCCCCGTTGGGACTGAAGCTAAGCGCAACGATATAGCCGTCCGCCCGAAGGATTCGATCGACCTCTCGCAACAACGCGTGCGGAGACGGGATGAGTTCCAGGGTATGGGGTAGCAGCACTACATCGACGGAGTCGCTGGCTACCGCAAGGCGGTCCGTATGGCTCAGGACATCGACATCCGCGGTACCGCGCCAGTCTAGGCACGCTGCTCGCTGAGTTCTCGCGAACGGCAGAAAACTGTCAACACCACCCCAGGAACCAATCTGCAACAGCTGCTCGCCGAACATCTGCTCCAGCGCACGCTGCACGAGACGTTGCTCATTGTCGAGACACCGTCGCCCCAGCGCAGTTGAAAGCCAATCATTTGGTAGTTGTGGTTCGTGCACGGCGGTCCTTACTCTGGAACAGCCACCACGCTGAGTCAATCGCGAAATGAAAAGTGCGCAGGCTTGCGCCTGCCACGCCAATGCGTAGCATACTGGGGATGCAGCACCTGTTCCGCCCCCGAGACTGCGCCCGCCCCCCGACGGCCGCCCTGTCCGTTGCTGCAGCAGTTGTTCTCAGCGGCTGTCAGGCTCACTTCGCGGAAGTAAGCGAAACGCCCGAGGTAACCGCAGACGTCATCACCATCGATGCGGTAACGGAAACTCCGCCAAAGGAAAAGCCGCCGGAGCTGATTTCCGCGACTGCCGTGGAGGTACAAGCAAAAGCAACCGCCAAGGTCGCGAGCGCGCCGCCTGTCGATCTGTTGGCGAGAATCCGCTCGGGACTTTCACTCCCGGAGAGCGACGATCAGGCTGTTCAGCGGGAACTCACCTGGTATCTGTCTCATGGCGAGCACCTCGATCGAGTCTTCAACCGAGCGGATCGATACCTTTACTACATCATCGAGGAGCTCGATCGCCGCGGAATGCCGGCCGACTTCGCGTTACTGCCGGTCGTGGAGAGCGCCTACGACCCTTTCGCCTATTCTCATGGCCGGGCAGCTGGTCTGTGGCAGATCATCCCGGGCACGGCAACACGCCTCGGCGTGACGCAGAATTGGTGGTACGACGGTCGGCGCGACGCAGTTGACTCTACACGTGCTGCGCTGGACTACCTCGAATATCTCCACGAGATGTTCGACGGCGACTGGTTACTGGCACTTGCCGGCTACAATGCCGGAGAAGGAAATGTCACACGCGCCATAGCGCGCGCCCTGAGCGCAGGAGAAGAAATAGACTTCTGGCACATCCGTCCCTATCTCCCGATCGAGACTCGCGCCTATGTGCCGCGTCTGCTAGCAATCGCCGCGGTGCTTCGAGACTCGGAGGCGCACGGAATCGAGTTACCAACGCTCGCTAATGCAGCCCGGTTTGAATCCGTCGATACCAGCACGCAGATCGATATGGCGCTCGCAGCTGAATTGGCAGGTCTCACAACCGATAGACTCTACGAGTTCAACGCCGGCGTGAATCGCTGGGCGACCGATCCGGAGGGGGGGACCGCATCGCTTATTGATCCCGGTCGAAAACGCGGAGCAGTTCAAACAGGCGCTCCAGTCTCTCGGCGCACGAGATAGAGTCGAGTGGTCCCGACACATAGTCCAATCTGGCGAAACCGTGGGTCACCTCGCCGAGCGCTACCAAACAACATCGGCGGTGCTGCGAGAGGTGAACGATCTCGATGGAAATCTAATTCGCGTGGACCAGCCGCTGATGATTCCGCATGCCGTTCGCGATCTAAGCGCTTATACGTTGAGTGCCGACGCGAGACTCGAGCAACAGCAAAATCGAACACGCACTGGACAGCGGAAAACCCACGAAGTCCGAAGTGGCGAATCTCTTTGGTCGATTTCACGCGAGTATCGTGTCGGCATGCAGGAGCTTGCGATCTGGAATGCGATGGCTCCGGGCGACACGTTGAGCGTCGGCAGGCAGCTCGTAATCTGGAGCAACACAGCCAACCCGGATCCGACCCCCAACGAGCGGATCAGGCGAATTACCTATACCGTGCGCCGCGGCGACTCGTTGTCGCGCATCTCGACACGCTTCCGCGTAAGCGTCGCCCAGCTGCTGGAGTGGAATGACATTTCGCCTGAGCAATATCTTCAACCCGGACAGCAGCTGTTGCTGTTCGTGGACGTAACAGAACAGACAACCTAACAGAGGACATCAGATGGGATTTCTTGCTGGCAAACGCGCCGTCGTCGTCGGATTGGCGAGCAACCGATCAATCGCCTGGGGTATTGCCAGGGCGCTGCGGGAGCAAGGTGCCGAACTCGCGTTCAACTACCAGGGTGAGAAGCTGGAAGGACGCGTGCGAAAGATGGCAGCGGAGCTGGAGAGCGATATTGTACTGCCGCTCGACGTTACCGAGGACAGCCAGATCGACGCGTTCATGGACGGCCTGGCTGCAAGCTGGGACGGATTCGATATTCTCGTCCACTCGGTCGCATACGCACCGGCTGACCAGTTGGAGGGCCGCTACATCGACTCCGTTAACCGTGAGGGTTTTCGTATAGCTCACGACATCTCCAGTTACAGCTTCGCGGCGCTGGCGAAAGCATCCCAACCGTTAATGGCGGAGCGGCAGGGCGCATTGCTCACGCTGAGTTATCTCGGCGCGGTACGAGCACTGCCGAGCTATAACGTCATGGGCTTGGCGAAGGCCAGTCTCGAAGCTAACACTCGCTTTCTCGCCTACGACCTCGGTGCTGAAGGCACTCGGGTCAACGCAATTTCGGCCGGTCCGATCAAGACCCTGGCTTCTGCCGGGATCAAAGGTATGCGACAGATGCTCTCGACGGTCGCGGAAACGGCACCGTTAAAGCGCAATGTGACTATTGATGATGTCGGGAACTCGGCGGCCTTTCTCTGCTCGGATCTTGCCGCCGGCGTCACGGGGCATGTGCTCTACGTCGACGCGGGCTACAGCATCGTGGGAATGCAGTTCGATTAAGCCGCTGCGCAATCGCGCGACCGAGGGAAACTCAGCTCAGAAAACCGGGTTCAGTACGATGTCCGGGATCCTGACCGTCGCAGCCTCGCGAACTTCGGAAGCGTAACCGGTCAATTCGACCATGCCGGATTGTTCAGCCAGCTGCGCACTCTGCGCGTTGCGCTCTTCGAATGGAATCGTGTCGACTCGCCCGGGCTCAACTGCAGACAGCAGTAATACCGCCTGATCGCCGCTGGCGAGAGCAACTGATTCGCGGACGACGGCCCCACCCGCCGGCTTCGGCGAACGAAACGCGGCAGAGAGTAGTTGCGTCGGTACGTCACCGTCGGTGCGCTCAACAAAGGCTGCAGGCGTCCAGGTCCCGCCGTACTCGACAGCCAGGACTTCCAGATCCTCAGCCGCCGGGGCCGCCGCGAGGAAAGCCTCTGCTGCGGCTTCAGCCAGATCCCGCGCCGCATCTCGCAGCAGCTCCTGCTCTACTTCGTCCCGCACAGCGTCAAGTGTCTGCTCCTCGGGCGGATGATGATCAACGACGCGCAGAACCAGCACGTGATCCGTCTCGAGCTCGACCGGGAGGCTGTTTTCCCGCTGCTCGAGCACTTCGAAACTATAGGCTGCCTGAACGACCGGAGCGCTCTGTTCATCCGCAAATGGACTCGAAGTGCCGTTACGGGTGAATCCCTCGAAGGTCTGGAGCGGTACGTCCATCTGCGTGGCGACACTAGCCAGCTCGTCGAAGGCGTCGAAGGAAAGATCGGCCAACTCGCTGGCTTGATCGTAAAACAGTTGCTCGGAACGCTGCGCCTGAAAATCGAGTGCGAGTTCCTCTCTAACATCTTCGAATGTCCGGACCTCACCCGCTCTGATCTCGTTCAGAGCAATGATGTGATAACCGAAATCAGTCTCGACCGGACCTTCAACATCGCCTACCGCCATCGAGAACAGCGTATCCTCGAACGGACCAACAAGAAGACCACGACCAACGTAGCCGAGATCACCGCCCTGACCTCTGGTGCCTGCGTCTTGAGATAACTCTTCGGCTAACGCCGCGAAGTCCTCACCGGCATCAAGTCGGGCGAGAATCTCAGCCGCAGCAGACTCGGGATCATCGCTATCCAGAGAAATAAGGATATGGGATGCCAGCCTTTCTTCTGCCGTCTGAAAGCGGAAGCTCTCCGACTCATAGTAGGAAAGGAGCTCATCTTCAGTGTACTCAACCTGGGCAGCGATATCGGAACCGCGTAGCTCGATATACTCGATATCGACGCTCTCATCGCTGTAGTAGGCCGCGCGATTGGAGTCGAAATAAGCGTCTATCGCTTCGTCGCTGACGACTGCTTCGGGGAGAAAATCGTCCACCGGGAACAACGCGTAGGCGACCTCACGTTGCTGGTTGTACAACTCGACGTAGCGGATGTACTCCTCTTCAGTGTAGAAGCCGGATGTCATGATCCCGGCCTGAAGCTCGAGAAGCGAGAGCTGCTCGCGCTGTATTTCCTCGAACGCCGGCTGGGTCATCCCCAGATTCAGGAGCGTCGCACGATAGACGTCGATCGAAAACTGCCCGCCTACCTGGAACTCCGGTCTCTCGCGGATCGCTGCGATCAGTTGCTCATCAGATACTCTGTATCCGGCGGCTTCAACCTGTTGCAATAACGCCTCGTTGCGGATTAGCCGTTCCAGCACCGCGAGCCTGAGTTCCTGTTGCAGGTCGTCGGTGATCTCGATCCTGTAAAGCTCCTGATACTGAGCCTGCTGGGTCTGCAGATCGCGCTCGAATTCAAGAATAGGTATATCGGTGCCGTTCACTTTTGCCGCGAACGGCGAGCCCGTAAGGGTGAAGTCAACGCCCCAGAAAATGAAAGCCACGGCCAGCAGTCCGAGAATAACGACGGCGACCCATCGTCCGATTCCTTCGCGCATTGCTTGCAACATGATTCTTCTACTTCACTAACGCCCGTTCAGGGCCCAAGAAAAAAGGACAGATTTACCTTCACGCGAAAATAAATCTGCCCTGTCTATATGGCGGAGTGGACGGGACTCGAACCCGCGACCCCCGGCGTGACAGGCCGGTATTCTAACCAGCTGAACTACCACTCCGGCTCTAGATTTCTTGGTGGGTGCTGAGGGGATCGAACCCCCGACCTTCGCCGTGTAAAGGCGACGCTCTCCCAGCTGAGCTAAGCACCCCCTGGGACAAAGCAGGCTAGTTTACGGCTTCCTTCAAAGCCTTACCAGCCTTAAACCCAGGTACGTTGCTGGCGGCAATCTGAATCGTCTCGCCAGTTCTCGGGTTACGTCCGGCACGTGCCGCACGATGCTTCACGCTAAACGTTCCGAATCCAACGATTGAGACTTGCTGACCGCTGCTCAACGATCCCGAAATGCTGCTGAGTACGGCATCAACCGCACGACCTGCATCAGCCTTTGAGAGGTTAGCTGCACTTGCTACTGCATCGACGAGTTCCGCTTTGTTCATTCCATTCCCTTCTGAGAGTTGACTGATAATCCCCAGGCGCACGACAACGCCTACCACAAATTTGTTCCTGGAAGCGAATGAGCCGTGTCGACTTTCGCTTGCGAACACAACAGAACCTCCAGAACGAGGATCTTATACCAAGGCGTATTTTACGGTGTCAAATAAGAGTTTGAACGCTAGTGAGGCAGCACGACTTCGTTGTTCTCGGCGTCCTCCGACTCAGCGTCACGTTTTGCGCCCGCAGACTCTTCTTCTCGTGCGGGTGAAGGCATGTGTTGCAGCGCTACTTCCAGGACCTGATCGATCCATTTGACCGGAAGAACTGTCAGTTTGTCCTTGATGTTCTTCGGTATTTCGACCAAATCCTTTTCATTGTCGGCCGGAATCAGCACCGTCTCGATTCCCCCCTCTGTGGGCCGCAAGCAACTTCTCCTTCAACCCGCCAATCGGCAAGACTTCGCCGCGAAGAGTGATCTCGCCGGTCATGGCGACGTCCGACCGCACGGGAATCTTCGTCAGTGCAGAGACCAATGCTGCGCACATTCCTATGCCCGCTGAAGGACCATCTTTTGGTGTCGCGCCTTCAGGAACGTGGATATGCACGTCGGAATTCTGATGAAAATTCTCATCGATTCCGAGTACGGCGGCTCGACTTCGGACAACTGTCATCGCTGCCTGGATGGATTCCTGCATCACATCGCCCAGCTGGCCGGTGTGAATGAGCTTGCCTTTGCCTGGAACGGTTGCTCCCTCGATCGTCAGCAACTCGCCGCCAACCTCTGTCCAGGCCAGACCCGTAACCTGACCGATCTGATCGCTTTCTTCGGCACGACCATATCGATGACGCTGCACTCCCAAAAAGCCGTTGAGATTTCTATGAGAGACTCGAACGGTACTCTTTCGCGGCCGAAGCAGCAGTTTCTTGACGACCTTGCGGCAGATATTGGCAATCTCGCGCTCGAGATTTCGGACACCGGATTCACGCGTGTAGTAGCGAATCGTATCCAGAATCGCAGAATCGGAGATTCTCAGCTCGCCATCTTCGATTCCGTTCTGCTTCACCTGCTTGGGAATCAGATATCGCTTCGCAATGTTGAGTTTCTCGTCCTCGGTATAACCGGGCAGCCGAATGACCTCCATGCGATCCAGTAACGGCGCCGGAATATTCAGGCTATTCGCGGTGCAGACAAACATCACTTCCGAGAGATCGAAATCGACCTCCAGATAGTGGTCCGCGAACGTCGAGTTCTGCTCGGGATCGAGAACTTCCAATAGTGCAGACGACGGATCCCCGCGGAAATCCATCGACATCTTATCAACCTCGTCCAACAGAAACAGCGGGTTACGAACCTTTACCTTGCTCATGTTCTGAACGATCTTCCCAGGCATCGAACCGATATAGGTTCGTCTGTGGCCACGGATTTCTGCTTCATCCCGTACGCCGCCGAGAGACATTCTGATGAACTTACGGTTTGTTGCCCGGGCAATACTCTGCCCTAGCGAGGTCTTTCCGACTCCGGGCGGACCGACCAGACACAGTATGGGGCCCTTCAGTTCCTTGACGCGCTGTTGCACGGCAAGATACTCAAGAATTCTTTCTTTCACCTTTTCAAGGCCGAAGTGATCTTCCTCAAGAACCGCCTCGGCTTCCTCGAGGTTCTGCAGAACTTTGGTACGCTTCTTCCACGGCACCTTCACCAGCCAGTCGACGTAGTTTCGAACCACGGTCGCTTCGGCTGACATCGGCGACATGAGCTTCAACTTGTTCAGCTCTGACGTCGCCTTCTCTTTGCCTTCCTTGGTCATTCCAACGGTCTTGATCTTCTTCTCAAGATCCGCGAGCTCGTTGGGTGCGTCCTCCAGATCGCCGAGTTCTTTCTGAATGGCCTTCATCTGCTCATTCAGGTAGTACTCGTGCTGACTCTTCTCCATCTGTTGTTTGACTCGTCCACGAATCCGTTTCTCGATGCGAAGCACGTCGATCTCACCATCGACAAGACCCAGTACGTGCTCGAGCCGGTCCTTGACGTCACTGATCTCGAGGACTTTCTGTTTATCGGATAGCTTCAGGGCCATATGCGCGGCAACGGTGTCCGCGAGACGCCCCGGCTGCTCTATTCCGGAAAGTGAAGTCAGAATCTCGGGCGGGATCTTCTTATTGAGCTTGACGTATTGCTCAAAGCGCGAGACAACCGATCTTGTGAGAACTTCCATTTCTCGCTCGTCGAAGCTTTCATCCTCCGAGAGTTCGTCGACCTCGGCCGAGAAACACTCGCCGATCTCCAGATTCCGGATACGCGCCCGCCGGGCGCCTTCGACAAGAACCTTGACCGTGCCGTCGGGAAGCTTCAGCAGCTGCAGGATCGTCGCTACCGTGCCAATCTCATATATATCTTTTTCGGTAGGATCGTCGACGTCCGCCTTGGTCTGCGGGACGAGAAAAATTTCCTTGCCGTCAGCCATCGCCAGATCCAGAGCCGCCACGGACTTTTCACGCCCGACAAACAGCGGAATGACCATGTGTGGATAGACCACTACGTCACGCAGCGGAAGTATGGGCAGTCGTTTTAGACCTCCCGTCTCGGGATTGTCTGTGTCCACTCCGTAAACTCCTTACTGATGGCCGCCACAGGGCAGGCCTTAGCCCCTATTTGGGGGCATTGCGCCCAATCTCAAGCGCCAGAGAACGTTCCCAGCACGAACCTTAGCGGCGCTCGTCTCCCACGGCCGCAGGTTCTTCGGTCTCATAAATAATGTAAGGCTCGGTCTCGCCGGTCACGACGGTCTCGTCCACAACGACTTTCGTGGCGTTCGTCGTAGACGGAAGATCGTACATCGTGTCCAGCAGGACATTTTCGAGTATGGTCCGCAGGCCTCTGGCTCCCGTCTTCCGGGACATGGCGCGAGTTGCGACAGCTCGGAGCGCGTCTTCGCGTAGCTCAAGCTCGACGCCCTCCATCTCAAAGAGTTTCTGATACTGCTTCGTCAGCGCATTCTTGGGCTCTACGAGGATTTCCACGAGAGCGTCTTCATCCAGTTCCTCGAGTGTCGCGACGACCGGCAAGCGACCAACGAATTCCGGAATCAGGCCGTACTTGATCAGGTCCTCGGGCTCTACTTCCTTCAGTAGCTCACCAAGATGTTCATCGCTGTCCTGGCTCTTCACATCGGCGACGAAGCCGATTCCGCTCTTCGAAGAACGATTCAGAATAATTTTGTCGAGGCCCGAAAACGCACCGCCACAGACGAAGAGGATATTGGCGGTATCGACCTGCAGGAACTCCTGCTGCGGATGCTTGCGTCCACCCTGCGGCGGGACTGACGCGACAGTGCCCTCAATCAGTTTCAGCAGCGCCTGCTGTACACCTTCGCCTGACACATCTCGCGTAATCGACGGATTGTCTGACTTGCGTGAGATCTTGTCGATCTCGTCGATGTAGACGATGCCGGTCTGGGCCTTGTCGACATCGTAATCGCACTTCTGCAGAAGCTTCTGAATGATGTTCTCGACATCTTCACCGACGTAGCCGGCCTCGGTCAGCGTCGTCGCATCGGCAATCGTGAACGGTACATTGAGGAGCCTGGCCAGCGTCTCCGCCAGCAGCGTCTTACCGCAGCCGGTCGGACCGATCAGGAGGATATTGCTCTTGGCAAGCTCGATGTTGTCCTTGCCGCGCTCGCCGATTAGCGTCTCCAGTCGCTTGTAGTGGTTGTACACGGCGACAGAGAGTACTTTCTTCGCGCCCTGTTGGCCGATGACGTACTCGTCAAGAACCGTCTTGATCTCGTGGGGGTTAGGCAGCTTGTCGCCGCCGCGATCGGTACGGTCGTCAAGTTCCTCGCGGATAATATCGTTACAAAGCTCAACGCATTCGTCGCAAACGAAGACGGACGGGCCCGCAATAAGCTTGCGAACCTCATGCTGGCTTTTTCCGCAAAACGAACAGTACAGCAGCTTGCCGTCATCCGTTTTGCCGCGGGAATCTTCGCTCATGCTCGACCTTTGCCCCTGTATATAGAGAGTAGTTTCAGCCTTATAGCATTTGTCTCACAGCTATGCCAAGGCCCGTTTCGCAGTTCCCGAGATATCCACACCAAAAATGAGCTAATCTCGATAACCGATTGAATTATCAACTATTACTCGGATCCTTGAGCCGTTTATCCAGGACCGTATCGATTAGACCGTATTCGACCGCAGTTTCTCCGTCCATAAAGTTATCCCGATCGCTGTCCCGCGCAATCGCCTCAAGGGTCTGACCGGTATGTTTGGCAAGAATATCGTTGAGACGTTCCTTCAGTTTCAGGACTTCGCGCGCCTGGATATCGATATCGGACGCCTGACCCTGAAAACCACCGCTGGGCTGGTGGATCATGATTCGCGAATGCGGGAGGCAGTAGCGCTTGCCCTTCGCGCCCCCGGCGAGCAGCAGGGATCCCATGCTGGCGGCCTGCCCCACGCAGATCGTGCTTACGTCGGGTTTGATGAACTGCATCGTGTCGTAAATCGAGAGCCCGGAGGTCACCACACCACCAGGCGAGTTGATATAGAGATGAATATCCTTGTCCGGATTCTCCGACTCCAGGAACAACAACTGCGCGACGACGAGGTTCGCGACGTTGTCCTCTATACCGCCGACAATAAAGATTACGCGGTCCTTCAGGAGGCGTGAGTAAATATCGTACGCACGCTCACCGCGAGCCGTTTGCTCGACCACCATCGGCACCAAATTCAATCCTGTGACGCTCACCGTCTCACTCCTCTCGTTAAATTCGGTCGTCGACACGCCTTCAGGCCGAGCTAAACGGCCATGAAGTCCTTGAAGTCGACGGACTTCTCCGCAGTCTTAGCGTTTTCGACAAGAAAATCTACTACCTGCTCCTCTAAAACACCAGCTTCCAACTGTGCCATCAGATTCTGATCGCTGCGATAGTGCCGTGCGACTTCCTCCGGCTGGTCGTACTGCGATACGAGTTCGGCCAGACGCTCATTCAGCCGCGTCCTGTCCAGTTTGATCTCGTGCTCCCGCATGAGTTCCTGGACGAGCAGGCCCAGCGCAGCGCGCTTCTTCGCCGGCTCGGCGAAGTTCTCTCGTGGCGGCGCCTGCTCAGGATCTTCGATATTCATCTGTTGCATGGCATTCGTCTGCATCGTAGATATTTCGTTTTGTATCAGTGACTTGGGAACGTCGATCGAGTTGACCGCCAGTAGCCCGTCGAGCGCACGCTGACGAATTTCCGCGCGCACGCGCTGCTCCAACTCACTCTCCATATTGCTGCGAAGGTGCACCTTAAGCGCATCCAGCCCACCCTCCGTAACGCCGAATGCCTTTATGAACTCGTCATCGATCTCAGCCGGTTCCTTCTCCTCGACACGGTGAACACTTATATCGAATACGGCTTTCTTTCCCGCCAGCGTATCTACGGGGTAATCCTTCGGGAATTTCACCTTCGCGCTCTTCGTCTGCTCTGCGGTTAGTCCGAGCAATGCCTTGTCGAAGTCGCCGATAACCTGCCCCTCACCAACGACGATTGGTACTTCGGTTCCTTCACCGCCCTCGAATGGCTCCTTGTCGATCTTTCCGACAAAGTCGATGACGACGCGATCGCCGGCCACGGATTTTCGCTCCACGGTATTCCAACTCGCGCGCTGGTCCCGCAGACGTTCGAGCAGGTCGTCGGTATCCGCATCGGTAATGCCGACCGTCGGTCTCTCGATCGAAATCGTATCGAGAGCAGCCAGCGATATCTCGGGATATACCTCGAACGTCGCTCGATAAGAGAACTGCTCGTCTCCCTCCTCGCTGACGGGCTCAATATTGGGGCCGCCGGCCGGGCGCAATTCTTCCTGAACCAGCGCTCGCGAGTAACTGGAACGGATAAGGTCGCTCATGACCTCCTGTCGTACCTGCTCGCCATAGCGCTGCTCGACGATTTTTTCCGGAATCTTCCCGGGCCGGAACCCCTTGATCTTCGCGGTTCGCCCGACCCGCGTCAGTCGCACGCTGATCTCGCGCTCAATCTCGGCGTTCGGCACGCGAACCGTCATTCGGCGTTCGAGTCCACCGGGCATCTCCACCGATACGTCGACCGGATTCTCAGTTGTTGCGTTCACAGATTCAGCTGGCGCCTTCGGCCACTCCTTAAAAAGTCAGTTCAATGATATTACGTCGTGTGGTGCGAAAGGGGAGACTCGAACTCCCACGGGTTGCCCCACTGGAACCTAAATCCAGCGCGTCTACCAATTCCGCCACTTTCGCTCACGACCTCTCGAGTTCGGCATTATAGCGAACTCCCCGCAGGCCTCATCGATCACCGAGGCCCAGTTGCCAGGACATGAACGCGACTTCGTCGGCCGTTTCGGCGACACGATTCTCCAGCGGTTTACCCTGCCCATGGCCCGCGGATCGATCGACCCACAGTAGAATCGGTTCCTCGTCTGAATCAGCGCTGGTTGCATGCTGTAACGCTGCTGCCATCTTCCGGGCATGCAGCGGGTGCACACGGGAATCGTGCTCGCCCGCGGTGAGCAGAGTCGCCGGGTAACTCGTGCCGCTCACGATATTCTGATACGGCGAGTAGGCGCTGATAAATTCGAACTGGTCGGGATCCTCAGCGCTGCCGTATTCAGGAACCCAGTAGCGCGCCATCAGGAAATTCTGATAGCGCAGCATGTCCAGCAACGGCACGCCTACGATCGCCGCAGAAAACAGATCGGGCCGCTGGGTAATCGCGACACCGGTCAGTAGCCCGCCATTCGAGCGCCCTGCGATCCCCAGCCGCTCGACGCTCGTGTAGCCTGCATCGATAAGCCATTCAGCCGCAGCATAGAAATCATCGAAGACATTCTGTTTGTTACCCAGCATTCCGGCGCGATGCCAGTCAGCGCCGAACTCGCCGCCACCACGCAGGTTCGCGACGGCGTAGACGCCGCCCCGACTGAGCCAGGGAAGCCAGGCAGCCGTGAAGTTCGGGGTCAGCGAAATATCGAAGCCACCATAGCCGTAGAGCAGCGTCGGGTTATCCCCGTTTAGTTCGATATCGCGTCTATGGACCAGAAACATCGGAATCTCGGTACCATCCGCGGAGGGATAGAACATCTGCGTAACGGCAAGATAGCTCGTATCCACCGGAAGCTCCGGGCGTCTCCAGAGCGATGTCGACCCTTGTACCAGATCAACCTCGTATATTCCTTCAGGTTCGCTGAACGTCTCGAAACGCAACCAGGCCGTGTCGCGCTCGGGATGAGTATTGATCGCCGCCGTCCCTATTCCCGGAAGCTGGACGTCGGTCAGCAACCTGCCCTCCCGGTTGAATACGCCGATCCTGCTGTACGCGCTGGCCAGGTAGTCGAGAACGATGCGCCCGGACGCCGGCGAGATGCTGTCGATTACGGCGTTTCGGTCGGCCGGGATAAGCTCGTTGAAATCGGCGGCAGAAGCAGACGCGAGATCAAATGTAATGACGCGCTTATTCGATGACCCCAGCGTCGTTAGCGCGTAAAAAACGTCGTTCTCGACAAATCCGCTCGTTAGCTCATCCTCGCCGATCAGGAGGTCGCGGCGGACGAGTTCACCGCTGTCGCGCCATTGATCCAGATCGTAATACCAGACGTCGTTGGAGTCTGTCCCTGTAAAGTAGATCACGACGAGCCACCGTCCGTCTGGCGACGCGATCGGGTAAGGGCCCCAGGTGGTAGCAAGCTCACCTTCGGTGAACTGCTCGAAGAGCACAGGGTCTTCAGCGGCATCTCGCCCGAGTCGATGCAACGAAATGCGACCCGAGTACGGATTGTCTCTGTCGGACAGATTCCGCACCATGAAGTGCTCGTTGTCGTCGAACCAGCTTACCGGATCTACGCGGCCGCGAATCTCGTCGCTAAGCCACTCGCCTCTCTCGGTCTCGAGAACGTTCGCCGTGGTGAGTTCGTCGCCGGAGTGATAGGTCCCGAACGCCACGTAGCGACCATCCGGACTGGGTTGATACCAGTCGAGAGCGAGCAGCCCGGACTCATCCAGCGCGTTGACGTCAATCAGCGCCTTTGCCGATTCACCACCGTCCTGCGACGCATAGAGAACCGGCTGTGATTGATCGCCGCGGCGCAACGTATAGAACAACCAGTCTCCAGCTTCTTCCGGAATTCCATACGCGTCCAGCGACAACAGCGCCGTGAGCTCCGTTTCGAGCAACGCGCGACCGGCGACCCCGTCCAGAACGGATCGTGTGTACGCGTTCTGTTCGTCTGTCCACTCGCTGACGCGCTCGTCAAGTTCGGGGACTTCTTCCTGGATTTCCGGCGCGTCGCTCCCTTCGAGCCAGAGATAAGCGTCGTCGATCTCTTGTCCGTGCAGGCCGAAACCAGACAGCTGTCGCTCAGTCAACGGTGGTGCGGTTGATCCATTGAGAGGTATTGCCATAAGTAGCGAGATAACGATGAAGTTCAACGGCGATTCGAATTGCATATGAGTAATTTCAACACCGAAGTTGGTGGGCCGTGTAGGAATCGAACCTACAACCAACAGATTAAGAGTCTGCTGCTCTGCCTGATTGAGCTAACGGCCCGTTGATACGTATTAGCTACCCGATGAGATGGGGTGGACGATGGGACTCGAACCCACGACGACCGGGATCACAACCCGGGGCTCTACCAACTGAGCTACGCCCACCATAATCTACAAAACACCCTCTCCTCAAAACTGGCGCGCCCGGCAGGACTCGAACCTGCAACCCCCGGCTTAGAAGGCCGGTGCTCTATCCGGTTGAGCTACAGGCGCTTATAAAGAATCCTACCAACTGCAACCGGGATTGCCTAAGTTGTGATGGTCGGGGCAGAGGGATTCGAACCCCCGACCCTCTGCTCCCAAAGCAGATGCGCTACCAGACTGCGCCATGCCCCGCCGAATTCCAGGCGCCAACGTCACGCCAGCCCACCATGTTAATCGTGAGCGGTAAAAGGCGTCAAACAGTGCCGTAGTTGCTGCCTGGTAAGAAAAAAGAATCTGTGCCAGCTGTGGCGCGATTCGTTATCATTCACCATCGTTTCCAGCTCAATCGAGAACACGCCAATGAGGATTCCGAAAGCGCTTTTCTGCCTGTTCTTGATGCCTTTAATCGCGGGAGCACAGGACATTCCGGCGAACAGCGGCAACCCGCGAGTACAAATCACGACAACACTCGGCAGCTTCGTCATGGAGTTAAATCCGGAGCGAGCGCCACAGACGGTGGAGCACTTTCTTCAGTATGTTGAGGAAGGCCACTACGTTGGCACGATATTTCATCGTGTGATTCAGGGCTTCATCGCGCAGACGGGAGGCGTCACCGAGAACCTCCAGCCCAAGACGATGGAGCGTTCGGTCTCCAACGAATCCGGAAACGGCCTGAGTAATCTGCGCGGCACGGTCGGCCTCGCTCGTACCAACGAGCCACATTCCGGGAACGCCCAGTTCTACGTCAACCTGGCTGACAAT
>JBJKYM010000005.1:0-41816 GCA_045561025.1 Candidatus Rariloculaceae bacterium
GATCGACGAGCTTGCGCGCGCCGTCGTCAGTAGTCGGATCAGTCACGCTCGCGAACTCTTGGCGGCATCCGGGACAAACGAGTCCCCGCAATCGATCCTGCTTCCCCCAAGGGTCAGCATCTCTCGAACTGTTAAGCCAGTTGCGAATGAGATTGCGCGGTGTGCTGGGATTGCCGAAGAAGTGCGTCTCGCCGCTTATGGCAATGTCGTCGGCACTGTTGAGGATGTTGCGCATAAGATCGGTGCCGGTGCGATACACCCCACCGATGAATAGGTGACTTGGGGGAGCCATCAAAAGACTGCCCTCCCCTTGGCGCCGTCTCTACTGTTTAGGCCAAGGGATGCGATTAGTGATTCGGTGACCTGCATTCTCGACAGAACTCTTACTTGGTCGCCGCGGCCTTCAATTCTCTGGATAATAATTGTCTCGTTGCCTCTGTTATTCCATACATATTGTTGTCGATAGCTTCGGCTCTTCGCATAATATTATCCGTCGTCACGATCCAAACATCCACTTCGGGCCGGTTCGTAATCTTACGTTCAATACCCGATCTGGCTTTTCTAACGGAGACTTTCGGCCGATAGCGGACATAGCCAACGGTAACGATTTCACTCAATCGCCAACTCCGTCACATACCCGAGCCGGTCCATGGCGCAGAGTGCACGTACTTACCTCCCGTAAGGTAACGATATGAACGAGAAGAACAAACTCGAATTGCCAGAGGAGCTCCGCGAAGAGGACGAGACGAGCTTTACGGATACGGCAGTCTTCCGCGGCGAAGTCACGCGCAGGCTCGATCTGCTCGTAGAAGCCGATAAATATAACCGACAATTTGGAGCCGGGGAGACTGAAGAGCCAGAAGCTCATGGGGATACCGCTACAGTCAAACTCTACAGCTACGTCAAGAAACCTGTTGGCTTGAAGAAGCTTCTATTAGATTGGCTTAAAAATTAATAAACCCATTACGGCAGACAGCCCCGCCACGGCCACTTACGGCCACATACGGAACCCACGCAGTATCCTGCCTATATAGGGGTGGCGGAATTCTCGGGCGGAGACGCTTCTGGTGTCGAGTCCGATGTCCGATTCTCGAACACCTTGGTAGCCAGCGCGATCATACTTGCCACGTCGCTAAGATTTGCGGGAACAATAAGGGTATTGGCAACTTTCGCTAGATTTCCGAACTGCTTGACGTAGTCTTCGGCAATTCGCAACTGCATCGCATCGCGTCCTCCTCCGGCACTGACTGCTGTAGCGACCTGTCGAAGTCCCTCAGCAGTTGCCGTCGCGACAGCGAGAATTGCTTGGGCCTCACCTTCTGCCTCGTTGATTTGTTGCTGTTTGGCAGCTTCAGATTCCTTAATGACTCTCTGTTTCTCGCCTTCAGCTTGATTGACGTTCGCGTCTCGTACGCCTTCGGAGGTCAAAATTACAGCGCGTTTTTCTCGCTCCGCTCTCATCTGTTTTTCCATTGCGGAAAGTACGTCCTGGGGTGGATTGATATTCTTTATCTCGTAGCGGAGAACCTTAACTCCCCACGGTTCAGATGCTTTGTCGAGCTCGCTCACTACGTTAGCGTTGATCGTAGCTCTCTCTTCAAACGTTCGATCCAGAACGATTTTTCCGATCTCGCTTCTCAGAGTCGTTTGGGCCAGTTGTGAGATCGCAAATCCATAGTCCGTGATGCCATAAGATGCTCTCTGTGCGTCGAGCACCTGCATGTAGAGGACCCCATCGATTCCAACTTGTACGTTGTCACTCGTAATACAAATCTGCTCCTCGATGTCTATGGCGGACTCCTTCAGACTGTGTCTGTAGGCGACCCTATCGACAAACGGGATAAGAATATGGAATCCTGCTCGAAACGTTCTACTGTACTTGCCCAATGTCTCGATAACGAAGGCGTTCTGCTGCGGAACGACAGTAGCTGTTTTCGCAATCACCACAATCGCCAGTACGGCGATAACTAAAACAGTTAGAAACACAGGTTCTCCCTGTATCAAATTAAGAAGCTCACCCATATCCGCTCCAGTCTACTTAATATAGAGTTTCACTCGAAGTATTAGGCCATCCATTTCCTGAATCACCGCACTTCGCCCATTCGGAATAGGCTCATCTCCGACGTTCTCTGCGGTCCAGGTCGTGCCTCTATACTCAGTACGACATCGAGCTCCAGCTTCCAGCTGCTCCGCGAGAGTTACCGTCTCGCCGACTACCGAGTCGGACACACGCGCTACACCACCACGGATCTTGTCATAAAGCTTCTTTCGAAACGCCACCATACTGGCGACAGATAGTATTGCGAAAAGAAGCCACTGCCCCCAGGCGGGCAGATCGAGGCCAGACAGCTCTGTTAAACCAACGACTACAGCGCCAGCACCGACAAAGATCAAGTAGAACTGCGCATCAACGGCGAATAACTCGGCACAGAATAGAAGAGTTCCGATTACTATCCATCCCCACCCCGGCATAGATCATCTCCTCGAATTGCCGACTACGACGCTATGCGAAAGTGTACGTGCTACCGGCCACCAATCCCACCGAGTTGTCGGGCATTAAAAATCGCGTGTGTTCGTCGGCTACTGAACGACCGCTTTGGGTCGGTTCGAGACCTTAGCCTCAGACTCTAAATTAACATTTTTAACGGCGACTTCCCGCTCCAATCCGGACGTTCCGGCTAAGCGATTCTCCGTTCCGGCGTTCTAGTCCGCTGCCTCCGGCTCCGGTGGAATAATCGACGCCAGATAAGCAGAAATATTGGTCATGTCATCGAGCGTCAGGTTCGCGACGGTCGGCATCATTAGTTGCGCCGAAATACCGTTCCTTGTGCCCTGTCTCATGTCGTACATCTGACGCATCAGATAACTGGGCGAGCGGCCGGCTATGCCGGGTATCAGTCCAAGACCCATCAGATCCTGGCCGTGACAGATCGCACACTGGATCGTTTTTCCCTCGCCGCCGGTCGTTACCAGTTCCTCGCCCTTGGCGAGACTGCCCACGGGAACATAAACGTTGAAGCCCATGCGTGGATTACGCAAATAGTCTGCCTGGTAAGTGTCTACCGGTGTCTCGACTATGCGCCCGTTCAGCAGTTCTGTCGGCTCCGTCCCTACGGTGAAAAACATATTATTGCCCGGATTCAGATACATCGCAGGGACAAGGTCTGCTTCCATTACGTAGTAGCGACGTGTCCACGGAACGGCGGCCCAGAACTTCGCAGACTCCTGCATCTCTTCTTCCGTCATCGCCAGCGCCATCCGGATCATGTTAGGCGTATTCGGCTTTCTCGGGTCCGCGCTGTAACGCAGCCCGTCTCGAAAATCACGTAGCTGCTGGACCATGTATTCGGCCGGCTGGCCGGCAACGGGGGCATTCGACGGACGTCCCTTGCCATTCGGAAGATGACAGGAACCGCAGGCCCAATCGGGCTCCCCTCCCTGCAACGCTTCGGGTCCGAACTTAATGATGTCCGCCATCGGTGGATAGTCCTCCGGGAACCAGTCGATGACATCCTGCGCGTGACGAATATCCTGACGGGGAAACGTCGCGCTGCTTCCTTCCAGCGTAAGCGGTCTGGCCAGCTCGACCGGGTCCTCACCGGGTTGGAGCGCTCTGTTCCCAGGCGTTGGAATAGGCGGTGTATCGCCGGGCTGGGGTTGAGAATCGTAGCCGTAGGCCCACTCGGGTATCGGTGCCCAAAGTCCCAGCGAGTCATCAGTCTGAGCGTGCGCGACCGATCCACCGGCCGCGATCAACAAACCGCAGAGCAGCCCCACTCCAATGTTCTTGTTCAACTCTTGATCTCCAATCTGAGCATCGAGCTCTTTCTTCCCGGCTCGGTTCTTATTCTTCTTTTGCTACTCGACTACCACGCGCTCGACGCCTTGAGGCGCATCGGCGAGGTTGACAATTCGGATGTCGGTTCTCTGTCCGTCAGGGTCGAACGTGTAACGAATCCGCTTTCCATCCTCGTTGAGAAACTGAAGAGACTGTTGAAACCAGGCAACAGGTGGATATCCCTGCGGGGCCGTCGACTCAAGAATATAGAGACGCCGATCGTTCAGGTGGATTGCGATGTAGGTCCGCGATTGATCCGCGTTAGTGACCTGCATCTGGTGTCCTTCGATCTTGTCGATATCCGCCCAACCTTCGTAGGTGATCTCGCCGCCCGCATCGTGAACACGCTCACGTATGCTCTGAGCTGCGTAGGCTATCGATGCCCGCACATCCATCACCCAGAAATTCTGCCCTGAACTCGCATCGGTCTGGTCCGGTCGTTCGCGGTGCCTGGTTTCCGCTTCGGTGTAATCAACAAGCGTTAACGAGTAATGAGTCGCACCGCTCTGCGCTGCATATATTCTTGCCGGAAAGATAACGCCGTGGGCGGATTGCCGCGTCGTCTCTTCGACCTCCGGGGTTGCCGGAAACGTAATGGCGAATCGATCGGCTCTGTGAACGTATTCAACCTGCGCAAACACAGGCATGGCGCCGAGAAATACCATCGCTGCCAATCCGAGTCGTCCGCATAGATTCATTGTTTTCACCCTGCGCCTAGCGACCGGCGAGAGATTCAATCCCATAGCCGTTCAACGCCGTCTCGTCCGGTCAAATAGCCAAGCAGACAACCGTTGGATTCGTCGATGAGCCGGTGACAACGAACCGATACGGCATCGCCGACGTGGACCGTGTCGCGGGTTACGCCATTTCTTCCGAGCTGAGCCGGGGTCGCAGTCTCTATAGCCCACTGCTCAACAGCACCGTCTTCTCCATCAACTTCTATAAATAGCCAGATATGAGGATTGATCCAGAAAATATCGTTCACGCTGCCCTCGAGATGCGTGAATACCGTCACGTCATAATTGGCGTGGGAGTGGTGCCCTGACGCCACGCCTCCAAGCATTAACCCCGAGGCAACAAGGCCGAGTGCCCTCAACAGCATATTCAAATCCCTGATAACCCGCTGTGATCCATTCTACCTCAATCCTCCGTGATCAACGAGACAGCTAGGAACAATGCGCCACGGAACGTACGTGCCACTCAAACGAGGGATCTATCGTCAGATAGCCTCTACCGAACGTGACGCCAATGACAAGCACCTCCTCGCCATCGACTATATCGACGTCGAGCTGCGGCGAGATCTCCCAACCATTTACTCCGAAGCCGTACTCGCCTCCAAGACGAAGCAACGACTCGCTGCCATGCGCGCTTTCCTCGATACTGGGAGCGGAATAGAATTTCCATCGGCCGGAATGGTATGCGAAGGGTACGGCATACACCCAGAAGTCGTCTTCGCCTGCTGTGTGCTCAGCCAAGACACCGATGCCGAAGGCGGCATTGAGTCTTCTCTCGTACTCTAAGCCTAGGGCCAGGCGGTTGTTACCGCGTCCCTGATGGGTCACACCAACAAAAAGCGCTGCGACATTCTGGTGGTACTCATGGGCCACCTCATGTGCTATCTCGTTATCGGCGGCCTCGGCGTGCTAGGGTTCCTGGGCGAACACGACCGACGTGCAGGCGAGAATCGGCAGCACTGCAGCTAGGCTAGAAGCTCTCAATATCGATCCGGCTCGGGCTGAGCAATAAGGGAATATAGCGTTCGATTATAACGAATGCCCTCGCCGTTCATACCGCTCAAAGAGCGTGTGTATTTCGACAGCTTCAACATCAGAGGGGCGAAACGACCGCCAGGGTCGCCCGCCCCCGCTGTTATTACGCCTAAATGGAGTCGCCGGAATCACGACCCCCTCGACGACCACCCGAGCGACCACCACGCCCCTCGAAACGATCGCGCATCTGGGCGCCCTCTTCCGCTGTGATCACGCCGTCGCCATCGGCATCCACACGGCTGAACATTTCTTCAGCGCGCGCATTGCCCGCAGCCTTTACCTCGTCGAGTGACAGCGCACCATCGCCGTCGGTATCGAGATCAGCGATCCGCGGTCCGCCTCGGCCTCGACCGCGGCCCTCACCATCGGAGCGTGATCTCGCGCCCCGAAGCTCGTCCCGCGTCAACAATCCATCGGCACTGGTATCCAGTTCGACAAACTGCTCTGCGGTAACTTCCGGGCGAACTGCCTGCAACTCAGGCAGAGAGATCGCGCCGTCGCCGTCCGTATCTATTGGCATCTGTGCCGAAGCGGCCCCAGCCACCAGCAGCCCTACGCCTATACTCGGTAGAAATTTGGTCATTAGATCGTCCTCCTGGATCTTTTTAAACGACTGCGATCTGCGGTCACGCTAACTAGAACGCAACAGATCGAAGGAGGCATACCAGGATTACGCGAAGATTCCTTTAGAAACCTTTAGCAACCTTCAGCGGCAGAGAAGAGAACCCGCCGAAACTAGAGCGCGTGATAGATGCGCTCGTCGTACAAAGCGCCATTATGCGGCGACAGCCTGCGGCGGAAATTTTTCGTGTGAAGTGAAGTAACATGGTCGTTGCGTACAGCAGCGCTCTCCCAGACCTCGAGAGCGGTCATATGATTCGACCGATCGATCGTGGTCCATACATCGAACCCGGCATTTCCCGCTTCGCTGCGGCTGGCCGGCACCAGTTCATTCAGGAGCTCAACCGCCGTGTCCCTGCTGGGAGGTCCGACATCGATGTGTGTTACTACGTATACGCCTTCATTTTCTACATCGGACATACCTTCCGATAAGAGATCGTAATGGAGTCGAATATCCAGCGGAGTGATTAGTAGTCTCCCCAGCACATCGAAGACAGCAACATTTTCGTCAGCCTCCGCATTAAAGCGCTGCGCCGCCTCATCGTCCCAGACCTCTACCAACACGAAGTGGTTGCTACGACCACTCCGCTGCAGCGCCAGGACGAATTGATTCCCCGGCGCCTCTGAACTGGAAGAGGCGTAGTTCCGGAGTAGGTCGGCGGCCGTCTCTGTTGCAGAGCTGGCAACTTCGATATACGTCACACGACGGTCCAGGCCATCCTGCGAATTAGCGGCGCCCACGAAACCGAGGCCGATCGCGCCAACCATCAAAACCAAGGGATGAAACGACTTCATAACCGCTCCGGTCTAGAGGTTCGCCAACTCGTCGAGGCGATTAACCAGCGTCCGGGCCCAGGTTCGAGACAGACGGCGAACCTCAGCCAGTGAGGTGACTGTGTTCGCAACAGTTGGCCAGGACGGATCAGCGCCGCGACGGTCCGCTGAGCGTGCCAGCACCTGCTGCGACATCGAGTCACGCAGCTCCAGAACCAGCGTAGCTTCTCCGACGCGAGTGATATAGACGTCATTTCGACCGACCATATTCAGGGGAACCGAAGAAACAATATCAACCATATAACCGACCAGTATTAGCACGTCGGGCCCGGGCTCGGTAACGTACTCCCAGTTCTCGATTTTCGAGAGTTCATCGCGGAAGACTTCACCCACTTCCGACTCGAAGCGCTCTCTATTGGCGACGTCAACCTCAAACTGGGTCGCCGTCCTGGCGCTTCGATCTCCCGATAGGCGAAACCGCCGCTCACCAGCATCAGCTTGCTGTAGGGCGTCAGATCGAGGGTGGGGATTGCCCAGGCCCTATCCATTACGGTCCGATCGACGCGATAGAGCCCGTCGTGGCTGAGTTCTGCGTCCGGTCCGGTCTGGATTCTGGGTGCCCGAGGGGCCGAAAAGCTCGTCGCAGCCAACGCGGCAAGCGACACAGCGGCAATGGTTCCGATTAAGTGGCGAGTATTCATTCTTCTCTCCCGCTCTGGGGTTCTTATTCATAGCCTTAAGCAGGCTTGTGCCAACTATCTTAGAAGATCGATTAGGTGTTTTCTAGGCATAGAACGGGCAATCTGCGCGCTTCACGCCAGCCGCCGGTAAAACCTTACGACGGCTTCTTCCGCCACGAGCATCGCTATGACGACGGCGATATCGTGAATGAATCGATTTGAACGTGTTCCGAGTATTCGGTGAACAGGTTCAGTACAACGAGATCGATCAGAATGGCTGTGAAGTATCGGAGGAACAGAGACTGTCGCGTCGACGGCGTATGCGCTAAAGCCGGTTCGGGAAAATGGACATTCGACATTTATCGTTCCTGTTTGTCTGATTCTTCGGGACCCATAGAACTTCTCTACCAGCGCAGCGAGGTCAGCGCGCTAGAGTTAACTGCCGCCAGAGAATCTACGCGCAGTATAGAGGCCTAATCTGAGACCCGCTCAAGAATCTCCGCCTCACCACCAATAAACTCATACGAGCCTGGAATGCGCGTCGTATTGCCATTCACATCGAGATCGTAGCGGACGCGTACACCGTCTTCGTCGAAGAAACGCAGGGATTGCTGAAATTGTAGCGGCGGAGGCCAACCGGGTGGCACATTTGCTTCGAGTATATGGAGGCGCGCATTATGCAGCTAGATTCCCGCGTAGGTTCGCGACTGATCGTCGTTCGTTACCTGAAGCTGATGCCCCTCGACACGTTCGATGTCGGACCACGCGTCGTAAGTAACTTCACCGCCTCTCTTTCTAACATTCCAGGCGGCATACGCGACCGATGCGCGGACATCCTTTATCCACTCACCGTTGATCGCTTCGGTTCTGTCTTCACGCTCCGCATGAATTCTCTCTGCATCCGTGTAGTCGACGACTGTGACGGTATAGAGACTCTGTCCACTCTCCGCGGTATAGATACGCGCGGGGAAAGTCGCACCATGGGCTGACGTGTAGGTGATGTCCTCCACCACCGGCTCACCGGGCAGGTTGACGCCAAACAGTAGCGTCCGATCGAGATACTCGATCCAACCCTGCGCGAGCAGGAATCCAGGTAGAGCGTACAGGAACACTGTAAGAATCAGTTTGTACCATCGCATGCTCGACACCTCGGGTTAGTCGAATTCCTTCTCGACGCCGCCCTCGGGCGTGAGAAACCCGAGCAGGTAACCTTTGGCCTGATCTCTGAGTTGATGGCAGCGCACCAAGATCGTATCGCCAACCGCGACACTGTCCTGGCTCCAGCCATCTCTCATCAATTCCGCCGGACTCGCACCTTCAAGAACCCAGAGCACACTCTGCCCATCCAGATCTTCGACCTCAAGATAAATCCAGGTGTGAGGATTCATCCACTGGAACTCCCGAACGACACCCTGCAGATGCGTGTACTCGGTCGTCATATAGTTACTGTGAGAGTGATGCGACGACGCGGATGACGCGCCGGCACAGAGAACGACAACTGGCGGGAACGCGCAGAACTTCCGTCGTGACAGCCAGTTTCGTCCGGGCATGCCTACCTCCTTAATGCAGGCAGGTAAGTATTCCTAATCCCACTCTCTTTCTATTCCATCGCGAGATGTAAGAAAGCCGAGCAGGCAGCCGTTGTCGCCATCTCTGAGCTGGTGGCAACGGGTGGACACCGTATCGCCGACCTTGACCGTCTCTTCCGTAATTCCCTGTCTAGAGAGTCCACCCACACCGGCAGCTTCGAGCGCCCATACCTGAGGCTCACCGGACGCGTCCTCGACTTCGAGGTATATCCAGGAGTGAGGATTAACAAGATGAACTGCTGTGACCGTACCCGTGAGCTGCGTGTACTCGGTCATGGTGTAGTTACCATGCGAGTGATGCGCCCAGGCGGAGATTGCCACGATGTTTGCGGCGACAGCCGCCAACCCGAAGTACTTAAGCTTCATTACATGCTCTCCCAAGCGCTCTAGTCGCGAATATCCGGATCACGGACTTTGATCGCGTCTGTGTAGTTCTGGTAGCGGATACGATCGCCCTCCGCATCGATCCATTGCAGCGACTGCTGAAAGAAGCCAGGCGGAGGTGAGCCCGGCACTACCGTGGCTTCTACGATGTATAGCTTGCTGTCATGCAGGTAGATTGCTGCATAAGTACGAGACTGATCGTCGTTCGTGATCTGTAACTGATGCCCCTCAACACGATCGATGTAGTGGTAAGCATCGAAAGTAATATCTCCGCCGCGATTGCGGATATTGGTTGCCGCGTAGGCGATCGATGCGCGCACATCAACCTCCCAGTAGAGCACGTAGTCCGCCTCCGTCTTGTCGCGTTCGGCATGGATTCTTCGCGCATCGGTATAGTCAACGACGGTGACCATATAGCGGTTAGGTCCATCTTCGCCGGCATAGACGCGCGCCGGTACGACCGCGCCATACTCGGTGTCGAAGCCCATCTCGCTCATAGAAAGCTCGACAGGCGTAAAGATCTCGAAGCGATCGAGTTCGCTCGTGAATTTCTCAAAGCCCTGCGCACCGGCTATACCGCCGAGGCAGAACGAGAAAATCGCAGTGAATGTTTGCAGGAAACGCATACCGATTCCCCTCTCAGATTATCCGATAGGCAAAGTTTGCCAAATTGCCACTACAATGTCCTATACAATCACCACGATGACGAAGAATAGCGGCCCTAAGCCTGAATCGGCCTAGTGGTGCTTTGCAGAATCCTGAACTCGCCGTAATATTCAATCCTTCGATAGCGGCACTGACCGCTCCAACGCGCACATAGGCACTACGATGACCAGCAGATCTAACATCGCCGTCGTCGGCATCGCGTTTTTCCTGCTAGTCGGCTGTAGCGCCGAGAACTCAGATAGCGATGGTGCGACCACGGTCGATCCGCGTCCCAATATCCTGATCATCGTTGCGGACGACATGGGCTACAACGATCTCGGCGCGTGGGGCAGCGAGATCCCCACGCCGAATCTGGATAAGCTCGCGCTGAACGGCTTGCGATTTACCAATTTTCACGCCGCGCCGGTCTGTGCGCCCGCACGCACGATGCTGATGTCAGGTTCCTCGAATCATCGGGGCGGCGTTGGCTCAATGGATATCAAACGTGTTTATGACAGCGCACGAGCGTTGGACCCGGAACTGATCGGTTTTGGGCAGCCCGGATACGAAGGACATCTGAGCGAGCGAGTGGCAGCATTGCCGGAAGTTCTTAGCAGCGCCGGCTACCACACCTATATGACCGGCAAGTGGGATCTCGGAAGAGCGCTGGAGACGACTCATATGCCGGCAAGCAGAGGCTTCGAGTCGTCGTTCATCCTTACTACCGGGAGCGCCGTCCATCTCGGCTTCCCTGACGGCAACGCGAGTGGCGGACTGTACCGAGCGGATCCCTACCCCTATCAGGAGAATGGCGAGTCGGTAACCGCGCTTGGCGAGAGCTTCTTCTCCACTGAGATGTACACGAGCAAACTGATCGACTATATCGATGAGAATCGTGGTGACGGCCAGCCGTTCTTCGCCTGGCTTGCCTACACCGCACCGCACTGGCCGCTGCAACTTCCGGATGACTGGCGCGACCGAAATGCCGGGCGTTATGACGACGGCTACGATGTCCTCCGGCAACAACGATTCGCACGGGCGCAGGATCTAGGGCTTTATTCCGCTGATCTTGATCTTTCAGACTTCGAATCCGGCGCTTCGGCCTGGGACACACTGACGGCTGAGGAGCGCGCAGTACAGAGTCGAGCGATGGAGATCTATGCGGGAATGATCGAAAGCATGGACTTTCATATCGGCCGCCTCGTCAGCTATCTCGACGAGACTGACCAACTCGAGAATACGCTGATACTCTTCTTCTCCGACAATGGCGCCGACGCCGCTGGAGTACCCTCGAGCGCTGCGAGCTATGACGTCGACGACAGCCTCGAGAATATGGGAAGAGTTAGTTCCTGGGTTCGATACGGTCGCGGTTGGGCTAGAGCCGCCACCGCACCATTTCGCGATATCAAAGGATCCATGTCGGAAGGCGGAACTCGCGTTGCCGCATTTGTTAGTGGCAGCTCAGTAGCAGTGCCGGGAAACCTGGACGACGGCTATCTCAGCTATATGGATATCGCACCAACAGCTCTCGACATTGCCGGTGTGCCAATACCGTCCGGAACGTTTGAAGGACGCGAGATACTGCCAATGACAGGCCGATCATTCTGGGGTCGAGCGCTTGGCGACAACGAACCCGTATACGGGCCGAATGATCCTATCGGTTTCGAACTGCACGGCGCCCGTGCGCTGGTGCGCGGTGACTGGAAGATACTGATGCCGGAAGAGACGGGCGTGTGGGAGCTGTTCAATCTTGCCGAAGATATCGGCGAAATGAACGACCTCGCCGGCGAACGGCCCGAGCTACTACAAGAACTCGTCGCGGACTGGGAAGCATTCGCCGCGGAACACGGCGTCATCTACTAACTGGCAGAACGTCAGACCTGGGCCTGCGTCGAGGTCGCCAGAGCAGAAAGATCGCGGCCAGCCGGTTCCTGGTACATACTCAGGCCGAACTCGCCGGCGACCGCCAGCAAATGGTCAAAGATGTCCGCCTGGATATCCTCGTATACACCCCATTCCGTGATGTTCGTAAATGCGTAGATCTCCAGTGGCAGACCCGTCGGGCTGGGCTGAAGCTGCCGCACCAGCAGCGTCATATCGCGGTGAATTCTCGGGTGATTCTTGAGGTAGCTCAGAACATACGCCCGAAACGTCCCGATATTCGTAAGCTTGCGAAGATTAACGTTGTCGGTCTCCCGGCCCAGCCCGTCGTTGTAAGCGGTGAGTTCTTCAAGCTTCTCATCGATGTACTCAGACAACAATGCGAAGCGCTTAAACTTCTCGGTCTCTTCAACCGACAGGAAGCGTACCGAGTTGATATCGATACGAAGGTCGCGCTTGATTCGCCGGCCACCGCTCTCACCCATCGCGCGCCAGTTCTTAAACGACTCTACGATTAATCGGTGCGTTGGAATCGTCGTGATCGTCTTGTCCCAGTTCTGCACCTTGACGGTATGCAGAGCGACATCGACGACGTCACCATCTGCACCGCACTGCGGCATTTCTATCCAATCGCCGACACGCACCATATCCAGGCTCGTGAGCTGCACGCTCGCGACCAGAGAGAGAATCGTATCCTTGAATATCAGCAGCAGAACGGCCGTCATCGCGCCGAGACCGCTCAGCAGTATCACGGGGCTTCTGTCAGTCAACGCCGCGATCATCAGCACGCCCGCCAGAACGAACACGGCCAGCTTGACGACCTGCAGTATTCCCTTGATCGGTCGCTCCCTGGCGACCGGGTAGGACTCGTAGATTGTGTTGGCGGCGGAGATCAGCCCGCCGCAAGCCAGGCTGAGCATCAGTATCCCGTAGGCGACGGCAACGTTCTCACCGACCGTTACGACACCGTCCGGCAGGCCCGTCATGTGCTCGAGCCCATAGTAGAAAATGAGCGCCGGTATGATCTGCGCGAATCGAGCGAACACCTTGTGCTCGATCAGCGTATCGTCCCAGGTGAACACCGTACCGCGGAAGACCCGGTGCGCGATCCCGACGAGTTGCCGCTTGGCGAAGATATCGGCCAGAACAGCTACCACCGCCAGCAGCACAAGACCGCCGAGATTGACGGCCCAGAGGGGCATCAGCGCGATCGAGTTGATCAGATTGTTTAGCCAGGCGTCCATAATTCGCTGAGTGATAGTAGTCGGGAGAGACTGAGAGGTCTACCGGTCGCCGAATTCCCGTCGAAAACGCGCAATCTGCCGCGGCTAAACCCCGGACGGCGGGGCTTTCAGCTCGACCTCGTTGCCTTGCGGATCGCGTATATAGACCGAGAGACCGTCGCCATCGGCGCCATAGCGGGGCCCGAAATCACCGTATTCCACACCATGCGTGTCGAGATAGTCCTGCAGCTTTGCCTGATCGAAGGGTTCAACCTGTAAGCAGAAATGATCCCTGTTGGTAGCCGCCGCAGAGGTGTAGGGCAACGCATCAGCGGCCGGCATAATGTCCAGCAGAGAATCGCCCGCACGCAAATGAACGAGACCCGCAACCGCCGTCGAGTATTTCTCGAGTGTGCAGCCCAGCACGTCGCAATAGAACGCGACCATTCGCTCGGGCTCACGTGCACGAATGACCACGTGATCCAGCTTTCGAATACGGATGTCGCTCGTCATAGTCAGTTCTCTCAGAGACTCGAACCCGCCCGCGATGCTACGGAGTATTCAGCCACTTCAACTATTGCTCTATCAATGCGCCTACCATAGCGATTCGGATTCGGCGCGACAACGGAGTTGGCGCAGATGAGTAACGGATCGCGCACACCAGGGGGTGCAGCTTTAGAATGTGACTCGTCAAAACCCTCCAACCCCTTGAGAGCGTTGGTCACGCCAAATCCCGGTCGATTCGAGTTACACCTGACCGCGAAATCTTCCGTATAATCAGCGTTGCTGACCGACGTTCTAAGGGGCTTCCACTGACTCGCGCACTCGGAACTGTGATCCTAAGCTTCGCGCTGGGATCATGCACAGCACCACCTAGCCTGCTCGAGCAAATCATTGCATCCGGGCTGTTGCGTGCCGTTACACGAAACAGCCCGGCAACGTTCTACAATGGTGCCGATGAACCTCACGGCATTGACTACGAATTAGCGAAGGGCTACGCCGACTATCTGGGCGTGGCTCTGGAAATGTATGTCGCGGAGGGCTTCTGGCAGATTTTTCCTGACGTCGCGACAGGCAAGGCTCACGTTGGCGCAGCGGGTCTCACTGTCACCGATCCACGCAGGGAGATCGTGGACTTCAGCCCGGGCTACCAGACCTCCCGGCAGGAAGTCATCTACCGCCGTAGCACACGCAAACCCGAGAGCCTCGAGGACCTGCTTGACGGAACACTCGAGATCCTGGCCGGGTCCTCGAATGTGCGCCTGCTGGAGCAGGCACGCAGCGAAATGCCCGAGCTGTCGTGGACCGAGAACCGCGAGGTAGACGTCGAAGAACTGGTTCGTCGGGTCGCAACCGGCGAGATCGACTACACAATTATCGATTCGACGATCTTTCCTCTGCTGCAGCATTCCTATCCGGACGCCCGCGAAGCATTCGCCGTTGGCCAGCCGACACCGGTCGCATGGGCGCTGCCGAAAACGGCTGATACGTCGTTCCGTGAAAGCGTTTCGGCCTATTTCGCTGAAGTACAAGCGACGGGCAAGCTGGACAAGATTCTCGACCGCTATTACTTCTCTACCCGGGAGGAGTTCGATTACGTCGGATCACGGGCCTTCGTAAGACACTTCGAGTCCCGCTTTCCGGAGTATAAGGTCTATTTTCTTGCCGCTTCGGAAGAGACGTCCGTCGATTGGCGGCTTCTGGCCGCTATGGCCTACCAGGAGTCTCACTGGGATGCTGACGCGGTCTCGCCGACCGGTGTGAAGGGCGTCATGATGCTGACGAACACAACGGCGGGTATGCTGGGGGTCGAGGACCGAACCGATCCGGAACAGAGCATCCACGGTGGCGCAGAGTACTTCGTTCGAGTCACGAAGAAAGTACCCGATCGCATCGGTGAGCCGGATAGAACCTGGCTGGCACTTGCAGCTTATAACGTCGGTTACGGGCATCTCGAGGACGCGCGGATCATCACGGAGATCCAGGGCGGTAACCCGGATTCGTGGAATGAAGTACGGGAGAGACTGCCGCTATTGGCCGATCAGGACTGGTTCGAACGAGTCGCACGCGGCTATGCGCGCGGCCACGAGCCGAAGACCTATGTCGATAACGTCAGACGCTACTACGACATCCTTCGCTGGATGACGGCCGAAGAGAGCGGGCTTGCGAATGAAGCAGAGCTCGTCGCGGCGGAAACCTCCGAGCTCTGATTGTCGCCGCCCCTGGCGCTCAGCGACGCTCCGAGAAGAACGCCTTAAGAAGCTTCGCACTCTGCTCCTCTAGCAATCCGCCGCTGACATCGAAGCGATGGTTCAGCTCGGGACTACTCGTGATATCGAACACGCTGCCGCATGCACCGCAACGCGGGTCCGCAGCGGCGTAGACAACTCTCGCTACACGCGCATGAACAAGCGCGCCGGCACACATCAGGCAGGGTTCCAGCGTGGCGTAGAGTGTCGTGTCCACGAGTCGATAGTTCCGTAGAGCCTCCCCGGCGGCCCGCAGGACCAGAATCTCAGCGTGAGCGCTCGGGTCATGTTTCGCGATGGGTGAGTTTCCCGACTCCGCCAGCACCGTACCGTCCGCCGCAACGAGAACAGCACCGACTGGCACCTCGCTAAGCTCGGCAGCGCGCTGCGCGCAGGCCAGTGCACGTTGCATGAATTCGAGGTCAGCGTCGGCTGAAACCGGCCGGGCTACTCCCACTCTATCGTTGCCGGCGGTTTGGTTGAGATGTCGTAGGTAACTCGGGAAATACCGGCTATCTCATTGATGATTCGATTCGAGACGCGGTCGAGAAACTCGTAAGGTAGCCGCGCCCATCGGGCCGTCATGAAATCAACGGTCTCGACGGCACGCAACGCGATAACGTAGTCATAACGACGACCGTCGCCCATCACGCCAACGGACTTCACGGGCAGAAAGACCGCGAAAGCCTGGCTTACATCGTCATACAGCCCCTGCTCGCGTAACTCAGCGATAAAAATATCGTCCGCTCTGCGGAGCAGATCCGCATAGTCTTTTCTGACCTCGCCGAGAATCCGGACGCCGAGACCGGGACCCGGAAACGGGTGGCGACCGATCAACTCATGCGGCAGGCCCAACTTCGTACCGATCTTGCGCACCTCGTCCTTGAACAAATCGCGGAGTGGCTCGACGAGCTTGAGCTTCATGTGATCCGGCAGTCCACCGACATTGTGGTGAGACTTGATGACATGCGCTTTACCCGTTGACGCACCGGCCGACTCGATTACGTCGGGGTAAATCGTACCCTGCGCCAGCCATTGCACGTCGCTAAGCTTCGCCGCTTCTCGATCGAATACATCGATGAAGGTCTTACCGATAATTTTGCGTTTTTCCTCCGGATCAGCCGCCCCCTCGAGCGCATCCAGAAACTCGTCTTCCGCGTCGACGCGAACGACGCGAACGCCGAGATGGGCATCGAAGGTCTCCATCACCTGATCGCCTTCGTTAAGACGCAACAGACCATTGTCCACGAACACGCAGGTCAGCTGATCGCCGATCGCTTCGTGAAGAAGCGCAGCGACGACCGAGGAATCGACGCCGCCCGACAGACCCAGCAACACGTGCTGCGAGCCGACCTGGGCGCGGATTCGCTCGATGTGGTCGGCGATTATATTTTCCGGCGTCCAGTCGCTCGGGCAGGCACAGACACCATGCACGAACTGCTCGATTATTCTCTTCCCGTTCTCCGTGTGGGTAACCTCAGGGTGGAACTGCAGGCCGAAATACGCGCGCGACCTGTCAGCCATACCGGCGAGCGGCGCATTCGCGGAGGCGGCGATAGATTCGAACCCTTCAGGAAGCGCCTCGACGCGGTCACCGTGGCTCATCCAGACTTTGAGTTCGCGTCCCGACGATACGATACCGTCGAGTAGCTGATCGCCGCCGCTCAACGTCACTTCAGCGTAACCGAACTCCCTGTGATCCGATGACGCAACACGGCCGCCAAGCTTCGATGCCAGCGCCTGCATGCCATAGCAGATACCGAGGATGGGCACACCGGAATCGATAACCGCATCGCTGACGACAGGAGAATCCTCGGCGGCGACGGATTCGGGCCCGCCGGAGAGAATGATTCCCGCTCCGCCGAAGTCGCGAATAGCCTCTGCGGGCATATCGTGTGGGTGAATCTCACTGTATACGCCCGCTTCACGAACCCGACGTGCGATCAGGCGCGTGTATTGCGAGCCGAAGTCGAGAATCAGTATGCGGGCGCTGTCCGGGGCCTGAGAATCCTCGGCGCGAACTGTTGCTTCCATTCAGTTACTCCGCCGTACGGTAGTTCGGCGGTTCCTTGGTAATGGTCACGTCATGGACATGACTCTCTTTGCGACCTGCTCCGGTAATTCGAACAAATGACGGCTTGGTACGAAGCTCTTCGATATTGTGACTTCCGGTATAGCCCATCGCGGCCTGCACGCCACCGATCAGCTGCTGAACAATGGCCGTCAGACTACCTTTGTAAGGAACCCGTCCCTCAATCCCCTCGGGAACGAGCTTCTCCAGCTCTTCGCTTGCGTCCTGGAAGTATCGATCTGAAGAGCCATGGGTTTGTGCCATTGCACCAAGCGAGCCCATTCCACGATAGGCCTTATAGGAACGCCCCTGATAGAGCTCTACCTCACCGGGTGATTCTTCCGTGCCGGCGAACAGGCTGCCAATCATCGTGCAGTTTGCACCTGCGACGATGGCCTTCGCGATATCGCCCGAGTAACGGATACCACCATCCGAGATGACCGGGACGCCTGTACCGGCGAGAAAGTCTGCGACCTCGGCTACGGCGGAGATCTGTGGAACACCGACACCGGCCACAACGCGAGTCGTACAAATTGAACCAGGGCCGATACCGACCTTCACCGCGTCGGCACCTGCATCGACAAGCGCTTTGGCTGCTTCTGCTGTCACGATATTGCCGGCAATGAGCTGCACATCCGCGTTCTCGCGCCGGATCTGTCTGATCCGCTCAATAACGCTCTTCGTATGGCCGTGAGCCGTATCGACAACGAGAACATCAGCGCCTGCGGCCAATAGCGCGGCAACTCTCTCCGGCGTATCAACACCGGTGCCGACGGCCGCACCGACGCGTAGCGCACCCCGCGCGTCCTTGGATGCACGTGGGTAGTCGGTCGCCTTCTGGAAGTCCTTGGCTGTGATCATGCCGCGAAGCTGAAAGTTGTCGTCTACGACGAGTACCTTCTCGATTCGATGTCGATGCAACAGCGCCAACACCTCGTCTTTTTCCGCACCCTCGCGGACCGTGACAAGCTGATCCTTCGGTGTCATAACGGATGACACCGGTGCTTCCAGCTGCGTCTCGAAACGCAGATCCCGGTGGGTCACGATGCCGACCAGGTCGGAGCCATCAACGACCGGAACGCCGGAGATATTATTCGCCTGTGTGAGTGCATTGACTTCGCGGATCGTGGCGGTTCCTGCAACCGTAATCGGGTCGCTGATAATGCCGCTCTCGAACTTCTTCACCCGAGTAACCTGCATCGCCTGGTCGGCAGGTGTCATGCTCTTATGGATAATTCCGATTCCGCCTTCCTGCGCCAGCGTAATCGCGAGTCGCGATTCGGTAACCGAGTCCATGGCCGCGGATACGATCGGGATATTAAGCGTGAGGGAGCGCGTCAGACGTGTCGTGAGGTCGACTTCCCGAGGCAGAATCTCGGAGTAAGCAGGCCGCAGCATGACGTCATCGAAAGTTAGCGCTTCATGGGTAATTCTCATGGGCAACTCCGGCTGCGTCTTGTGCGTGTAAACACTCCATTTTACGCTTCTATGATCGACATTGCATGCATGATTATTGGCTCTGTCTGACTTGGCTCCCACGCGAAAGCGCCTGACTCTTTAGAATCGCCACTCTGGCGCGACGTATACTCTGCTCATGGACAAGACCGGCGAGAATCTGCAGCTCGACCTGGCGCCTCAGCGGGAGGTGTTCACCGTCTCCGCGCTGAATCGTGAGGCCAGGCGCCTTATCGAAGGTGGTCTCGGCGTGATCTGGGTCGAGGGAGAGATCTCGAATCTCGCGCGACCCTCCTCGGGACATATGTACTGGAGTCTCAAGGATGACAATGCGCAGGTCCGCTGCGCGATGTTTCGCCAGTCCAATCGCGGACTAAAATTCTCACCGGAGAATGGGCAGCAGGTACTGGCACGCGGCCGCGTGAGTCTCTACGAGGCCCGGGGCGAGTTTCAACTTATTATCGACCACGCCGAGGAAGCGGGCGAAGGCCGGCTGCGGCGGCAATTCGAGGAACTCAAACGCAAGCTCGCCGCTGCGGGGCTCTTCGACGAAGAACGAAAGAAACCCCTGCCTACACTCCCTGGCCGGATCGGCGTCATTACTTCACCCAGCGGTGCCGCCGTACGCGACATCCTGACGATACTACGGAGACGCTTCCCGGCCGTAGAGGTCCTTGTCTACCCAACGCTCGTCCAGGGTGAAGTGGCTGCGAAAGAGATCGCCAGCACACTCGAGCTCGCAGATAGTCGTCACGACTGCGACCTGCTTATCCTCGCCCGAGGTGGCGGCTCTCTCGAAGACCTCTGGTCCTTCAACGAAGAAGTCGTTGCCCGTGCGCTTGCGACGATGGAAACGCCGGTAATCTCGGGCGTCGGCCACGAAGTCGACTTTACGATCGCCGACTTCGTCGCGGACGTTCGCGCGCCGACACCGTCCGGGGCTGCCGAGCTGGCCGTACCCGACCAGTCCGAGTGGCTCGCAACGCTGGCCCGAATCTCAGAACGGCTATCGCGCGGCGTGGCGCAGCGGGTCGCCGGCGTCAGGTCGCTGTTCGGCAGTCTCAGTCATCGACTTTCGCGCGTTCACCCGGGCGTCCAGCTTCGCGAATCAACACAGCGGCTCGATGATCTCGAGGTTCGACTCCGCCTGAGCGCT
Organism: Candidatus Rariloculaceae bacterium; assembly: GCA_045561025.1. Classification (GTDB taxonomy): domain Bacteria; phylum Pseudomonadota; class Gammaproteobacteria; order Steroidobacterales; family Rariloculaceae; genus SMWC01. The sequence continues at coordinate 20,336 of JBJKYM010000005.1, forward strand.
CAGCGAATACTGACAGGGCAGCGTACGCGACTCGCGGAGATTACGGCCTCACTACGAGGAGCGGCTCCGCAGCAACGGCTGGCCGGCCTAAACGATCGTTGCCGCTGGAGCGCTCGCAGTCTGGAAAGCGCGATGCTCAGGCGACTCGAGCACGAGAAGTCCCGGCTGGAGCTTGCTGCGCGAGCACTACAGACGGTCAGCCCGTTGGCGACACTCGATCGCGGCTACTCGATTGTCACGACGACAGGTGGCGACGTTGTCACGAGCGCGGCAACCATCGAACAGGGCGGGAAGATCGAAGTGCGTCTGGCACAGGGCGAACTCAGCGCCACGGTAGATGACTCGCGTCCCCTCACGGACCAGTCCGAAGGCGAGCCGGAATAAACGTCTCAGTCGAAGAAGCGGGCTATCGTCGGCCGAAAACGATCCATATCAACGAGAAACGAATCATGGCCCTGTATCGAGTCGAGCTCAACATACTCGGCCTCTCTACCGCCAACTGAAAGCTGTTCGGCAAGTTCCCGCTGCTGGTGTGGCGGAAATAGGAAGTCTGTTCGCACACCGACGACGAGTACTCGATTCGCCTCGACTTTTGCGAGACCGGCTTCTACGGTCGCGCCATGATCCGCAACGTCGAAGAGATCGCTGGCCCGGGACAAGTAGAGATAGCAGTTGGGGTCGAACTGCCCTGTGAACTTGTTCGCATGATGATCGAGGTAGACCTCGATCTCGAAATCCAGGCAGAAAGGATCGTCAGGCTCACACTCTTCCGACGCTCGCTCTCGGCCGAATCGCGTGCGCCATTCCTCTGCTGAGCGATAAGTGATCATGCCGAGCTTGCGCGCCAATCGCATTCCGACCAGCGGCATCGTATCGGCATCGTAATCGCCCTTCTGCCAGTTCGGGTCGCGTCGAATCATCTCGCGCTGCAGTGAACGCAGCGCCGTCGCGAATGGAAGCGATCGCGGACCGGAGGAAATAACGACCAGGCCATCAGAGTGACCCGGGAACAGAATCTCGAAGGCGAGCGCACTCATCCCGCCCATCGATGGCCCGAGCGTCGCCCGCACGTGATCAATCCCCAGATGTCTGAGAACCTCCCAGCCGCCTCTGGCAACGTCTTCGAGCGATAGCACGGGGAAAGAAAGCCGATAAGGCTCGCCCGTTTCCGGATCTGTCGACGCGGCGCCCGTAGACCCGAAGTAGCTACCCAGCGAATTCACGCAGATGACGAAATAGCGCCGGGTGTCTATTGAGCGACCCGGCCCGATCATTTCCTCCCACCAGCCGGGGGAAGGATCAGCCGGAGACGATGTTGCATGCGCCGAAGGAGAAAGGCCGGTGAATATCAGTACTGCGTTGTCGCGGCTGTTATTGAGCTCACCCCAGGTTTCGTACGCAATAGTCGGCCGAATCAGCCGACCACCACGATGCAGCGGCAACTCACCTTCCAACGTCACGTGTTGACGGGCACTACTCAATGTTCTGACCTGTACTTGTGTTCGAATGAAGTGTAAACCGATCCGCCATGAACCTAGTAACTTCTCGTCATTAGATTAGTACTACCTGTCGGACTGATGGAACCGCCGTCTAGCGGCGCGAGTGTCGCGTTACGCGCTGACGCCGCTTGATCTGTCGACGAGTCAGTTCGTTGCGCCTGCCGGCGAAAGGATTCTCGCCGCTCTTGAACTCGAGTCTGAGCGCAGCGCCTTCGAGCTTGAGCGTTTTCCGGTAGAAGTTCAGCAGATAGCGCCGAAAATGTCCGGGCAGTCGCTCCGCACGATTGCCGTGAATGACGATGATTGGTGGATGCCTTCCACCCTGATGTGCGTAACGCAGACGGGTGCGCCGCCCGCCAACGACGGGTGGTGGGTGCGCTACCAGAGCCCGTTCCAGAATCTCATTGAGCCGCGGCGTCGGGAACTCGCGCCCTGCCGCTTCGTAGGCGGCCAGCGCGGCGTCGAGCACATCATCAATACAGCTGCCATGCAGAGCCGAGATATGCGAGACACGCGCGAATGAAACGAACTCGAGCTTGCGGCTGATCTGAGCATCAACCTGGCGGCGCTTGGCTGCCTCAAGGTTGTCCCATTTGTTAACGCCGATCGTGATCGCCCGCCCTCGATCCAGCACCAGGCCGATCAAATGCAAATCCTGATCGGTGATTCCTTCCTGCGCGTCGACCAGCACGATGACAACGCCGGCATCCTCTATTGCGCGAAGACTCTGCACAACGCTGAACTTCTCGATCGACTCGTTGACGCGGGCTCGGCGTCGAATACCGGCCGTATCGACGAGTACGAACTTCTGCTCAGCGCGTTCACAGGGCACAAGAATGCTGTCTCGCGTTGTACCAGGCTCCGACGACGTCACGAGACGCGCGGAGCCGAGGAAGCGATTGATCAGCGTCGATTTACCGACATTGGGTCTGCCGACAACGGCAACGCGCGGGCCGCCACCGACGTCTTCAGAATCCCCGTCGACATCGGCGTCGAATGATTCAAGAACGCGGGACATGAGCTTGCCGACTCGCCGGCTATGCAGCGCCGCAATACCGACGGGTGCCGATAGTCCGAGACTGTGAAATTCCGCTTCCGCAAGCTCTGGTGCGAGACCTTCGGACTTGTTGACGGCGACTGTAACGGGTTTGTTCGACGAGCGAAGCTGTTCGGCGATGCTTTCGTCCGCAGCGGTCAAACCGTCCTTGTAATCAACGACGAAAACCACGGCATCGGCCTCATCGACCGCAATCTCCGTCTGCCTCGCGGCGAGCGACTCCAGTTCCCCCGTTTCCTCGCCTAAGCCCCCCGTATCGATTACCAGGAATGCAGCATCTTCGTGCTTGCCGAAGCCGTAACGGCGATCGCGGGTGAGACCGGGGAAGTCGGCGACAAGCGCGTCCCGGGAACCGGTCAGTTGATTAAAGAGTGTGGATTTTCCGACGTTGGGTCGGCCTACCAGAGCGATTGCGGGCAGCATAGCAGCATCGACCCGCGGTCAACCGGCATCCTCGACCACGGTATACGCGGCAAGCGTACCGTCCTCGGATTGAGCGAAAAGATTCTGACCGACTATTAATGGTGCGGCGGCGATCCGCTGCGACCCGATACGCTCTCGCGCGAGGAACCTGCCGTCGTCGGGGCTAAGCCAATGCACGTAACCTTCAAGATCGCCGACGACGACGGTATTGCCGTACCTTGTCGGCGCGGTGAGATCGCGAAGACGCAACTCGCCCTGATTCCATCGTGGAGTGCCCGAGTTCCGGTCCAGAGCAACGACCTCGCTCAGTTCGTTGGTCACGTAGACATTGTTGAAGTCCGCACCCAGTCCGGCAAAGCTCGAGATCTCCTGTTGCCAGAGTACGAGCCCGGTTTCCAGCGCGATGCCGACCGCCCGTCCAAGTCCAACGGCATAAACATCGTTACCCACGACCTGGAGACCTGCGCTCATGTCGACCAGTCGGTCGAGCTCGGTTCGGCCGCTCGCGATAGCGACAGGAACCTCCCACAATGGATCACCGCTCGTGACATCGTAGGCGCCCAGACGGCCGTTATCGAATCCGGTAACAACGGCCGTGCCCGCAATATAGGGCGCCGTATTACCGCGCGTCGTGAGCGCGGGGACGGTTTGTTCGATAGACCACAGAAGCCGGCCATCCGTCATCGAGAAACCACGAAGTCGGCCGTCAACGCTGCGAACGACAACGACGTCCAACCCAAGAGCCGGCGATGCGAGCACCTCGCTGCCGACGTTCTGCCGCCACAATTCGTCTCCGGTTTCCGCATCGAGCGCGATCAGATCGCCGTCGGTCGTACCGAACGCGAGCACGGAATCTCCGTAGCCCGGGCCTGCGGCCAACGGTAATTCGGTGTCGATTTCCCAGACCCGGTCGCCTTCGATGGCGTCGTACGCACCGACCCGGCCGTCGAAAGAACCGGCATAGATTCGTGTGCCGTCTGTTGCCGGCGAAAGTCCAAGCCTCAGCCTCTCGGAGTCACCGCCTACCCGTGTGGACCACAGGCGTTCCACTTCGATCGTGGTTTCGAAGTCAACGAGTTCAGCGGGAGGCTCAATCGGGTCCTCCTCGTCGCCGCCAAACATCGAGCAGCCGCTGCTACCCAGCCCCAGTAGCACGGCGCCGGTAACAATCCAAGGTCTCATCCGCCGGCGTCCTCCGAAAGGACCTCCTCGTCGGAGGCCGATGCCGTCGGTGAGGCCAGGTCGTCAAGCTTCATCTGGATCAGATTGCGGTCTATAAGCTCTGACTCCTCGCCGTTCAGCGCCTGAAGATACGCGCTTCGCGCGCCCTCCATATCACCCTGGGCGAAGCGGATATCGCCGCGAAGCTCACTGTATTTCGCCTCAAACGCACCCGGATCGGCACTATCTATCAGCGTGACGGCCTCGTCCATACGATTGTCGGAGACCAGTAATCGCGCGAGCCGCAGACGCGCGATCATTGCCAGGTTCTCATCGGAGGTATTTTCGAGCGTATAACGGAGCGCATCGACGGCCTGCCGGGTACTTTGATTTTGCAGGTGCATCAGCACGGAGAGCATTCCCGCCTGGTCCGTATACGCGCTGTCTGGATATTCTTCGCGAAGCTGTTCAAGAAGACCCGTTGCCTCAGCATCCGCATCGTCGGAGACTGCGACCTGGTACTCCCGGAAAAGCAGGGCCGCTGTCTCAGCCTGTTCCTGCTGATATGAGTCGAGTTGGCGCATGCCGAAGAGTGTCGCTACGCCCAGGACGACGCCCCCGACCAAATACCAGCCGTACTCATGCCACCACTCACGGATAGCTTCCAGTTGCTCTTTTTCTGACAGATAGTCGTCCACACAAGCCTCCCGGCTCTAAACCATTCGCGCTATTTTACGCTCAATGCGCTCCGTCGCGGAGTAGCTGAGAAATCAACTCCTCCATATTTACAGATTCCTGCGGCAGCTTCTCACGAAGCGCCTTGACGCTGATTTTACCGGCAGCGATCTCATCGTCACCGAGTATCAGCGCCAGTCTCGCACCACTGCGGTCGGCGCGTTTTAGCTGACCCTTCATTCCTCCGGCCACACAATCCAGCGTCAACCGTAACCCGGGAACGGCCTCCCTGAGGCGTTCCGCGATTCCGAAGCCCTTACGTCGAGCTTCATCGCCTGCCATCACAAGATAAGCATCCGGCGATCGGGAAACCGTCTGACAACCCTCAGCGGCCATTAGCTCCACGACGCGTTCCATCCCTAACGCCCAACCAACTGCCGGCGTCTCCCGTCCACCGAGCTGCTCGACGAGCCCATCGTAACGGCCGCCCGAGCAAATCGCACTTTGCGCACCCAGACGATCGGTTATCCACTCGAAGACGGTTCTGGAATAGTAGTCCAGGCCCCTCACCAGACGCGGGTTCAGTACGAATTCCACGCCGACATCACCTAATAGATGCTGGACGCGCTCGAAATGGTCGCGCGATTCTGCATCAAGATGATCGCCCAATACCGGAGCGGATGCGATCAGTCCCTCCAGCTGCGGATTCTTGCTGTCGAGTATGCGTAGTGGATTGACTTCCAGCCTGCGCAGGCTATCGGCATCCAGAAGATCTCGCGACGCCTCAAAATGGGCGACCAGCGCTTCCCGGTACTGAACTCGCGACGCCGGCGTACCGAGAGAATTTATCTCCAGCACCGGGCTCTCGAGGCCGAGCCGCTCCCAGAGCCGGGCAGACAGGACGATGAGCTCAGCATCGATCTCCGGCCCCTGAAACCCGACTGCCTCGACGCTCAGCTGATGAAATTGACGGTAGCGTGCCTTCTGCGGCTTCTCATGACGAAACATCGGGCCGCTGCACCAGAGCTTCTGCTGCTGGTTGTGGAATATGCCGTTACTGAGGCCGGCGCGAACAATCCCCGCCGTCGCCTCGGGGCGCAGAGTGAGGCTTTCGCCATTGCGGTCGTCGAAGGTGTACATCTCCTTCTCCACAATGTCGGTCGTCTCACCGATCGAACGCTTATAGAGATCGGTTTTCTCAACAACAGGAATCCGAATGCGCTCATAGCCATAGGAATCGAAGAGTGTCGCCGCGGCGGTTTCGACGGCCGACCACCCGGAATTTTGCTCCGGGAGTATGTCGTTCATTCCGCGGACTGGCTGAATAAGCTGTGCCATTCAAGCTCAGTTCCCGGATTCGAGAATGACGAATCGTGCGAGGTTTCCCTGGAGGTTCTCGGCCGGAATCTCGTAGGGCGTATCGTCTACCGACAAATCGACGCCACTCGCGTTGCCGAGAAAGAAGGATAGCGGCGGTGTCGCGCTAAATCGCGACCGCGCGCCTGCGCCGCCGAGCCCATAGAACAAACGCTCGCCACGTACATCGATAACTTCTGTCCAGCAGTCCTCGCGAAAGACGATCTCTACCCGTAGTTCGGGGATAACGGCTTCGGCAGGCTCTTCTATCGTCTCGGCCACCGCCTCCTCTACCGGCTCGAGCTCCGGCGCGGGCGTCACCACGGGCATCGGTGGCTCCGGTTCCGGCAGCGGAGCGACGGGGTCATCTTCAATGGGATCCGCGACTGTCGTTACGACCGGCAGTCCTTCTTCCGGCGTACTCAACTGCCAGATCACCACCGCCGCGATAACCAACGCGAGCGCCGATCCTGCAATGAGCCAGCGCGCCTGTTGCTGGTCCTCTCCGGTCTCCAGCGTCTGTACACGCAGCTTCGGTACCTGTTGAGTGCCGACCTGACGGTAGTAAAGCGTCAGCAGTTCGTCGTCGTCGAGCCCGAGACGCAGCGCGTACTGTTTCAGATAGCCTTTAGCGAAGACGGGTGCGGAGAACTCGTCGAAGTTATCGTTCTCGAGAGCAACCAGATAGGGCGCTTCGATACGCAGCTCGCCGGCTACCTGCTCTACCGTCTGGTCCAGCGCCTCACGAGCGATACGCAGCACTTCGCCGACGGTTGAAGACTGCTCGGTCGGGCTCTCGTCCTCGGCAGGCTGATTGTCACGGCGTCGCATTTCGTTCCATCTCGAAAATCTGTGATGCTTCCGCCGACTCAGGAAATTGTTCCTTGAGTCGCGTAGCGCAGCGCTGTGCATCCGTCACGCTATTGAGGTCGCGCTCTATCTGGAAGCACAGCCAGTAAAGTTGCGGATTTTCTACGCCGGATGAGAGCGAGCGCTGCATAAACGCCCGCGCCTGCGTCAGATTGTCGTTCTGGTAGGCGAGATCGGTCATATGCATCAGCGCATCAGGATAAGTCGGATTGCGCCCCAACGCCTCGCGAAAGTAGGCTTTGGCCGTTTCCGACTCGCCCGCAGCTCGCGCACAAACACCCGCATTCGCGAGCGCGGCCTCCGGCGTCGCATAGCGTGGATTATCAGCTGCTCGTCGGAAGTACTCCTCCGCGTCGGACCAACGGTCAGTGCGGCATAGGAACACGGCATAACTATTGGCCGCTGCCGAACTGTCGGGTTCGAGCTCGGCAGCACGAAGATACTGCTCCTCGGCCTCTTCCGGTGCTCCGGTCTGATCGTAGGCTACGGCGAGCGCACTGTGCGCGTCCGCGAGATTCGGGTCAAACTCCAGAGCGCGCTCGAGTATTTCGACGGCGAAGTCCGGTCGGCCCTGACGAAGATAGCCCACGCCGAGGTTCAGGTTCGCCACGGCCGCATCTGCGTCCGACTGCTCAGTTCCTGAGCTATTCGTCGTCGATACACACCCTGAGAGGGATACGCAAAGCGCTGCAAGTAGGGCGATTTTCTTCATAGACGTACCGGCCTGAACGATTTTTCTCCGAGCCGTACCCGCGTACGGTCCTTGACCTGGCCCGCAAGCTGCCCACAGGCAGCGGCAATGTCGTCACCCCGGGTACGGCGTATTGTAGCCACAATCCCGCGAGACCTCAGTTCATTGCAGAATCGGTCGATAGCAGCGGGCGTTGAGCACTCAAAACGCGCGCCCGGATAGGCGTTGAACGGAATGAGATTGATCTTCGACGGTCTATCTTTCAGAAGCCTGAACAGTTTGCGAGCATCCTGCACAGAGTCGTTGACGTCCCGCAGCATGACATACTCGAAAGTCACCTGGCGCGATGCCAGACAATCCGCGTAGTGCCAGCAAGCTTCAAGCAGCTCTTCGATAGGATGACGGCGGTTGATCGGCACGAGCTCGTCCCGCAGCGGATTCGAGGGTGCGTGCAGAGATACAGCCAGCGCAACATTGCACTCCTCTGCCAAACGATGCAGCTGGGGCACCAGTCCCGCCGTACTGATCGTAACGCGGCGGCGAGAGAGACCGAACGCGTTGTCGTTGACGAGCAATTTTGCGACCGGGAGGACGTTCCGGTAGTTCGCGAGTGGCTCACCCATACCCATAAACACAATATTGCTAAGCGTGACATCGGGGCCGAGCGCCCGTTTCACGATCAGCACCTGACTGAGAATCTCGGCCGCGCTCAGATTTCTGTTGAATCCCTGCTGGCCGGTAGCGCAAAAAGCGCAGTCCAGGACACAGCCGGCCTGCGAGGATATACATAGCGTATTACGATTCGGCTCCGGAATAAAAACCGTTTCTATCGCCTGTCCCGCGCCGACGTCGAGCAACCACTTGCGTGTACCGTCAGCCGAGTCTTCGACTCGAAGGACTTCGGGCAGATCCAGCGTCGCAATCAACTCGAGACGCTGACGCAGTCGCAGACTGATGTCGGTCATGTCGCTGAATGACAGTACGCCGCGTTGGTACAACCAACCCATGATCTGCTTCGAACGGTAGGACTTCTCGCCTATTCCTTCGAAGAACTCACTGAGCGCCTCCGGCGCCAGCCCAATGAGGTTAAGCTTCGCCGGCATTTCACTCGCGGAATTTAGCGCGTTCGAGGGCAAATCTCCGCCTCACCGAAAAAGAACTCGATTTCCACGGCAGCCGTGTCGGGTCTGTCGGAGCCATGCACGATATTCTCTTCAATCGATCCCGCAAAGTCCGCGCGAATGGTCCCCGGATCTGCTTCACTGGGATTTGTCGCACCCATAATCTCTCGATTTCGGGCTATCGCGTTCTCCCCCTCCAACACCTGCACCATCACGGGGCCGGATGTCATGTAGCGAACGAGATCGGCGAAGAACGGTCGCTCTCGATGGACGCCGTAAAACTGCTCGACCTGATCCTGACTGAGATGGAGCATCTTCGACGCGACGATCTGCAGTCCGGCCGCCTCGAAACGACGGTAGACCTCCCCAATCAGATTCTTTTCAACACCATCGGGTTTAACGATAGAAAAGGTACGTTCTTGAGCCATTCTTCACCTGTGGTTTAAGTAGTTCGGAGCGCGATGCTAAACGCTGAAGCTTTCGCCGCAGCCACACTCGCCCTTGATATTCGGATTTCGAAATTTGAATGCTTCGTTAATTCCCTGCTTCACGAAGTCGACTTCGGTGCCGTCGATGAGTTGCAGGCTGTCGTTATCAACCACGACCTTAATGCCCTGCCCATCGAAGACGATATCGTTAGGATCGATCGAATCGGCATAGTCGATCGTGTATGCGTATCCGGAGCAACCTGTCTTACGGACACCCACGCGTAACCCCAGGCCATGGCCTCGCTTCTCGAGATAACTCTGGACGCGCTCTACAGCGCTAGGTGTAAGTGATATCGACATTTTCAGCTTCCATTCCGTTCCGCTACCTGATCCTCACTCGCCTGCCAGCAGGCTCGCAGCGCATCCTCGAGAACGAGGAGTTTGCCCAGCTTCTCGAGTGGTGCATCGAGTGTAGTCAGTAGCTCGTGCATATTCAGTTCTCGCAGCGCGTCTCGCGACCGGCCCGGCAATGCTTCTGCCACCCACTCGACAGCTGCCACCATGTGTGGGCAGCCGAATACCTGATAGCGAACGGTGCAAATGACGGGTCCGGCGAGACATACCTGAACCTCTACCCAGACATTCAGGGTTCGGTCTTCGGCTTCGCCAACGAATACTTCCGGCGTATCCTCCGTAGACTCACCGGCTCCTTCGGGTGAGTGAAATCGCTTAAGAACCTCCAGGCTGTAATCCATACATAGCTCACTAGTTTAGCGTAATTCGGTGCCCGGCATCAGTTTGAGCTCCATTCGGGCGCACCGCTCGCGAGCCGTCTCAAGCGCTGGACTTCGTCCGTAACTCTTTGAATTACATAATTAATATCGCCCAAATCAGTGAATCGGCCGACGCTGAAGCGTTGCGAGCTCGCAGCCAGAGCGTTGCTGAGACCCAGCGAGCTAAGCACATGGGACGCCTCCGGCGTCGCAGAATCGCAGGCGGCGCCCGCTGAGACCGCGATATTGCCGATCCCGAGCCGCAGGCTTTCACCGTCGACGCCCGGGAAGGCAACGTTCAGAACATGCGGAGAACACTCGGTTGGATGCCCATTGAGACGCGCTCCCTCGATGGCGCTCAGGCCCGCCCAGAGTCGGTCACGAAGAGCTGCGAGCTTCGGTCCTTCGACTGCCGGATCCGCCAACTCGTAGGCCCTCCCCATCCCGATACACTGATGCGTCGCCAGCGTGCCGGCACGGTCGCCGCCCGCCTGAGCGCCTCCGTGAAGCAACGGTACCAGGTTGGTACCGGGCCGCGTATAGAGCGCGCCGATACCTTTGGGTCCATAAACCTTATGCGCCGTGAGAGCGACGACATCGACCTCCCACTCGTCGAGAGGCACCGGCAGTTTGCCGACGCTCTGCGCGGCATCGACGTGGAGCAGCACACCGCGCGACCGGCAGAGCGCGCCAATCGCGGCGATATCCTGGACTACGCCGGTCTCGTTATTGACGTGCATGATGGAGACCAGCGTCGTGTCATCCCTGAGTGAATCCGCGATCTGATCGATGGATATTCGGCCCGCTTCATCGCACATCAGATAGGTCACATCGAAACCCTGCTTCTCGAGCGCTACGGCCGTATCCAACACCGCTTTGTGCTCGGTTACCGACGTCACCATGTGACGGCCGCGATCGCGGTTCGCGAACATCGCGCCCTGTATCGCGAGGTTATCGGACTCAGTCGCACCCGAGGTGAACGAAATTGTAGCGGGTGCCACGGCGACTCGCGCCGCGATCATCGCGCGCGCGTCCTCGACGCGGGCGCGCGCACGCATGCCGAAGTCGTGAGAAGAAGACGGGTTCGCGAAATTTCCGTACGGCTCGAGGCATTCTCGCATCGCGGCTGCGACATCGGGATCGACCGGTGTTGTCGCGGCGTAGTCCAGATAGATCTTTCGTTCGGTCATTTTCCGTTTTCCTGTTCACGCTCTGAGCGCGGATCCAGTGCGGCAACCACACCGCGAAGAATATTGATCTCAACCTGATCCGGACGAGCGCGATGGAAGAGTCGCCTGAGCCGCAGCTTGAGCTGTTTAGGGTGATCGGCTTTCAGAAAACCGACTGCCGTAAGTACGTCTTCGAGATGGCTATGGAACCCCTCAAGATCCCCAGCGGTCGCGGGTGGCGCGTCTCTGGTTTCAGTAGAAGCGGGCGCTGCATCCTCTGTCGCATTAATTCCGGCCATTCGAATCTCGTAGCAGAGTACCTGTACCGCCATGGCGAGGTTCAGCGAGGAGTAGTCCGGATTGGCAGGGATCTGCACGAGAAGCTGGCAACGACCGAGGTCTTCGTTGGTGAGACCTGAATGTTCGGGTCCCAGGACGATAGCCACCGTCGTCGCTGCCGCTTCCCTTACGACCGTGTCGGCGCAGCGACGCGGATCGATGATCGGCCAGGGCAGGCTTCGCGAACGGGCGCTGGCGCCGACGACAAATCCGCAATCGGCGATGGCTTCACTTAACGAGGCGACTACTCGCGCCTTCGACAGCACATCGTCGGCGCCCGAAGCACGTGCTGTCGCCTCAGCGCAGGGAAATTCCTTCGGCGCAACGAGCACGAGATCGTCGAAGCCCATCGTCTTCATGGCCCGAGCGCTTGCGCCGATATTTCCCGGATGCGAGGTCTCCACGAGAACAATGCGAATTTTTAGAGACATGTCTGCTGTGCTTAATGACTATTTGTTCAGAATAGCGGAGTATTCTACCCTTCCGCGGCAGGCTCTCCTCCTAAACTCAAGGGGCTTCGGCGAAAAGAACTCGAATATGCATGGTATGGTCAATATCGCAGTGCGCGCCGCCCGCCGGGCCGGCGAGCTCATGATTCGGCAGCTCAACCAGCTCGAAGCACTCGAGGTGACCGAGAAGAGCCGCAATGAATACGTCACCGAGGTCGATCACCGTGCCGAAGATGCCATCATCGAGGTCATCCAGGATCACTATCCCGAGCACTCAATCCTCGCCGAGGAACGCGGTCAGCAGGGCTCGCACGAATACCAGTGGATTATCGATCCACTCGACGGCACTACCAATTTCGTACACGGCTTTCCGGTCTTCTCGATCTCGATCGCCGTAGCGCACAACGGTCAGCTGGAGCACGGCGTTGTTTACGACCCCCTGCGTCAGGAGATTTTTTCGGCGAGCCGTGGCCAGGGTGCGCAGCTCGACGGTCGCAAGATTCGTGTCAGCCGGCGCGTGAACATGCAGCAGTCGCTGATCGCGACCGGCTTCCCGTACCGAAAGAATATGGAACACCTGGATGACTATCTTGCGATGCTGAAGTCGGTTATCACGGCCTCTTCCGGCATCAGAAGACCCGGATCCGCTGCACTCGACCTCTGCTATGTTGCAGCGGGCAGAGTCGACGGCTTCTGGGAAGTTGGACTAAACATCTGGGATATCGCAGCCGGCGCATTGCTGATAAAGGAAGCCGGAGGACGTATCAGCGACTTCCACGGCAGCGACGGGTATCTTCAGAGCGGTGATGTAGTCGCAGGAAGCCCCAAGATCTACTCTGCGCTGTCGAAACTACTCGCGCCGCACGCGAGCAAGCTCTCCCAGAGTTAACCGCGTTAGGGCATCTCGTCGACTTCTTCGCGCTTCGGCGGCAGAAGGTCGACCGGAGAGACATCGAGCGCAAGTGCTGCGGCGCTCGCAATATAGATCGACGAGTAGGTTCCGACCAGTACGCCGACTATCAGCGCCAGGGCAAATCCGGAAACTGCTTCCCCACCGAGAAAATATAGCGACGTCAACACAAGTAGCGTTGTCATACTGGTGATCATCGTGCGACCGAGCATCTGGTTAATCGACGCATTGATGATTTCTACGGAACTGCCGCGCCGCATCGTCCTGAAGTTTTCCCGAATTCGATCGAATACAACAATCGTATCGTTCAGCGAGTAACCAATCGTCGCGAGTACCGCCGCGAGAACAGCCAGGTCGAAGCCGAAGCCAAAGATCGAGAAGAATCCGAAGACGACAATGACGTCATGCGCCAGAGCGGCAACGGTTCCCGCCGCGAACTTCCAGCGAAACCGGAGCATGACGTAAATAAAGATCAGGATAAGGGCGATCAGCATGGCGAGTCCGCCCTGCTCCGTCAGGTCCTCACCGACCTGCGGCCCCACGAACTCAATTCTGCGCAGCTCGACCGTGTCATCACGATCGTACAGGATCGTCAGGACGCGGTCCCGAATAACGCCGCCGTCCTGCTCTTCCTGTGGCGGTAGCCGGATTAACGCATCTGATGCTGAACCGAAGTTCTGCACCTGCGGTGTTTCGAAGCCGCTCTCCGTCAGCGCCCGCCGAATCTCCGCAAGATCGGCGGTACCTTCGTAGGCGACCTCCAGCAGCAGGCCGCCCTGGAAGTCGATACCCAGGTTGAGTCCGCGCGTGATCAGCGAACCCAGCGACAGGATGAGAACGATGGAGGAGATGATGACCGCAACGCGGCGGCCGGCCATAAAGTTGATCGTTGGCATATTAGTACCGCCCGCCGATGGCGAGTGCCGAAACCTGGCGATAGCCGTAGATCAAGTTAACCAACGCACGCGTGCCGAGAATTGCCGTGAACATCGACGTAATGATTCCGAGCGCCAGCGTTACAGCGAAACCCTTGATCGGCCCGGTGCCGAACGAGAAGAGCACCATCGCGGCAATTAGCGTCGTTATATTGGCGTCGGCAATGGTCGAGAACGCTTTATCGTAACCAGCGCGAATACTGGCCTGAGGTGAATTTCCGTTTCGTAGCTCTTCCTTGATGCGCTCGAATATCAGGACGTTCGCATCGACCGCCATACCGACGGTCAGGACGATACCGGCGATGCCGGGCAGCGTCAGCGCAGCCTGCAGCAGAGACAGCATGGCAATAATCAGGACGAGGTTGGCGAACAATGCGACATTCGCGACAAGACCAAAGACCCGGTAATAGAAGGCCATAAAGATCACGACCAGTACGAAGCCGATCAGAACCGCCGCGCGGCCTTTCTCGATGTTGTCCTGACCCAGGCTCGGACCGATGGTCCGCTCTTCAACCTTGATAATCGGTGTGGCCAACGCACCGGCGCGCAGCAACAGCGCGAGATCCTGCCCTTCGAACGGCGTCAGGCCGGTAATTTCAAAACTACTGGAGAATACGCCGCGAATAGTCGCCGTATTGATGACCGTCTCTTCGCGGGTCGTTGTAATGACCTCTTCGCCGTTACGCATGACGATTTCGGGTTTATCTTCTATAAAGAGAATCCCCATGGGGCGATTGAGATTGGCCTGCGTCGTCTCGAGCATGCGGCTCGCGCCCTGGGCGTTCAATCGCACATTCACCGCCGGGAGCCCTTGTGAGTAAATGAATCTGGCATCCGTAAGCTGGTCGCCGGAGACGATCAAGTCACGCCGTAGCAGTACCGGGGATCCATCCGTTCGATACGCGAGTATAGAGTTCAGTGGAGGACGGCCGCTTGCTTGTGCTGCGAACGCGTCGTTCTCCGTATCGACGAGCCTGAACTCCAGCGTCGCCGTGGCACCAAGAATTCGTTCCGCCTGAGCCGGATCCTGAACGCCGGGGAGCTGCACGACGATGCGATTCAGCCCCTGACGCTGCACGACGGGTTCGGCGACACCGAGTTCATTCACGCGATTGCGCAGCGTGATCGTATTCTGCTCGATCGCGAAGTTCTGACGCTCCGTGATCTGAATATCGGATAGCTGAACCCGAAAACCCGGTTCGCCGTTGAGCGCCCCTGGCGTGACGATCAGCAGCGGATCCAGCCTGCGAATCAGCTCGCCGGCTTCCTCGACCTTCTCCGGTTCCAGAATCGGGATATCCAGCGTTTCGCCGACAACACTGATGCGATTGCGAATATCGGCCTCTCTCAGGCTGGTGCGTAACGAGCCTTCGGTACTCTCAAGGAACTGCTGCAGTGCCGTGTCGAGATCAACCTGATACAGAAAATGCACTCCGCCGCGAAGATCGAGCCCCAGGCTCATCGGTTGCAGTCCGAGCGTCCTCAGTAGCGGTGGTGTTCTCGGCGCCAGCGTCAACGCGACGACGTGAATTGGCAGCACCTCATCCAGAGATTCACTGGCAAGAAGCTGTTGATTGACGTCGGGGAATCGAACGACCGTGGCGTCGCCGTCCATCTCCGCAGACAGGAACCCAATCTCCTGCTCGTCGAGCGTGGTACGAATTGCCGACACGGTCAGCTCCGACATCGGGCTACCATCTTCACGAGTGATCTGCAGCGCGGGATCGTCCCCGAACAGATTCGGTATCGCGAGAAATATCCCGAAGATGACTACGACAGCCACCAGAAGATTTTTCCAGAGAGGGTATCGGTTCATGCCTCGTTATCCGTCTAGGCGCTCTTGATCGTGTCTTTCGGCATGAGCGCCGTAATGGTGCTTTTCTGAATTTTTAGCGCGACTCCATCGGCAACCTCAACGGTCACCCAGAGCTCGCCAACCTCAGTGACTTTGCCCAGCAACCCGCCGCCGGTAACGACCTCCTGGCCCTTCTCAAGTGCCGCAACCATCTCGCGATGTTCTTTCTGGCGCTTATTCTGCGGTCGAATCAGCAGAAAATAGAACAGCGCAAATATGATGATCAGAGGCAGAAAGCTCATGAACGGGTCGGATTGCCCGCCCGCTTGGGCCCAGGCTGTGCTGATAAAAAAGTCCATATCTCAATCGCTTAACGCGTAGTTCTCGCCGCAAAGCGGACTATTATGGCATAGCTTTAGCCGTTTTCCGTCCCGAAAATTCCGTTGTCTCCGGTCTCAGCCGCAGACAGCCGGGCCGCCATTAACTCCTGAAAGCGCCCTGCCGCTATCGCCTCGCGGATATCCGCCATCAGCGTCTGGTAATAGTGGAGGTTATGCAGGGTCGCAAGCCTGGCCCCGAGAATTTCGTTGCAGCGGTGCAGATGACTCAGATAGGCGCGGCTATAGGACCCGCAGGTGCTACAGGCACATTCCGGATCGAGAGGCCGGGTGTCATAGCGATAGCGGCTGTTGCGGAGATTGATCCTGCCGACACTGGTAAAGAGCTGGCCGTTGCGGGCGTGCCGGGTTGGAATCACGCAATCGAACATATCCATACCGAGCGCAACAGCCTTTACCAGGTCATCCGGGGTGCCAACACCCATCAGATAGCGCGGCCGGTCGGCGGGCATAGCCGACTCGATGCCTTCAAGCACGGCGAGCCGCTCTTCCTCAGTCTCGCCGACCGCCAGCCCGCCCAGCGCGTAGCCATCGAAGCTAATCTCAAGCAATCCATGCAGGGATGCCTGCCGCAGATCATCGTAAATCCCACCCTGGACGATGCCGAACAGCGCTGCGTCAGATTCACCTCCTTCCTTTATTCGGTCGAAGGCTTCACGGCTTCTTCCTGCCCAGCGCAAGGAGAGTTCCATCGAGCGTCGTGCGACGTCGACTTCAGCGGGGTATGGCGTGCACTCGTCGAAGACCATTACGATATCGGCATCGAGCGCATGCTGGACCTCGATCGAACGCTCGGGCGTAAGTTGCACCAAATCGCCATTTATCGGCGAGCGAAACTCAACCCCCTCTTCGCTTATCTCGCGCAGCGACTCGAGACTGAATACCTGGAACCCGCCGGAGTCGGTCAGTATCGGTCCGTCCCAGTTCATAAATTCGTGAAGACCGCCATGGGCCGAAACTACATCGGTACCCGGCCTGAGCATGAGATGAAACGTGTTGCCGAGGATGATCTGACTACCGACACCATGAAGCTCCTCCGGCGTCATCGCCTTCACGCTGCCATACGTCCCCACTGGCATAAATGCGGGCGTGTCGATTTCGCCGCGGCGGAACGACATTCGTCCGCGCCGGGCCCTTCCATCGTTGTTCAGTAACTCGAAGCGCATTCAGAGACCATCCTTCGCTCGGGTCACGAACATAGCATCACCGTAACTGAAGAAACGGTACCGCTTTGCTACGGCGTGTGCGTACGCGGCGAGTACGGCTTCGCGACCGGCAAGTGCGGCCACGAGCATGAGCAGCGAAGATTCGGGCAGATGGAAATTGGTCACGAGCGCGTCGACAACCTGGAACTGATACCCGGGATAGATGTACAAATCGGTCTCCGCATCGATCGGCGTCAGCGCGCCACCGGCTGCCGCGCTTTCCAGCGCTCGTACACTTGTCGTGCCAACGGCGATAACCCGACCACCAGCAGCGCGTGTACGCTCGATCCGGTCGCAGAGATCCTGGGTCACGGTAAGACGCTCTCCATGCAGCCGATGATCTTCGACGCGAGTTGTACGTACCGGCGAGAACGTGCCGGCTCCAACGTGTAGCGTTATGAACGCGTGATCAACGCCCTGTCCCTGAAGATCCTGCAGGAGCCCGGTATCGAAATGCAGGCCTGCCGTCGGTGCGGCGACCGCACCGGGCTTCTCCGCGAACACCGTCTGGTAACGATCGGTATCTGCGGGGGTCGGCGCTCGGCTTATATAAGGAGGCAGTGGCACCTCACCGAACTCGGATAAATAGGGCTCGAGATCGCGATCCAGGCTAATCGCGAAGAACTCGCCGACACGCGACTCGATACGCGCGACGGCATCTCCGGGGAGCAGCAGCTCTGAGCCATCCTGCGGCGATTTGCTCGCCCTGACTTTCGCCAGCGCCGATGACGCTCCCGTCAGCCGCTCGATCAGAACTTCAACCTTGCCGCCTGTCTCCTTTCGACCGACAAGACGCGCCGGAATTACGCGTGTGTTATTTAGAATGAGAAGATCATCATTACGCAGCAAATCCGGAAGCGCCGAGAAAGTTCGGTCCTGACGCTCGCCGTTGTTGCCGTCAAGGACCAGTAAGCGACTTGCGCCGCGTTCAGGCAGCGGTTTCTGCGCGATAAGCTCTGTCGGGAGTTCGTAGTTGAAGTCGCTGCGGTTCATAGGGCGATGATTCTATCGCGACACACGTACGAGACTTAAAAAAAAGCCGGCCACAAGGGCCGGCTGAAGTGTCCGTAGGGGGGAACTACGGGCGTTACTCGTTAACCACTCCGACCACGGCTCGGAAGCTCCAGTTCCAGTGTCTCCCTTCGCTGACTCCGCATGATCGTCAGCTCCAGTGTTTCCCCAGGCTCGAAGCTCCCAAGAATTCGCATGGCGTGCTGAGTACTCATTGGCACTCGCTCGCCAATCTCAAGAATGACGTCGCCGTCCTGTAGTTCTAACCCATTATCGGAGGGCGCGCGTACTACCAAAATTCCTTCGTTCGTACCGAAATAGGCGCCGAGTTCTTCAGTCAACTCAACGAGTTCCATATCGGCCCAGCGACCCATCGGGTTGTAGAGAGCGATCGTTGAGGGTCGATCCATAATCGTGAAGTCACCTCTCGGCAGCGGCATGGCGGGAGAGGCGAACAAACTGCCAAAATGCTGTGTCTCCAACGCATTAGCCTCGACGTCAATTTCATGCTCTTCGCCGTCACGCACGATACTCAGCGTGACAGTCTCTCCCGGTGTCACGCTTGCCATATAGCCGATTAACGCCTCGCTGGGAGAGCTCTCGTCGCTACCCGTAAGCTCCGCGGTATCGATCGCGACTATGACATCACCTGTCTGAACTCCGCTGATCGCGGCAGGCCCGCCCGGGCTCACACCGGCGACAATGACGCCGTCGTCTTCGTCGGCGATGTTGATACCCAGCATTGCCCTTCGGGGAGCCATCTGAAAGTCGCGCATAACGCCGCCGACATAAGGCTCGTTGGCCTGTGTGGAAAGCCTCGCAACCTCACGAGCGGCAGCCTCAAGTCGTTCGCGCGCTATCTCGAGTTCGTGATGAGCGTCGGCCAGTTCCTCGCTCTCCTGAGCGAAGGAGTTACCGGCCACGCTAAGACTCGCAGCCGCTACAAGGACACTTGCCAGATAGGCTGTGGTTCTCATCGTCCTGTCTCCAATAAATCTGTTCGGTATATCTATGATGCGGCTAGCGCCCAAAGCGTTGCGCCTGCGCGTAACGCGTATAGACCAGGGCGTTCATCAGATCGACGCGCTGCTGCCAGAGCGCCGTGATTTGTCGCGGACTCAAGTTGAGCCGACTAGCCAACATGAGTCGATCGTCGACCACGGCGATCTGATACTCGAGGCTCGCGATCACACCGGCGGTACTGCCACGTACGACCTGCGGCTGATAAGTGAGATTACCCAGGGCCTGGTCGAGGCGGGCGGACTCGGCGACCAACGATGCGTAGGTCGGTGTACCGACGATTTCCGCAATTCGATTCGTCGGCGCCGTCTCGCCGACCGTTGTCGATGGTCCGATCTCCAGAGTCGCCGGAATCTCCGGTCCGCGCGACACAAGCAACAATGCAAGCACTGCGACACTGGCGGCAATCGCACCACGAAGCGGCCACCGCCAGGCGTGATCGCTCACTGTGGCCGAATCCGCGTCGACGGCGGCAATGACGTTCTCCCAGATTCCTTCGGGGGGCGCCAGTTCCGGCAAATCCTTAAGCGCTTGCTGTGTCTGCCTCAGGCGCTGCAGCTCATCCTGCGCTTCGGCGTCCGACTCGATATGCGAGAGCACATCCGCATCGATGAGTTCGCCGTCGCGAACTTTCAGCAGGTTTTCAGTACTGGTGTACATAGTTCCGTTCCGTCCTCGGCGCGCATATCTCCCAGGTAACCCCTGAGTCGTTCGTGAGCTCGCGCCAATTGTGATTTTGAAAAACTCGTCGTCTTGCCCATTAGCTGGGCGATCTCTTTGTGGGTGTAACCTTCCACGTCATGCAGCCAGACAACTGTTCTGGCGGTCGGGGAAATCTTTTCCAGTGCCGACTCCAGCGCTAACTGCTGCATAGCCAGTTCACTCCCACCCGGGCCAGCAATCTCCGGGGGTTCGGTATCGACGCGACGGGAATTCCAGCTTGATCGTAGATACATGAGGCATTTGTTCACCGCGATGCGCCTGATCCAGAAGCCTATATTCGCATCGCCACGAAACGTCCCGATTTTGCGAATCACCTCTACAAATGTCTCCTGCAAAACGTCCTCCGCAATTGCCGGCACAACCAACATCCGCCGGGCAGCCGTATAGACAATCGGGGAATAGACATCGTAGAGCCGCGCGTGCGCAGCAGGATCGCCGGCCTGGGCTGCCGCAATGGTCGCGGGGTCCACTTCTCGCATGTAATTAGTCATGGTCTTACTTATTAGATGCATCTTGCGGTGAAAAGGTTGCATCCGAGAGCGACTAATATCGGGATTTGTTGCCTGGGCTGGCCCCCGCCGGCAAAGAGAGCAGAAAATCGCTACGTTTCAATCACGATATCTCCGAACTGACCGTAGGAAAGCGGATAGACACGAAGGATTCCGCCCGAGGGTTGACTCTTCTTAAGTCATGGAGTGAGCCTGTATACTTGCGCGAATTGGGAGGGTAGGTGTCGATATTGAAGTCGTACGGAGTGCGCCTGCTCTGCACCCGATGGCGACTACGCAGCAGATAAATAAGAGAGCCGGGATGGCGGAATTGGTAGACGCGCCGGATTCAAAAACCGGTTTCTAGTCAGCAACCGTCCCCGCTCCGCAATTATCCCTTCCCCCAGCAAGGGCGAAAGCCCTCCTGGACTTCCTGAAGGACGCGGACGGCGAATGAGAAAGTTCTGGATGCGAAGAACCCCGGCCGGCCGGATCTAACGCCCGCTTTCGGGTGAAAACGAGACGTTCGGAATCGCTACGTTAAGGATTACTTCAACGGATGCTTTCGGCCAGCGAGCATCATTTGTTGCCTCGTCTCGTCCCGACCCGACGTGACAGTCGCGGCGTCGGACCCCTATTGCTTCGCGCGGTTTTTTTGGGCGACACTTGGCTCTGAGTTGTCATTAAGCACTCGAGCGACGTGTACATCGGGAGAGACCCGCTGAGCTAGCCCCGTATTTCTGGTCCAGATCTAAAGTGGTAAAAAGCCACATAAGGAGATCTGAACCATGCCAAAGAAACGATACAACACCGAGGAGATTATTCACAAGCTTCGTGAGGCTGACGTCCTGCTGAGCCAAGGAAAGAACGTCACGCAAGTCTGTAAGCAGTTCGGTGTTGCCGATCAGACCTACTATCGCTGGCGTAAAGTCTATGGCGGCATGAAGGTGGATCAGGCCAAGCGACTCAAAGAGCTTGAGACTGA
>JBJKYM010000006.1:0-35819 GCA_045561025.1 Candidatus Rariloculaceae bacterium
AGAATGCGTGGGGGTACTACGACAAGGAACTGACGAAGAACGTTCGCGACTGGAAGGAAATCTTCGACGTCGGACCCTTAGAAGTAAACGGCCCGCTTGCGGGAGCGACTCCGCAATGGCCCAATTCGCCGGCAGGATTCCGGTCGACCCTAGAGAGCTACTCCGCAGCATGCGAGGGCATCGCCCGACACCTTCTGTCCGCCATTGCGGAATTGATGAACACCGAAGCGAACGAGTTGCTCGCGGCGTTCGAACCCGAACACACCAGCTATCTAAGCCTGAATTACTATCCCGTCTACGAAGATCCCGCCGTAGAAGAAGCACCAACGCGACCTGACAACGGGCACCTCGGCGTTAACCATCACTCCGACGCCGGCGCGTTAACGATCCTGATGCAAAACAACGTCGCCGGTCTTCAGGTTGAACGCAACGGAAAGTGGTTTCTGGTAAAGCCCAACCCTGAGGGACTCGTCATCAATATTGGCGACATTGTCCAGGTGTGGTCGAACGATCGCTACAAGGCAGCGTTGCATCGTGCTCTCGTGAACAGTGAATTTGAACGCTACAGCGCAGCGTACTTTTATAATCCCAGCTACGACGCAACCTATGCGCCGCTTCCCGGGGTATCTGGCCGGAGCAATCCGCCGATATACTCACCAATAAACTGGGGCGAGTTCAGAGCGAGAAGAGCTGCCGGCAACTATGCCGATTACGGAGAAGAGATTCAGATTTCCCATTTCCGCGTCTAGAAAAAGGCATTCAAGAGAAAAATTCCGGCTTTACTGTCATAAATTCCGCCGCGGGTCGGTCTTATTCTTCACCCAGACTACGGGCATCACCATACGTCATCCTGCGGAGATATCGTGAAAGCTTCCGACCTGTTAGTACGCTGCCTAGAAGCGGAAGGAATCGAGTACATATTCGGCTTACCCGGGGAAGAGAATGCCGACTTCATACTGTCTCTCGAGAACTCGAAGTCGATCCGTTTTATTCTCACGCGCCACGAACAAGGTGCTGCGTTCATGGCAGAGAGCTACGCTCGACTCACGGGCCAGGCCGCCGGCTGCCTTGGAACGCTGGGCCCGGGCGCTACGAACCTGATAACCGGCGTCGCCGATTCGAATATGGATCGCGCTCCGATGCTCGTTCTAACCGGGCAGGGATCGACAACCCGGCTTCACAAGGAATCTCACCAGATCATGAACGTGGTAGAGATGTTCCGGCCTGCAACATGGTGTCAGGCTGCTGTCACCGACAGCATCGAAGCCGCAGAGTCGCTGGTGACAGATGACCGGGTCGGCTTTTTCAGCTTCATCGGCAGCGCCCGGGTTGGATGGGCGCTGAGATCGAAGCTCGCCCCGGGTACGCGCTGCGCTCTTGAGCACGGCGGCGCTGCCCCAGTCGTCGTCGCGGAAGATGCGGCGCTGAGTTTCGCCGTCTCCTCGATCGCGAAAGGCGTTTACTACCATGCCGGCCAGGTCTGCGTTTCCGTGCAGCGCGTCTTCGCTCACAGGAATGTATTCGACGAGTTCACCGAACGACTTACCGAGACGGCGAGAGGTCTGACTATCGGAGATCCGCGCCTGGAGGCGACAGCGGTTGGCCCGCTAATCCGGCATCGTGAAGTACAGCGCGTCGATAGCTGAGTGCAGGAAGCCATTGATGGCGATGCCATTCGGACAACCGGCGGCTCTCCGTTAACGGCAAGCCTCTATCCCTGCACGGTTCTGAAATCACCTCCGACTGAAGCCAGGGTCAGCACACAGGAAATCTTCGGGCCCGTTGTATGCGTGTATCCGTTCGATGACGAAGCGGAGGTAGTAACGCAGGCAAATTCGCTACCGCTTGCGTTTCAGGCAGCCGTCTATACCGAGAGTATAGAAACAGCGCTGAAGTTCTATCGCGAGCTGGACGCGTCGGCCGTAATGATCAACGACCACAGTGCATTTCGAACCGATGGAATGCGGTTCGCGGGTCTCAGACAATCAGGCCTTGGCGTTGGAGGCATCCCCTATACGATGGACGACATGAGAATAGACAAGATGGCGGTTATCCGATCGCCGCATCTGGTCGGGGACTCCGCTAAAGAATCAGGCTAGTCCCACTCGACAGTTGCACCGTCCGACGTCGTCACAAATCCCAGCAAACAGCCGTTGGATCCATCCCTTAGAGGGTGACATTTGACGTGTATCTCGTCGCCGGCCTGCAGGCCGTCCGGGTCGATGCCCGCGCGAACCAGAGTGGTGGCACCGGCCGCCTCGAGCGCCCAGTTCTCAGTCTCGCCATTCTCGGTAACCACGTCCATATAAACCCAGGCGTGGGGGTTGATCCAGTAGACGTCCGTAACCGTCCCTTCCACTTCCGTGTAGCTAGTCATCGCATACGCGCCATGCGAGTGATGAGCCCAGGCGGTAAGCGCCAGAGTTTGAGCTACAACTAATGCCAGGACCAATGATTTAAATTGCATCTTTCGGCTCCTCAATTCTAGAAACGTTGTTCGTCGGAGGAGAGGCCTTGAACCTTATAGACCTCTCTGAAAGATCCGTAACTAACCTGCTCTCCGTTTTCATCGATAAATTCCAGCGACTGCTGAAACATTCCGGGCGGTGTCGCACCCTCCACTACCGTCGCCTCACTGACGTAGAGACGGCTATTGCGAAGATAAATGGCCCCGAACGTTCGGGACCGATCGGGATTCGTAGTCTGCAGCTGGTGTCCGTCGACACGGCTGATGTAATGGTAAGCGTCGTATTCTATCGACTCCGCGCGGTCACGAATCTTCTTCGCCGCGAATGCAATGGAACCGCGAACATCGACTTCGCCGTAAATACTGAGATACACGCCGTCGAGTTCCTCGATCTTCTCATTATGGAGTCGCTGAGCGTCCCTGTAGTCGATGACGGACATCGTAAATGTACCGATATCGTTCTCGTGCCGGAATATCCGGGCTGGAACGATAATTCCGTATTCCGACTCGAAATCGATATCGTCGACCTCGAACTCGCCGGGCGCCATCATCCGAAACCCGTCTTCCGGGCTCGAGAACGGGACCCATCGCTGAGCCAGCGCGGACCCACTGAACAACAGAATCGAGATCATCGTAAACAGTCGAAAAATGTCCATAACGGTGCCCTGAGAGAACTGTACTTCTTGGAATATTGCCAGAAAATGATAGTTCTGCGCCACTTGTGCCCACCGCGCTACGCACGACCCCATACGCTAAGCGTCCGGGCTGTACAGGAAAGAAACCTCTCTACCGGTCGCGGCTACAGCGAATATTCGATATCCGACCGCGCGCAACCTCGCGACCGTGTCAGCAGTCATTGATTTGTCGATAGACGAGAATCGATGGTGAAACTCCACTAAAAGTTGCGCCGGGCGTACCGAAGACGAGATAAGCGTATCGAGAACTTCGTATTCAGCCCCCTCGATATCGATCTTCAGGAGATCGATTCGATCATGCCCGAGCTTCTCCATCAGCGTCGGCACGCTGTATGCCGGCACCTCAACCCCATTTTCGCGAGTACCAGCCTCGGGAACCATGGTGTACATGACGTCGGAGGCAGACCCGTCACGTCTGGCACGCGGGTAAAGCGTTATGGAGCCGTCGCTGCCGGTCACAGCCCAGGGGTAGAAATGGAACGCCTGCCGCGGCCTGCTCGCCTCCAGCCATTTCACGGTCGCAGGCGTTGGGTCGAAGGCATGGATCTCGAGGCCGTATAGCTCGATCAGGTCGAGATCGAAATCGATGCTGCCTCCGATTCCGATGGAGTAGACGATACCGTGCGCCGGAATCGCTTCCGGGCTGATTGACCAGTCGCTCTCTTCGGCGCTGTGAACTCGGATATCGGGTCGCAACCACAACTCCTGCCCCGTGATACGTCGGAGGAACAGCTTGGTTTTTTGGTAGCCGTTGCTACGCTCGAGCTTCTTCCATGCGGCGTTCGCCATCTGAAATACTTCCGCGGTCCTGGCCCTCTCGTCCCGCGTATTTTGCCCGTTTCAAGCAACCGCCGCCAACCAGTTCGAGGCCTCGACGATATCCGCAGACAGAGCGCATACCGTTCGTTAAACTACGGTTAGCCTCTTTGCCGATCTGGAGTTCCTCATCGCTACCGGCCCCAGCACGAAGCAGTCCTTTCAGTTATGAACACTTCGACGCTCGATAGCGCTATCACGGGAACGTTGGATCCATCTCCAATGAATCGTCTGCCGATCGTCATCGGCGTTTCAGTCAGTCTGGCGCTGATAGCGTATCTCTCGCAGACCTATGGATGGCGACAGGGGGCGCTCTTCGTCGTTGGTTTCGGGGCCGGCCTGGTTCTCTATCACGCCGCGTTCGGATTCACCTCCGCGTGGAGAAATATTGTTCACAACGGCGATGGCGCGGGGCTGCGGGCGCAGCTCATCATGCTTGCCGTTACGGCCCTGTTTTTTCTGCCGCTGATCGCCGACGGGCAGCTATTCGGTCTTGACCTTCGCGGCAATATCAGACCGCTGGGTCTCTCTGTTGTCGCAGGCGCCTTTCTCTTCGGTATTGGCATGCAACTGGGCGGCGGCTGCGCATCGGGAACGTTATTCACCGTGGGCGGGGGTAACGCGCGCATGATCGTGACGCTGACCGCGTTCATCGTCGGTTCCGCGCTGGGCGCATTTCATGCGCCGGCCTGGCAGCAGGCCGGAGGACTCGCCCCTGTCTCCCTGCAGACGCAGTTCGGAACGCCGGGCGCTCTCGCTATTACATTCGCCTTTCTGGCCGCGCTTTGGGTGGCCGCCGTCGCTGTAGAGAAGCGGCGTCACGGCGCCGTCGCGAGCATCACCGGTACCGCAACACCGCAGAACTGGATCCGTGGGCCATGGCCCCTCGTGGCGGGAGCACTCGGACTCGCTGCCGTCAACATAGCGACACTCGTCCTCGCCGGGCGACCGTGGGGGGTGACTTCGGGATTCGCGCTCTGGGGCTCGAAAGCTGCAGCGGCGTTGGGTGTAGACGTCGCAGCCTGGCCCTACTGGCAATCGGAAGCTGCGGCGCTCACGCTTGAATCCAGCGTGTTCCACGACATTACCTCGGTCATGGATTTCGGCATCATCCTCGGTGCGCTCACGGCGGCAGGGTTGGCCGGACGATTCGCGCCATCATGGCGCATCCCCGCTCGATCCCTTGTTGCGGCCATCGCCGGCGGATTACTGCTCGGCTATGGCGCTCGCATTGCTTACGGCTGCAACATCGGCGCGTTTTTCAGCGGCGTCTCCTCATCGAGTCTCCACGGCTGGCTATGGCTTATCGCTGCGTTTATCGGCAGCAGCCTCACTATTCGGCTGCGCCCCTGGTTCGGGATGCAGAACTAGAGACGGCGTGGTTCTCGCACGGTAAACGGCCGATAAAACGTTGTCGCTCGATCAGCAAAAGCCTATATTTACGCTCACTTCCAGGGGGAAATCAGGAGCACATTCAATGACAGATAATAAAAAAGAAATCGACCAACGCGTCTTCGATCTTTACGACGAGTATTGCCACGGTCGCATGGACCGTCGTGAGTTCTTGAGCCGTGCAGCGGCAATGACCATCGGCGGTGTATCAGCACTGTGGATGGCGCAGGCCTTGTTGCCTCGTTACGCCGAGGCCCAGACGATCTCGTTCACCGATTCCCGGATGGTTGGAACCTACGTCGACTATGACTCTCCGGGTGGCACTTCCGGCAGAATGCGCGGCTATCTTGCCCGCCCGGCAGGTGACGGTCCGTTTCCCGGCGTCATTATCTTCCACGAAAATCGTGGGCTTAACCCGCATATCGAGGACGTTGCGCGACGCGCTGCAGTGGCCGGATTCCTGGCCCTGGCTCCGGACGGGCTCTCTCCGGTCGGCGGCTACCCGGGCAACGACGACGATGGCCGCGCAATGCAACGCGAGCTGGTTCCTGAGGAACTGGATCAGGACATGATCAATAGCGCGCGCTGGCTCAGGCAGCACAGTGACTTCAACGGTGCACTTGGCGCGACGGGCTTCTGCTGGGGCGGTGGAATGACCAATCGTCTCGCGGTCGCGCTCGGCAGCGATCTGAACGCCGGCGTACCGTTTTATGGCGCAGCCGCTGCGAGCGAGGACGTTTCCAATATCGAGGCTGCGATGTTGATCATCTACGCAGGTACCGATGCTCGAATTAACTCGATGTGGCCGGACTATGAGGCGGCCCTAGTGGCGAACAACGTCGAGCATGAGATGGAGATGTACGAAGGCACGCTACACGGTTTCCACAACAACTCGACGCCGCGGTACAACGAAGCAGGCGCCAATCTGGCATGGAACCGCACGATCGGCTTCTGGCGAACGCACCTCACCGCGTAGCCGGACTCACTTCAATCTGCACTGGCAGCCGTCCAGGGCCCGGTAACGGGTCCTGGACGCGTTAGTGCTGATCAGTCGGCCCAGCCACTGACAGACTTAACCTCCAGAAATTCTTCGAGTCCCCACACGCCACCCTCGCGACCGTTACCAGATGCCTTCATGCCACCAAAGGGGCTGCCGGCACCGCGCGACTGACCATTCATCTCGACCATACCCGATCGAAGCCGGCGCGCTACGCGGTTTCGTCGCTCACCATCTTCACTGTGGACGTAGTTCGTCAGGCCGTAGGGCGTATCGTTGGCTATCCGAACCGCCTCCTCTTCCGTATCGAATGGAATTATCGAAAGTACCGGCCCGAAGATTTCTTCTCGAGCGATCTTCATGTCGTTCGAGACATCGGCAAAGACAGTTGGACGTACGAAGTAACCGGAGTCTACTTCCTCCGGCAATCCCAGACCGCCCGCGACGAGCCGGGCGCCGTCGTCCAGTCCCTGTTGAATGCAGTTCTGGATCTTGTCGAACTGAATTTTACTGACGACCGGGCCGCCGTGCCGGCCCTCCTCAGACGCCGGCCCGACTTGGTAGCCGTTTGCGACGGCTGCCGCCGCGGTAACGCAGTCCTCGTAGATCTCTCGCTGAGCCAGCATGCGCGTCGGCGCATTACAGGACTGCCCGGTATTATTGAAGCACTGCAGCACGCCGCGCTTCGCCGCCTTCTCGTTCGCATCGCTGAAAATAATATTCGCGCCCTTGCCGCCAAGCTCCAGGTGGACGCGCTTGTGAGTGGACGCTGCATTCCTTGAGACCTCGGCACCGGCGCGACTCGATCCGGTAAACGAAATCATATCGATATCGGGATGACCACTAAGATGGGAGCCGACACCGGCGCCATCGCCGTGCACCATGTTGAATACGCCGGGTGGCGTCCCCGCCTCATGCATGATCTCGGCGAATACGCCGGCGGATAACGGCGCGATCTCGGACGGCTTCAGCACTGACGTGCAACCAGCGGCCAGCGCCGGGATCACTTTGAGCGTGATCTGGTTCATCGGCCAGTTCCACGGTGTAATGAGGCCGCAGACGCCAACTGCTTCGTAGAGGATGCGGTCATTGGGCGCGTGAGGGCCGAGCATACGGTCGAATTCGAAATCTCTCAGCGTGCGAATGAATCCCTTGATATGCGATGCGCCGGCACCATGCTGCTGCGTTCTCGCCATGTCGATCGGCGCGCCCATCTCGATACTGATCGCCTGAGCGACGTCCTCGCTTCTCTCGACGTAGCATTCGAGAATTCGCTCAAGCAGGGCGATTCGGTCCTCCTTGCGCGATACGGACCAGTCGTCGAACGCCGACCTGGCAGCCGCAACCGCAGAGTCCACTTCGGCACCAGAGCCCAGAGAGATAACTCCGCAGACCTGTTCGGTGGTCGGGTCGATAACATCGAAATCATTGGCTTCCGCAGGCGGCACCCACTCACCATCGATATAGAACTCGCGTTTCTCCAGCACTCAACTTCTCCGGTAATCCGGCACCTGTCATGGCGCGCTCAGGTTATTTTCTCATTAGTCCAAAGCGCCTGATGCGCTCGGCCACAGTAAAGTAACCGATTCTGCGGTCGTCATCAGCTTGCGAGAGAAAACGCACAACGTTAATTCCCGTTCACACGCTGATTAATAGCCCGATTCGTCTAGGTTCCGGCACGCGATAGGGGTTAAAATTAGCTACAAGAACCACTCCGGCCGCGCAACGCGGTCCGAAGAAAGGGAGTAATTCATGTCACAGCTGTTGCGATATCCGGCCGTTGTATTCTCGTTCACGTACGGTTTAACCGCATTTGCTCAAGGTCCTCTCAGCGACCTGCCCGAAGGGTCGGGGAAAGCACTGGTCGAAGCTGCCTGCGTCGCCTGCCATGAGACCGACATTATCTATAGCTCGACCGGATTCACGCATCAGGGTTGGTCGGACCTGACCAGCCGGATGATCAATCTTCCCGAGCCGCTGAATTCAGATATTACGCAGTATCTCGCTGCCAACTTTCCGGAACGTTACGACCGTCGGCCGACACTTGTACCCGGCGACGCGAAAGTAACATTCCTTGAGTGGGCGGTTCCCACGCTAGGTCAGCGCCCGCGTGATCCTTTAATGACTCCGGACGGCATGATCTGGTGGGCGGGAATGTACGGCAGCCTGATTGGGCGGCTCGACCCGAATACCGGCGAAATGACCGAGTGGAAACTGGACCCACAGGCGATACCACACAGCATCATCGACGATGTCGAAGGCAATATCTGGTACACGGGCAATCACAACGGCACGGTTGGTAAGCTCGACCCCGACACGGGTGAGATTACGGTCTATCCCATGCCGGACCCCAACGCCCGCGATCCGCACACACCTGTCATGACGCGCAGCGGAGATCTCTGGTTTACGGTTCAGAACAGCCACATGATCGGTCGGCTGGTTCCTGATACCGGCGATATCCGCCTGGTCGATACGCCGACAGAGAGGGCCCGCCCCTACGGAATCAGGGAGGACTCTGACGGCATGATCTGGGTCGCGTACCGCGGTGCACCGAAGATCGCCCGCGTCGATCCGGACTCCTGGGAAATTCAGGAATTCGACACGCCAAATCCAGACCCGGCATCACATCACGGCAACCACTATGTTCGCCGGCTTGCGATCGATAGCAACGACACGATCTGGTATGTCGATTCCGGACGCGGTTATTTGGGTCGTCTGAACCCTGATACAGGCGAAATCAAGGAGTGGCTGACACCGAACGGACACCGGTCGCATCCGTATGCGATAGAAGTCGTGAACGATATCGTCTGGCTCAATGAGTCGGAGATGAGGCCCGACGTGCTGCTGCGGTTCGACCCGGCCACCGAGGAGTTCCAAAGCTGGGCCATACCGTCCGGTGTCGGAATTATTCGCAACATGCGCGCCACGCATGACGGAAATCTCGTCTTTCACCAGAGCAGTACGAATACGGTTGGCCTGGTCATGATAGACCATGAGAGTTCGTGGATGCCAGGACCGTACCGACCATGACAGACTCCGGCGAACCCATGGCGAAAGAAGAGGTCGAGTTCTAGCGGTATTCGGCGGCTGTAATAAACTGGCCGAAAGACTCGCACCAGACAATGACTGTCGTGAATGCCCCGGGGCTGACGGACTGGGGCAGCGGAACGACGAAGTTCTCGAATGTTGCTACATTCCCGACTCGCACCATGGACGGCTTCAACCGCTCAAAGTCCGCCTCTGTCTGGACGAATTACGGTGACAGATAAAGTTTGTAGTCGGGCCCTGGCGCGACCGCGCCCCTAGTGAGATCGCCGCCGGCCCGACGTAGACCGTTCCATCACCCCAGTGCAGCGCATCGCTATCCTGCAGATCACGCCTGACCCCCCCCCCTCAATACACGGCCTCCTCCGCCAGCTTAAGAATCTCGGACTCGCCGGGCGGGGTCGGCGCGATCAGGATAGGCAGCACATAGATTCCGATGGCAAATTCGGCGGCGCCGACCGCTAGATGAGATGCGAGCAATAACAGTCATTTCTTCATTTGCTCAAAATACCCTCGACGATTCAGCTGAAATTCGCAATGAACAGTTCATCTGCATCTGTAGGAACCTGCAGGACTATGCCGCATAGAACGTAATCATTCGACCGCAGACTATCACTCCTGCCCATAGCAACAGAGACAAAAAGCCTACGCCAATCGAGAGTGGCGTGACCTCATTCGTATCTACCAGCCGGCTAAGGCGCAGCTTGTAGAAGACCGCATTCAGGCCGGCGATCGCTATCAACGTCAGCTTGATATCGAATGCCAGATTGTTCGTATATTTCGGCGTATTCCCGGCGAAGAAAAGCACCCCGGTAAGAAAGTTCACCGAGAACGCCAGGAGTGACAGTCGAATCAGGGACTGCACCAAAGCGGCACAGCGATCGCGGTAGAACCCGATCAGGCGAAGATCGATGACCAGGAGACTACCGAAGAGAACACAGAGACTGACAAAGTGAATACATTCCAATGTCGGCCATATGTACGTGGATGAGACCACCCATGCGGCGAGCGGCGTATTCGCTATCCAGGCGAAGATCGTTAAATCCACTAGTAGAGTTCCGATAAGTAGGCGATCAACCGCCCGGTTACCACCGCGCCGAACCACGTCACTGTAGCCAGGACGGCGAGCTGCCTCTCAATCGGGTTAGCTACGAAGTTCTCGGTCGCGAGCGCCTGAGGTTCGAGACGCTGCCTTAACCAGAAAAGGATTGTCGCGCTAACGGCGACCAGTAACATCTTGAGGAGAAAAACGCCGCTGCCAATGTATTCCGTACCACGACTAACGAACAACGCCAGCCCGGTAAAGAGATTAAGGACGAATCCCAGTACTGCGACCCCAAGAAATCGTGGTATGAGCACGGCGTCGAAACGGATAAAGAGTCGATTGAGTCGCAACGTAACCATCAGCGTAAGACCGACGGCTACCGCCATTCCGACCGAGTGCAATGCAATCAGCGTCGGAAATCCGGGCATCGATACCAGAACCCATTGCGAGAACGCCGAGGACTCGAGATAGGCGAGAAAACTCAATCAGACCTCACTATTACTCGCCGTATTCGTCGGCTTCTGCGTTCGGATCTTCCTCTTTGATCACTCCCGGACCGCTCGGATCTGCGTCGCGGACACCGAGCATTGCGGCCTCGGCTTCGCTAATCGAATAAAAGCGCGTAAGACCGCAACCGACAGTCGACGTCGCAGCGCCGCTTGTCAATCTGACGACATTTATCATGTCAGCGTTGCATAGCCGACCCGACGGCGCATCAAATGAGAAACGGTTTGTGCGCTTAGCACTGTCGCACAGAGAACTCATTTTATTGAGATAGTAGTCCCCATTTCGTAACTCGAATACCAGGTTCTGATCGTCTACTGCAGTCAACTCGCGAATAGCCCTGATCGAGATACATCGAACCGACTCATGCTCTTCGGTAATTTCTTCCGGAGAGATACACGGCTGACCTCCGTCAGCCTGAGCGTAAACGACACTCGAAGAGATTATCAGGGAAAACACTAGTCCCATTCTTATAGTTATTCTCATGTCAGTTTCCCGCAATGTATTCGTGATCTTCAGCGAAGGTAATCATTAAGGAAGGCGGTGACAATTGCCGTACGTTTCTCATCAAAGAACTGTTCACCGCCATGCTCGGCTCCGTGAATCACTTCCAAATGCGCGGGTAATCCGTAGAGCTTGTACATTCCATGGAGCTCATGCGACTGATTGATCGGCATCTGCGGATCCTGATCACCATGCAGTAACAGCAAGGGAGGGTCGTTGGCATCGACGTGTGAGACCGGACTCGCCAGCGTTGCCAGCGCCTCGCGCTGCTCGACCGGCCCGCCTAGAAGCAATTCCAGTGCCGGCGCGCGCATCTGTGCGCCATAAGCAGTCGACTGCGCCAGAATAGAGTTCAGATTGGAAGCACCGAAATAACTCACGACGACCTGTACGTCCGAAGATTCGTCGAGGAAATCGCCGAGTGAACCTTCTAGAGCGGTATGGCCGTTCGTCACACCAACCAGCGCCGTCAGGTGGCCGCCGGAGGATCTGCCATGAATCGCTATCCGGGTTGCGTCGTAACCGTAGTTGCTCGCGTTGCCTCGAAGGTAGCGAATGGCTGCTTTGATGTCGTGAATCTGCGCGGGGAAAATTTCTTCCGTAGATTTTCGAAACTCGACGCTGGCGAGCGCGTAGCCCGCTTCCACGAGTGGAATCGTGTCGACGACGTTCTTCGAGCCGCGCTGCCAGGCGCCACCGTGAATCCATACGAGTAGCGGTGGATCTGCGACCCCCTTCGGCATATAGAGATCCAGCAGCAGTTCATGCTCGCCGTCGACGGCGTAGACGATGTCGCCAGTCTTTGTCGAATAATCGCTTCCGGGGAAACTATCAGGTTGCTGCGCGGAAGCGCAGACGACGAAGAGCGGCAACAGGAAGACGCATCCGCACACTCGTCTCAATACCGCGATCATGCCCCCCTCCGGTCGAGACAGTTCTGGATTATTCTCTCTCCGGCAGCGCGTACGCCAGCAACTCGGCGCCGTAATCCCTGCCGCTAACAGCAACGACGATAAACTGCCTGCCATTCGACATATAGGTCATGGGTGCACCAGTCTGCGGAGCCGGCATGTAAACCGCACTGAGTTCATCTCCCGACGCCTTGTCGTAGGCACGCATCATGGCGCCGCGACCATGGGGCGTCGTGACGAAACCCGACTCCCCGGCGATCAGAAGCGTCGACGTCGCCAGCACACCGCCGCGACCCGGGCGGCCCGTTCGCGGAATCTCGATATCCTGGAGCAACGGATGATTGCGAACCTCATCCGGTGTACTACCGTGTGCAACCTGCCAGGCGATGTTGCCGGTATTCATATCGAACGCCGTTATCCGCCCATAGGGCGGCTTGATCAGGGGCAATCCCTGAACCGTCGGGACCGCACGACCATCGGCCGGCGGCTCGCCAGTGGCGGGATCGTTAGCCGTTCCGCGGATATACCCCATATCGGATTGACCAGGCTGGGGCGCTACCAGACCCAGCGGCGTGACGGCCGTTGATGATTGAATGTAAAACAACCCGCTGTCCGGGTCGTATGCACCGCCAGGCCAGTTCGACCCACCGACCGTTGAGGGTAGCATGAGCGTTCCTAGCGGTGCCGGCCAGCGACTGACGACCGGCGGCGTGAACAACGGTCCAATCTTGTAGCGCGAAGCGACTTCAATAGCTTCGGCTCTGAGTTCCGGTGTGAAATCGATGAGATCATCGTACGACACGCCCTGCCGATCGAAGGGTGGCGGCCAGGTGACGAATGGCTGTGTCGGGCTTGCGACCTCGAATGGCACATCCGATTGTTCAACGGGGCGCTCTTCGATCGGCCAAACGGGTTCGCCGGTGGCGCGATCGAACACATAGAGCCAGCTCTGCTTCGTCGGCTGGATCAGAGCCGGAATCTCCCGCCCATCGACTACGATATCCGCGAGAATCGGCGCGCTTGGAATGTCGAAGTCCCAGATTCCGTGATGAACGAGCTGAAAGTGCCAGCGGTACTCTCCGGTGTGCAGGTCGACGGCAACGATGCTTTCGCCGAACAGGCCGTCGCCATGCCGATGGCCGCCATAGTAGTCGCCTGTCGGCTGTTCAACCGGCAGATAGGCGAGCCCGAGTTCCAGATCCGCGCTCATCTCCGACCAGACGCCGGTATTCCCTGTATAATACGCCGATCCTTCCGCCCAGGTGTCATAACCGAACTCATCCGGCATCGGAATCGTGTGGAAGATCCAGAGTCGTTCGCCCGTTCGCGCGTCGTAACCGCGAATAAAACCTTTCTCGTTTCTTCGACTGACCGGATGGGAGCCCGTCAGGTGAGCCGCTCCAACTACGATGACATCGCCCGCGACCAGGGGTGTTGCATGCAGCCCCATTTCGCCGGTAATGAGGTCCATCTCCTGGTCGGCCTCGAGTTTCAGATCGACTACGCCTTTGTTGCCGAAACTCTCTACCGGAATGCCGGTCGCAGCATCGAGCGCCAGCATTCGATAGCCCGGTGTGACGTAGACGATGCGCTTCTCGTCACCGTCGCTCCAATAGGAAAGGCCGCGCCCGGACAACCTTCTCGGCGCCGCGGCACCGCGTTCGCCCTCGTCCTGGCGATGTATCCACAGGAGTTCCCCGGAAACCGCGTCGAGCGCCACAATCGTTCGGCGCGAGCCAGCGGTCGTATACACAACGCCATCCACCATCAGCGGCGTGGACTGAAAATTGGTCTCGACCGTGGGTCCTAAAGAGGCCGTATTGAAGCGCCACGCGATCTCAAGATCGTCAAAGTTCCCGGCATTGATCTGGTCCAGGGGCGCGAACTTCGTGCTCGAAAGATCACCGCCATAGGTCCGCCACTCGCCATCGGTGGTGCCACGCTCCGCGCTCGATACCACGCTGACCGTAAGCAGCGCGGCCACCATCACTACTACGTACGCTCTTATAGTTCTAATCATCGACGTCCCCTCGTAGCCGGTCTCTATTCTACCCTGCTCCCGGCGCTAGCGGCGATCCAGCCCCTTTTCCGCCAGATAGTCGGACAGCAGGTCCGCAATCTAGACATTATTGGTC
Organism: Candidatus Rariloculaceae bacterium; assembly: GCA_045561025.1. Lineage (GTDB taxonomy): Bacteria > Pseudomonadota > Gammaproteobacteria > Steroidobacterales > Rariloculaceae > SMWC01. The sequence continues at coordinate 14,512 of JBJKYM010000006.1, forward strand.
TCGAGCATCGGAAAATGGGCGTTTCCCTCGATACCGATATCCGGCAGGACGAGATTCTCGGCATCGCCTCCGTGGCGATTGATGGCATCGACCATCAGCTGAGCCTTCAGCAGGTTTCGGCGGCGAAAATCCAGCGTTGCCAGCGGGCCGACATGCGTCGGATCCATCTCCTCCGGGACATAGTCGCCCCAGATAATCTGCATCGGGAATCGCGTCAGCTTGAGGAACTCTGCCAGCGGAACCTCGCGACCGGCTGCCTGCTCTCCACCACCCGCCAGCGGCGGCGGCAATTCCCCCTCGGGATAGATAAAGTCTCCGGGTTCATAACTTATTATTGCAGCAAGATTGTCGCTCTTGAGCGCAGCGATCCAACCGCGAATGCCGGTTGAAGAATGCGTAAGCATGATCGACGGACCGATCTCATCCATAAGCAGAGCCAGCGCGTCGGTTTCGATGTCCTCATTCTCCTGGTCGTTGAATTCCGGCGTCTGAATTCTGCAGAACTCGTCGAGTGCGACCGGGTCGTCGGTCGGAAAACGAACGCCGGGATAGAAGGTCGGCTCTGCCTGGCCCGGCAGCCAGAGGCCGTAACGCCAGCTCGTGAATGATGTTTGAATAGACCACTCGTTGTCGGGATCGTAATTTACTTCGGCGCAGGCCTGGCCGGCCTGACCGGTTCTCGGCAGGTCTGTACTGTAGGCTGCGTAGCCGCGACGCAGAAAAATCGGGATGAAGCCTTCACGCCGACCGTCGAACGCCGCATCCCAGGTCCGCTTGCTACTCGCGTGCACAAACAACATTGGAAACTCACGCGCACTGGGAGGTATCTGCCAGTCGACGTAACCGTGATCGCAGGCAAAGGCTCTGCTCTCGGCGTCACCGATCATAACGCCGCCGAAGGGGCGGTTCCCCTGTTCCTCTATCACGAGCGCTCCCGGCGGCGCTGTCGTGCAACCACCCAGAAGAATCGCCGCGACGATGGCGGCCAGACTACGGGACGTCGGTAACCAAAGCTTCATCGCGATCCTGATGACCCCAGGCTCATCAGTGCGACTCCGCGGCCGCGACTTCCTCGCGGAGGCGGTTAGACGATGAGATCGTATAGTTGCGGGCCGGCGCATTGAATGTTCGTTCTCCGAGAATCGCTAGTGCGTCAGCCATCAGAAGCTTGGGTTCGGGGTCCTCAGGTCGAAGGCGAATGACATGCTGGGCGAGCTGCGCTGCGCCCAGCGGATCGTCGGCTGCAAGTGCTTCCTGGGCCTTCGTCATTAGTACATCCACGCCGCCGGCCAGATCGGCCATTCGTTCAGACTGCCTGACTGGACTTTCGCGATGAAGACTCAGCGGATCGCCGTCGAACCAGCCAAGATCCTGCGCATAGATATCGCGAATCGTGCCCCAGACGCTACCGTAGTATTCGGCAAGGTAATCCAAATCGGCCAGATGCTCGGGCAGCGCCGCATACTCCACGAGCTCGTCCGGCGTCATGTATTGCTTCGCACCCTCGATCGCACGGTCGTGCACCCAGCTCATTGCATCTCGATAGTTGGTTAACACCTCCGTGGCATTTCCCAGCATCGGCGTTGTGTGCCCGCCAACGAGATGAAGCGGTTCCTCTGCCCGCATTTTTTCAATACTGGCAATCCAGTCCCGAATCGAACGTCTCGCCGTGCCGCGCAACGGATAGACATTCGGCCAGGATTGATAGAAGTTATCGCCGGCGAATACCACACGTTGCTCCGGCAACCAGACATAGAGCTGATCTGCGGTTTCCCCGGGTGCCGCGACAAGCTCCAACGAAATTCCGGCAATCTCGAGGCTTACTCTTTCCTCTGAGAACTGATGCGTTGGTTGCAGCGGCTGTGAACGCACGACCTGCGCTGCAGCGACGCCGTCTGCCATCAATCCTATGGGCCGCTCGGGAGGAATCGCTACGCCGATACCGATTTTCTGCTCGGGTAACAGGTCGAATCCCTGCGTATTTGAGGGTCGAGCACCACCCTGTAGACCCGCTGCCGCAGTTCTCGCGTTCTCCGAGTTGAAGTTGGATCGAGCCCAGACCTGGATATTCGAATCCGGATCGGCGAATGCCGGTGAACCGTTTGTATGATCTCCATGACCGTGGGTATAGATGATCGCCCGAACAGGCTTGTCGGTGATCTTCTCGAACTCAGCTCGGACACGTTCGGCGCCTGCAACCTGCTGACCGGGATCGACAATGATGACACCGTCATCGCCGACGATCATCGTGTTCGCCGACACCTGGTAACCAATCGCGGTGTAGACGTTCTCGGCTACCTCGATAATTTGTGGCGCGAACATCTCGTTGCGTTCAAGCAATCGTCTCGTTGCGTCACTCTCCTGAGCAAGCGGGCCTATAAAAGGGATCATCAGAAAGAATGAACCGGTCAGAATTCGTCGCATGGGTGCCTCCAGTGGCAGCGGACAGCGATTGCGTGCCATTTACCGGCCGCGCGGCGCCTCAGATATAACTATGTCAAATGCATTATAGCGGTGGAGATGGCTCAGGCTTTGTCAGGCGAGCCGGGTTTGAGGGATAATGCCCCCAGAAGCCTCTCGCGGGCCTAATACGGGGAACAACCATGTCCAAATCGTCACGTTTTCTACTCTCGGCAGCCGCACTCGCGGTCGGCGTGCCCACTATTTCTCAGGCCCAGATGGGCGATCTGCCCGATGGCGCCGGTAAGGAACTGGTTCAGGCAGCCTGTGTCGCCTGCCATGAGACCAATCTAATCTCGGATTCCGCTGGTTACACGAATGAGCAGTGGCGCCATCTGATGGGCAAGATGATCGATCTGCCTGAGCCACTGGCATCAGATATCGCCCACTATCTGGCCACGAGCTTCCCACAGGATCAATCGCGCCAACCGACCCTGGTCGCGGGCGATATCAAGGTCACGTTTGAAGAGTGGACAGCGCCGACGCTTGGGCAGCGTCCCCGTGACCCGTTGATGACACCTGACGGCATGATCTGGTGGGCCGGCATGTACGGTAGTTTGATCGGTCGGCTGAATCCGGAGACGGGTGAAATGACCGAGTGGATGCTGGATCCGACAGCTCAGCCACACAGCATTATCAACGACGTTGAAGGCAACATCTGGTACACCGGTAACGGCAATAGCTCTGTCGGCAGGCTGAATCCAACGACGGGCGAAATTACGGTATACCCGATGCCCGATCCGGCGGCCAGAGACCCGCATACGCCCGTCTTCACACGTAACGGCGATATGTGGTTCACCGTCCAGAACAGCAATATGCTCGGCCGGATTGTCCCCGACACCGGCGATATCAGGCTGACGACGATGCCGCGAGAACGCGCACGCCCCTATGGCATCAAGGAAGATTCCAGAGGCATGATCTGGATCGCCTATCGAGGCAGCAACGCGATCGCCAAGGTCGATCCGGACTCATGGGAAATTACCGAGTATGACACGCCGAATCCGAATCCTGAGTCGCATCACGGCAATCACTACATCCGTCGTCTCGCAATCGCAGACGATGACACGATCTGGTACGTCGATTCCGGTCGCGGTTACATCGGGCGGCTTGATCAGGACACCGGAGAAATCAAGGAGTGGCCTTCTCCGAGCGGACCGAACTCGCACCCGTACGCGATTGCAGTCGTCAATGGAAAAGTCTGGTACAACGAGTCTTACCAGCGTCCTGACGCACTCGTTCGATTTGATCCTGCGACGGAAACGTTCCAGAGCTGGGCAGTACCCTCAGGCATCGGCATCATCCGCAACATGAATGGAACGCCAGGGGGTAACCTCGTCATCCATCAAAGCAGCTCAAACACGATCGGCCGCGTGGTCATCGCTGACAACAACACCTGAGCACTCACAGCAACCCGTGCCGGACCGGCATAACCCGACCGGCACGGGTTTTTTTATGCGTCCCGACCCGTTCGCTGCGATCGCAGCGCGGCGCGCTCTAGTACACCGACGGCTCGTTCTCGGGTCGGGTCTGGAACAATCTCAACGTCCACAGATACTGCTCCGGTGAATAATCTACGGCCTGCTCGATTGACGCATTCATCGCCTGAGCGTCAGCCGCATCGTCATCGCCGCGCATCGCCTCTATGTAAGGCAGCACTCTTACAACATAACGGGACCGCTCGAAGTCGTAGTAGCTGATGCAGGTAAATACTTTAGCGTTTGTCAGCTTCGCCATTCGTCCCAGTACCGGCACCGTGGCTTTCTGGACACCGTAGAACGGTGCGAACACGCACTTGCTGATGACACCCAGGTCCTCATCGGCGGGATACACCAGGAGTCCGCCGTTACGAACGGACTTTATCAACGGTCGCAGCCCGTCATCGCGCGCGTACACTTTCGCGCCGAAGCGCATTCTTCTTGTGGCGACCAGCCAGTCCAACACCTCGTTCCGAACCGGCTTGTAGGCCCCCGCTCCGCTTGTTCGCATCGATAGTGCAGCGATCGCCACGTCGAGCGAGGCGCTGTGACACAGCAATATAATTGCGTTCTCTCCGCCTGCCCTGACGGCTTCTATCTGCTCATATCCGATTAGGTCGATACTTCTGTCGAGTAGCGACTGCGGCTGCCACCACAACTTCGGGTAATGGAGGATCGCACGCGCCTGCGCCCGATTGTGCGCATCGACCATCTGGTCGAGCTCGGCCTCCGACTTCCCGGGAAAACACAGAGACAGATTCGTCTTCGCGATATGAAACCGCTTTCTATTTCTTCTTAATACCGTATCGCAGAGAAAAGCCGCAAGGATATCGATGAGCCTTGCAGGCATCCAGCTAAGCACATATAACAGCGGCATAGACAGCCACGTAGCCCAGTACTTCGGCTTGAAGAGCGCTAAAGAGAAGGGTGGAACGGTACTTGGACGCTCGTGAGTTTCGATATCCGGCATAGGGAACATTCTAACGGATCAGGCGGCTACTCCCGGCATGCTTCCAGGACATCCTCGTTAAACCGTTCCGGATCGTTAATGATCTCGTAAGACTCCCGAATATAGTCGAGCGCGCGATTTCTCTGCCGCTCGCGTACGCGTTCCGAATCGAATGCCGCGATCACGGCGTCTCGCCGCTCATTCAGCAGTGCAACCGCCCAATCGAGTCCGTCATTCTTCGCGAAAATACCGCGATATAGACGCTGCGTAACACGCTGAATCGAAAGCACGGGACTTGGTTTGGCGTAGCTCGTGTTGATGATTCCGGTCTGATCGAAGTCGTATGGAATGACGAAGACCCCCGCATCAGCGTCGTTTAGCGCTGCACCGTTGTGGCAGCAATCCTCGCCCTCGGGACTTCTTATTGCAGACCAGTCCGTACTGCCTATCATGAAATGAAAAAGTGACAGAAGCGACATATGTTGTTCGTTCAAATCGGAAACGGCGATTTGCTCTGTCTCCAGAACTTCCATTCCGACACGATCGGCAACCGCCCAGTACTCCTCGATAAGAAACGCCTCCTCGATAAACGTCTCCGGATTTCGGCCCTCCGTCTCGACCTACTCAATAGTCGCTCTGCGGACGCGAAACGAGTGATCGGTGAGTGCGCTGAAGGCAATATAGATCTGGTACTCCTGCGCAAGATAATACCTGAAGGCATCCCGATCGCGGCAGAGCGTTACGAGCTTCAGTCGATTCTGGCCGGCGAAAACGGTTCCCTCCAATCGGGTGCGGGGAAAATCCAGGCGCAGGGGCGGAAAGGAGCAAATGTCCAGACGAGAGTTGCCACGGATTCTGATATCCACGTCCAGAACAACTTCCTCGCCCTGCTCATCCCGATAGCGGAGCACGCTCGGTCTCTCAGGCCGCTCGCGTCCATCCCGCGACAGCCTGTTGAATGGTCGCTCAATAGTCAGCTCCAACGGAACGTCGGTGGCGAACAGAGGCGGTACCGGCTCGCTATCCTACGCAAAAACATACGCACCACCGGTCAGCAGTACTATTCCGATCAGCACTCTTAGCAGACGCATATCGATGCCTTATTCCGAGCCGAAGCTGTTTTTCGGAGGCTGCCCGGATAATAATATGATTGACTGGAAGATACGTGAAGTTCGGAGCCCATTATGCTGCAGTCAGGAATACGAGCGATTCTCGCGGTCGCAACGTCGCACAAGACCCACGCATGGCTATTTATCATCGCGTTGGCTTCGGTTGCGTTACTGGCGGGATGTGGTGGCGGCGGTGGCGGCTCGGCAGTTGCTAATACGGCAGCAGATGACACAACCACGCCGGACGACACCACGCCGCCCGCAGGTACCGGCGATGTACCTACACTCTTCGATGACTTCAACAACGACGTTGTCGCCTACCTGGACAATGATTTCGTCGTCGTGGAATCGACGAACGTTCCCGACCACGGCAGCCCGTACTTCCCGATCACCGACACGATGTACGAGGCCTATAGCGGCACGAACAACAACTACCGTCAGAATCCGAATGAAATCTCGACGCAGGATATGACCTACCGAATACCCGCAGCGGCAGCCGAGGCTGCGGTACACGAACCAACACCACTCGGCCCTATCGGGGTCGCTGTCAACGGCGTCGCAATATTTAACCAGTACGCCGGACCGAACCAGCCGCTGACCAATGAGATCGATAGCTTCGACCAGTACAACGGCCATCCGCAACAGAGCGGCCAGTACCACTACCACGTGGAGCCGCTCTGGATTACGACCAATCGCGGTCGCGATGCGATGCTCGGCGTGTTGCTCGACGGATTCCCCGTATACGGCCCAATGGAGTTCGGACTCGAAATCCAGGAGACGGACCTCGACGAGTACCACGGTCACACGAGCATCACGATCGACTCACCCGACCCGATCTATCACTACCATGTGACCGATCAGGACCCCTATATCAACGGCAACGGGTTCTGGGGAACAGCCGGAACGGTGACACAGTAATGCGCGCGCGCTTCATTCTGGTTGTCGTTCTCATACTTGTCGGCTGTTCTGGTGGAGTGAACACGGTAGATACGGCCGACCCGCGCATGTCGCGGCGAGCGGAACTGACCCTGTTCGAGGGAAAACCGTTTTTCGGCACGCTGGTCTCACGCCACCGCAACGGCACAGTGCGCAGCGAAACCGCGTATGAGAACGGTCTGCGCCACGGCACGGCCAAGGGCTGGCATGAAGACGGCGGAGAAGCTTTTCTTCGCCAGTACGAAAATGGAAAAAAGACCGGCCAGCACCTGGGATGGTGGCCCAATGGAAAATCCCAGTTCATCTACAACTTCGACGATGGCCTGCAGATCGGCCTATCGCAGGAATGGCATCTGAATGGTACGCCGTCGACGGAGTTTAACTTCATCGCCGGGAAACAGCGGGGCTCGCAGCGGATGTGGTACGACGACGGAAGTCTTCGCGCGAATTTCCTCATGCAGGATGACCGTCGTTACGGATTAATCGGCACCAAGGGTTGCGATGGTGGCCCATCTGATCGAAGCTCGGCGCAGTGAGGGCATTGCTACTACTGATTGCTGCGGCTTCAGTCGCGGGATGTTCGAATGAGCAACCCATCTCCGTGAATGCGGCGCTTCCATACTATCTGGACGCCGATCTTACGCCGGAATGGCTGCCGGCAGATGTCGAGTCTATCCATCAGGTAGGCGACTTCACGCTGACCGATCAGGATGAGCGCAGCATCGCTTTACCGGAGCTCGCCGGAAAAATCGTTGTTGCGAACTTTTTCTTTACGCAGTGCCAGGGAATTTGTCCTACGCTCACGCGAAATCTAATGGAAGTACAGCGCGAATTCGACGCGCAGCCCGAGTTGCTGATGCTCTCGCACTCCGTCCTGCCGGAAGCCGATACACCCGGCGTCCTGAAGGACTATGCCGAGTTCCACGGGATCGACGAAGAGCAGTGGCGTCTGCTGACCGGATCGCGCGAAGAGATCGAACGCGTTGCTCGTTCCTCCTACCTCGTCGATCTCGACAGCAACGCGCCAACGCAGTTCCTACATACGGAGAATGTTGTACTTCTGGACCGGCAACAGCGCATTCGCGGTGTGTACAACGGCTCTCTTCGAACAGACATCGCGCAACTCGTCAAAGACGTCGCGACGCTGCTGGAGTTGGACCCTCCCGCCTGATGTACGAATGGGGCTCTTACCCCTACCCCTCGCTTTCCATCGCTGATCGACGCAGGCATTATTCTGCAGGCCAAAATGCCCGTCCTGAACGCACAGGACGGCGGATACAAGGGGAAGCGACATGCAAAAGCCAATACTCTTCTCTCTGACGCTCTTCTGCTCTTCGTTAGTTGCTCAGGAATCTCCTCGGTTCGAGGTCGATCCTTACTGGCCGGGAGCGCTGCCTGATGGATGGATAAACGCGACCTTAGGTAGTCCCTGCGTCGATTCACACGATCACATCGCAGTACTGGACAGACAGAACATAACCGGCGAAGAGGCGGAGGTTGTGGTTCCTGCCGTATCCATCATGTTGTTCGATACGGATGGCGAACTCATAGCGTCATGGGGAGACCAAAGCAGCGTGCCCGACAGTATCCACGGCTGCGATTTCGACGCCGACGACAATATCTGGGTCGTCGGAAACAACGACGGCATCGTACAGAAATACAGTCACAACGGCGATCTCCTTTTTCAGATTGGGACGCGCGGGGTACTGGATACTATCGACGGGACGGCTATCCGTGCTGAGGACAACTCGATCAATCGCGAACCGCTGAATGCGGGCACGGACCGGTTCTTCTTCCCTGCCGGCGTCGCTATCGACCGCGAGAACGGGGATGCGTACATCGCCGACGGCTACGGAAACAAACGCATCGCCGTCTTCGATCGAGACGGAAACTTTCTTCGCCAATGGGGCTGGCAGGCAACACTGGAGGAGACCGTATCTGGCGTTGGCGGAGCATTCACCTACGCGCTCCACTGCGTAACGATCAGCAATGAGGGACTAGTCTATGTCTGCGATCGTGAGGGACTCCGCGTTCAGGTGTTCGACAAGATGGGAAATTTCATCCGCAATATCTGGGTAAAAACCGGCAATGCTGCCTTACCGGACACCCGCGGTACCGTCTGGGGAATCGGATTCTCGAATGATTACGAGCAACGCTTTATCTATGTTCTCGACGGACGCCACGAGCAAGTGCATATCCTGGACCATGCGAGTGGCGAGCTCCTCTCGTCGTTTGGCCGGCCCGGACATCAGATCGGCAACTTCACCGTCGCTCACGGCCTGACAGTAGATTCCAGCGGCAACATCTACGTTGCCGAATCCGGAACAGGTAGGCGCATGCAGCGGTTTAACCTCGTCAACAACTAGTCGGAGCCCGCCAAAGGCGGCAACCGATCGATTGGACGGCTCGAGAATGACCGTCTAGACTCGTCTGAAACCCGTGGTTATAGAAGAGGTGAACTCATGAAGGGACTTCCTACGAAGCTGGCCGTCTGCGTTATCGCGGTTGGCGGCATGCTCGCTGGTGTGTTTCCTGTAAACGAAGCGCAAGCACAGAGCGACACGAACTACCTTTTCGATCCGTCCTGGCCCAAGGATCTGCCCAACAACTGGAAGATGGGCGGGATCACCGGCCTCGCCGTGGACAGTGACGACAACGTATGGGCCTACAACCGCCCGAATGACTTGACGTCTATCGAGCTACACGCCGAGCACACGCCGCCAATAGCGGAATGCTGTGTACGCCCACCCTCGATGATTCATTTCGATAGGGAAGGAAACGTTATCGGTTGGTTTGATGCACAGCAGGGCCACGGAATGGACGTCGACGACGACGGCTTCGTCTATCTCGGACAGGACACAGTACGCAAGTATGATGCGTCGACTGGTCAGGTCGTAGCAGAAGTCGCTCGAACACCGGAGCGCGAAGGCGGCGGACTCGTGGGATTACCACCGCCCATGGATCGCGAACCAGGTCAGGGCGGTCGTGGACCGGTCGCGGGCTTCCTGGAGCGTCCCCCTCCGACTGCTGAGGAAATAGCTGTAGCGGTAGCCGCCAGAGACGCGTTCCGAGCGAAATATCCGCCTGAAACGCCGATGATCGTCGGCGGTCTCGAGGAAATCAGAATCGTTGCCGAAGATAACGAGATGTATATCGCGGATAACTATGTCCATGGCCGCGTCCTTGTCTTCGATCTCGATACGTTCGAGTTTAAACGCGGCTGGGGAGCCTACGGCAAGCCGTTATCGGAAATCAGCGTCGACGAGGCGGATCACGCCTACACGCCGAACGGACCGATGCCGCCTGATTTCGCCGGCCACCTGACGCTGAACGTCTCAAACGACGGCCTTGTCTATGCAGCTGACCGTAACGCGAATCGCATTCACGTCACGACGAAAGACGGACAGTTCCTGAAGGAATTTGTCGTCGCTCCGGGAACAGGCGTCGGTGGATCGACGGGTGGCGTCGCTTTCTCTGCGGATCCCGAGCAGAAATATCTCGTTATCTCGAGCCTGACGAACAACCGTATCTGGTTCCTGGATCGCGACGACGGCAGCGTCGTGCACGAGATGGGTCGTATGGGTGAGAACGGTGGTCAATTCTTCGGCTTGCATATGATCGCCGTGGACTCGGACGGAAACATCTACACAGGCGAGGTGTTCGCCGGCGAACGCGTGCAAAGATTCGTACCCGCGGACAGTCCGAAGGGTCGAGCAATCCAGCAGGTAGCGGACACCCCGCTCTAGCTACCGGGCACGGTTATTCTCAGCGCGTATACGGACGAAGCCGGATAGTCCTGTCTGGCTTCGTCTTCCCTGCCGAACGGCGGGTTATTCGGGTAAGACCCGAAGGTTACTGAAGTAGGCCTCGGTCCCTCGGTCGATCCAGAGGGCAATCGCGCCATTTCCTTCGCCCAGTTTAAGGTCGTTGACGATCAGCGTCGGCTGCTCGGCGCCGTGCACGAACAGACGCGCGGTTGTCCCGTCTACCTCTACCCGCATCTGAGTCCACGCTCCGGGCTCAAGATCAACGTAAGACTCGTACATCCCAGGCTCGGACTCCCGCAAACTGCGCCAGGTGTGCTCGGGATGGGCAATGTATTGCGCGGAGTGATTTCGCCGCAGCTGATCCTCTGCACGCCCGTTCGTAGGTCTCAGGTAAAACGCTTCGTATTCTGTGCCATCAGGGGACACATGAAATGCAATTCCAACGAAACCGCGAGCCCCTGCCGCTGCACCTGCCTGCGGCATACCGGCAACTGCTATCTCGATACTGCCGTTGGCAAAGTCCAGCCCCCGGACAACGACGATCTTGTCCAATAGCTCTTCGGCGCCCTCTTCTTCCACAACGCGCACCGCATCTCTTCCCTGATACGCCGCAAGCTCCGGTACGGTGCCGTGAGGCGTCAGTGCCTGGAGATCGTCCAGCGCAATAACCTGCGAAGTGGCTACAACCGGTAGTAAGAGACTAATAATTCCAGGGACAAGCTGTTTCATGGAAAGCGTTTCGATTCGGCACACAGGCGAAGTTTACCCGCTAACATCCTCCCGCGTCCCGGCTTCTCAGCCCGACGAGACAGCGAACACACCTCGTAGTTTCGCTGGACATTCTTTCACTTGCGCGGGAGAGCGACATGATGCAGGGTCAGCGTAGGCGGCGGGGCGCCAGTCCGCCTCGAAAAATGTAATGCCCGCTGCCGGGGAGAGCAGACAGATGAGAACACCACTCCGTATCCTGATACCCGCAGCCGTGCTATTTGGTGGCACGGCCGCAGCGCAGGATTCGATCGACACCCTCGTGGAACGAGGTCAGGAACTCTACAACGCTCAGTTCGGATGTTGGGTCTGCCATGGAGAGACGGGTGAAGGTTTGGTCGGGCCGACGCTGCTCAATGGACCAACTCCCGCCGAGATACTCGACCAGCTCGAGTCGAACCCCATGATGGGCGTAATCGTGCAGGAGATCGATACCAGTGACGACGACCTCGTGGCACTGTCCCTCTATATCCGCCAGCTGGCGGTCCTGCAGCTGGAGCCATCGCTTACCGCCGAATACCGAACCGCGCCCGCCGCCGTCAGGGCAAGCCGGCCGGAGACCGTGGAGCTTCCAAAGACTGAGCGGGATCTCGTTATCGAATCCATACAGTCTTATGGCTCGGTGCTCACGGACTGGGAGCGTCGCGCGAATAGGGGAAGCCTCGAGCGCAACTTGGACGTGGAGGTTCTCGCGAACTTCGATGCAGGCGCGGCAAAGTTCGAGCCGCAGCCGAATCACACATACTTCTATGAAAATATCGGTACCGGTGCCAACCGCGGCGTGCTCGCGCCGAACGGCCGAGAAATGTGGGCAACGAGCAATGCCGAGGGGCGCATCTACGTTTTCGATACCGCGACGCGGGAACAGAGTAACGTCATCGACATACCTCACCATGGCGACCCGCATGGTCTTGTCTGGGTTCACTACGACGAAGATGGCGAGGCACGGGTCGTTCGCGACCAGGGCGGTTTCCACAACGGTATTAACCCGGCGGCAGGTCATGCGCTCAGTTATTGAAGCAGGAACGACCGTCTGGCCGCGATACATGCGTGCAGTTCTCCTCTGCGCCGGCCTGATCTTCGCGCAGGGCGCTTCGGCCCAGGACGCCGAGCTTCTGGCTCTGCTGAGCAGCGGCGATCACTTTGGCTTCATGCGTCACTCGACAGCACCAGGATCCGACGATCCACCGAATTTCCGAATTGGCGACTGCGCCACCCAACGCAATTTGTCGTCCGGCGGTCGTCAGCAGGCGGTCGAGATCGGCGAGAGACTTCGCGCCAATGGCATCAGCGATGCGCGCGTGGTCTCGAGCCAGTGGTGCCGATGCGTAGACACCTCTGAGCTACTGGGCTTCGGAGAAATCGAAGAACTGCCATCTCTGAATTCACTGTATTCCTATCCCGGCCAGGGACGGGTCATGACCGGGGCCCTCGCCGAGTGGCTTGCCGAACAGGATCTGACTACACCCACAATACTCGTGACGCATCAGGTGAATATCAGCTCGCTGGTGCGCAACGGTGCCGGCGAAGGCGACATCCTGATCGTAAAGCGTTCACCGGACGGCGGCTTCGAGGTCATTGACAGATTGCGCCCGGACTAAATCCGGGTTGGACTCCTGGCAGTTCCGCTACTGGATCTGCCGTTCCTCACCGTCGGGCATCGTGATTCTCAACAACCGCATCAGGGGTCGCCCGTCTCGAGCGGGATGACCGACAGCCGAGATCGTCTCTCCGGGCTCCAGGGTGTCCGGAGTCAGACCTTTGCGTATCAGCATTCCGGGCGGGAACGTTTCCAGTTCCCAGGAAACAGAATCACCGGACTCGTCGATAACCTGCATATGAATGTATCCGTGGGGCGCAATAAACTCGAATGCCGTGACCTCACCTGTAATCGACACATCGCTTCCGGTATCGAACAATGCCGGCAACGAGTGATGAGTAAAACCGGCTGCTGCGAACAGACTGAGCAACAGGATCCAGGAAAAAGATCTGAGAGGCCTCATCATCGGTGCTCCTAGAATCTGCTGTCGCTAGGGTCGCAGCCCCACTCGAAGATCATTCCTTCCCGGTCGAGCTCCCAGGTAAAACTTCGCGACCAGGGGCCCTGCAACGTTTGTGGCGCAGTAATCGTAACGTCGGCCTCCAGAACGTCACCGTCGTTGGCAAGCCGGTATCGTTCGACGACTTCAACGTCACCGTACTGAAAGACTCCACCGCCGTTCAGAAGTCCGGACGCAACGTTGGTCGTTTGGACGACGAGATCCTTACCATCCCAATGGCCCGTTGAATAGCCGCTTCGCTCTGCCGGAAGATAGGCCGGCGCTTCACGGCCGTCCATATAGATGCGACGAACCATGCCAAACGTCTCGTAGAGAAAGAGAATCAATTCGTCCGTCTGGACTATCTGAAATGGATAGATGATCAGACCACTGCGCGGGAACCCCGGCGGCACGCAACGGATAACCGGGTCGTCCAGAGCGTCATACGCGTCCAGATCGGCCTGCGCCTGAGCTGTTAGAGGGGGCCTGTTCGCGCCGCCGGCACTGCGCGGAGACGTCGCCTGCCAGACGCCCGTCAGGTCGACCGCGAGTGCGCCGACAGGCAAGCCGGTAAGCAAAGCGACTGCAGCCGTAGACCCCAAGGTCACGATGAATCGACGTTGGACTTTCATCATTCGTCTCCCCCTCATCAGCCCTGCTTGCGCCGCGACATGCCTAGCGCATCAGGTAATCCCATATCTCACCAGCCTGATCGAGAATCTCGCGAAGATCCTGATCCAGCAGATAACCGTCCTCGATCAGGTTCCCGGCCTCGGCAGCCACCATTCCGAGGTACTCAGCCTTGCTCGAGTAACGTTCCTCAATCGATGGGCGTGGATCGCCGCTTGCATCGCGCGCGTCTCGGTCTTTCGGAAACGGTAGGAAAGACCCGGACATATGAGCGTTGAGATGCGTCGGCCCATACTCGTCGTTATAAAGATTCCAGCCCGTGTACGTCGCGAGCGGCACGAGCCCACCCGGTGTGTGCAGTCCGCTGAGCTCGTTACCATCTTCGTTTACCTGCGGCACGAGGATCGTGTAAGTGGGGCCGAGTATCGGTGGTTCGTTATCTATGATTCCCTCGGTGGCGAAGCGCGGCCCGTAGTCGGCGCGATACGCCATATGGGTCAGACCCGGAACGGCGATCCCCGGCAACTCCGGAAAATCCAGTGCTTCGACCTCGACGAGCGAGTTATCGTCGATACGCGGATAGCGACTCGCAGGAGGAGCCGTTCCGTCCTGAACCCAGTTGTGCATACGCACAAGCAACGAGCGCATCAGCCAGGAGAAATCATTCGGATTATTGCGATTCTGTCCGTCTTCGACGGCCGGTGGAAAAGCTGCGGGTAAATGTTCAGCACCCGCGAGGTGATAGACGCGCGAGTAGTCGTCCATCATCGGGAGGTCTTCCGTACCGTCGAGGTTCGTCGTCAGGAGAGAGACGGCCCGGCCCCAGTACTCATACGACGAGTTGACGTTATAGACCTTGGGCCGAAACTCTTCAGGCACGCGCTCGAGCATGCTATCCGTCTGGCCCGTTACCGGGTCGGTCAAATCGATATCGGCAAACGGGAATATGTCCGTCGGATAGAAGAAGTTCAGGTAATGATGTGCGTCGCGTGACGCCTGGCCAAAGCGCAGATTGAAGCTGCCGCGCGCCGCGCCGCCGATCTGAGCGATAATGCCATCAAACGCCTTACGACTTTCTTCGTCTTCGTTAAAGCCCATGTAGACGAAAGTACGAAGCGTACGACCGGGTTGCGACATGCCGTAGCCGACAACGCGCCGATCATCTCCTGCCGGCAGATTCAGCTCATCCATCGAGCCGTACTTAAAAAGCGAAACGGCGTCGCGCATCCCGGCCAGCCCGAGGCCGATAACCTCCGGGTTCTCGCCTTCGTAAACTACCTCGTAGATCAGAAACGGCTGAAAGCCAGTCTCGAGATAGATGCGATTCATGTCCGGAATGACGCTTTCGTTCTCAAGCCGAGCAAATTCCCACTGGTCACGCGGAATAACCCGCCGCTCGCCGAGGATAGAGTTCCTGACTGTCAGGACAGTTCCTTCGGCATTGGGATTCGAGACCGGATAAGGAACGTGATTACGGTCGGCCAGCGTCCGGTCAAACCTACGCTCGCGCACAACGAAGTCGCTACGCACCATGCCTGTAATTGGCTCGTCGGGTTCCACGCGAGGCAGGAAGGCCCGAGAACCAGCGACCCGTGACACGGGAACGTCGAACTGCCACCCGACCCAGAGCAACGAAAAGCCCTGCTCCATAAGAAAGCCGTCGCCGTATTCGATCGGCAACGTCGGGTTGTCCGCATCCCAGGGACCTTCGTCGGGCGAGTCAGCATGATTGAAGAACGTCAACATGCGGCGTGTACCACGGTTCGCGACACCGAGGAGCATTGTGTCGTTACCGCGCGAAATATCCTTCGGCTTGATCAGTGTGAACGTCGCCGAGAACTCAACGAGGCCGTCGGCATTCGTGGGCGCGTGCTCGATGTCGACGATAATCTCATTCGCCGGATTCGTCGGATCGACGGCGAAATGCATCGTGCCGATAAACTTCTCGTAAGGCCCCGCAAGACCGTAGGACTTGCCACCCAATACATCTTCATGAACGTCGATGTCGACGCCGGTTACTGCCGCAGAGGCAGCGGAAATACCGAAGAATGCTGCGATAGCAGCAAGAACGACGCGTCTCATTGATACTCTCTCCCGACGCGGCGATTGCCACGCCTTAAACAGTTAACGAATGCGGGAGGACCCAAGCCCTCCGGCATCTAAAGACAGTCGGCGCGACTACTCCCAGGCAGAGCGAACGGGTTCGCCAACCAGAAAGTCCGGATTCGCACCTTCGCGTCGGATAAACTTCTGCACGCCACCTTTGTTGTCGACCTGGGCAAGGTAGAGGTTGCCTTCCTGATCGACGCTAATGCCATGCACCCCGGCTATTCCACCCGGATAGTCACCGTACGAACCCCACGCGTACAGGAAGTTACCGTCGAGGTCGTACTTCAGGATCTTGTGAGTCTGTCTGTCCGCAGCCCACAGAAAGCTGTCTTCGTCGATGATAAACAGGTGGACGTTTCCAGCGAGCTCGTCACCGATACTCCATTCATAAAGGTACTCGCCGTTCTCGTCGAAGACCTGGATGCGGCGATTACCACGATCATTGACGAAGATTCTGCTCGTCGCCGGATCAATAGCGACGCCATGCACGTTGTTCCAGTGCGCCGGACGCGTCTCGTCACCGTTCGAACCGAGCTCCCCCCAGGAGGTCATGTAGTTGCCTTCGGCGTCGAATTTCACGGCACGCGTACCGTTATAACCGTCTGCAACGACGAAGCTCGAATCCGGGAACCAATCCATAAACGTCGGCCGGTTGAAGTGCGTCTCGTCGGCACCGGGAACGCCATAGGTACCGATGGTCTGAAGCAGCGTCGAACCGTCGTTCGTGAACTTATGTATGACGTGCTTGTGATCGTCGATGATCCAGACATGCTTCTCGGGATCGTAGGGATTGATCGCAACATAGTGCGGTCGCTGCATCATCGAGTCCCATTGCGTCCAGGCCTCGATCACATTGCCTTCGCGGTCGAACACGAGGATGTTGTTTTCCCATCTCGAGTCGATTCCCATTCGGCCGCCGCGTGCGATCCAGTCCTGCACGCCGGTCTCCGCGATGCTACCGGTGCCGCCACCGGCCGGCAGACTTGCACGTGTCGCGTTTCGCCAGATGCCGGTCGGCGGATACATGACGCTCGGCCCGACCTCAGGCAGCTGAGTCAATCTGGGCGTATCGATGTCAGGCAGCATGCCGCGCTGGAGATAGAAAACCCGATCCGGACTCTCGGCGAATACACTCTGCCCCGCGCCGAACGTCCAGCCTTCGCTGCCGGGCATCTCGGAAAGCGGCTTCGGCCAACCGACGTGCGGCACGTAACCGCCAAATGCGTCCTGGCCACCGATCGGACCGGGAATAGCTGCATAGCTCGTAGAATCGGACTCCTGGGCGACCGCGTTGCCCAGAGCGATAACGGTCACGATGGCTACCGCGCTTGCCGCCAGCGCTAATATTCGATTAATCATGGGTTCTCCTCCAATCGTTTTTGTTCTTGCTACTACCGTACTCTATAAATGTTTAGATCCTGACTCCTACTCCAACCCCGACAGCTCCGGATCGCAGTTATATCGGTACAACTGCAACGCGGGCGTGTAGTCCCATTGCAAGCTGCTGCTGAATGGCTCGGCGAGAAATTCCGGATCTTCGATCCAGACATCGATCTCAAGCCGTCGACCGCTTTCTGCGAGCTGAAATCGTTCGATGACGTGCTTCTGATCGCCTCCGGGCACACCCTCCCCACTCGTTGACGGGTGATAGGAGAACAGTGTCGTATCGACGACGAGCACATCGCCTTCCCAGGTACCAATAGAGTGACCTTGATTTGTTCGCTCGCCATTCTCCGGATGAACTCTGCCATCGGTGTAGATTGTCCTCTCGTTATCGAAGAATTCGTTGCGTATCACGACGCGCCCTTCCTGGATATCGATCTCGGTTAGATAAACAGCGGTTGCTAGCAGAACGCCCGGCGTCGGTGGGGGGATGCACTGCGCAATCGGGCTGTCGACCCGATAGTTGTAGTTCGCGCGAGCTTCTTCGGCTGCGGGCGTGAGCGCTGCGTTGGCCAGGTTCTGTCTGAACGGACCCAGTGTCGATGTACGACCCTTCCACACGCCTTCGATGCTCTCGGCGATCTCGGTACCGTCGTAGTCGCTCTCGTCCTGAAACCAGATCTGGCCGTCGCTGGTCTCCATCGTGATCAGCATGGCGTGGGCACTATGCTGCCTTCGATCAGGATGGGCGCGCGCGGAGATGACATCCCCGGGTCGCAGCATGTCGCGCGTCCAGCCGCTGCGTGACATGATCGGCGTCGAGCCGATCTCCAGTCCCCATTCAGCGAGGTCGCCGTTGTCGTCCTCGACGTTGATATAGATCGTGATATGAGGGTTCCGCCAGACAAAGCGCGTAACCGTACCCTCGAACGTCCTAACAGTGTCCTGGTCGTAGCCGGCGTCGCTGTGATGGGCGAGCAGTGATGTGCCTGGCACGATGGTCATCCCGGCCAGCAAAATCCAAAGCGTTCTCAAAGTCTTCTTCCTCCACGCCCAACCCGGCATCGGCTGGTGCTTGTCTCGCCAATATTAGCAGGACACAGGCGTTCTTGGGATAACGCGATAGGCGCCCGGCGGCCAATCTGATGCAATTTTCCGGGGTTTCGGGCAACATCGACGCATAATATGGACCCGCACAGCGACCCGCGGAGTTTGCAGAAACGAGGAGGGAGAACACAAGTGAGACACGCAGGCCTGCTCGCGGCGCTACTGCTGACGTCATCGTTTCCCGCCGGGGCTCATCATTCGCACAGCAACTATCACACCTCTGAGTACACGCATATCGAGGGAGTCGTTACCGAATTCCATTGGATGAATCCGCACACCTGGATTTTCATCGAATTTGCCGATGAGTCGGGCGAGACGGTGCAATGGTCACTTGAAGGTCCCAGCCCGACTGAACTGATCGCCGACGGCTGGACACGGGACGACGTCGAAATCGGCGATACCATCAAAGTGCGTTGCCATCAGCTGAAAGACCGCTCAAACGGCTGCTTGCTGGGATTTCTCACCCCGGAGGGCGGTGTAGAGAAAGAATGGGATTGAGACAGGAAAAGATCGATGCTTGCCTGTAAGCGACTTACAACGATTGCCCTCTTCGGTTGGATAGCGAACGTGTCCGCGCAGGGCTGGGTCGAGTACATCAATACAACCGACAACTTCATCGTGAACTTCCCGGGTGAGCCCGTCGTCACGGAGACAATGCATCACTCGGCATTCAATGCCTACTTTCCTGCACGCGTTTATACCGTCGATAACGATCGGGGCAGGTACGAGATCACGGTCGTGGACTATCGCGATACAAAAGAGATCCATCTGGCACGGACCAACCGTACCGAGGCCAACAGCAGCTCAAGCGTCTGGATAACTGATGTCCGCGCATCTATAGCCCATGTCGCCAACAACTTCCGAACCCGTGGTGGCGAAGTTACCTACGATGCCTGGGCCGACATCGACAAGATCGAGGGCCATCAGCTGCAGATCACAAACCCCGACGGATCGAGAAGCTTCATCTCGATTCATCTCCACAAGAGCCGCCTCTATATTCTCGAAGGCACGGTCGTAGCAAACGCGCCCTCACCCGGAATCTTTCAACAATCGTTGGGCGTCCTTGATGATGAAGGTAGAAGAATTCGCTATCTGATGGATGCAGACGGAAATCTCACGCGTATGGACGTCCTCCACGACTGGATAGACGTAGACCCCGAACTCGCCGGGGATCAGATAGTGAAATAACGAGCTTGCCGAGGCGGGCCGCAGAATCAGCGTAACAGGCAGAACGAAAAGAAAGTCGTCCCCAAAGGAGACAACAATGAGAAAACAAACGATGATATTAGCCGCTTCCGGTGCCGGCGTACTGGCGATTGCTCTATTGGGCAGCCAGCTCGGCAGCGCCCAGGAGGGTGCACTCCCCGGAGCCGGCTTTGCCGCTGTTCCAGGCCAGGTCGGGGGCCAGGATACATTCGGCCCTTACGAGGTCGTACAGAACTGGCCAAAGCCGATGGGCGAAAGTCTTCCCGGTCATGACGACTGGACCTGGTCGGTCACGATGGACGTCTTTGCCGAGAGTCCGGACCGCGTCTTCCTCGTCCAGAAAGGCGAGCTGCCGATAATCAGAGATCGGGCCGACACAATCTGGCTGCCCGAACTCGGCGTGGGCTATCACTATCCGAACTTTCGCCTGCCCCTCCGTCAGGCCGGCGGCTCGATCCCCAATGGCGACCAGCTCGACGACCCCGGCAACGGCCGGCCCGGTATCGACTGGCGTTGGGAGCATTGCGTCCTGGTCATCGATCGCGAAGGCAACATCGTCGAAGAATGGACCCAGTGGGATCACCTCTGGTATCGCCCCCACGACGTCGAGATCAGCCCCTATGATCCCGAGAAGCATGTGTGGATCATCGACGCGGACGGCCACTTCCTGAGCAAGTTCACGAACGACGGCTCCGAGCTCGTGTTCACACTCGGTACGCCGGGTGAGCCCGGTACCGACGACACGCATTTCCGCCGTCCAACGTTCCTTGTCTTCATGGACGAGAACACGATGTATCTCGCCGATGGCTACGACAACACACGCATCATCAAGTACGACATGGACGGCAATATCCTCGGACAGTGGGGCGAGCTGGGACGTGGTCAGGGCCAGGAGGATCGGCCGGGCTACTGGAACAATGTACACGGCATTGCCGTGAACCCGACGACCCGCGAAGTGTTCGTCAACGATCGTGACAACGGCCGTGTGCAGGTGTTCGATGAAGACGGCAACTATCTTCGCGAATGGAAGTTCTGGGAAGGCCGACGCGGCCAGCCTCACGACATCCACAGCTTCATCGTCACAAGCGACGCGAAACTATGGGCGGCCGATCAGGGCACCCACAAAATCGTCGGCTATGATCTCGAAGGCCACTACCTCTATTCCTGGGGTAGCTGGGGCGAGTACCCCGGCGGTATGTGGGGCGTGCACGGCATGTCCACCGACAACGAGGGCAACTTCTACACGGCTTCGGTGAACAACGGCCGCATCATGAAGTTCCGGCCTCGCGAAGGCGTAAACCCGGCATTCATGGTCGGCCAACCGTGGCCCGGTGTCTGGTAGATACTAGTCAGATTGGCTGAGCCGCCAC
>JBJKYM010000007.1:0-35153 GCA_045561025.1 Candidatus Rariloculaceae bacterium
ATGAGGTGAAATCGAAACCGTGACCCCTTCAGCAGCCGGTCCAACCGACCCAACGTCTCGCCAATAGCTCCGGGCTCGCCACCAAAATTCACTGTGATTAAACCGTTGCGCCGATACTACAGCCGCTGCTTCGCTTAGACCGTAGCCTTGGATAACTGGCAATCCTATCGCCATCATCCCTCGATGAACTGCCGGGTCGAGGCGCGAACCGCCACTCACCATAAACCGCAAGTTTCCTCCTAACGCCTTTTGCACCGGTCGAAATAGTACGCGTCCGAGATTTACCCCTACAGTTCTTATTAGAAACGCGTTAAACCAACTCGCGGCTGAGAAATATGCACCTCGAAGTCCGCCCTGAGCATTTCGCCGGATCTGCCTTAAGAGCGCCTCAAACAGCGATGGTACGCCAAGGAAAATTGTGGGAGGCGTCTCGGCAGCGCGCTGTGCAACATGTAACAATCTGTATTCCAATTCAGCTGTGACGCCAGCGACAATCGGCGCTATACAACCTGTTGTTAAAGGAAAAACATGAAACAGGGGTAGAACTACGAACAATACATCCGTTTCACGAAGCTCGGCTGTAGCGATACCAGATTCGACCGCCGCAATAAGGTTGCGATGACTCAGCATCACTCCTTTGGGTTTTCCTGTAGTACCACCCGTATACAGCAGCAGCGCCAACCCATCCGGATCAGGCTTTGGTTCGCGAACGATAGCACCACTTGATTCCGGCCATCCGTGCACATCGGTGAAAGAGATCCGCCGAGTGTTCCGCCCCGACACCCTTTCAAGAAAGTCTTCGTCTCCGATCACTGCCGCTGGATTAAGCTCATCTACAATCGAGCTCAGAGCTGCCTCAGGCATCTCGGTGTCTACGGGAACTGGAATTCCACCCCGTACTAACACGCCAAAAAACCCAACCACCCATGGCAACGAATTTCGACCACCAATCAAGACAAAGTCACCAACCTCTACGTCAGAAGCAAGTTCCTCGGCAGCACCTACTGCACGTCGTCCGAGTCCCGAAAAGGTAATTGATTCGAGATCACCGTCGCCCCATGGTGCACGGAATGCCATCCGACCCGGATAAATAGCAACACTGCGTGACAGCATCTGCGGTAATGTATTGACATCCACGGCGTACCTCGACCCTCTGATTCCATTCAAACTGTGAAGTGTGAAGCTAGCACGACCATCGCCTCGAAGTGTCGCTGGCGAATGCTAGTTAAGACAATTCGGGAAATATACCGTCATCGTTACACTTACATTGCGCTAGTAACCACACAGCTAACGATCTAATGTCGTATCATTTTCTGTGGCGGGCATTCGCAAGGCGATGGCCCAGTGAGCACTTCTCCCCGATCTTTATTTCTAATCGTTCTGATTTGCATGGTGCTGTCCGTAATTCCAACGGCAACTTCAGCCGCCGACATGCATCGAACGCCGACAGACTCAAACCGAACCGCAGCAGCTCGTGAAAGTGCGCTGATCCCTGGTACGACTGCAATCATTAGCGCCGACGGTAGTTGCTTACGACTCCGTGATGCTCCAGAAGGAAACCGACTCGATTGCTTCGCTGACGGCTCGGTCGTAGAAGTTCTTCAGGGTGCCGAGATCAAAGGTGACTATCGGTGGCAGTATGTCTCGGTTGACGGCCGCAAGGGTTGGATGGCTGACGAATTTTTGCAACCAAGCCCCAGTGCACCCAGCTGCGGCAGCAACGCCATCAGTGCTGGCTTCTCATCGTCCCTTCCCAACAATGGAATCAGCCTTCAAACCTGGGGTGGAGGCACATTAAGTGGAATTATCAATACGGCACTTGCCGACAATTGCGATGCCACCTCGTTCTTCGTCACGGTGAATGGTGAATGGATGGGTTACCGACCCAACGCACCCACATTCGTGAATCAGGCATGGTTTGACTATTTCGGCGGTGAACAGGTTCCTGTCGGAACCTTAATGATGATGTTTTGTGGTACCTCTTCTAACCAAAACACTGCAGCAATCACGCGTTACCCTTTCCTACCAGCTCCGATCCCGTCAGGAACCGCACCGATTCTCACTACTGGTATCCAAGCGGCCGAGGTGAACTCGACTGCTGCGATCGTTATCGATGAAATTTCGGGAGCAGTCCTCTATGAACAGAACGCTCATGACGCGCTCGCGCCGGCTAGTTTGACAAAAATTGCAACTGCCATACTTGCCATCGAAGGGACAGATCTCGAAGCCTGGGTTGGCTCCGACGTAGACAGTCGCACCATGTACGGAAGTAGTGTGATGGGACTCCATCCAGGTGATTGCTTCCAGATGCGTGATCTTATTCGAGGCCTGATGCTGCGTTCGGGTAACGATGCAGCACTAACAATTGGTCGATACCAAGCAGGATCCGACGAAGCATTTGTTAATCAGATGAACGCGCTCCTATCGCGCCTCGGCCTGACGGACAGCCACTTTTCCAATGCCCATGGCCTCGATTCCGATAACCACCACATGTCTGCCTATGACTTGGGGATGCTTGCTCGTTACGGGATGCAACTCGAAGAATTCCGTGACGCTGTTTCTTCATCAGTCTGGACAGCCGATGGGAACCGCGAGCTAACGATGTACAACATCAATAGCTTCATCTACAGCTATAGCGGAGCTGACGGAATCAAGACTGGTTACACCGAGGAAGCTGGACGCACATTCGTTGGGTCAGCGACTCGCAATGGTAAACGTGTTTACGTCGTCTTACTCAACTCGGCAAACTATTCCCGAGAAGGTGCAAGTTTGCTTAATTGGGCCTTCGACAATCACAGCTGGGATTAACACTCTCAAACATCGAGGTGCTGGCGTGCTCGATCTCAGTGAACGTGGTCAACGACTCCTCGAGGAAAGCCCGGTCGCACGACTCGCAACTGTCAGTGCTGATGGTGTGCCTCACGTTGTGCCGATATGTTTCGTTGTCTCTGGCTCCTACGTGTATTCCGTGATCGACGAAAAACCGAAGCGCACGACGCACCTCCGCCGCGTTCGTAACATCGAAGAGAATTCTCGCACGGCGTTAATTATTGACTATTACGATGATGACTGGTCGCAGTTGGGTTGGGTGATGCTCCAAGCAGACGCCGAAATTCTTGGCTCAGGAAAAGAGCATGCAACCGCTATCAAATTACTTCGCAAACGTTACCGCCAGTACAAGATAATGGCTCTTGACGAAGCTCCGCTGATTCGTCTACACATCCAGCGAGCCACCGAATGGTGGGCTCATGTTTAGTAACGAAACCTGTCATCAACCTCGACAACCTAATAGTCGCCTAGCTGTTACATTCCTCATCTAACTAGGTCTACTCTTGGTCGGCGTTCACGAGACATTGCGAGACCAGCTGTCATCAACCGCAACTCGCACTTTCAGGCAGCGACTTCGTACACTGCGCAAAACTCTGCGAAATATATGGACACACCATGAAATGGAACTACTTATGACCAACCTTGAAGGAAGAACGGCTCTCGTTACCGGCGGTGGACGTGGCATTGGTGCTGCAATTACTAGAGGGCTGGCAGTAGCGGGAGCCAATGTCGCTATCAACTACACCCGTGATACTGCAGCAGCTACTGCCCTTGCTGAAGAAGTACGCGCTCTCGGCCGTCGAGCAGAAATCTATCAAGCTGATGTCGCTGACCCGGAACAATGCGAGAGCATGTCTGAGAAGGCTCTGAAGGAAATGGGGCCGATTGGCATCCTAGTGAACAATGCAGGCATAGCGTCGCGAGGAAATTCCGTAAGTGACACAGACCCGGGGGAGATGAGACGCGTTGTCGAAACGCATGCCTTCGGTTCGTTCTATATGAGCCAACTATTGCTCCCATCGATGCGCGAACTCACACGAGGGGACATCGTCATGATCTCCTCCGGCGCAACAGCTGGCCTGAGTGCTCGAGGTGCACCGTACAATATGGCTAAGACTGCAATGGAAGCTCTCGCGTTCACGCTCGCTAAGGAAGAACGCGCAAACGGTATTCGAGTCAACATCGTTGCACCTGGTCTCGTGGAAACCGAAATGGGTAAACGACTCGTCCGCGCGACTCGTGGCGTCGATGACATCCGCGAGTTAGACGCTTCCAGCCCATTTGGTCGCGTTTGCCAACCAGAAGACATAGCCAGCGCCGTGCTTTACCTCGTTGGTCCAGAAGGCAGTTACGTGACGAATCAGCGAATCTACGTCAACGGCGGCGGCTTTTAGTACTGAATAATTCTCACCTAGGACTCGCAGTTCACGAGCATCTTGGAGTACTGCATGAACCTCGAACTCAACGGTAAAGTCGCCCTTGTCAGCGGTGGTAGCAAAGGTATCGGCAAAGCTGTTGCCAGACGGCTCGGGCTCGAGGGCGCCAATGTCGCGATCGCTGCTCGCAGTGAAAAGACACTCCACGACACCGCAAACGAACTTGCTGAGGAGACTGGGCAACGCATCCTGCCCATTATCACAGATACAGGAGACGATCAGTCCGTCCGTGCGATGGTTGATACAGCTCACCATGAATTCGGACAAATTGACATCCTCGTCAACAGTGCTGCGGTACCTGGAGGAGGAAATCGGCCACCCAAACTCGACGACATCACGGCCGAGGCATTCTGGAGTGACATGAACGTAAAGGTTCTGGGCTACCTACGCGCAGCCCAAGCAGTCGCACCTCATATGATCACTCAAGGCTGGGGGCGAATCATTAACATTTCGGGGCTCGGCGCTCGTAGCTCCGGATCGACGATCGGAAGTATGCGTAATGTGTCCGTGTCAGCTCTGACAAAGAATCTCGCAGATGAGCTGGGCCCGCACGGCATCAATGTCACCGTCGTCCACCCTGGGATGACTTTTACCGAACGGTCCCCTGACATGTTCAAAGCCCGCGCAGATACTGAAAACATTTCAATCGAGGAAGCTGAGCTTCAATTCAATAACGGAAACTCAATCCGGCACCTAGTCACTGCCGAGGAAGTCGCTGATGTAATCACGTTCCTCGCGTCCCCTCGATCGATTGCGATCAATGGCGACGCGATAGCTGCGGGTGGAGGCGTTGGCACAGCGATCCACTACTAACACCTATAGGGGCGCGAACAGCCACGCTTGATAGATAGCTCACACGTTCACCGCATTACTAACGTCGCGAACTAGCGATATGCCTCACACGTTCGGCAATCCGAGGTCGACCCAACGCCGCGCAGACCTTTTCAAGGTCGTCGGTTGGTCCATTCCAACGCCAATCTTCAACTTTGCCGAAACCCGGAACATCTCGCACAAGTGTAGCGATGCGCCGGAATAACCTCGCTGTATCTCGTTCGCGCTCAAGCGTCTCAGCCAACCGTGCAGCGCCTCGAACCTGAACGTCCCAGTCCTTGACATCATCTGGAATCGATTCAAGGTGAACGTAGTGAGCTAGCACTGTCCCAGCTGATTTTGCACCCCAGCCTGGAAGCCCAGGAAAACCGTCTGAACTATCTCCAACGAGACCGAGATAATCTGGAATCGACTCGGGGAGCACACCGAACTTCTCGACTACATTCTCCTCGTCATACTCCAACTTTTGTCGTCGATCGAACTGCACCACCCGTTTCCCTGAGACACACTGCGCTAGATCTTTGTCCGGTGTGCAGTACTGACGGCGCCCTGACGTCACCGTTCTGGTTCGCGGCCGAGGGCGCGATTATCGGCGGAATCATTGGCTACTTCGCGACGCGCTTCGGCGGCGAAGGCAAGGAATGCGTTGACGTCTGAGCTACCGCGGGTAGCCGCATCCTCTAGAAGCGCAACGTTCGGCTGTACTTGATCGAGAAAGACGATCTCAGTGACGACAGGTGCGCGAAAGAGGTCGGCGAGTAGGACTGCTGATTCCACACGATATAGAGGTCCTCACCGGCGCGCGGGTTCCAGCGCAGACGGCTATTCACGCCGACCGTATCGGAGATATTGTCGTACTGAATAAGATTGACCCACGACCAGCGGACGTTGAACGCCAGGTTGGCGCGAAGCTGGACCAGGCGCGTCGTGAACGCGCCACTGGGTAACACGATGTCGTTGTATTCGTAGCTCGTACCGACAAACCAGCGACTGTTCGGACGCCAGTCCACACCAATCTCCACCTCAGTTCTCGTGCCGTCGTAGAAGTCTCCTTTGCCAATGGAGATCGTCGGCGCAAAGGTACGCTCGCCAGCCGCATCCAGGTCGATCGCGTAGCCCGAGAATGAGTAGTCTCCGGGAGCAATGATGACGCCGTCGGAAATCTCGAACGGTGCGGTTAGTACCTCCCGGTTGTTCTGCAGCTGAATACTGAAACGATCGCCACGATGATTCTCAACGCGGAATGGCCTCAGGAAAAGGCTCTGCGTCTCCAGGGCGCCAGTCTGCACATTGTCATATTGCTGCAATGACACGAATATCTGGTTGACCCGCAGCCAGGGATGATCGGTCGGTCGGTATCGGTAACCACCAAAGAACCTCTTGCGTTCGAAGTTCGAGCGGTTGACGAAGCCTAAGGCCGGGTTGAAATTCTCTTCCAGGACCTCGTACTCGACCTTGCCGAAGAAGCCCTCGGCCGCTGACACATCGAAGTCAAATCCATAGCTGGATTGATTTTGAGTAATGCCCTGAGTGTCGGAGGCCTGGTACCAGACAGCACCCTCCGCGGTACGTCCTTTCGGCATCTGGGAATTTCGGTATCTGAAATCGAGGCCAGCGACCGTGTTATCCAGATTGGAGCGCGGATTTCCGTCCGTAATAATCATCCCGACGGTTGATTCCGTTAGTACGTTCGTTGAGATTCGGGCGACGAAGAGATCCGTATACTCGATGAACTCGTTCCGTCCCTCATAGCCCTCCTGATTGACGGCGAGTACGCCGATATCAAAGGGACCCGCACGACCACTAAGCTTTCCGCCGACATTAATATCAACCGGCTGACCGCGATCACTAAGGCCGATTCGGCGAGAGAAGAAAGGCATGCCGTTACGCCCTCCCCTACCACCGCCACCGCTGGTCCTCGGCCCGAACGAGAAGATATCAACGTCCTGCAGAAAGAAGTCGCGCTTCTCGGGCAAAAATGCCGAGAAGCGGCTCAGATTAACCTGACGGTCGTCGACCTCAGTTGCAGAGAAATCCGTGTTGAACGTCGCAACGCCACGTAAATTCGGCGTGAAGTTGTAGAAGACGTCAAGCGAAGGATCTGTCTCGCTGAATTCTTCGCCTGTTTCGAAATTGCGCTCGCTCGATGTTATGAGCGACGGAACGATGTCCAGACCTTTGCCCTGATCAAGTCCGGAGATACCGCTTAGAACGCCCGAGGTACTGGGATTCAGGTTTCGACCGAAGGAGGACCACGCAATTCGTTCTTTCTTTCGAGGAATCGATCGTCCAACCGTAAAACCCCAGTCCGAGCTGGTGGGATCGAAGTTCAGACTCTTAAACGGGATTTCGATCTCAGCGATCCAGCCCTGGTCATCGAAAGACGCTTCAGCGTTCCAGATCCCGTTCCAGTCGGAGTTAACCCGCTCCGGACCATCATAGATGCCGTCGCGCCGGACTCCGTTCGGATTAATCTCGAACTTGTAGCCGGCGCGCATGTTGTTATAGGGATCGATCACGACTTCGATACGATCATCGACGGATAAGGACTGGTCCTGGATCAGCTGCCGTGCCGCAATCAGACTCGGATCGCTATCGCTCAATAGGGCAGCGACGTAAAGATAATCGTCGTCATACGCCACGTAGAAAACGGACTTTTCAGAAGGTTCGCCGTGGTCGACGGGGTCGAATTGATGCAAATCTTCGATGACCGTCGCATCGGCCCAGGTCGCGTCGTTGAGGACACCATCCAGCGTCGGGCGCGTAGACGTACGAGATATCTCGGTGATTTTGCGTTCGTCAGGAACCTGCGAAACAGCCTGAAAGGACAGCAACGTGAGACTCGCTGCCGCCAGGCAAACGAATAATCGCCTGATAGAGATCTGAGATCTTCCTTGCATAGTATTTCTCTGCCACATTCCCTGTGTACTAAGCTCGAGACCAATGGCAGTCAAAACACCACCACAAAAGCTATCCTCCATCGAAAATCGATGGAACCGCCCGGAATCAGAAGTCCCCGCTATGCTTCATGCTCTCGGCTTGCAGCCTCCCACACCGAGCCGATCGCAGCGATCAAGATTAGAGCAAAGCTTACCGTTGGAAAGAACCGATTACTCTTAAGTTTTGTTAATACGAACGAACATTAATTATAAAATATAAAGAATTAAATATTAAAGGATAATAGGTAGTCCAGTTGGGCTAGTTCAGGCGCCTGGCAGGATCGGTTTCTCTCGCGGCGCCATGTAGATGGCGCTGAGCGTGGTTACGACGCCTGAAATCGGGTTCGGACGACGTTGATATGCGTCCGAAGTGTATAGACCAGATGGGCGAAGGTTATCGGCATACGCAGCCGTCACACTCTGCGGTCGAGGTCATTCAGTTTCTCTATGTGCTTCGACCGATCAGCATCCGGGACATCCTTTGCCAGCTCCATCTCAAGATAACGAAGCTCGCCGCAGAGCCTGTAGATTCGACGGAGCATAGCCCAGTCGAAAACCGAGGGCATGACACTGATCGCGGGGTAAAGAATCCCGATCAACGGCAGCGCCATGGCGAAGAGCTGCACAGCCAGTACCGCCAGCCAGAACGGCAGATAGCGCTGTAGAAACGGTCGGCCGGATTTATAGTATCGGGAAGCGGTTGGACTAAGTTGCAAAGTGCAGGTTCGAGAGGAAGGGAAGCTGCCGTCCGCATGGAACATATCGGGGACGCTGTGGATCTGCGTTGCCGCATCCAGCAGCAAACTCTGAATAGCGGGATGGAGGTCGCTTCGGGCGGTCAACATCGTCGTAAAAGCCAGAATCTGTACATCGTCGGGTGGGACATTGGCTGCCAGATCGCCAACGCCGGCATGCACCGTCAGCTTCGTAAGCGGCGGATAAAGCGCGGCGAGTGCGTCCGCGCGCACGAAACTCGCAAGACCGATCTCAGGCGACGCCAGCAGGTCCTGGATTACAGGTGACGACGCAACGATCGCCGCTCCGGCAATCGTTCCGGCCTTGAGTTGCTCCGCGGCTTCGTTCGGTGACAAGGTCAGAATATCGAAGTCCTCGGCCTCGAGCCCGACCAACTCGAATAGCTCACGGGTTGCGGAGTTGGTCCTGCTACCGACCGGTCCTATCGAGAAGCGCTCACCACGGACTAGCTGCAGATTGCCCTGCTGCAATATGGGATCGCTGTAAAAGACCCACAGCGGCTCGAAAAACATCGAGCCCAGGGAGTAAAAGTCTGCAGTAGTCGTCGCCCGCGTAATCGGCGTTCTGACTTTCTCGAGGGAGCTGAGAGCCGTGGGCCGGATGCTGGATGATCTCGGCGAGCTTCGCTTCAGAGAAGCGGAGTTTCAGCTCGAGCGAAGCGAACCCGATCGCATCGAAGTCAGTCACTTGTTCGTCGAGTCGCCGCAACTATTAATCGACGCCTCAGGAAGCCTTGCCCTCGCACCAAAAAGGCCGCTACTGCTGAGCCCTCTGGACGTCTCAGCGACGCTGGCGGCTAGCGGTGATGTCGAGATTCTCTTCGACGGCATGGGCCTGCTTGAAGACGAAGACAACGAGGCCGGTTATCGAGAACTCACCCGCACTGTTCGATTGGGCGGGACACCGACGAAACCGGATACATCCGCGTTCAGGGAATTGCTCGAGGAGGCTGCGAATAACTCGGGCGGGGCACTCGGGGCGGGGTTGCGAGCACTAAACCGGCGTTTGTAAGCCCAGGCGCAGCAAGACTGGTCTTTTAAAAGGCGAGGCGGATTCGCTACGGGGCTGCGCAGCTGAAGTTTTCTACGTCATCGATACTACCGCTGCCGTCGTAACGCGCTACCTGTGGATAGGGACATAGCGGACGCGTTCTTACGATCTCGCCGCCTTCTCGCTGCGCCGCAACAATCGCCCGAGGCGCTTCCGCCTGCTCCCGCCATTTCTCCAACGCATTCAGTGCGTCGAATTCGTCTGGGCCATGACCACCGCCGCAGTGGCCCATGCCTGGAATCATGTACAACTGAACGCCCTCCTCAGTTGTTTCCCTACCGAGCGTCTCGACGACCTGATCGTAATAGTCGATGGATCCCAGCGGCGGAATGTTCTGATCGGCCCAGCCGTGATATATCAGGAGCCTGCCACCACGATCGATGAACGGCCCGAGGTCCGGAGAGATGGCCGCGAGCACACCGCTGTCCGCGGCGCGCGCTACATCGAGGTGCGACGCGACATCCAGGCTGCGATAGTCCCAGTCCTCATCAGGAAATACGACATGCTGTAGAAGACTGAAGTACATGGGATTCGGAGTTGCACCTGCAACGCCACCCCAATGCAGCTCGCTGCCGGGCTCTAGCCCGTCCGTGAGCAGCTCGGACGTTCGCGGATCGACGATCGCCGCGTAGATTTTTCGCGCGGCTGCAACCTGTGGCTCGGTCAGACAGGCATCGCTCTCGATACCGGTACATTGCAATACGCCGGGATCGAAGTCACAAGTGACCGGATCGCTAATGAGACCGTCCCTGAGACCATCCCGTGCGTCGCACATGTTCATCGCGGCACTATGAATCGCCGCGTATTTCTCCGCCGGAATAAAGCTCTCGGGAGTCTCATGGGTTGCCTGGACCATTCCAAGAGTCTGAAAGGCGACATCGGTGCGATCGTAACCGGGCGCGCCGGCGATTATCCCGTCGAAGTCCCTAGGAAATCGTTGTGCCTCCATGAATGACTGTCGACCACCACCAGAGCAGCCATTGAAGTACGAATAACTCGGAGCGGTACCATAAAGCGCCGCCACAGCCGCCTTCCCCTGTACTGCAGTCTCATGAACGGCGCGGTAGCCGAAGTCGATCAACTTCTCCGGATGTCCGATCGCGAATGTCGCATCAGAGGTCGTATGTCCGGTGTCGGTCGAGGCGGTCGCGTAACCTCGACGTACGCCATCTGCCAGCGCGGCGTATTGAATGGATCCGGCCCAGCCGCCATTGCCGACCGTCAGAAACTTCCCGTTCCACCCCTCGGCCGGCAGCCACACCTCCGTCTTGATGTCCGAGTCTGCTGACGGTCTGATCGTCAACTCGACACGACAAAATTTAGGAAGATCAACCAGTTCGCTCTGTCCGCCTGCCGGCAGGAAGCGTCCTGTAGTCACCGTTGTCGCAGACGTCAGCGTAGTCGCGTTTCCTTCCAGGGAAGTGACCAGCCCTTCGCAGGCCATCGGGGCAGGTTCCTGAGCAAAGGCGGACGCAGTGAACAACGCCACGCAAAAGCCGACGATACTTCTCACGGGGTACTCCTCATTAATGCCTGCGGATTTCGCAGAGAGAAAATCCCAACAGGGAACGACGATCTAACCAAGGGAACGTTGCAGGTCTCGCTTCGTCTCCAGCGTCACACGTATTGCGCGATCAATAACGAACTTGCCATCGAGTTCATGGAGCGCCGCGCCAGGCGATACTTCGTCGACTACGATATAACCGAAACTTCCACAGCGCCCTGTCATGACCTCTTTCGCAATGTCAACGGATCGGACGATGCCGAACTTCGAGAACAGCGAGGTCAGGCTCTCTGCCGTCGTCTGCGGCGAGAGATTCTGAACCATCATTTTTGTCATAGAACGTTGTCTCTTCTTGAGTCGCTCGGGTACGCCTGGTACGAGCACTCTCGACCAGCTCGTTGTATCAGCCAGGCTCTAAGTCGGATGCGGTATCGGGCTCGGGCTCAGCCCTTAATTTTTCGGCTTTTCTCAGCGCCTTCTTTTCTTCCTTCGCTTGACGTTTTTCTTTCTTCGCCTGTTCTCGCTGACGTTTGGCGTGCGTTTGCGGTCCCGGTCTACCCATAGGATTCCTGTCCTTCCATAGAAATCTGAATGATCACTCTAACAGAACAGAGATGAGTCCGAGCAGATCTCCATAGAATCGATGCTATTCATAGAGCGTTGCGTTTTGCGTATCGCATCCGATAGGTATCAATTCCCTATCCGGGGCATAGTCCCAGACCATAATGCCCATCATCGGGTCCACCATGAACTCAGGGTCGTCAATGACGTAGTTAATTAGCAACTGCTTACCATCGGCGCTCAACTCGTATCGCTCTACCGAATGTTTCTGCGCGCCGGACGGTATGCCGCTGCGATTTCCTGCGCGATAGTCCGCATAAAGCGTCGTATCGACAACGAGAACCTCACCTTCCCACCAGGCGATCGAATGACCCTGGTTTGTACGCGTTCCGTTTTCGGGATGCGGCCGTCCGTCGGTAAAGAACGTGCGTTCAACGCCAAAGAACTCCGATCGGACAAGTATCCTATCGTCCAGGATTTCGATCTCGTTTAGATAAGGCGCGGCAATAATCGTCGGCAAGGGATAGGGCACACACTCTGAAACAGGATTGTCCGCCTCGGTATAGACAGCTTGTGCGGCAGCGCCCTTCTCCGTCAGCCTGCCGTAGACAAACTCTCGCGTGTTGTAACCTCGAAGCCCATACCAGATACCGGCAAGGCTGGTCGCCCGAATCTCAGAAGCGCGGCCGCCCGACCGGGGTTCCAGAATTGTGTCGTCGGCTTTTAATAGCGACACCAACAGGGCATGCGGTCGCTCGGGCTCTCGATCGGGATACGCCCGTACCGTGACGGGGTCACCTGCAGACAGGATCTCCGGCGTCCAGCCGCTGCGTGTCATGATTGGCGTTGGATCACCTTCAAGCTGCCACTCGACGGTCTGACCCGAGACGTCGGTTACGTCGACGTAGACGTAGACGTAAACGTGCGGATTTCTCCAGACGTAGCGACTGATTGACCCGTGCAGTGTTACTACCCGATCCAGGTCGAAGATGATGTTGCCATGATGCGCCGAAGCCGAAGAGGCAAAGAGCAGGTGGGCGACAACGACACGAAGAACTCTGCGTGTTCGTGTCGTCCACAGGAATGTCATGTCAGCGCCAAAGCGCCTCTCAAGTCAGAGTCTACGTAGACTTGCCTTTCATCATCCCGCCGACACTCCAGATACCGTCGCCCTGCGATGAAATATACAAAAATACAAAGCAGTAGAGCGCCGCAAGCTCACCTTCATTCAGTATCGGAAAGAACTCGTTCGTACCATGCGAAAGCCAATAGGCGGCAGCCATTTCACCGCTGGCGATGAATGCTGCTGGTGAGGTAAACAGGCCGATCATGATCAGCACACCACACACGAGTTCAATAGCCCCCCCCGGCAACCAGGACGAAACCCTCCGCTGGAGAGACTCGGGGAAAACTAAAGTACTTGCTGGTCCCATGCCAGAGAAACAGAAACCCGACCATGATGCGCATCAGCGCGAACGTCTGATCTTCGTGCTTTTTCATGAACCCCAACACTTAACTCTCCTTCTTATAGTTATTCTAGTTCGTATTCGGCATTCGCTTTTTCTGTCGAACGGTAACTACCCACCAGGCGAAACTACCAGGCGGGCAACCGCCGACGAGAAGCCTGATACCGAGAAGAACGCGCTTACGCCAGTGCAGTCTCGAATAGCGCCAGGAGCCTGGTCCACGCGCGCTCCGCCTGTGGTTCGCTATAGACGTGCGAATCCGGCGGACACCACCCGTGCAGCGTGTCTTCGTAGACTTCGATCTCCGCGGCCAGGCCGGCCTCGGCAAAGCGTTCCCGCAATACATCTTTAACTTCCGGCTCGTCGGCATCGTCATTCGCGGCAATTGCGAACAGATACTGCGCCTGCATGTTCGGGATGAGCAGATGCGGGCTATTCAATGCATCCGTCACCAGCCCGCCACCATGAAATGACGCGCCGGCACCGATACGTTCCGGAACCGCCGCTGCAGTCCGCATCGTGATAGGACCACCCATACAGTAACCCATCGTGCCGATCTTACGACCCGTGTCCACGGACGGCTGACTATCCAGAAAGTCGACGAACGCGTGCGCGTCGGAGATATTCGTTTGTGCACTCAGCGTGCCCGCAAGAGGAAAGACCGTCGCGCGTGTCTCGTCCTGAGCCATCGTCGCACCTTCCGGCACCACCGGCGCCCTGGTGACGCGGTAGTACGGATTGACTACCAGTACCGAGTAGCCCGATTCCGCAAGCCGTCTGCCCATCTGCCGGAATGCCGGCCTCACGCTCATGATGTCCGGCCAGATGATAACGCCCGCGTGCGCTCCGGCGGATGGATGCACGAAATAGCCATCCGCAACGCCATCGGGAGTCTGAACATCGACTTCGTTCTCGGTCACCTCCTGCGCGTTGGCAACCTGCGGTAGTAACACAGCAAGACCAGCACCCGCCGACAGCGTGCCGAAATCCCTTCGCGTCAGCTTGCCGCTGCGCTCGAGATGCTCCATGGATTCCCGGAATGTTCTTTCGTCGCACATGTCTCTTCTCCTCGGAAGTACCGCTAACGGCCAACCGTCATCACGGGCATGAATTTCTGGATTCGTTTGCCGTTGCTGACCTCACCTGTGTAGATGTTGCCTTTCGAGTCCATCGAAATGGCGTTCGGGAAGTTCAACTCGCCGGCGAGCCTGCCGGGACGACTGAAATGCCCGAGCGTCTCACCCGTACGGCGATCAACGGACCAGATGACGTTGTTGGCTGCGTCAGCGACGAACAAATACTTCTGCTCCTCGTCCACCGAGATCACCATCTTGTACATCGTGCCGCAGGGACCCGGCATCCAGTCGAGACTGCCGCAGGTGCGTTGCGCCGGCGTATTGGGACTGACATAGATGTCCTGCTGCCACTCACCCTGCTTCGTGAACACCTGAATGCGGTTCTGACCACGCTCACCGATGTAGACCAACCCGTCATTCGAGATTTCAACGAAGTGCATCGCGGGAACGAAATTCGCCTCCTCGGGAGGGGGTCCACCATCCCATTCATAGCCGGGAATCGGATCGTTCGTGATTTCATCCAGTGGCATACCGTGGCCACCCCAGCCTCGTTTGAACTCGCCGGATGAAGCATCGAAAACAACAACCCGCTTCTGGTCGATGATGTAGATCTCGTTGGCCTCTTCGTCTATCTGGAAGCGACCCTTCTGCGAGAAATTGTCGACCTCCTGATTGTTCTCTTCCCATTCCACGCCTTCAGGGACGCGATGGCCGAAGTCCCAGACGAGTTCACCGTCGCGGGTGAACTTCTGAATGCTTTCCCGAGCCCTTGTGCCGCCAACCCAGACGAAACCCTGGCTATCCGGTATGACAGTCTGCAGCCCGCCCGGCCATCCTTCGTAGTCAGGTCCACCCCACGCATGGACGACGTCGCCTTCCGGGTCAACCGCGATCACTTCCGGGCCGAGCACGCAACAAAGAACGGCTCGAGGTTCACTCTCGGCAATGATTTCAAGGGGATCGGGCGCATTCGGGCGATTCAGGAACCAGACGATATCCTGGTCATCGACGCCGATACCGGTGACCTGCTGCATGCTCCAGTTGTTGGGGAGCGATTTCGGCCAAAACGGGTCCACCTGATACAGGGGCGCGCCATTCGCGTCCACGGCCTGCCCCTCGACGACCTGGGCTTGCAGGGTCGGGCCAACGACAAACGCCGTTAAGCCGCTGATGATCAAGATGACCTGCCGGATAAGTCTTTGATTTCTCATGTTTACGCTCCGTTCTTGTAAGTTTTTTGTAGCGTTCTTCGAGTCTGCCGACTGCCCGGCATCCGGGCGTCGCAGCGTTCTGGTCTTAATATAACATTGCCGAGCGGCGGCCGGGACAACCCGCCCCGGGCGCGCAACGGCGATCTTTCCTCCATCGCGGCGGAATCACCTCACCCTATAGACTCCCGTAGACGACGCGACCGCCAACGATGGTCGCTACAGGCCGAATAGCCTTGATTTCGTCCTCTGGCACGGTCAGATAGTCGCGGTCGAGAACCACCATATCCGCCAGGAAGCCGGCGCGAATGGATCCGATATTCTGCTCCTGATACATGAGGTAGGCATTGCTGCGGGTGGACGCGATCAGAGCCTCCTCTCGCGTCAGTGTTTGGCGCAGAATCGTCGAACCATTAACCGCCTTCCCGGTGACGG
This sequence comes from Candidatus Rariloculaceae bacterium, assembly GCA_045561025.1. Lineage (GTDB taxonomy): Bacteria > Pseudomonadota > Gammaproteobacteria > Steroidobacterales > Rariloculaceae > SMWC01. The sequence goes on from JBJKYM010000007.1 coordinate 16,092, forward strand.
CCCACCACAACGTTACGAAGGGGTTTATCTGAGCAGCTTTCGTGCCGTCAGATCCAAGCCCATAGGCGACACCGCTATCCTGGACCAGTCTGAGCGGGGGCATGTGGTAAGCAGAATCTCCCAGAGCTTCCACAACCGGCGTTCTGTCATACATCGCTGCGAAGCTGCGAAGCTGAAGATTCATTCCGAGATGCCTCACTCTCTCGAGCTGTTCGGCGGTTATCGCATCGGCATGTGTAATCGACCAGCGGAGTCCCCGAATCGGCTGTTCCTCATTAACCTCTTCGATCAGATCCAGCAAGTGATCAATGGTCTCCGGACGTGTCGCATGCGTCTGGACGGACCAGCCTCCCTCGGCAGATGCAATCAATATCTCCTTCGCCAATCCGACATCGTAATCGGAGGGATCTGTAGCACGAGTTGAACTGTCCCAGTGAAACGGCGTGTAGTAGATCTCCCCTATAGCGACGAGATCGAGCATGACGTCCCCCTGGAAGGGACGGGTCGAACGTATTTCAGCAATCAGAGCACGCACATCGTCTTCGGTTCTCGGTGTGCTGCCACCCAGCGTATGTGCGATTCGTACCGACAGCCCGGACGAGTCAGCCATCGTACGCAGCCGCTGGTAGCTCTCGCGACTGATCCCGACACCGGCCGGGTCGTAGACAGCGGTCAGTCCCAGACTGTTCAGATAAGAGAAGGACGCACGTATCGCGGAAGCCTGCTGCTCAGCAGGAACAACGGGAAAGCGCTCGATTGCTTGTTCGATCATCGGAAACCCGCCGTTCACTTTCCCTGTGACGCGACCCGACGCGTCGCGCTCCACGTAGGCCTCGAATCCCTCCGGTTCCGCCGTCGAGATCAGTGGTATCCGCATTTCCTCAAACCATGCCGTATTCACCAGCGCGTGCTCGTAGCCACTCTGAATAAATGCCGGTCGATCCGGCGCGACTCCGTCGAGATTCTCAAGCGAAAACTCGCTGCGGTCGCCAGAGAACTGTCCTTCACTCCAGCCGCCCAGAGTCATTAGCCAGTCACCGGCCGGCAGTTGCCCCGATTTATCCGCCAACCGCGCGAGGGCTTCATACCGGTTTGTTACTCCGTCGAGTCGCGCCTCGTTTGGCCAGTACTCGGTCGCGCGAATGACATGGTTGTGGTTATCGATCAGCCCCGGGAGTACCGTCCTGCCGTCGAGATCCATAACTTCCGAGTCGCTACCGGCAAGCGCCCGGATCTCCTCGTCAGACCCGACTGCCAATATTCGATCACCACGAATCGCGACTGCTTCGCTGATAGAGAAGTAGTCATCGACGGTAACAATCTTGCCGTTCACCAGAATGGTGTCCGGCGCCTCCTGTGCGGCGACGGTATGACACAAGGCAATTGCCACGATGCACCGCAAAATCCTTAAGGTGCTCATCTTCTTCTCTCCTCTAAATTGGCACGATACCGCTCGGGTTGGGATTCAGCGTACCGGCATTCGTATGAATCAGACTCTTGAAGTAATGGCGCTTTGTTCGTTCCAGATTGAAGCTGTCCGACATACCCGGTTGCTCAGCTACTCGCGCGACGTATCTTGGAAACGTTTTTGAATCCGCTACGCGTTTCAGCGAACATCGAAACAGCGGGCTGTAGACCATGTCGAATCGTCTTAGCGTCGCGTAAAGGAAAAGATCACTCTCCGTCAGATGATCACCGAAGAGATAGTCGGATTGAGATAAAAGCTCTTCCATGATGTCGAGATCGCCGAACAACCTGAATGCCTTGCGCTCGTAATCTGACTGTTCCAGTGCGAAGCCGACGTCGTAAACGGCGCGATTGATATTCTCGTGCACCCACGAGTTCAACTCACTTATCTCCGCACGCAGCTCGTCCGGACAAAGATTAACGCGCGTTGGGTACTGACCGGCGAATCCCGTCGAGATGTAACGGAGCATGGCGGGCGATTCGGTTGTGACCAGGCTTCTGCTCTCCTCGTCGACCAGAATGGGCACGGCCGGTCGATGATCCTCACCCGGAGCGACGGCCGTATAGACCTCCTTGATGAACTGAGCGTTGAATACCGGATCCGCGCCCTCCTCGACCTCCCAACCGTTGTCGCGTTTGATATCGTTCATCCAGGTAATTGCGACTCGGTCCGCCAATCCGGTCAAATGCAGGCCAGCCAGCACGCGATGGCAGAAAGGGCAGCCCCAAGCGGCATAGAGGCGAAGTGGTCCCGTTCGCGGGCTGATAGGGTTTGAATCTGGACTCATCACTTATGCGCTCCACCGTGCGCGGTGGGCGTTTTATTCACACGAAACGGCTAGGGTCTCACCCCGGCCGGGATTGTTCAATTCTCGACGCGTGAGGCTGAGAATCGATCGGGCTGGAATCTCGCAGACGTGGTTGCCAGCGTGAAGGACTATCGCCAATTACCGATTGATGTTGCCAGGGATCATACCGCGACCCGCTTCATAGCGTGTCCCGATGGCGCCAACTCGAGCGGTATTACGGTCGAGACCCGCCACTCTCTAATCGTGAAGACACTCTCTATTCCCGTGCAGTGTGCTCCAACAAAGTGACGCAATCCCAAATCGGCGATGCGCTCGGACGTCCAGCTCATAACCTCGGATGTCGCTGCGTAAAGATGAAATCCGCCGATGGCAGCCTGAGGCGGATGATCCGAGATGCGCGTACTGACGTACTCAAGGGTATTGACTAGCCCGGCGTGACCACACCCGGATAGCATGATTTGTCCGTCAGGCGTCACGATCACAAGCGATTGGCTATCGGGCACTGTATCGGCAACCTGCCGACCGTCGTCTCCGACAACTTGCCAATTCGGGCCAACAGGATAGTTCGTCTCCTCGTGAACGCGCGGTACCGGACCCGTGACCCAGACTCCCGGCGAGATTTCCGTCGGCCGATCGTAAATAATGAACGTCGCGCCGGTCGCTTCGATTCGGTCGCGTAGGGCCGGCATGGAATTTCGTTCTCCGCCGTCCGCTAGCGGGCGGGATCTAAATATTCCTTCGGCGACATGGATGCGCGAAAGCGCGGCCGGGTTCTTCTTCGACAACTCTCGTCTTAACGTCTCCAGGCCACCGGTGTGGTCGTCATGATGATGGCTGAGAACCAGATCCTCTGCGACTGAAAGATCTATACCCAGCGTTTCAGCATTCGCAAGAACGTTGTCCGGAGACCATCCCGTGTCGAAGAGTATCGCCCGGTCTCCGACCTCAACCCATGCAGCAAAACTCCATTCGCCCTGGGTGACACCTTGTTGCCCACCAACACCCAGGTCCGCCGTGTTCGTAGTCAACACAGTGACACTAACCCGATCCGCGAGGAGATCCGGGCTCTGAGCGCGCACAGCCGCCGAGAGTACGCAGGCGCCCATGAAAGCACTGCGTAGTAACGTCTTCATCTCGAACCTCCAGGAGGTTGTCAGTTCATCGTCGACAGTCAGCGTATCCTCATGCCCAAATGCCTGCCGAGTTATTCGTCATGATCCAGCAGGATCTGCTCGAAGTCCTGAAACGATAGGTTATCCAGACAAACAAATTCTTCGATCGTCCAGTCGACGCGGTCAAAAATTTTTCGCCCGGTCCACGGCTCAGTGAACGCGACCGGATCCTCAACGAGGACATCGACTATCAACTGACCGTCGTCATTGAGCGACAAACGTTCTTCTACTCGCAGCTGATCGCTATGGGGCACACCGCGACGGTCGATCCAGGTGTTCTCATTAAAATTAACTGACTCAACGACCAGCGTCCCGCCTTCCCAATTCCCGGTGGAATCACCCATCCATGATGCCGCAAGGTCGCTGCGATGAGGGCGACCGTCGGTGTAAACGGCACGGATAAGCTGCTGATACTCATAGCTGATCAACACTCGCCCCGGCGTTTGAATGATCTCGAACGGACGCGGATGAAAGTAAATACGAGGCGTCCCCGGCGGGAGGCATTGATAAACAGGATCATTGGTATCAGCCACCGTCACGCCATTCTCGCCGAATGTCGGTTTTGCTGCCCGATATCTCTCAAGCGCCCAGTCCGTCATCGGCGGCAATTCTTCGCTAAAAGCATAGTTGGCATACGACTCGGCAGCCGCACGCATCCAGACGCCGGATAAATCTCCGCCTTCATCTCCTGAAGGGGTAACCGTCTCCGGGGCAAACCGAGCCGCCGGCGTCGTCGCTACGGCGCCGGTGTCCCCGCCTGCGATGACAATGCCTCTCGAGTCGACAACCCGGCGAAGACGCAACGACGGCGCCCCATTTCGTGCCGGATTCCCGCTAAGCTCGATGACGTCGCCCGGGACCAGGATATCCCGGCTCCAGTTGACGTTGCCGCTGGTACCACTAGCCGCTCTCGCGAGTCGATTCGGACTCGTCAACTCCCCGGACCAGTTGACCACTTCTCCGTTATCTTCCTCAACGTCGACATAGATCAGGACATGAGGATTGGTGAACTGAAAGTTGGTCACAGTGCCAATGACCGTCTTGGCCAGGTTACCGTCATAGGGGGAGGAACCGTGATGTGCTGCCGCTGTAGCAAGTATGAGCGTGCTGCCGCTAGCGAGAACGAGTTTTACCAGGTGTTTTTTCATAGTGACGAACTAATAAATATCATATAAAACAGTAACATAGAAGATTATAGACAGCGTTTCCGCTATGCCGGGTGAGGAGCGTACTGAAGTGATACTGACTTAAAAAATGTGTCGTTCCTGAAGGAGACCTACTCCAATACCTGCCTGTATGCCGGTGCGTCCTGAATATCCGTGTGGTAGCTCGCAGCCATCTGATGGCGACCATCCCGGTTCACGAGAACCCGGCTCGCGTAAAACGGCTTGCCATCAAGCGGCTGGCCGATCATAACCATCAACACGGCATCGTCCATATCGATCAGCCTCATCTGCAGCACCGTCGACTGAGCGCTTTTCGCGACGCCCTGCTCGATTCTTCGGTAAGTATTCTCAAGACGGACCTGCTTCGGATTTCCTGACGGCCGGCCGTTGAACTGACCCACGTTCTCTTCGGCAGCGAAGTACGCCCAGCCATCCTCGTAGCTCATATTCATAGACGCGGCGGCAACTTCCTGCCCCTTCCAGGAATCCATCGCACCCTGAGAACCAGGAGTCGAGGGCTGATACGGAATAGTCGTACAGGGATTCACGCAATCCGGGAGTTGGTCGGTCGATAGCGTGTCGCGATAAGCACCGCCCCTTGTCGCATACTCCGGCGCGACGTCGAGTTCGTTGATGTGGACGAGCATCCAGCCACCCCCCGTGTTGTTCCAGACCCGCAACGCACGCGTCGTGCCACTGAAGACCTGAACGACGCCAACCTGGCCATAGATACGCTCATGAATCTCCTGCTCCTCACCGTTGCTGGTCCCCGGCGTCGGTAGTAGCCGGACGACGTCCGAGCGAAAAGCATGACTGCCGTCCTTAAAGACGTAGGTGAACTCCGGATGAAGAAGGACATCGACACCGTCGGTATCGCCGGCACGAAATGCCTCTTCCAGCGCCGCGTTGGTCGCGAGCAGTTCGCTCTCCTGCGCCACGCTGGTCGTGAACATGAATACAGTGGCGAACGCCGCAATGACGGCTGATCCTGAAATTCGGGTTAGTAACGAACGGCCCATGAGGAATCTCCTGTTATTAATTTTTCGGCGATTGTCTCGCTCAATTAACTGAATGTTTTCGCCAGTCTCGTGGCTATTTTACAGACGGATTTGAACGTCGATTTTTACATTTTTTTAATACTTCATTGATTCGGCGAACCCGGATTGCGGCGTCTCTTTCGGAAGGCTGTGCTGACCTGATGAGAAAATTTGTACAATTATTATATAAAAAAACAAGATACTATATGACTTACTTAATGTTAATTATCTAATAGCTTCTGCGCGCTCGTCCCGAAGACGCTCGCGATACCTTTTGAATCTTGCGTCACTCTCGTCCAGCCAGGTCGACCAGGGCCGCGAATCCGTCGAGTCCCAGTACAGCGGATCCCCGGGAAGAAGCTCATTGAGAATGCCTCGCTCGTCCATGTGGACCTTTGGCGCCGGGCCGTTGGTATCGGTACATGAGTTATACAGCGGTCGAAGCTCGGGGCGGGTATCCGTATCGAGCTGATAGCTAAGCAGGGAATAGGCAGGACCGGACAGTACGACGGAATCGTAGATCGTGATCTCGCCCTCGATCGTATCTCCGACCCGCCGGTAACGCTCCACGGTCTCGAGCGCATCGGAGAATTCCGTGAGACCACCCTTCCATCCGCGTATCTGATTGGTGTGTACAACCAATGCGTGGCCATCCCAGAAGCCTATCGATTCGCCGTGCCACTTCGGATACTGGAAGTCTTCGGCGGAATGCGCACTGTCGTCGGTGTAGATCCAGCGAATATAGTTTTTGTTATTGCCCTCGCTCAGGATCCAGACCCGATCGGGTGTCGCGATGAACTCCTCGGCATCCCGGATAGCGGTCATATAACCGCCGGGAAAACAGAAGGCGTTCGCACCCCAGGTCCGTCCTGTAGCGAGCGCTACCATGTCCTGAACAAATGCTTCCTGATATGCCGGGTTAAGCATGGGTACGACCGAACTCGCCGGGTTCGGTCCGCCGTCCAGGCGATCCCAGCCGCCGCGATATCGGCCACTCCAGTCGGGGACGGATTCCCGGCTATGCCGGGTTCCGCCTTCTGCCTCGGCGAGCCACGCCTCATAGTGCTCCCAGGCGCTTGTGTACGCATAGGGACTCTCAAGATCCAGAGCGCCAACCACGCCGGTACCTTCTTCGCCAAGTTCGCTGGCGTGGTCCATTTCCCTGATCTCGAACTGGGAGTTATTTCGGTAATACGCCGGATCGGACCAGTGTTCACGGTCCGCGAGGTAATCATCGGTGGTGAAGATGTCCTGAGCTGCGAGAGAGGTGCAGGCCGCCAGAGTTGCGATCATCGTGACCGTTGCGGCCGCAGATGCAGCATTCACTCGTAAACCCTGCCATCCGCTGCCACGATCGAAGAATAACTCCCGCCAGGACGGCCGTCCGCTAGCGGAAATACTGTGGCCGTTATAACGTCACCTGGCGAGAATGTCCTGCTGCCAACGCCGCGCTTGATCATGCCGGGAATAGTAGACATCTCTATCCAGTAATTCATGATTTCACCGTCTTCGCTCTCGACATCTATGTAGAGAAAGACGTGCGGATTCCGGAATAAGTACTCCGTGACGGTTCCGCTGATCGTGAGCTCGCGACTGTGGTCGAACATGGAATGCGAATGGTGCGAGAGCGCCGTCCCAAAAGAGACGACCGCCGAGACTCCCAGCAGAAGTTCGATTCGCAATAGCCGGATCATGCTCTAGCTCCCCGCGTCTTTGTGATTTTCAGGTTGCTCAGCCTAGCTAGCCTCGCCGCCAAGCGCAATCTGTAGTTTCCGTGCCCGGTAGCTCCGCGGATGTGATCGGGGATCGTAGTGATACGTTAGCTGCTCGGCCATTGCTGGGCCATTGCTGCGCCACTTTCGCAGGGCTAGACTGCGGCAAACGGCATCAGAACGAATGGGAGTGAAGCTGATGAACAGAACGCTAGGTTTTCGAGGAATATTTTTGCTTGGAACCGCCATCATTCTGGCGGCGTGTCTTCCCCAGGACCGGGCGCAGGCCCAGGCCGAACCGAATTTCCAATATGACCCGACCTGGCCGAATCCACTGCCCAATCTCTGGAAACTGGGGGGCGTGACAGGTCTTGCCGTCGACGTTAACGACAATGTGTGGGTCTACAACCGCCCAAACGATGCCAGTGCTGTCGAGACCAGGGCAGAGCCGGGAACGAATATCGCTGTTTGCTGCGTGACTCCGCCGTCGATGATCCACATCGACAAATCCGGCAACGTTATCGGATCGTTCGAAGCACCCCAGGGTCATGGCATGGCCGTTGACGACGACGGGTTCATTTATCTTGGACAGGATACGGTCCGCAAATACGATCCCGATACCGGCGAAGTCGTTGCCGAGATTGCGCAGACACCGCAGAAGGAGCCCGATGAGGACGATGGGGCAATAACAGCGTTTCGCCAGCAGTACCCACCGGAAACGCCGATCATCGTCGGCGGACTCGAGGAGATTCGGATCGTCGAAGAAGACGATGAGATGTACGTCGCCGACAACTATCTCGGTGGACGTGTACTCGTGTTCGACCTCTATACTTTCGAGCTAAAGCGCGGCTGGGGGGCTTACGGTCGGCCACTTGCCGAGATCAGCACCGATGACGCCGATCATGCCTACACGCCCAACGGACCGATGCCCAGAGACTTCGCGGGGCATCTGACAGTAAACGTCTCCAACGACGGACTCGTGTACGCGGCCGACCGCAACGCGAACCGTATACACGTGACAACGAAGGATGGACAATTTCTGAAGGAATTCATACTCGCGCCTGACACGGGCGCGGGCGGATCGACCGGGGGCATCGCGTTCTCGCCAGATGCCGAGCAGCGGCTGCTCTTTATCTCGGATCTGACGAATAACAGGATCTGGTTTCTGAACCGTGAAGATGGCCAGCTAGTCGGACAGATGGGTCGTATGAGTGACAGCGGTGGTCAGTTCTTCGGCCTGCATATGATCGCCGTCGATTCCGAAGGCAATATCTATACCGGCGAGGTTCAACAGGGTGAACGAGTTCAGCGCTTCGTTCCCGGGGACAGCCCGAAGGGCCGGTTGCTGCAGGAGCTGGCCGCTCTTCCGTAGCTTGGTCGCGCGGTTCGCTGCGCTTCGGTCGACACGCGCTCAGGAACCGCTTTCGAAGTAGATCAACGTCCCTGGTCGCGGCGAACTGGAGGTTGAGCGACGGCGTTTCGGTTCCTCGACGCGCCTGTCTATGCCGTTCTCCTGCATCCACTCGACCCTCGAGACGACCTTTTCGGTCAGCGAGTTCGACTCAACCGCGAGTTTCGCGGTTGTGGGTAGTGCTTTAAGAACCAGGGGATCGCCCTGACGTTTGGTTTCTACAGCTATTTTCCATCGTCGCTGGATCTTCGGCATTAATGTATTCCCACTATCATTCCCTTGAGTAAACGAGTGGTTGGCCCTTTGAACACAACTTTACACTCTAGATACGGATAGTTCCATAACTATCAGAATAATAGTGATTTTACGATGCCGTCCTGGTTGCCCCACGGTTCAGAAGTACGAATGCCTGCCCTGACGCTCAGACGGCTCGATCGAGGCCCAGCAGATTGATCATGTTGCCGCCGAGGATCATCCGCTTGTCTTCGTTGGTCAGGTACGAGGCATTGAGCACCATATCCATTGTGTCCGGCCAGTCGAACGGTATGTCCGTGCCATAGACGACATTCTCTGCACCCATCTCGTCGACGAGATGGCGCAGCCCTGAATCCGAAAACACCATCGTGTCGGCAATGATGTTCCGACGCAGGTACTCGCGTGGCGGTAACTCGTTTCTGCAGTCTGTCGCTCCGCCGCTCTGACCGCGCAGGTTCAGGCGGCAGGCCACGTCAGTTCGCCCGAAATAGGATGGCAGGTAGCCTGCGCCATGCGCACCAACGATTCTCAGCTCGGGGAATCGATCGAATGTGCCATCGAAAATCAGGCGTGTAAGGAAGAAGGTTGTCTCGAGCGGGTTGCCGATGGTATTACCGAGATCACCCGCGAAATCCAGACCACCTTCCTGTACCAGGTTAGGCGCGCCGGCGGGATGAATGAACACCGGAACGCCGAGTTCAACGCATCGCTCCCAGAACGGATCGAAGTCCGTAGAGGCCGGTACTTCGCCGTTGACGTGGCCACCGACCGAAGCACCCTTGAAACCGAGTTCGTTGACGGCATATTCGAGTTGATCCGCAGCGAGTTCCGGGTGCTGCAGTGCAACCGAAGATAGCGCGACGAAACGGCCGGGGAACTGCGCGCAGAACTCCGCGAGGCCCTCGTCCTGAACGCGAATAATTCGTTCCGCCAGATCGCGCTCTGCTGCATACCACCAGTACTGGTTGGCGCTGATTACTGCGACATCGATACCCCATTCGTCAATCACAGCGAGACGATCAGGCGAGAGCACTGCGGGGCCGCCGATGTTTCGTTCGAGGGCGGTCCCCCTAACGACATCCTCAACCGCCTCGATAAACGCATGGTTGTGAATATCGACAACCTTGACCCGGCGGCCGTCGATAATAACTTCACGCCGGGACTGACCGAAAACCGGCCTCGCGAGCATGAACGCGGTGGTCGCCCCGCAAGCGGCTCTCAAAAAACTCCTACGACTGTGCATAACCCCTCCATCCAAAAACGCACAAGGTGACGGACGACGGTCGCTATACGCTCATACCCGAGATCCGAAGTGGCTGATTATAGCGCCGAGATCTGGATTTAGTCGGTCAGGAAGTGATACATGCCGAGAACGTTGAGCGGGAGCCAGGCGTCATAACTCGCCCAGTGATCGTATTCCGGAAGCTCGATGGTCTCCATCATCTGCTCAAGCGGCTCACCGGCTTCGATTCCTCCGGCGACCGCCGCCTCCAACGCTTCGAAATACTCGCGCCACTCGGTGACGTTCTCCGACGTACCCATCGGGCCGTGCCCTGTCGCCACATATTCGAAGTCTTTGGAGACCTCTTCGGTTCTTCTAATGACGGCCATCCACTCTTCGTACATGCCGAGTTCGTAGTCCATCTCGGTATGCGGCAACCTGCTGAACGTCACGGCGTCTACCAGAAACAATACGCTCGCGTCGGGGAAAGAGATCATGCTCGAATCGAACGAATGGTTGAACTCGCCCAGCCACTCCATCCTGACGCGTTCCCCCCCGAGTTCGATCTGAATGCGGTCTGAATACGTGATGGTTGGCGGGTGCACCCGACCGATCGGGCCGCGCATCAGCTCCGCTCCATTGATCTCACCGTTCTCATCCTCGTCGAAGTCGGCGAATACCATCAGCGGGCCGATACTCTCCCCTTCCTCTCGAGAGATGACATCGTCGCCATCCGTATCCAGCGCGGCTATCGGCGATTGCTGTCCGATAACGTCTGTCAGCCTGGTCTCGGGATCCGGCATCGCGAGATGATTGAGCATATTGGCGTGACCGACGAACTTAGCCGTATCGGCGAAGACCGCGCCGCCGGAAGCATGGTCGCCGTGATGATGACTGTAGATGACGTATCGCACGGGCACGCCGAAGCGCGTGTCGAATTCAGCCTTTAGCCATTCGGCGAAATCAGGGCGTAGTGGGTCGACAACGATAATGCCCTCGTCGGTGACCATAAAAACCGTGCCGTGAAAGTTGTTCATCGCTCGATAGACGCCGTCTGCAATCTCCTCAATTGAGCGACGTGGCGCTTCCTGTGCGAAGACTGCCGTAACGCCAAAGAGTGAACACACGGACAGAATCAGCAGAAGAACTCTAGATGCGATGCGCTTCATTGGATTTCCCCGGATTGTTTGTTGTTATTCGATCTTGCTGACGAAACTCGTTACCCACCAGTATAACCTGCGACGGCAACGGCATTGCCGGGCCAACAGCGCGCTCCATCAGGCGGTCCTGCGTCGGTGTTCAGTTGCACAGATCCAGGCGCTCGCGACAGAGCTTGTACTCGCGCTCCAGCACCACGTGTAGGCTGCCTCGCTCCCTCCGATTTCGATAGCGCGCGCTGACGTAGGCCGACAATGCCATTCCGGCTTCGTTATCACCGAGCTGTTTCAACCAGACGGACGTCGCGAGCTGACAGGCGAACCTGCGCTCAACCTCGCTCAGCGCAGCGCAATTCTCTGACTGTCGGATCCGGAGCCGCGTCCCAGCAATCGATTTTGCTTTCGTATTCTGCATCTCGAGTCCGATCATGACGGCTCGAGATAGCAGAAAGCTGGCAGACTGCTGACGAATTATGGCGGCGGCAGCGCTGATGTAGACGGCTTGCTACTCGCCAGCTTCCCGGCGGTAACGATTTGAGGAGGAGAGCGTGTAGTTGCGGGCGGGCGCGTTGAACGTACGCTCGCCGATGAGTTCCAAAGCGTCAGCCATCAACAGCTTTGGTTCCGGATCGTCGGGGCGCAAACGAATCACATGCTGCGCCAGTTGCGCTGCTCCAAGCGCGTCGTCTTCCCCCATGGCCTCCTGGGCTTTAGTCCAGAGGGAATCTACGCCCCCGACCAGATCTGCAATCCGCTCCGACTGTCGCAGCGGGCTCTCCCGGTGGAGGTTTAACGGGTCGCCATCGAACCAGCCGAGATCCTGGGCATAGATGTCGCGAATCGTTCCCCAGACGCTGCCGTAATAGTCCGCAAGATAGTCGAGTTCCGCGAAGCGTGGCGGTAAGGCCGCATACTCGACGAGTTCATCGGGGGTCATGTACTGCTTCGCGCCTTCGATGGTCCTGTCATGGACCCACTGCATGGCATCCCGATAATTCGTCAGCACTTCGGTAGCGTTACCGAGCATCGGCGTCGTATGGCCACCGACAACGTGCAGAGGGTTCTCCTGAACCATGCTGTCTATGCTCGATATCCAGTCACGGATCGAACGGCGGGCAGTGCCGCGCAATGGGTAAACATTCGGCCAGGACTGGTAGAAGTTATCGCCCGTAAAAACGACGCGCTGCTCAGGAAGCCAGACGTAGAGCTGGTCCGCAGTCTCGCCGGGTGCCGCGACCAGGTCCAGCGTGATACCGGCGATCTCAAGCGTGACTCGATCCTCGGAGAACATATGCGTCGGTTCAATTCGGACCGGCGGCTGCCGTGTCGTGACGCCGTCGACCTGGTTACTTCCCAGTGGCGGCCGCTCCGGAGGAATGGCCACCCCGACACCGATTTTCTGCTCGGGAAGCAGATCGAAGCCCTGCGTGTTTGATGGGCGGGCACCGCCAGTGAGCCCGGCCTCTGCGACACGGGTCGGCTCGGACCAGTAGTTCGAGCGAGCCCAGACCTCGATGCCGGTATCGGGGTCGTAGAACGCGGCCGCACCGTTGGTGTGATCTGCGTGGCCATGCGTATAGATGATCGCGCGGATCGGAAGATCCGAGATGCGCTCGAACTCCGCGCGCACCTGCCCGGCGGCGACGACCTGCTGCCCTGGGTCGACGATGACGACTCCGTCGTCACCGACGATCATCGTATTGGCGGACACCTGGTAGCCGATGGCCGTATAGACATTCTCGGCGACCTCGATAATCGCCGGCTCGAACATTCTGTTTCGTTCGAGCAGTCGCTGCGTGGCCTCGCTGTCCTGAGCGGAAACGCTCGTGACGGTCAACGGAAGGATCGCTGCCAGTAGGCACGACTTCTTCATATATTTCTCCTCAATCAGCAATCCGTTGACCAGTAGTCGCCCGACAGCCGGGGCCAACTACTCGTTTAGGTCTTCATCCACCCAGAATCTGGTGCCCGAGACGCTCGCGGAAGCCATCGCGCCGGTACCGGTCAGCGTGAAAACGGCTGCACCGTCAATAAAGGCGACGCCTGCCGCCGCCGAGTTACCGCCGGCAGAGGCTTCTGCTGCTGCGCCCGCATCCCAGCCGCCGTCGATAAACGCGTTCAGCCGGTCAGTGTTCTCGAATAACATCACAACGTCGTACTGCTCAGCACCGTAGGTGAAACCTACGCCCCCCCATCGCCATGTTCATGTAGACGCTATTGCCTGCGCTCTTGTTGACGACGACACCAGAACCACCGCCACCACTAATACCGAAACCCGCTTTAGTAGCAGAAAAGACGGCATAGCCCGCTGCCGCATCGAAGCGCGCTTTCGACCCGTCGATGGACGTGTACATTCTCTCGAGCGTTGCGCTGGCACTAGCGTCGATCTCGGACCGGCGTTCCGCTGCCTAGTCCTGCGCCAGTGCTGCACCGGTTACCAATATTGTCAGAGCTACCAAACCCCAAAATGATCGTTGAATAAACATATCTAAACTCCTGTCTCTGTGTACCTACCAATGCCGCCCTTCGTCTAGGCCTGTCGGACGTACTGATTGAACCAGCCTGTCATCTGTATCCAGGCAAGCTCTGCCGCCGACCTGTTGTAACGTTCCGGCGTCGCGTCGTTGAAGAATCCGTGGACAGAGTCAGGATGGATATGACCTTCATACGTAACGCTGTTGTTTCGCAGCGCGGCCTCATAATCGGGATAGGCATTCACCAGCCGTGTATCAAGCGCGCCGTGATGGATCTGCACAGCCGCGCTGATGCTTGGCACATCTTCCGCTGCTACACCGCCACCATAGAACGGCGCGGCCGCGGCAAGCTCGTCGCCCAGTAGCACGGCGAGCGTATTGGACATGCCGCCGCCAAAACAGAAGCCGGTGACGCCGATGTTACCGGTACAGTCCGGGCGCGCTCTTAACCATCGGGCTGCCGCAACGAAGTCCTGCGTCATCCTGGGGCGATCGATTTGCCCGAACAACTGGCCACCCGTGTAGTCGTCGTTCGGGTATCCGCCGACTGAAGTCAGCGCATCCGGTGCGAACGCCATGAAGTTCTCCAGACCGAAGCGTCGTGCAACGTCCTCGGTGTGAGGATTGAGCCCCCGATTCTCGTGTATGACGATAACGCCCGGAAGTTGTGCGGAAGTCTCGCTTCGGGAATCGGCGCTGAACGGCCGCACGAGATAACCGCGGATAAATCCGTTGCCGTCAGGTGACGGCACGGTCTCATAGGTCGCGGTAATTCGGTCGTCATCCCGGGAGACCTGTTGCGCTTCTGCGTACTTCGGCATCAACGCTTCGACGATGACACCCGCGGTCAGGCCGCCAACCGCGAATCGCTGTACGCCCGATAAGAAGTCTCTACGACTGACTTCACCGTGAATAAACTGCGTGTATAGGTCTACCGCTTCAGCAGGAATTTTCTTGCTCGATGACATCGCTATCTCCTTCGGAAGTAATCGAGCTATTTTTTCACCGGCGCAACGCGCTGATTGAGCTCTTCTAGTTTTTCGGCGTGAGCCTGAAAAGATCCCCCAGGCCGCCTCTCGAACCATCTTCCAGCATCCAGATCTCACCGTCTGGTCCCTCGAAGACACCGCGAATCCGGCGCTCCATTTCAAAGCGTTCTACTTCTCGTGCCGTGTCGCCATCGAGTTCGATGCGCACGATCGCCTGAGAGGAGAGCCCGGCGACAAATGCGTTGCCGCGCCAGTCTCCGAATAGGTCGCCGCGATAGACCATGAGGTTGCCGGGCGACAACACCGGCGTCCACCAGATTGCCGGTGTCTGAAATTCAGGACGCGTGTCGTGATCGGGAATGCCGCGGCCATCGTAGTGCTGGCCGTTTGAGACTAGCGGGTAACCGTAGTTGGTGGCGCGCTTAATGTGATTCAGCTCGTCACCGCCTCTCGGACCCATCTCCATGACCCAGAGTTCGCCGTCGAGGTCAAACTCAAGTCCGAGCGGATTACGATGACCGAGCGACCAGATCTGCGGATAGACGCCGATGTCGTCGACGAACGGCTCTTCGGAATAGTAGTCGACGAAGGGGTTGTCGTCGGGAACCGACCCATCGTCGTGCAGGCGCAGGACCTTGCCCAGATTCGATTGCATATCCTGTGACGGCGTGAATTTCTGACGGTCACCCGACGAGATCCACAGATAACCGTCGTCATCGAACTTCATTCGATGACCGAAGTGGCCGGATCCGACGACTTTTGGGTACTGGCGCCAGATGACTTCCAAACGCGAGAGGGCACCGCGGCCATTCGTCTCATTCAGCATCGCCCGGGCAACGGCAGCACCCCGGGTATCGCCAGCGCCGCTCTCGGCGTAGCTGAGGTAGATCATTCCGTTGTCGTCGAAGTCCGGGTGAAGGGCGATATCGCCGAGGCCGCCCTGCCCTCCGTAGGCGACATCCGGCACGCCCTCTATCGGAGGCGATATTGCTCCATCACGGGTGACAAAGAACAGATTACCCTTCCTTTCCGTCAGGAGCATGCGCCCGTCCGGCAGGAAGGCAATTGCCCATGGCTCGTCAAAAGACGTCACGAGTTCCATATCAAACGGCAAATTGGATTGCGCCTGGAGAGAGGCAGCTGCGAACAAATTTAGCGTCGTTGCTAGGAGCAATTTTCTCATTGGTTAGCCCTGCTTTTATTGAGGAGAAGCGTTGGTCTCTATTGCCTCTCGATTTCGATCATCTGACTTCTACGAGTCTCTTCGAACTGTGCGATTCAAGTGTAAACGAATGGCTGCCTCAGTTGGAGCGGGCCCCGAGCGGTACTCGACAGTCGAGCCCGGTGAACTCGTACTCGTCAGCCGCATAGGGCTTATGCCAGCGCATCTCCCAGGGGCCGTCGAGGTATACGGGATCGGTGATAACGAGGCTCAGTTCGAGCAATGGGCCGCGTTCCGGGTCATCCGCGCGCCGATAGGTCTCGACGGTAGTGGTTTGATTGCTCAGCAGATTTCCGGTGATTAACGAGAGTCGGCTCTCGAGCTGGGTCGTTTCGATCACCAGTGCGTCGTTTTCGTACCGGGCCACGGCATGGCCGAGCCGCATATGTTCGTCGGTTTCGGGGCCTCGCCCATTCAGATTGATGAGGCGCCCCTCGCCACCCCCTTCGAACGTCACGCTTACCCAATCGTCGTGCTGTTCGATCTCGACGGAGTTGATCGTCATGACCGTGCGCACGAGCCCCGGTGCTTCACACTCGGTGAAAGCGGGGTCAGTAGCGCTATCGAACGTCGCCTGGATCGCCGCCCCTACTTCGTTCCATGGTGGCGGGGTTCTGTTCGTGCTTCCGCCGACGGAACCGAGCCAGGTGCCGGTGAGATTCGGGCGGCCATCGCTGAGCATCGGAGCAAGCATCTCAGCGGTGCGCATATCTACGGGGTTCGCTCCCAACGCGCGAATCACGGAACCGTCAGCCGGATCGATCTCGAATACCGTATCTATTCCCTCCCGGAACGGCTGTCCGTCCACGAGAATCATCGGCCCGCCGTCGCGCCTCGGTCGACCCAGCAGTCGCAGATACTGACCTTCCTGAATTATGTCTTCCGTCCAGCCCCAGCGCCGCATTGGAGCCGTCGCCGGCGCCGTGGCTAACCACTGCGTTTCGACGCCCTCATCATCGATGACGGTGAGAAACAGATTGACGTGGGGGTTCTTGAAAACGAATTCGTCAACATAGCCCTCGATCTCGATGGCTTCGTTGACATCGAATGTGGCAGACGCCGCATGGTGCGCATGAACAGGCGCAGCTCCCAGCGTCGCAATGGCAAATACCAATCGGCTCTTCCGGTATCTCATCACACTGGCGGCTTCACGCGATCGCGACGTTTTTCAATCTTCACAGACAGGCCTGGTTATCGTTACCGTATTTGTTGGTGGGTTACTGTTCCCCGTCGTCTGTAGAACTATTCGCTCCTGACCGTTGAGTTGGAATGCGTCCATCAGCGCTTCGGGAGAGCTGTCTCTTGCCGGCCAGATCGTGAGGACAATTTCATCATTGGGTTTAATGAGATCGGTGGACAGTTCCATTCTGCTCCAGATCCGATTTCGCACTTCCATGGTCCAGACACATCCTCCGTGTTCGGCATCGACCTTGATTGTCAGCAGAGCATGAGGATTTTTATATTGCCAGTTCTAGACTACGCCCGAGAACTCAATCGGATCATTGTAGACGTCGTAGATCGAGAAGGAATGGTGAGCGCCCGCATAGCTCGAAAAAAATATCAGTGCCGAAAATACCGCAATGATCGAGTTCTTCATTTGTAATACACCCCCCAGGCGAACACTTTTCTCAGATCGATGGCGCTCGCACAGAAGAAAATACTCCTGCTGACCCCCTACACCACGCTGCTACTCGACGCGGGCAGCCTCTACCTGGATCTGAAGATTCACGTACATTAGAAATCCGTTCCCCTGGCCGAACGTTACGCCGTAGTCGTCACGGCTGAACGTTGCAATTGCGTCAGCGCCGCAGACATCAGCGCCCATGGCTGTATGACATCGAAAGCGATTGATCTGCAGATCGAGCGGCTGGGTTACGCCGTGGAGCGTGAACTCACCTTCCACCGCGGTCGGATCTCCGTCTTTGGTGAAATTCGTCAGCGTACCCTCGTAGGAAGCGGTCGGGAATTGTGGAACGTCGAGAATGTCTTCCGACTTTGCGTGGTCGGTCATGGCGTCGAGGCCGAAGTCGATCGAATCCATCTCCATGGTCACATTGACCGTTCCGGTTTTTGCTTCCTGGTCAACGACAATCGTACCCGAAGAGCTTTCAATCTTGCCGCGCCATACGGAGATACCACCTTGGTGGTCCGCCTCGAAAGAGGGGAAGGTATGCCGTGGATCGATCTCATATGTGACTGGCTCCGCGATAACCGCAGCGGCCATGGCCGCGCAGGAGATACCGAGCGCTGCGTGCCGGAAAAGTGTCGTATTCATTATTCTGATTCCCTTAAGTTAGATCTTAAATTTGTAAACAGAGGCCATTTCAGGCCTCCAAGTATAGAACAGATCGAAAGCCCTGGGTGCCAGGCACGAAAGAGTGACCCTACTGCTCAGAAAAACTAGCCATCATAAGGGGCAAACTCTTCGCCCAGAGCCAGCCAATAGGTTTCCATCTTCGCAGGCTCGGCGAACGTCACTGGATCCGTCATGGTCATCCGATAATCCAGCCTGCTCTGGTTCTCACTTAACGTAAATTCTTCTCTGATAGTGAACTCGTCGCTCAGCATCGTTCCGCGTGCGTCGTAATACGGCCAGTCTATCTCCGTCGTATCGACAATCAGCGTGCGGCCTTCCCAGTAACCCACCGACAGGCCCAGTGCAGGCACAGTCGGACTGACGTTGTCGGGCTCATTCAGGAAAATTGTGCGAGTAATATCCCAGACCTGACCCCGCAGCAGAATTTCATCGCCCCGTTCTTCGAACGAGAAAGGGTGAGGGGGGCCGCATCGCGATCGGCATTCCGGCCGGCTCGCAGCGTGTCGCGAAGTTGTCGTACGGATCCCAGGACTCACGCGACGCAATGGCTGCATCCGTTAGCGATACGTCAAACCTTGTAATGCTGGTCGAGCCGTCCCCGGCCGGGCTCCAGACACGGAAGATTCCGAGATCCTCAGCAGCTGCAGCGGCT
>JBJKYM010000008.1:0-225673 GCA_045561025.1 Candidatus Rariloculaceae bacterium
GTGAAGGCCGCTCGCGGAATTGCGCGAGCTCAGGGTAGCGGTCGCGCAGCGGTATCGAAACCGGCGCGCTATCGCTCCCTCTACCCGATCGACGATCCGTCGACGAGTCTCGATGATGCAGACAAGGTCGAACTGTTATTGAGTCTGGATCGCGCTGCTCGTTCGATAGATGAGCGCGTTACCCAGGTAATGGGTAGCGTCGCGAGCGTGTACGAGATAGTTCTCATTCAGGGCTCCGACGGCGTACTGGCCGCGGATATCAGGCCGCTCGTGAGACTCAATGTCTCCGTTATCGCCGAGAAGGGTGATAGAAGGGAGCAGGGTTACGCGGGATTCGGTGGTCGGGGCGACCTCTCGTTGCTGACTGCAGGCGAGAAGGTCTCGGATCTTGCTGCGGAAGCCGTACGTCAGGCCTCTGTGAATATGGAAGCTGTCCCTGCGCCCGCCGGCGTCATGCCAGTGGTGCTGGGCGCGGGTTGGCCCGGAATTCTCCTGCACGAGGCGATAGGACACGGTCTCGAGGGTGATTTTAATCGCAAGGGAACTTCCGCTTTTTCCGGTCTGATTGGCGAGAGTGTCGCGACCTCGGAGTGTACGGTCGTCGATGATGGAACGCTGGAAGGCCGTCGTGGATCGCTGAACATGGATGATGAAGGTTCGCCGACGCAATGTAATACGCTTATCGAGCATGGCGTCTTAAAGGGCTACCTGCACGATAAATTAAATGCCGAGCTCATGGACACGAAATCAACCGGTAACGGACGTCGAGAGTCGTTCGCCTATCCGCCGATGCCGCGTATGACCAATACCTATATGTTGCCGGGCAAGCACGCACCCGAGGATGTCATTGCCTCTGTTGAGAAGGGTATCTATGCACCGAACTTCGGTGGGGGTCAGGTCGATATCACATCCGGAAAATTTGTATTCTCGGCAAGCGAGGCTTACCTGATCGAGAACGGCAAGATAACGGCTCCGGTTAAAGGTGCCATGCTGATCGGCAGCGGTCCGGAAGTATTAACTCACGTATCTATGGTTGGTTCCGACCTGGAGCTGGACCCCGGGGTTGGTATCTGCGGTAAAGAAGGTCAGTCTGTACCGGTCGGTGTCGGTCAGCCGACATTGCGGATAGATGCACTTACCGTCGGGGGAACGACCGCCTGATTGATGGCCGGATCAGGTCTCTTCTTCCTGAGCCTCTTCATCGTCTTCAGGTATCTTCTCGATGCCGCTACGAAGATTCCGATACAGAATTCGATGCGTGCCTAAGGTGATCACGTCGCCATCGCTGAGCTGGTGCGAGCGTACGCGTTCGGAGCCTACAAAAATTCCGTTAGTGCTGTTCAGGTCTTCCAGAAGGGACTGCTGAAGATCAGTAACGATCTGCGCGTGATTACGGCTGACGACATTGCTCTGAATGGTCAGATCGGTGCCGGCAGCTCTTCCGATCGAGATCCGACCGGCTCCCAGCTCCATTTCTTCAACGAGTTCGTCCCCATGGCGAATCTCCAGCCTCGCCAGAGGTGCCCCGCCGATGTAACGATGCGCAGTATTGTCCAATGCCTGCTCTCGTTCCTTGAGCCGCTCGGAATACGGGGCCCACTGAAGTTCTTCCACGGCAGCGTTCAGCAACTCCTCGCTAACTACCTTCTTTTCGTCCGCAAAGGCGCAGAGCATCGCAGAATCGCAGAGTATATTGATTAGCCGTGGTACACCGCCGGTGTAGCGGAATACCAGTTTGAGCGCATCATCGTCGAATAGCTGTCTACGTCCACCGCCTGCAACCTTTAGCCGATGTGCGATGTATTCGTTCGTCTCGCGCTTGGATAGCGCAGCGATATGGAATCGGAGCCGAACACGCTGGCTGAGCTGTTCCAGGCGCCGCGAGTCCAGCGTATCGCCCAATTCGGGCTGTCCCGCCAGAATAATTCGAAGCACTTTCTCTTTCTGCGTTTCAACACCGGACAGAAGGCGAATTTCTTCGAGAACTCTGGGCGAGAGGTTTTGCGCCTCGTCGACGACAATGAGCACTCGTTTTCCGTTGGCCGCCTGCTCGTCGAGAAAGTACTTGAGTAGGGTCAATAATTCGATCTTGCGCATCCCGAAGGGCCGAAAGCCAAGTTCAACCAACAGGGCTTGCAG
Organism: Candidatus Rariloculaceae bacterium; assembly: GCA_045561025.1. Lineage (GTDB taxonomy): Bacteria > Pseudomonadota > Gammaproteobacteria > Steroidobacterales > Rariloculaceae > SMWC01. Next base: position 2,140 of record JBJKYM010000008.1, read on the forward strand.
AAATTCGACGGGCGTTAGCTGCGTCTGGGAGATATGTGCGAGTATAACGTCTTTGGGTAGTGACTCGATAAAGCTCTCGATCAGGGTCGTTTTCCCGCAACCGATCTCACCTGTCAGTATCACGAAACCGTCCGCCAGCCAGACCGAGGACTCCATGTAAGCCTTCGCGCGAGCGTGCTGTTTACTCGCGAATAGAAACTGGGGATCTGGAGTCAGTCGGAAGGGCGGTTCCTTGAGATCGAATAGCTCGCAGTACATCGGTTGCTCTGGAGTGTCAGGAAACGCGCAGATCGGCGGGTGAGGATCGACTTCTGCGTTTCAGACTCGCGCGTATCCGGTCGAATATTCGATCGGAAATGCTCGAGTCCGATAGGCCGAAGTGACAAGTGATTTCATAACGTTATTGTACAGCAGTTAGAATCGACGTCTCACCCCACCCAGGAATACCAATATGGATGTTACCGGCGTGCAGCAGTCGCTTGAGCGCACCGCTACGGAAGCAGTTGAGTTGGCTCGCTCACTCGGCGCCGACGAAGCTGAGGCGGGCCTGAGTTACGACGAAGGCTTGTCGGTAACGGTTCGGCTGGGAGAGCTGGAGTCTGTCGAGAGGCAACGCGACCGTGGTCTGGCGATTACTGTTTATGTCGATGGACACAAGGGCAGCGCCAGTACGACGCGAGCATCCAGAGACGCGCTCGAAGAGACTGCCGCCAAGGCGCTGAGTATTGCCAGTTTTACAGCCGAGGACCCGTACGCGGGCCTCGCAGACAAGCAGCTCATGGCACGCGAGCCTCGCGACCTCGACCTTTACCATCCCTGGTCTCTGACAGTTGAAGTCGCTGAGACCCTTGCAAAGGAGGCCGAGGACGCAGCACGCGCAACCGACAAGCGAATTACCAATTCGGAAGGTGCGTCGGTATCGACGGGCGGCGGCGTGCAGGTCTATGCGAATAGCCATGGATTCTGCGGTGGCTATGCGACCTCGAGTCACTCTCTGGGCTGTAGCGTCGTGGCAGAGGGCGAGAACTCGCTCGAACGCGATTATTGGTATACATCCTCTCGAGATTCCGGACAGCTCGAGCAACCGCAGAAGGTCGGCGTAGAGTCGGCCGAGAGGGCGTTGCGCCGATTGGACGCAAGGCAGATCTCGACACGGCAGGTTCCGGTTATTTATCCCGCAGAGCTGGCGCGTGGTCTGTTCGGATATCTCGTAGCGGCAATCCGCGGCACCAGCCAGTATCGTGGTGCTTCGTTTCTACTGGATGCCTGCGGTGAGCAGATCTTCCCTGACTTCATCCAGATCGAAGAGGATCCGTTTATTGCGGGAGCTATGGCGAGCGCAGCGTTCGATAACGAGGGTGTCGCTACACGGAGCCGTACGCTTGTCGAACGCGGTGTGCTCCAGGGCTACGTTCTTTCGAGCTACTCGGCGCGGCGACTCGGGTTGGAGACGACCGGTAACGCGGGTGGTGTTCACAACCTCGTCGTATCACCGACCGCTGGATCACTCAAGGAGATGCTTAGCGACGCCGGCGAGGTATTTCTGGTCGGCGAACTACTGGGGCAGGGTGTGAATACCGTAACAGGAGACTACTCTCGGGGAGCGGCGGGGTTCTGGGTGGAGAATGGCGAGATAGCGCACGCCGTCAATGAGGTGACGATCGCAGGAAATCTGAGGGATCTGTTCGGCGGAATTCGGGCTGTAGGCTCGGATATCGATCTGCGCGGATTGGTTCGCTGTGGTTCGGTCCTGGTCGAAGGACTTACCGTCGCGGGCACCTAGTGGCGTTAATTCGCGGGTGCAGCGTCCGTATCGACGAGATCCGCCAGCGACTGCGAGCCGACCGCATCGTTTAGAGCCGAATCGACCCGTTCAGCGGCCGTGTTGACAGCGGGATTCCAGCGGCCCGTGCCTGCTATCTGTCCGTCGGTCGGTGAGCGCCTGACGGCAGTGAGAATATCGACAACACCGATCTTTCGAATGTCGCCGATCGGAACGAGTCGGCCGTCGGTTGTCTCGGCGAGCAGATTTGCTCTTTGCAGTGCCGCTATGACAGGTTCCAGCATGTGTCGCGGTACGTCGATCCGTGACGCCAGCCCCGATACTTCCCATGCATCGTCCGTGGCCTTGCTCACGAGCAGCATGATATTGATCGCGAGTCTCTCAGTCGTGTCGTTGGAGGCGTTGGGTGTGCGTGTCTCGAGCCTGAGATAGTCGGGATTCTGATGAAAGAAAGTAAATTGGGCGCCGGCCAGCAGAATCAGCCAGGAAACATACAGCCACAGCATCCCGAAGATAACGATCGCGAATCCTGAGTAGATGAGAGTCGTGCGAGTGGTTCCGGCAACAAAAGTAGCGAACAACTCCCCGCAGGCAGCCCACGTGATACCTGCCAGCAATCCTCCGACGATGGCTGTGCGAATTCGAACCGTAATATTGGGAACGAATGAGTAGAGGAAGCTGAAAGCGAAGATCACGAGCACGTAGGGTATCATTTCAGTGCTGCGAACGACGAGACTTCCAATTTGCCCTGTTTGCCCTAATCGATCGACGATCGATACATTCTGGATAGTCGCCAGCATACCCATCGAAATCGTCATCAGCAGCGGGCCGACGAGCAGCACGCTGAGATACTCGCTGAATCGGCGGGAGAAGCTGCGTGGGCGATTTACCCGCCAGATGAAGTTGAAGCTATTCTCGACCTTTTGAGCCATCGAGAGGGCCGTGTAAAGGAGCAGCGCTAAACTGATACCGGCCAGAGCAGATTCCTGGACGTTGTCGACGAAGCCGATAATAGTTGCGGTTAGTTCGTCGCCGCGTGGTCCGAGCGGTTCGAGGAAGGCTTGCAACAGTGGCTCCATTCTCTCGTGATACCCGAAGCCCTTGAGAATTGAGAAGATCAACGCCAGCAACGGCACGATCGCGAGCATCGTCGTATAGACGAGACTCATCGCGCGCATATTCAACTCTCCGGTGGAGAGCTCTCTCAACATCGCGTAGAGATACCGTGAACTGGTCAACAGGACGCGTCCGGCGATGTCCTCCGGCGGATCGCGCTCCCACAGCCAGGAGTTCAGGCGACCTATCAAACTGTCCACAGCTGAGCTCCGCAGATCTGTTGTCGGCTCGCATCATTGTTTCAGTCTATCGAAGGCTTCGAAGTATTTTTCTCGTGTCCGTTCAACAACCACCGACGGCAAACGCGGACCGGGTGGTGTCTTGTCCCAGTCCAGTGTCTCGAGATAATCACGAACATACTGCTTGTCGAAGCTCCGCGGCGATGTGCCGGGTGAGTAGCTCTCGACCGGCCAGAATCTCGAGGAGTCCGGCGTAAACAGCTCATCGATCAGATAGAGGGCGCCATCGTCGTCGAGGCCGAACTCAAACTTCGTGTCGGCGACAATGATGCCGCGCGCGCGCGCATATTTCGTTGCCGCGGAGTAGAGTTGCAACGATATGTCTTCCACGCGTTCGCGGAGTTCGGTACCGATCAGGTCGTCGACGTCGGTTGCGGAGATATTCTCGTCGTGATCTCCGGCCGCCGCTTTAGTGCTCGGTGTGAATAGCGGCCGGCGAAGCTGCTCGGCCAGTTCGAGACCTGACGGTAGCTCGATACCGCTGACGCTGCCCGTGGCGCAGTAGTCTTTCCAGCCCGAACCTATCAGATAGCCCCGAACCACCGATTCGATCGGCAGTGGATTGACACTCTTAACGACAACGGAGCGATCCTTAACGACATCCGCGTCGTTGGGGTCCCGCAGGACGCTGGCAGGATCGATTCCAGTGAGGTGATTCGGCACGATATCCTTCAGCAGATCGAACCAGAGATTCGATATGGCGGTCAGAGCAATTCCCTTTCCGGGAATGGAATCCGGAAGGACGACGTCGAACGCCGAGATTCGATCGCTCGCGACGATCAATAGGTGGTCCGGGTCGACTCGATAGATATCGCGTACTTTCCCGCGTGCAATGAGTTCCAGTCCAGAAAGATTCGACTCGGATACAGCATAGGATAAAGACTGGATCATCGACGACTAGGTCCTCTAGGGTTGGCAAACGAACGGAGTGGCTGTAAAACGCGATAATGACTCGTCAGGCGGTCAGACAGCAACTACTTAATTCCGAGCTTGCTTCGGCTTGCCCGCGGAGAGCGATCTATGCAGTGGTTTGGTAAGGCGATCGGTGGTTTGATCGGCTACGCTGCGGGCGGACCGTTCCGAATCGCCGGCCTGGCACTCGGTGTTGCGCTCGGACATCAGTTCGATATCGGTTTTGGCAGTAAGCGGGCCGCGCGAGGCCGGGCTAGCTTCGGCTCGGAGAAGATCCAACGGCTTTTCTTCGAGAGCATCTTCCTGCTGATGGGTCACGTCGCGAAAGCTGATGGACGCGTCTCCGAGGCGGACATTCGGGCGGCGCGACGCATCATGCACGGTATGGCGCTGTCACCTGAGCAGGTGCAACAGGCTATTGAGCACTTTACGACCGGGAAGAGTTCGGAATTTCGTCGTTCGGAGAATCTGAAGAAGTTACACAGTCGCCTGCGCGGACGTCGCGATCTCGTCAGAGCCTTTATGGAGATTCAGATGCAGGCGGCTCTGGCTGTCGGACCGATCAGCAAGGTGAAACGGGAGCTGCTCTGGAAGATTGCGCGATCGCTTGGAATGGGCCGTGTGGAGCTCGCCCAGGTCGAGGCATTGATAAGGGCACAGCAGTTTCGTGCCAGCGGTGAGCAGGATGAGAAAGCGCGACTCAAAGATGCTTATAGCGTCCTGGGGCTGGACTCAGCCGCCAGCGACGACGATGTCAAAACAGCCTATCGACGTCTGATGAATCAGCACCACCCGGACAAGCTCGTTGCGCGCGGCCTCCCCGAGTCGATGATGCGTGTTGCGGAGGAGAAGACGACTGAGATTCGCGCCGCCTACGAGCGGGTGAAGACGCACCGCGGCTTTAAATAGCCGTCGGGCCGCCCGCTCGTATCCGCGGCGCTATCAGAAGTTCTCAGGCTGGTCGACGTACGGCGTCTCTGCGAGGTTTCGGCAGCTCTCTGCGTGCGTTGAATACGACGATAGTCTTGCCCTTGGCACTTACGAGACCTTGTTCCTCGAGGACCTTCAGCACGCGTCCGGCCATCTCGCGGGAGCAGCCGACCAATCGCGACAACTCCTGCCGGGAGACTTTGATTTGCATTCCATCGGGATGCGTCATCGCGTCAGGCTCGTTGCAGAGATCCATTATCGCGTGAGCGACTCGACCTGTTACATCGACGAACGCAAGATCGCCGAGTTTGCGGTTGGTTCTGTCCAGCCTCGCCGATAGCTGCGTAGCGAGCTCGAAGATCAGGCCAGGGCTTTCGGAAGCGATCTGCCGGAAACTGGGATAAGTCATCTCGGCAATTTTACTTTCAGTACGTGTTCTTACCCACGCGCTTCGAGTCGGTTGCTCATAGAAGAGCCCCATTTCTCCGAAGAACTGCCCCTTGTTCAGGTATGCAAGAACCATCTCGTTGCCGTCCTCGTTTTCGATCATGACTTCGACGGATCCGGAGACGATGTAATACATCACATCCGGGAGATCGCCGGCGTGGATCATCACGGTCTTGGCGGGAATAGTGCGTACGCGACAATAGCTCAGAAAACGATTGATCGCGGGAATTTCGCTCAGTGGTCGGACAGCATCTTCCATGGCTTGGTACTCCGTTTGACGTAATGCAGTATTTAATCAGTTTATTCGGCTAAGACAAGTAATTGGGGGTCCAGGTTGTGACGCAGTTCACAACCTCAGCGCCGTTTGCCGCAAAATATTGCCTCCGAGGGCCATAAATGACTTCACCGGCTGGGGGATATCCGACCCGCCATGCAATCTCGCCGTTGTTCCATGGTGGGCCTCATCGAGTGCCATTTTGTCCAGAATCGCCCGGCTCTTGCTATCCGACTCAGGAAGACGGTTCAGGTGATCGTTGAGATGGGCTTCGACCTGATCCTCGGTTTCCGCGATGAACCCGAGGCTGGTCTTGTCTCCGGCTGCACCGGCTAATACGCCTAGCGCGAAGCTGCCCGCATACCAAAAGGGGGCCAAAACGCTTTTTTGGCCGCCGAGTTCGTTGATTCTGGCGGCGCACCAGGCCAGGTGATCTTCTTCTTCAGCGGCGGCCTCGAGCAGATGCTCCCGGGTCTCGTCTGATCGCGCCATGATGGCCTGCCCGCTGTAGAGCGCCTGCGCCGCGATCTCACCGGCATGATTAACGCGCATCAGCGCGCAGCTTTGCTCCCGTTCCGCTGCTGTCAGCTCCGGATCGGATAAATTCTCGGCCGGAGAAGGCCTGGCGGCGCTTGGAGGGGTTGCGAGCGTTCGCAGCGCCTGATCGGCTGCGGTCAATATTCGATCTTGCCAGCTGGTAGCGATTACCATCACATTATTATAGCGGCGCGCCAGGCAGAGTATCTCCCGATCGGTCCCCTTTGGTCGCCGGGCCTTCCTCGGAACCCTGCTTCGGGCGTCAGACGGGCTGCCTGACGCCTTGCAAGGGCCTGATCAGGCGCGTAATATTCCGCCTCTTTGGTCGGCGGTCTCGCCTGGACCCCAGCAAATGATGAAGACATTTTCGGCTAAGCCGGCAGAAGTTCGGCATGACTGGTATCTCGTTGACGCTAGCGGAAAAACGCTTGGTCGTCTTGCCTCGGAGATCGCCAGGCGACTTCGTGGCAAACATAAGCCTGAGTACACGCCTCACGTCGATACCGGGGACTACATTGTCGTTATCAACGCTGAGAAAGTTCGCGTGACGGGCACGAAGATGAAAGACAAGGTCTATCATCATCACACCGGTTACATAGGTAATCTCAAATCGGAGTCGCTGGAGCATCTGCTGAAGCGAGCTCCGGAGCGCGTTATCGAACGCGCTGTGAAAGGTATGTTGCCGCGCAACCCGCTCGGCAGACAGATGTTCAAGAAGCTGAAGGTCGTACGGGGAGCGGAGCATCCGCACCAGGCCCAGCAGCCTCATCCGCTGGAGCTTTAGACTATGGCTACTGAAAGCTATTACGGCACGGGCCGACGCAAGACCTCCGCAGCCCGGGTGTTTTTACGTCCCGGTAGCGGCGCCATCGTTGTTAACGGACGGCCTCTCGATGTTTTCTTCGGCAGAGAGACGGCTCGAATGATTGTCAAACAGCCACTTGAGCTCTCGCAGCTCGAGAACAGATTCGATATTCAGGTGCGTGTAAGTGGTGGAGGTACGACCGGTCAGGCCGGTGCCATTCGACACGGGATTACCCGCGCGCTGATCTCTTATGATGAGTCGCTCAGACTGCCGTTGCGCAAAGCAGGCTTTGTCACCCGCGATGCCCGTGAGGTGGAGCGCAAGAAAGTTGGTCTGCGCAAAGCGCGCCGCGCGACTCAGTACTCGAAGCGTTAACGGTAGCAGATCCCACGACTGGGGGATCGTCTAGTGGTAGGACTTCGGACTCTGACTCCGACAGCGGGGGTTCGAATCCCTCTCCCCCAGCCAACCTTTCTTATCTCGGTTGCGTTCGCTTCCAGATAACCTACGATCATTGTGCAATGCGAACAGTCGCCCGCAGGGCGACAACGGGCGTGGCGCGATCAGCGCATTTCTTTTACGCCGCTATCTCCGCTGACCAGTAACACGTCGGCGCGTCGTTGGGCGAAAATTCCCACGGTTACCACACCCGGAATCTGATTCAGTCGACTCTCGACCTCCAGGGGGTTCGGAATACTGAGGTTGTGCACATCAAGGATATGGTTGCCGTTGTCGGTGACGAAATCTGCTCGCCAGATGGGTTGTCCGCCCGCCTTGATCAACTGCCGGGCGACGAACGATTGCGCCATCGGAATTACTTCGACCGGAAGCGGGAAACGCCCGAGCGAAGCTACCAGTTTAGAGTCGTCAATAATGCAGACGAACTTTCGCGAGGCGCCGGCGACCACTTTTTCGCGAGTCAGGGCTCCGCCGCCACCTTTAATAAGGTGGAGATGTTTCGTTGCCTCGTCCGCACCGTCGACGTAAATGTCCAGATCACCGGTATTAGCGAGATCCGAAACCTCGAAGCCATGCTGCTGCAATCGTTCCGTGGAGGCCTCTGAACTGGAGACCACCTCGGTCACCTGTTTCCGGCAATCCGCCAATGCGTCTATAAAGAAATTTACCGTACTGCCGGTACCGACACCGAGAGACATTCCGTCCTCGATTTTCTCTACGGCGAGCCTGGCAACCTCGCGTTTCTTTGTGTCCTGATCCATTGGGAGCTCCCAAAAAAAAGTGCCCGCGTAAAGCGGGCACTTCTGTTTATGTCATAGCCAGAAGGCTGACATAAGGCACTGAAGAAACTACCGTCCCTTGCGAGTAGCCTTTTTCTTGGCCTTCTTGCGGGTAGCTTTCTTCTTAGCTTTCTTGCGAGTAGCTTTCTTTTTGGCCTTCTTCTTAGCCTTCTTACGAGTAGCCTTTTTCTTGGCTTTCTTGCGAGTGGCTTTCTTTTTGGTCTTTTTCTTGGCCTTCTTGCGAGTAGCTTTTTTCTTTGCCTTTTTCTTGGCTTTCTTCTTAGTAGCTTTCTTACGTGTTGCTTTCTTCTTCGTCGCTTTCTTGCGAGTAGCCTTCTTACGCGTCGCCTTCTTCTTGGTGGCGCGTTTCTTGGCTACCTTGCGCCGCACAGTTTTGCGCTTGGCGCTCGCCTTCTTGCGAGAAGTTCGCTTCTTGGAAGCAGGTTTCTTAGCCATGGGTAGTCTCCGTGTCGGGGATAATCGGCGTTGAGTATATATAAAAGGGTCAAAAATTCCAGCGAGTTAAAGTTTTTTGCGCATAAGTTTTTATTTCAGATTTGCGACGTGTTCGATGTGAATGCTCAGTCGAAAATTCAGTGTATCGAAAGAAAATCCAGTTCAGATCGCGTACAAAGTTTTTCTATTACGCCGATATTGAAATTATCGTCACTAAAGATTGCTGCCACGCGCTGAGCATTACGACGAACTCAAGAAATTGTCGCGAGCGTTCCAGGAAAAAAAGTTTTGCGAATGTCTCGGAAAGCCGCTTATCTATTAGGCTTCCGTATTGCGCTGGAGAAGTGCCCGAAAAAGGAAGAACTATCCGAAGAGGAACTCTGTGAAAAGCGCATTTCGTTCGCCGAAAACTACGAAGACGTTATCCGCGCACTCTAAGTTCGTCTTGCATCTTTTTCGTGTATCACAGAGCATCTGTTTTTTGTCCGGGAAGGTTCCGTCAGCGCGTATTTTTCGGTGGAAAACTGCATCGACGAATTCGAAAAAAAATGCTCTTTTCCCGTTTTCTATCCGATTTTGCGCAACCGCGGGACGGTTTAGGAAAAGTTATAACTCCGGTTCTCAGTGACAGCAGACCAAAGACGAACATCCCAGGGCGAACTTTCGATGCGTCGAACGTGCTGCAACTCGAAGCCTATACCGATCAACTTGGGTCTAAGCCAGTTGGTACGGTGTTGCAGAAATTGAAACTCTCTGTCGTAAAAACCGCCTCCCATTCCCAGGCGACTACCGAGGTCGTCGAATGCAACGAGCGGTGTAAGCACAAGATTCAGCGAACGGCTATCAATGTATCTCCCTTCGCGTGGTTCAGGAATTCCGAAGCGGTTCGGTTTTAGTGTCGAGTTCGAGTCCAGTTGCGCGAACCGTAGACTCTCGCCCTCGATGACCGGCGCATAGAAGTACTTGTCACTATTTCTGGTTCGATGAATAAATTCCTGTAGAGAGCATTCGCCGTCGGCCGCAAGGTAAATACCGATATGCCTTGCGCGGCGATACGCTGGCATCGTTAACAGATTTTCCGCGATGCACGACTCCGCCCGTGCCCTGTCTGATGCGGAAACAGAGTTGCGCAAAGCACGGAGTTCACGACGGCTTTGCGCGTTCTTGGATGTGATGTTCGCGTTGGCTTTCGGCAAAACTGGTGTCACAGGATATTAGAGTGATGCCGAACGATTGGGATGACGCTCCCCGCCTGTGCCGTCGCGGTTGGTTGCTCTCGACTCAGAGCAATAGGTGGGGTAAGCCGTGGTAGTTGCAGGCGATCCGGCAAAGCCGGATGTGCACAACGCCACCGACAGAACAGAACCCCAAGATCAATATTTAGGGCCGAAAGACTCTCCAATCCACATCGAGCACCGCAGGGAGCGCCAATTACATTACAGACTTAGTTGCTGGCCCGCTCCAAGTGCAGAGTCCAACCTTTCGCGCATCGCTTTGACACGACCGCCGACGATATCCTTCAGTTCCTGATCTTCGCCGGTTCGTTGTAGCAGCTCGTTGGCCATGTTCAATGCGGCCATTACTGCAACTCTGTCCAGGCCTACAACTTTGCCGCTGTCCCGAATTTCGCGCATCTTTCGATTCAGCATATCTGCCGATTCGATCAACGCGGCCTTCTCGTTCGCTGGACAGGCGACCTGATATTCCTTCTCCAGGATCCGAATACTCACGTGAGCGTACATCTCGTTCATTGAGCCTGCTCCATTGCCTTCAGTCTGCTGATCATGGCTTCGACGCGGCCCCTGACCTGCTCATTCTTTTGCAACAACGTGGCTCGGTCCTCAATCAGCCTGTCCTGTCGCTGTTTGAGAGACTGGTTCTCCTCCTGAAGCTGTCGGCAAATGACGACAAGCTCGTCCAGTCTCTTTTCGAGGCGCTGAAGTTCGATATCTACTCGCTCGTTCGTGTCAGGATCGCTCATGTCACAGACTATAGAACCGCAGGCATTCAGGGGTCAACAATCGTTGTAGGGTGGTAGCATTGGAATCCCGGCTAATTGAGTCCCTGAGGCATGACGAATACAAGCACCGAGTACGCAACATTAAGAGTCGCGCTGGACTCTCTGGATGCGCCGATGACTGTGGCGGAACTGCATGGTGGCTTCTGCGGCGTCCTCTGCGCGGGCGGTGCGGGTGCTGCTTCGGCCTGGCTGGAGGATTGCGTCCGCGAAGCTGACGCGGAGCTCGCTGTGGCTGAAGAAGCTCGCGGTATCTTTCGGCTGATGGAGCTGCAGACCTGGCGGGCGCTCGGTGGCCCGGATCTGGAGTTCTCGCCGCTACTGCCGGAGGACAGTCAGTCTCTTGAGGATCGTGTCAGTGAACTCGGCTACTGGTGTCACGGATTTCTGTCCGGACTGGGCCTGGGCGGTCTGCAACTCTCTGAAGATGCGATGTCCGACCCGATGGACGATGAGTCCGACGATGACTTCGAGAATCCCGTTGAGGAAATCGTAAAAGACTTTGCGGCGATTAGTCGTGCCGGTCTGAGTGCTGCCGAGCGTAGCGATCCGGATGACACCGATTTCGCTGTTGCCGAGATCGTCGAATACGTGCGTGTGAGCGTACAGATTGTATTCGAGGACATCGGCGGCGCACGTGGCGGAGAGACGGGGCTTCCGGCTTCGCTGAGCGAGCACTAGAGAGATGCATGCGCAGGAGTTCGCTCGCCGCCGCCGGCATTTAATGGAGCTGATCGGTTCCGGGAGTCTCGCGGTGCTTCCTTCGGCACCGGAGCGCACCCGGAGTCGCGACACACTCTATTCCTATCGTCCCAACAGCGACTTTTTCTATGTCACGGGCTTCGAGGAACCTGATTCTGTCGCCGTACTGGTTCCCGGACGTCCCCAGGGCGAGTTTCTGGTCTTCTGTCGCGAGAAAGACAAAGAGAGGGAACTATGGGATGGCCGCCGTGAGGGTCCGGAAGGACTGGTAGAAAACTTCGGCGCAGATGACGCGTTTCCGATAGGTGATATCGACGAGATACTCCCCGGACTACTGGAGCGGAGCGAGCGGGTCTATTACTCGATGGGAGTTTTCGGTGACTTCGACCAGCGTCTTATCGGCTGGATGCACACGCTGCATGCGCAACGTCAGAGCGGTCATGCGCCGGATGAGTTGATCGATCTCGATCACCTTCTGCATGAGATGAGGTTATTTAAAAGCCGTCGTGAGATCAGTGTGATGAAGCGCTCGGCGCGAATTGCCGTCGCTGCACATGGCCGCGCGTTGAGAGCCTGCGAACCTGGAATGTACGAGTACGAGCTGGAAGCCGAATTCAGATATGAGTTCGCGCGAAACGGCGCTCAGTGTTCCTATGAACCGATCGTCGCGGCCGGCGCGAACGCCTGTGTTCTTCATTACAACGAGAACAACTCCGAAATGAACGACGGCGATCTTGTTCTGATCGATGCGGGTTGCGAGCTTGAACTCTACGCTTCCGACGTGACGCGAACGTTTCCCGTGAACGGTGAATTCACTGAGCCTCAAAGGGATATATACGAGGTCGTCTACGAAGCGAATCTGGCTGCGACCGAGAAGGCGCGCCCCGGGAATCACTGGAACGATCCGCACGACGCGGCCGTCAAGACAATCACTCGCGGACTGCGTGATCTCGGCATACTAAAAGGTCGACTTCCTACGTTGCTGAAGACACAGGCTTATCGACCGTTTTTCATGCATAAGACAGGTCATTGGATCGGGATGGACGTCCACGATGTGGGTGACTACAAAGTGGCTGAGCACTGGCGGCTGCTCGAGCCTGGCATGGTCTCGACAATCGAGCCCGGGATCTACATCGCCCCGGATGCGAGAGGCGTTGCCAAGCGGTGGCGAGGCATCGGTATACGACTCGAGGATGACGTGCATATCTCGAGGGACGGCCCGCAGGTATTGACGAAAGATCTGCCACTTCATGCAGACGATATCGAGCAGTTCATGGCCGGCGGCTGATGGATCCGCAGACACTACAATCCGACGTACTGATAGTCGGCGGCGGCCTGGCAGGATCCGCTCTGGCGCATGCGCTTGCACAGACCGGCTTGTCGACCGTCGTCGTAGAGACTCGCGATCCATCGGAACTCGGACAGCCCAGTTTCGATGGTAGAGCAACCGCGTTGGCGAACGGCAGCCAGCGCATATTGAACTCTCTTGGGCTGTGGGATGAGGTGTCGCAGGATGCGGAACCTATCCAGACGATTCATATCTCTGAGCGCGGCCGATTCGGCGCAGCAAGAATCAACGCGCGGGATGAAGGTGTGCCGGCGCTGGGGTTTACGCTGGAGAACCGGATACTCGGCGCGGCATTGTGGAGCGCACTATCTTCCGCCAGGGGATTTACGTCGCTTGCTCCTGCCGAGCTCTTGTCGCTCGAAATTGATGATGACGGCGTTACGGCAGTCGTCGGCAGGGATTCCTCCCGCGTATCGGTAGCATCAAAGGTGGTCGTTGCGGCCGATGGCGCAAATTCCTACGTACGGAAAGAGCTGGGGATTGGCTCTCACGAGGACCTCTATGACCAGCAGGCCGTCATTCTCAACTGTATGACCGAGATCGGTCACGCCGGCCGGGCATATGAGCGCTTTACTTCGGATGGTCCACTGGCGTTTCTGCCGCTCAGCGGTGATCGTGTTGCCGTCGTGTGGACGCGCGCGCCCGAGGAAGCGCAGCGTCTGCTCGCTCTCGATGACGATACTTTCCTGCGCGAGTTGCAGGCGGGGTTCGGGTATCGCCTCGGTCGCATCACCCGCGTCGGCGCGCGTTCTGCTTATCCGTTGGCGCGGATTCGTAGCGAAAAAGTAATCGCTCGACGTGCCGTGCTGATCGGCAGCGCGGCAGTTAACCTCCATCCGGTTGCCGGACAAGGCTTCAATCTCGCGCTGCGCGACGTCGCCGCACTGGCAGAGATCTTTACCGAATCAATCGACGCTGAGGGTGACACGCTCGACCCGGGGGCGACAGAACGCCTTAAGCGCTATCAGGACTGGCGCGAGCAGGATCAAAAGACGGTGTCGGCGCTGACACATGGTCTCATCCGGCTGTTCGGCTATGGTGCGCTGCCGTTGTCGGCGGCAAGAGGCATCGGACTGATGGCGTTCGATCTGCTGCCGGGAGCTAAAGCCGAACTCGCAAAGCAGACGATGGGATTGTCCGGGCGTTTGTCACGACTCGCGCGTGGTTTGCCACTAACAACTGCTGTCCGGCAGCGACCGACCGACCGCAGATGACCTCCGCGAAGGAAATTTCGGTAGCGATCGTCGGTGCGGGTCCGGTAGGTCTCGCGGTTGCGGCGCTCCTACTTGCGAACCCCGGACGCCGCGAGTTGCGCATCCGTATTATCGAGCCGCGTTCGCTACCCGACTGGGACTCGAGTCAGGTCGACCTGCGCGTCTACGCTCTGTCGAGAGCGTCGCAGCGCATTCTCGAGTACCTCGGTGTCTGGCCGGAGATCGTCGCCGCTCGGGCGAGTCCTTACCGACGTATGCATGTCTGGCAGGGAGAGTATGCCGATCGGCTTGGCTCATTATCTTTTGACAGCGCCGAACTCGGTGAGCCGGACCTGGGACACATCGTCGAGGATCGGCTGATACGTGAACGCCTGATCAATCTGCTTTCCGCTTCCGACAATGTTGAGTTGCAGGTTGGCGCTGAAGTCACCGCGGTACGCCCGGGTCCGCGCGTGGTAGAGATCGATACCACCGAGGGTGATACGTTCGAGGCGTCTCTGCTTATCGCCGCCGACGGCGGCGACTCCACCGTGCGGCAGTTGCTGGAGCTGCCGTTGCGCTCGGTCTCTTATGGGCAGGATGCGGTCGTCACCCATGTGGAGACGTCGATGCCGCATGCGGAGACGGCCTGGCAACGTTTTCTTTCCGATGGTCCGTTGGCGTTCCTGCCGCTGCTCGACGGAAGAAGCTCGGTTGTATGGTCGATGAATTCTACGGATGCTCAGCGTCTTGTCGCAGCAGAAAATGGTGACTTCGTGACCGCCCTGCAAAGAGCCAGTGGTGGCGTGCTCGGTGAAGTATCGTCCGCGGCGCCGCGTGCGAGCTTCCCGTTGCGAGCGCAGCACGCCAGCCGCTATAGCTGTCCTCGCGTGACGCTCGTCGGCGACGCTGCCCATACCGTTCATCCGCTGGCCGGACAGGGGATGAATCTCGGTCTGCTGGACGCCGCAGTTCTGGCCGAATCGCTTACCGAAGCGCTGCGTGAGGGGCAGGATCCGGGCGATTTACGCGTCCTGCGGCGTTACGAACGGCAACGCAAGGGAAGTAACCTGAAAATGTTGTTGGGCATGGACGCATTGCATCGGCTGTTTCGCGTTCCGGGACCGCTGTTCGGACCGCTACGGGCCGCCGGACTTTCCGCGGTCGATCGAACACCGTTCGCGAAGACCAGGCTCATGCGGGAGGCCCTCGGGCTTCAGGGTCATTTACCGACGGTCGCCCGGCGGCGTGTCGCGTGAAGCTGTCGATTACGGCTATAGAGACGTAAGCAGACTTCCGCTATTATCCGCGGCTCAATCTTAAAGCCTGCCGGAGAGACTTCGCTTCGGCGGAGCGCCGAAGGCGAAACCACCGCTCGGAAACGCTCAGGCAAACGGACGGCAGCGCTTGATTGGCTCTGGAGAGCGATCCCGACTCGGGATCCACCGAAGGTGAGCGGCGCACGATTCGCGTCTAATCTCTCAGGTTTCAGGACAGAGGAGCGGCGAGCCATGGGCTTGCCGTTTATTGCTGTGCTGGATCGAGATGACTGGAGTCAATAAAACACCGTTGCACGAGATTCACGTGAGCTCCGGAGGGCGCATGGTCGAGTTCGGTGGCTGGAGCATGCCACTGAACTATGGATCTCAGCTCGACGAGCATCACGCCGTTCGTCGTCACGCCGGCCTGTTCGACATCTCCCATATGACGATCGTAGATCTGGAGGGAGCGGACGCCGCGCCGTATCTTCGCCATCTTCTCGCCAACGATGTTGGCAGCCTGCAGTTGCGGGAAGACGGTCGCTGTCCGGCACTGTATAGCTGCATGTTGCAGGATGATGGCGGGGTGATTGACGATCTGATCGTCTATAGATTGGCGAACAGCGCGTACCGCATCGTCGTCAACGCGGCTACCCGAGAGAAGGATCTCGAATGGCTAAACGACAGACGCGTCGGTTTTTCGCTGGAACTCCGGGAGCGGAGCGACCTTGCGATGCTGGCCATACAGGGTCCCGGAGCTCGCGATCTGGTTGCCGCCGGCTACGGTGATGCCGATGCTTTGGTCGCCCTGCCATTCTTTCATGCCCATCGAGACGACGATACGCTGATCGCGAGAACGGGTTACACCGGCGAAGACGGTTTCGAGATCATGCTTCCCGACACGCGGGCGGAAGCGCTCTGGGCCGAGCTCTGTTCGCTGGGCGTCGAGCCATGTGGTCTGGGTGCACGCGACACGCTGCGGCTGGAGGCCGGTCTGAATCTCTATGGTCTCGATATGGATGAGTCGATCAGTCCGCTCGAGTGCGGATTGCGCTGGACTGTGAAGCTGAGCGATGACCGGGACTTTGTCGGCCGCGGTAGTCTCGAACGCCAATTGGCGAACGGCCTGCCGTCGCAACAGGTCGGTTTGATTCTCGACGGCAAGGGTGTTTTCAGATCCGGGCACGTCGTTCGAACGGGACAGGGCGATGGAATCGTTTCGAGCGGGACCTTCTCGCCAACGATAAAGCGTTCCATTGCGCTTGCCAGAGTACCGCCCGGTTCCAGCGGCGATTGCGAAGTTATTATTCGAGATCGCGCTTGCCCGGCGCGTATCGTCAAGCCGCCGTTCGTCCGGAATGGCGAAGTAAAAATCGAAATTTAGTGATTCACATCGCGGAGAGTAACGAATGAGCCATATCCCGGGTGACCTGAGGTATACAAAGGACCACGAATGGGTTCGCGAACAGGACGACGGCACCATCGTGCTTGGGATTACGGACCACGCGCAGGTTTCACTCGGCGATCTGGTGTTCGTTGAACTCCCGGAAAACGATACGGCCGTCGAGGCAGGTGACGCTTGTGCCGTAGTGGAATCGGTTAAGGCCGCTTCGGACGTCTATTTGCCGCTCTCGGGGACGATCATCGAGACGAATACGGCACTGGACGAGACACCCGAGCTCGTGAACTCGGATCCCTACGGCGATGGCTGGCTGTTCAGCTTTAAGCCGGATACGCCGGCGCAACTGGATGAGCTGCTGGCCAGCGACGACTACGAACGCTTGGTCGCCGAATCCACTGACTAAGAGAGGTAAGGCTCGTGCCCTTTATTCCGCATACGGCAGATGACACGGCTGCCATGTTGCAAGCCATCAATGTCCAATCGATCGAGAATCTGTTCGATGAGATCCCGGCTGAACTTCGATGTGGGAGCCTGACCGGTGTCCCCGACGCTGTCTCGGAGTTCGAAGCCACACGTTTAATGAACGCGTTCGCGGAGCAGGATCGGGTCGCGCTGAACTTTATGGGTGCCGGCGCGTACGAGCATCATATTCCCGCTGCCGTCTGGGAAATAACGACCCGTGGAGAGTTTTACAGCTCGTACACGCCCTACCAGGCGGAAGCCAGTCAGGGAACGCTGCAACTGATCTACGAGTACCAGACCATGATGGCTAGCCTGACCGGAATGGAGGTCACTAACGCGTCTCTTTACGATGGCGCGTCGGCTCTGGCGGAAGCGATACTGATGGCGGTCAGAGCGAACCGCGCATCGAAATCGCGCCGCATTCTGATTCCGCGCACCGTGCATCCGCATTACGCGGCTGTTGCGAAATCGATTACGGCGAGTCAGGGAGTAGAGTTGATCGAGCTACCATTCGACCCTGCGAGCGGCCGGACGGATCTGAGCTCGCTCAGCGATTACTCGGATACCGACATTACCGCGGTCGTTGTGCCGCAGCCGAACGTATTTGGCACGCTCGAAGCGGTCGATGAGCTCACCGATTGGGCGGACGAACAGGGCGCGCTTGCTATCGCAGTTGTAAATCCAACCGTACTCGGATTACTGAAGCCGCCCGGAGAATGGGGCCGCGACGGCGCGGCTATCGTCTGCGGCGAAGGTCAACCGCTTGGCGTACCGTTGAGCTCGGGTGGGCCTTACTTTGGTTTCCTGGCCTGTAAGCAGGCGCATATTCGGCAGCTGCCGGGTCGCCTGGTCGGAAGAACTCGCGATATGGAAGGGGCACCGGGTTTTACGCTGACGCTTCAGGCGCGTGAGCAGCACATTCGCCGGTCACGAGCGACGTCGAACATTTGTACCAATCAGGGTTTGATGGTGACGGCGGCGACAATATATCTGAGCCTGATGGGGCCTGAGGGATTGCGCCGCGTTGCAGCCGAGTGCGTTGCAAAAACCAATAGCCTGGTTGCTGCAGCAACCGCTATCGATGGTGTGGAACTACGATTCCGCGCACCGAGGTTCCACGAAGCGGTGTTGCAGCTTCCCGTCTCTGTTGCAGAGATCATCGAGCGCATGCAACGGCATGACGTTTCGGCAGGGGTCCGGCTTTCTTCCTGGTATCCGGAACTGTCGCGCTGCCTGCTCGTCTGCGTGACCGAGACGAAAAGCGCCGGCGATATAGAGGCGTTTGTGGACGCACTCCGAGCGGAAATTGAAGAAGTGGAGGTCGCGCGATGAGCGAACCGCTGATATTTGAGATTGGTCGTCCCGGACGTTCGGCGAGTGCGCAGTTCCCGCAGCAAGAGAGTGCTCATGAGCTTCCGGAAGAATATCTCCGCAGCGAGCCGCCTCTGCTGCCCGAGGCATCCGAGCTCGACGTCGTGCGCCACTTCACCCGTCTGTCGCAGCTGAACTTCTCTACCGATACCCAGTTCTATCCCCTTGGATCGTGCACGATGAAGTACAACCCTCGCGGTTGTAATTCCCTGGCGATGCTACCGGCCTTCACTCAGCGGCATCCGCTCGCTCCGGAGAGTGTCTCGCAGGGTGTGATGGCATGTCTGTTCGAGCTTCAGGAGATGCTGAAGGCCGTGACCGGAATGACCGATTTTTCACTGACACCGATGGCCGGCGCTCAGGGAGAACTGGCAGGTGTCGCGATGATCCGCGCCTATCATGTCGACCGAGGCGATCTCGGTCGAACCGAGATAATCGTTCCGGACGCTGCGCATGGCACCAATCCCGCAACCGCAACGATGTGTGGTTGCACGGTTCGAGAATTGCCGACACGCGCCGATGGCGACATAGATCTTGATGCGTTGCGTCTGCTTCTCGGACCGCAGACCGCAGGGATCATGCTGACCAACCCGTCTACGCTCGGCGTTTTCGAGCGCAGTATCAGTGAAATTCAGAAGCTCGTTCATGAGGCCGGCGGCCTTCTGTATTACGACGGCGCCAATCTCAACGCAATCCTCGGAAAAGTGCTTCCGGCCGAGATGGGCTTCGACGTCATGCACATCAATCTTCACAAGACATTTGCGACACCGCACGGTGGCGGTGGCCCGGGCTCGGGCGTCGTCGGTGTGGGGGACAAGCTTGCGAAATTCCTGCCGGTCCCGATAGTCAGCGCATCCGATGATGGTTACTGCTGGCTGGACGAATCGGATCTGCCGCAGACAATCGGCAGGCTTTCCGCATTCATGGGCAACGTCGGTGTACTGCTACGGGCGTATGTCTATATGCGTCTACTAGGCCGGGAAGGAATGGAGCGGGTCGCGGATTACGCAGCGCTGAACGCGAACTACCTGATGAAGCGATTACAGCAAGCGGGATTCGAGCTCGGGTTCCCCGAGCGGCGGGCCAGTCACGAATTTATTGTGACGGTAAAGCGCCAGACGAAAACCGATAATGTCAATGCGATGGACTTTGCTAAAGCGCTGCTCGACCGCGGCATACACGCACCGACAACTTACTTTCCGTTGCTTGTGCCCGAGTGCCTCTTGATAGAACCTACTGAGACCGAGAGCAAGCAGACACTGGACGGCTTCGTAGCCGCGATGGCGGAGATACTCGAGGACGTTCGGGAAGACGCCGAGAAGTGCAAGGATGCTCCCGTAACGATGCCGGTCAGAAGGCTCGATGAGGTGCGCGCTGCGCGTCGCCTGGATGTCCGGTATCAACCGGAAATTCAGGACGAAGATGCGCAAATTGCGGGGGTCGCAGAGCGGTAGAGCCCTCAATTTGCACCAGCTATGGATAATTAGAGCTCCGTTCTGGTCACATAGTCAGTACGAACCTTACAATCGGGTGCTATGAAACATATCTATATCTATGCCACCGGCCTGGCGGCAGCGCTATTCTCGCTTTCTGCCTCGGCCCAAGAACGATCCTGGAACGAGACTCTGACGAAGATTTCATCCGGTGTCGTATCCATTCAGGTCGATAGCACGCGAGCATTCGATACAGAACGCAACCAGTCGACTCAGGCGACGGGTTTCGTTGTCGACGCGGAACGCGGCCTGATCCTGACAAACCGTCATGTCGTTACACCTGGCCCGGTGATTGCTCAGGCTATCTTCCCGAATCAGGAAGAAGTCGAACTCGTCCCGGTCTATAGAGACCCGGTCCATGATTTCGGCTTCTTCAGCTACAACCCGGAACATCTCACATTCATTGAGCCTGCCGAACTACCGCTTGTTCCCGAGGGAGCACAGATCGGAAGAGACATACGTGTTGTCGGCAACGATGCAGGCGAGCAGTTGTCAATTCTCGCTGGAACGATCGCGCGCCTGGACAGGCAAGCGCCCAACTATGGTCGCGGGAACTACAACGACTTCAATACCTTTTATATGCAGGCTGCGTCCGGAACTTCGGGCGGATCATCGGGTTCCCCGGTGCTCGATATCGATGGTCGGGTGGTTGCGTTGAACGCCGGTGCAAGCAATCAGGCGGCCTCGAGCTTCTTTCTACCTCTGGACCGTGTCCATCGTGCGCTCGAGTTGATCCAGCAGGACGAAGTGGTTTCCAGAGGAACGCTTCAGAGCGAGTTCGTTCATAAACCGTTTGCGGAACTCAGACGACTCGGTCTGACCGAGCAAACGGAGGCGCAGGTGCGTGAGGCGTTCCCGGAGCAAACCGGGATGCTCGTTGTTGAACGTGTTATTCCCGGCGCCGATGCGGGAGGATTTCTCCGGCCGGGCGACATACTCGTGCGTGCGAACGGCGAGCTGGTGTCCGGCTTTGTGCCTGTCGAAGCGCTGCTTGACGCGAACGTTGGCCAGAGCGTCGACCTGCAGATCGAGCGTCTCGGCGTAGCGATGGAACAATCTCTGCTGGTCGACGATCTAGATGCAATAACGCCGGATGAATTTATTGAGTATGGCGAGGGTGTCTTCAACAATCTCTCGTACCAACAGGCGCGCCACTACAACCGTCCGGTTTCGGGGGTCTATGTAGCGAATCCGGGCTACGTTTTTGGCTCAGCCGCAATTCCTCGCGCGAGTCTGGTGCTCAGCGTCGATGGAGAGGAAATGCGCAACCTCGACGATTTGCAGCGCGTAATGGAAAGACTCCCCGACGGCCGACGCGCTACCGTGCGTTTCGCTCAATTCGACGATCCGCAAACGGAGCGACAACGCGTCATCATAAATGACCGTGACTGGTTCCCGGCGGAGCGTTGTCTGCGCAACGACAAGACCGGGCTCTGGCCTTGCCAGGAACTAGCGCTGACGCCGGCGAGCGCAGCCGCCGAGCCGCAAAATACGACCTTCCCGCCAGCGCCGGGAGAGCGCTATCTTCAGCGAATCGCGCCGTCACTGGTGCTCGTCAACTTCGATATGCCCTACACCGTTTCCGGCGTCTCTGATCGTCACTACTATGGCACCGGGTTGATAGCTGACGCGGAGCGCGGTCTTGTCGTCGTTGATCGCAATACCGTTCCCGTTGCTATGGGTGATGTGCGCATCACCTTCGCAGGTTCCCTGGAGATCACCGGCCAGGTGGAGTATGTGCACCCGTTACACAATCTCTCCGTTGTGTCCTACGACCCTGCACTGATCGGCGATACGCCCACCCGCAGCGCGACTTTCGCTACTGACGACATATTGCCGGGTGATGAATTTGCCGTCGTGGGATTGAAGCCGGATCACACGCTGTCATCGCAATCGAGCGAAGTCGCTTCTGTTGAAGCAGCCAACTTTCCTCTGTCGCGGACGCTCAGGTTTCGCGAGTCGAACATGGAGGGCGTTACCCTTGTGAACGGCCCGGATGACTTCGACGGAGTTATCGTCGATCGCCAGGGACGGGTTGCTGCGCAGTGGGCAACCTTCGCGTTCCAGGCAGGGCGAGAGGTTAGCCAGATCAATATGGGAATTCCCGCGGAGCTCGTATCAGACATGATCGACCGGTTGCGCGATGACGTACCGCTACACTCTCTGGAAGTAGAGTGGCGCTACATGCCACTCGCGTCGGCAAGAAAGTTCGGGCTTCCCGAGAGCTGGGTCGAGACATACGAGTCGCATAATCCGCGTCGCCGCCAGGTGCTTTCGGTCTCCAGCGCCGTGGCGGGATCGCCTGCGGCAGAGTTCTTCCGCGCCGGGGATATCCTTCTCAGTATTGATGGGGAACCGCTGAATAGATTCCGGGAAGTAGAACTTGCGGCTCAGCGGCCGGAGGTTGCCATCACGGTCTTTCGTGATGGCCGGGAAGTCAGTGAAACAATCGGCACCGTCGCTCTGAGCGGTGAAGGCATCCAGCGAGTTATTTTATGGGCGGGCGCTTTGCTACAGGCGCCACACCGTGAGATCTCGGCGCAGCGAGGTATCGACTCACAGGGTGTTTATGTGTCGTACTTCGGTTTCGGCTCGCCGGCCAGTCGCTCAAGGTTGTTTGCCGGGCGACGTATCGTTGGCGTTGACGGTCAACCGACGTCCGATCTCGATAGTTTCCTGGGTGCCGTGAGCGGACTCTCCGATCGCGAGTCGGTCAGTCTCAATACCGTTACGTGGAACGGCGTCCCGCAGGTCATTACGTTAAAACTTGATACCCACTACTGGCCGAGTTACGAACTGCGTCGTGAGGGCGCAGTCTGGCGGCGCGAAAGGCTCTAGATAAGGGGCGTCAGTAACCCCGCTTCCGCCGCCGGCGGCCCGTCCGAATCCGTTGCTGCCGTTGTGTTATGGGCGTGACGAAGGTCCTTGGCTCAACATCCTGCATCGGACATAGTGCCCCGATATGAATCGACCGAACTCCCTGACATTGCTGGCATCGCTGCTAATCTGTGTTGGCGTTGTGGATCTTGCCTCGGCGCAGCGTATGTACAAATACCTCAACGCCGACGGCGTATGGGTTTATTCCGACCGTCAGCCCACAGGTGGGCAGGATTACCAGGAAGAATCAATACAGACGACCCTGGAGGCGCCGGAGGTCCGCGTCACACAAAGATCGAGCGTCGATGGTCTGAGCCTGATCGCTGAAAATACCTACTATGGCGCAGTGCAGGTTGCCTATCAGCTCGATTCAATGCAGAACGTTGCGCCGGGTACCGCTTCCTTCGGTCGCGTCGTGCTGCCTGCCCGGAGTGAAACGGAGATCCTGAAGGTCACTCGCGGAGATGTTTCGAGATCGATGAGTTTCGATTATCAATTCCAATATATACCGGGCGACCCCGATGCCGGTCACGCGCCCGATCAGCCCTATCGGCTCCCATACTCGGCGGCCGAGAGTTATCTGGTATCTCAAAGCTTTCCCGATACGGAGACGCACGACGACCCGTCCAGTCAGTATGCCGTGGATTTCGCGATGCCGATCGGTACGCGAATCTATGCGGCGCGCGCAGGAACCGTAATAGAAGTGGCAAGTGATTATTATCAGTCGGGCACGAATCTCGAGGTCGACGGACCACGTGCAAATATGGTTCGTATATATCACGACGATGGCACGATGACGCTGTATGCGCATCTAAACTGGAACTCAATCCGAGTCGTGCCGGGTCAGCGCATTCGGCGCCGCGAATATATCGCGGACTCCGGGAATACGGGCTTCAGCACGGGACCACATCTGCACTTTGTAGTTCAGACAAACCGTGATGGCAGTATCGTCTCAGTGCCGGTGGAGTTTTCCGACAGAGACGGGCGAGGTATCGCCCTGCATCGCGGAGATCAGCCAACGGCTTACTAGCGACGGCCGCAGCCCCAGTCTCAGCTCCACGGGCCACAATACCTGTAGAATCGATGACTGAACTTCGGGAGGCGGACATGCTCGTTAGATTCCTCGTCACGTCGGCAGGCTTTCTCTTTTTCTTCTCGTCAGTCTCGGCGCATCACAGCGATGCGGGCATCGACATGGAGTCGGTCATCGCCTTGCAGGGAGTCGTCACGGACTTCAACTGGCGCAATCCGCACGTTTACGTCACCGTCTCGGTTGCCGATAGCGGCGATGCTGAGGTCGAGTGGTCGCTGCAGATGGGAACCGCGAACGGACTGACTCGCCGAGGCTGGTCGCGCGACTCCTTAAAGCCGGGTGACAGGGTAACCGTGCGCGCGCATGCTTCCGAGGATAGGCGACCTTACGCGATCATAGAATCCATCGACCGGGAAGGCGGGCTCGCTCTGGCGCCGCTGTCTGCGGAGGCGGACGTCAACGCAAGAGCTGACTCCCTGACCGGAAACTGGCTGGCCGATGCCTCGAAGCTCATCGCCTATCCTGGCGGATACGATGGATTCTTCAGTGCTCAACTCGTTCTGACCGATGCTGCGCGCGCCGCGCAGGCAGCGTATGACCCATTGGGCTCCGAGAATCCGGAATCGACCTGCGACGGTCGCGCGACGCCCGCGGCAATCGTCTCGTCACGGCTCTATATGTTGCAGTTCGAGATCATTGAGGCGGAGGAGATTATCAAGATTCGAAGTGAGTACTTCGATGAGGAACGTACGATCTATATGGACGGCCGGGATCATCCGGACCCGAGTGAACTCTTAAAGACGGGACACTCTGTCGGCCGATGGGAGGACGACGTGCTCGTCGTCGACACGACGAACTTCATCGCTCATCGGTCGCCATATCAGATTGGTATTCCGGCAGGCAATCAGAAGCACGTAATAGAGCGATATCAGCTTATCGAGGACGGCGCTCGAATGGCGGTCGAGTTTATTCTCGAGGATCCTGAATATCTCGCCGAGCCATTGCTGCACTCTCGGGAACTCGTCTACTCGCCGCACATGACGATGTTTCAGTTCGATTGCGATCCGGACGCAACGAGCCGGTTTCTGCGCGACTAATCAGCCGGACCCATCGCCGCCGCGAGCTCCTCAAGCGAAGTGATCGGCGCACGGCACGTCATTCCCTGGCAGACATAGGCGACTCCGTCTCCGCGGGGCGTTAGCTCTCCCAGAAGTCCGGGCAGGTTGTCTTCGTCGCTTGGTATCAGGTAGCTGCTCCTGTCGGGGTTGTATCCGGCGTTGACATAGCGTTGCCAGTCGGCCATTGCATCCGGTTCGCCGCGTATCACGATAATCTCGGGGGGAGTTAACACGCCTCGAAGCGACTGAAGCAGCGTGCCGTGTGCCTGGGGGTAGTCGTGGAGCAATGGCCAGGCCGCGCGCAGCGTTCGCTCTGCCGCGTCGATATAGCGGGTTTCTCCCAACAGGTGTCCGAGCCGGAGCATTGCCTGGGTGGCGACTCCGGTACCTGAAGGCGTCGCCTCGTCCGAGAATGGCTTGGGTCTGTGGATCAGCGTTTCATGATCGTCGGCTGTAAAGAAGAAGCCGCCGTTCGGATCTTCGAAGCGCTCCAGTAATACATCGATGAGCTCGCAGGCGAAGTTCAGATATTCAGTGCGCCAGCGATAACGAAGCAGCTCGATCAGTCCGTCAGCGAGAAAGGCATAGTCATCGAGATAGGCGGGGAATCGCGCACGCTGGTCTTTGTAGCTGGCGAGTAATCTGCCGTCGCGCCAGAGCTCGGCGGAGATAAAGTCCGCCGCGCGCTCGGCCGACTCGACCAGGTCATCCCGATTCAGAACTCTGGCTGCAGTCGCCATCGACTTAATCATCAGGCCGTTCCACGAGACGAGAATTTTCTCGTCCCGACCCGGCCACACGCGTTCGTTCCGACTGTTGAGCAATTTCCCGCGCGCCGTTCGGAGCGCCTCTTCGGCTTGCGCAGGTGAGTACCCGCTGCCTAGATCATCGATTGCTGTTGCAGCATGCAGGTGCCATGCCGTTTCCTCAAAGTTCGCCTCAACCTCCAGGCCGTAGTGCTCAAGGGCGACGTCCGCTTCCTCGTCGGTCAGCAGCGCTCTGAACTGCTCCGGCCGCCACAGATAGAACAGCCCTTCCTCGCCTTCAGAATCGGCGTCCAGCGTCGAGTAGTAACCGCCGCGTTCATCCTGCATATCCCTGATGACCCAGTCCGCAGTCTCGCTGGCTATTCTCGCGAAGAATGTTTCCCCGGTCGCCGCGTGCGCATCGCTATAGACGCCGAGTAGTGCGGCATTGTCATAGAGCATCTTCTCGAAATGCGGAATCGCCCAACGGTTATCGACGGAGTAGCGAAAGAAACCGCCCCCAAGCTGATCGTAGAGCCCGCCCGTAGCCATTCGCGTTAGGGTCAGCGTCGCCATGTAGAGCGCATGCAGATCCGGAGTCTTCGTTGCGGCCGTCGCCCGCCAGATCGATAACAGCGCGTCGATACTCGTCGGGTGGGGAAACTTCGGCGCGCCGCCGAAGCCGCCGAACTCTGCATCGAAAGAATCTTCGAGCTGCCGGCGGGCAAGCGCCAGGGGTTCCTCCGAGAACTCGGCCCCGTCCTGCTCTCGCAACGCAGGATCGAGACTGGCAAGTACCTCCTGCAGTTTCTCCCCCTGAGTTCTGATTTCAGCCTCGTGACTTCGCGAGAACTCATCGACTCGTCTCATCAGTTCCTTGAATTGCTCACGGGGAAAATAGGTGCCGGTAAAGATCGGCAGGTGATCCTCCGCTGTCAGGAAAACCGTCAGTGGCCAGCCGCCGTTGCTGCGCGAGATCAATTGATGCGCGCTCTGGTAGATCTTGTCGATGTCGGGACGCTCTTCGCGATCGACCTTGACGTTCACGAAGAGTTCGTTCATCAGGCTCGCCGTGTCCTCGTCCTCGAAGCTTTCATGTGCCATCACATGACACCAATGACAGGCTGAATAGCCGATGGAGAGCAGAATAGGCTTGTTCTGCTCTCTGGCGAGTTGTAGTGCCTCGGCGTTCCACGCGCGCCAGTCGACTGGATTGTCCGCGTGTTGCAGAAGATAGGGGCTCGTTTCTGTTGCCAGCTGATTCGTCATCGGGCGACTATAGCAGCATGGGCGACTGGCCCCTGATGGGGTCCGCAACTACACTACGGCCTCCGTGTTCATCTATCCCGACATTGACCCGATTGCTTTCGGCCTCGGTCCGTTGCAGGTCCGCTGGTACGGTCTCATGTATCTGGGCGGATTCCTGCTCGGCTGGCTCGGTGTGCGCTCGCGCGCAAGACGCCCCGACAGCCCGATGTCTCCTGCGCTGGTAGACGATCTCGTCTTCTACGTTGCGCTGGGCGTAATCTTCGGTGGCCGCGTCGGCTACGTCCTCTTCTACAACCTGGGAAGCTTTCTCGACAATCCGCTTAATCTCTTCAAAGTCTGGGAAGGCGGGATGTCATTCCACGGTGGTTTGCTCGGTGTTCTGATCGCCATGGGCGTATTCGCACGCCGCGTCGGACAGCCCTATTTCGCAGTAACTGACTTCATCGCTACCTGGGTTACACCCGGGCTGGGTCTGGGTCGAATAGGCAACTTTATCAACGGTGAGCTCTGGGGCGCGGAGACGAGTCCTGATGCATTCTGGTCGGTCGTCGTCAATGGTGTTCCCCGCCATGCGAGTCAGCTCTACGAGGCTTTTCTGGAAGGGTTTGTCCTGTTTCTGATTCTTTGGGCTTTTTCGTTGCGTTCACGGCCGATTAAAGCCGTGTCCGGCCTGTTCCTGATCTTCTACGGGACTTTCCGTGTCGCTATCGAGTTCGTGCGCCTTCCCGACACGCACCTCAACGAAGCTGCAGACGGCTATCTGGCGTTCGGCTGGCTGACGATGGGGCAGCTATTGTCTACTCCAATGATTCTGGCCGGCATCGTATTATTCTGGCTGGCCTATAAAGAAAACGCTTTCGTCGAGAGAAAAGCCGAATGAAACAGTATTTAGATCTACTTGCTGATATTCGTGAAAATGGAACGCGCAAGTCCGATAGAACTGGTACTGGCACACTGAGCGTCTTCGGTCGTCAGCTCCGCTGTGATCTCGACGCAGGCTTCCCGCTGCTAACAACGAAAAAATTGCATCTGAAGTCGATCATCCATGAGCTACTCTGGTTTCTTCAGGGCGACACGAATGTCCGCTATCTGAATGAGAATGGCGTAACCATCTGGAACGAGTGGGCAGATGAAAACGGTGATCTTGGTCCCGTTTATGGTTCGCAATGGAGATCGTGGCCGACCAGCGACGGTGGCGAGATCGATCAGATCGAGCAGGCTATGCAGCTCATTACAGACGATCCGAATTCGCGGCGCATCATCGTCAGCGCGTGGAACGTCGCGCAGCTGGGTGAGATGGCCCTGTCGCCCTGCCACGTATTGTTTCAGTTCTACGTCGCCGACGGCAGACTCTCCTGTCAGCTGTATCAACGCAGCGCGGATGTCTTTCTGGGTGTGCCGTTCAATATCGCTTCCTATGCGCTACTGCTCATGGTCATGGCACAACAGGCGAAGCTTCGTCCCGGCGAACTCGTATGGACGGGAGGCGATTGCCATCTCTATCTGAACCACCTGGCGCAGGCCAATCTTCAACTCGCTCGCGAGCCTCTGCCTTTGCCCTCGCTGGTAATCAAGCGTCAGCCCCAGTCCCTGTTCGACTACCGCTTTGAAGATTTCGAACTGATCGACTATCGCTCGCACGAGCATATTCGTGCGCCCGTCGCCGTCTAGGAAGTCGTTATCGCCTAAGTTGGAACGCTGACGTGGGGAAGTTCATCGCAGGTAATAGCGATGGGCTCGCCGGCCGGCTCCAGCGGCACTGCTGTCAACGCTCTGCCCCAGACGCATCCGCTATCCAGCGCCGTGACGTCGCTTCTTTGGAGTAGCCCAAGAGAGGCCCAGTGGCCGAATACGACACGCGTGCCGGTCTCCAGTCTCTCTGGCACATCGAACCACGGCATCAGATGACCGGGTTGAGTACCGGGTGGACCCGCGTATTCGAAGTCCAGCGCCCCCGCGGAGTCGCAATAGCGCATGCGGGTGAGCGCGTTGATGATATAGCGTTGCTGGTCGGCGACGTCATCGTCTGCCGACCATGAGTTCGGTTTGTTTCCATACATGTTCTTCAATGTGTCGGCCCAACGCGGCGACTGCAGGTCGGCTTCGATGGTCGACGCGCGTTCGATTGCTTCGGCCACTGACCACATGGGCGGCAGACCGGCGTGTACCAGCAACAGGTCCCGAGTCTCGTCATGATGAAGCAGGGGCTGATGTCGCAGCCAGTCGAGAATATTTGCGGCATCCGGTGCGGCAAGCACCTCGTTAAGAGAATCTTCATTGCCCGGTTTGCGGATGCCGGCTGAAGCGGCCAGCAAATGCAGGTCGTGGTTGCCGAGCACCGTTGTCACGCTGTCGCCGAGGTGCATAACGTCGCGCAATACGCCAAGCGAGTCAGGACCGCGATTGACGAGATCGCCTACCAGCCAGAGATGATCTTCATCGCGGTCGAAGTCAATGGCTTCGAGCAGTCGCCTGAATGAGGGAGCGCAGCCCTGGATATCTCCGATCGCGTAGAGTGTCACTTGCCCACGTTCTTCTTACTGAGACTGACGCAATTCTAATCGGGTTAACTGCCGGAACCCAGATCCGCGAGTCTGGCGAACTCAAGCGGCTGCAGTGTTTCAGGTCGAGCGCGTGGATCGATTCCGACTGAGGCGATCTGATCCCGGCTGAGTTGTCCCTTCAAAGAGCGCGCGAGGGTCTTTCTTCGCATTGAAAACGTGAGTGCGACGAGTTCGGAATACCGAGCGATATCGTCGATTTCGAATCGCGGTTCGGCCTGAGGAGTGATCTTAACGACAGTGGAACGAACTTTCGGCGGTGGTGAAAAAGCGCCGGGACCGATGTCGAAACAATGTTCAATTTTTGCCCAGAGTGCGAGCATTACCGTCAAGCGTCCATAGTCCTTGCCGCCGGGTTGCGCAGTCATTCTTACCGCAACTTCTTTCTGCAGCATCACGTGGATATCTTTTATCGCAGCGCGATGAGCGAGCAGGTGGAATAGTAACGGCGTCGAGATGTTGTACGGTAGATTCCCGACGACCCGCAGCGATGCGGGTGATGCGGTAAGAGTAGAGAAATCGAACTGCAGCGCATCGGAGCGATGCAGCGTCAATTTGTCGGGCTTCGGCGCGTTTTCCTGAATGTGACCCGCCATACGTTCATCTATTTCGACGACGTGCAATTTCTGCAGAATTTTTAGTAGCGGGAACGTCAGCGCGCCTTTTCCCCCGCCTATCTCCACCATGCAATCAGAAGCTTCAGGAGCAATTGTCGCGACCAGGCGATCGATAACCGACGGATCGTGGAGAAAGTGTTGCCCGAGGCTCTTGCGTGCGTGCAGCGGCATCAGGGCGTGGACCCCAGTGCGAGTTCGCGGCCAACGCGTATTGCTTCGCGCAGGCTGTCGGGTCTGGCCCTCCCGGTACCGGCAAGATCGAGGGCTGTGCCGTGGTCCACTGACGTACGAACTATCGGAAGCCCGAGCGTAATGTTGACAACTTCTCCGAACGCAAGCGCCTTGATCGCCGGCAGACCCTGATCGTGATACATCGCAAGTATCGCGTCACATCTCTCGAGCGCTTCCGGCGTAAACGCCGTGTCTGCCGGCAGCGGTCCGATAAGCGAAAGGCTGCGCTCCCGGAGCTGCCTGACTACCGGCTCTATCAGGTCTCGCTCCTCGCTGCCGAGAACGCCGTCCTCTCCGGCATGAGGATTGAGTCCGAGCACGGCGATTCGTGGTGAGCGAATTCCGAATCGCTGCCGCAGCTCGTCATCTAGTGTGACGAGGACGCGTTTGAGCCGCTCCTCATCAATATTCGCGGACACCTCGGTCAGCGGTAAATGGGTCGTTGTCAGGGCAACCCGAAGCGAGCCCGAAGCAAGCATCATGACCGGCATTTCAGCACCGGTCTCTTCTGCCAGGAACTCCGTATGTCCGGTAAACGGGATGCCCGCAGCGTTTATCACACTCTTGTGTACAGGAGCAGTGACCAGCGCCGAATCAGCCTCAGCGGCGCAGATTGCGGCGCCGCGACGCAGTATCTCCAGGACATAGCTTGCGTTGGCTGAGTTCAGCCGACCGGGGCTTACCGGATCAGGCGCCGCTACATCGAGTATCTGCATTATTCCGGCGGCGTCGTTCTCGATCTGATCGGTATTCGTGAGCGCGCGCAGCTCGATGTCGAGTCCCAGCTGCTCAGCCCGCGCCGAGATCATCCTCGCGTCGCCCAGCGTTGCCAGCCGCGCGCGATACGCTTCGGTAGCCAGCATCGCGCAGAGATCCGGTCCGATTCCGGCAGGCTCGCCGGAACTGACGATAATGAGGGGAGTTCGAGTCGCCACTGCCTGGATTCGCCGCGCTCGCGACGATTGAGAATTACGTCCGGACTTCTACGAACGCTTCATCGCGAAGACGCCGTAGCCACAGCTCACGTTCTTCTTCGACTTTGCTGGCCCGGATCTGGTCAGCACAGCGCTGTTCCTTGATCTCTTCCGTCGTGTCATAGGCGCGCGTCTCGGTCACTTCGGCAATATGCCAGCCGAAGCGGGTTTGAAACGGCTCGCTGAGCTCGTTTAGTTCGAGACTGCTGAGCACGTCTTCAAACTCTGGCACAAAAACGCCGGCCTGGACCCAGCCGAGGTCGCCGAAATCAGCAGCCGAAGTTGTGTCTTCTGACACGGATTGCGCGATCGGCCCAAATTCATCGCCGTCGAGAATTCGCTGACGAATTCCGCGTAGCCGCTGCTCCACGGCGTCGTTGTCCTGAATCTCGTTCGGTCGCAGAAGAATATGTCGGACCCTCATCTGGTCAACCATTACGATCTGGGCGCCGCGAGTTTCATTGAGGCGAACCAGGTGATATCCACTGCCGCTCTGAATCGCTTCGGAGACTTCTCCAGGTTCCATCCCGATGACGACGTTCGAGAACAGCGTCGGTAGCTGGAAGCCCTTGCGCCACCCCAGCGCTCCACCTTCGAGCGCGTTCTGACCATCGGAAAATGTTACGGCAAGCTGTGCGAAGTCTTCTCCGTCTTCCAGTCTGGCGAAAATCTCTGCAACGTCTGCGTTGGCTTCATCGAGTTGAGCCTGCGTCGCATCGGATGTCACACCGATGAGAATGTGAGAAATGTCGTAGTCGATATCTTCGGCGAGACTGGTCGCGCTGCGGCCGAGACACAGCTCCATCTCGCGTGGCGAAATGAGGATGCTGCCGAACACCTCGCGTTGTTGTAGCTGATCCAGGATCATTTGCTCGCGCGTATCCTGTCGGTACATCGAGTAATCGATACCTTCCTGCGCGAGGGCTGCCGGCAAAGACTCGAACGGCAAGCCGAGTTCCTGCGCCATTTGCCCGAGCGATTGATTGATCATTTCATCGCTGACGACGATGCCAAAGCGTTCCGCGCGCTGCAGTTGTATCTGCCGGAGGATCAGCTGCTCGAGGACCTGCTCTTCGAGGATCGATAGCGGTGGCAACGGTCGCCGTTGCTCCGGTGGCATTTCCGCCTGCGCCAGCTGCATGTTCTCGATGACAACCTGGATACGAAGATTCAACTCGCTGCTCAGCACGACGCCGTCATCGACGACCGCGGCCACGCCGTCCAGAAGCACGCCCGTGCCGCCAAGTTCGCGAGTCTGCGACCAGACCTGGCTTGATGAGACGGTCAGCAGCGCACCAAGAGCTACAGAATAGATTTTATATTTCAATTGCTTACAGCGTGCTATCGAATCCACGATAGCCTAGAATACCACGATCCAGGAGCTCTTCTGGCGCTCCTCCCGGATCCGAGAAGCCGCGCAGCTGCAGCTGAATGGAGATCGAGCTATCCGATTCGCCGGTTCGGCGGCTGATATAGCGTCGGCCCACCAGCCGCAGTCGCCAGCAGCAGGATTCGTACTCCCAGCCGAGGAACCGGTCGAGCGCTTCATCCTCGAGAAAAGAGTAGCTGTAGTGGCCGATGACACGCCAGCTTTGCCCTATCGGCCACACCAGTGAGATATCGCCCTGCTCGAGTAGTCCCTCCCGCAGGCGATAGGAGAATCCGGCGTAGCGATCATCCCCCGGGGCGTACTGAATACTTGTTTCCGCGCGTGCCGTGGAACTGGTTTCACCATCCCACTGATAGTCAACGTCAAAACGCCAGGCGTCTGTCATATGAACGGAAACTTCGGCGATGTAATCCGCGTCGGCGTCCACGTTGAACTGCTGTTCGGGCAGTGTTACGCGCTGCGTGTCGAGATAGTGCGTCTGTCCAAGCGTGGCACTCACGCGTTCCCGTCCGCTTTGATTGTCGATCAGGCGTGCCGTGACCCCGACGCTCAGCTGGTCAGCGTCGGAGATTCTATCTGCCCCCAGGTATTGGTACTTACGAAACAGCTGCACGATATTGAAGTCTGGCTCGATCGTATCGAAGATCGGAATTCCGGATTGATCCTCGTAGGGTACGTTGACATAGAGCAGGCGTGGTTCGAGTGTTTGCAACCAGCCCGACTCGCTCTCGGGCCTGCGCTCGAACACAAGTCCCGCATCGACACTCGCTACCGGCAGCGTCCTTGAGTAGCTTTCCGGATCTCCGGGTACTACGTTGTCCAGCCGGTAGTTGGTTTGTCTGAGAGCGAGCGCCGGGATCAGGTACATACCGGGGCGAATAAACGAGGCGCTGATTTCTTCCGTGTTGTCCAGGCGCCAGCCTGTTGCTCCGACGTCTCGATCAAACAGCACCAGTTCGTTCTTCGATTCGAATCGAAACAGGTCGCCCGACCAGCTACCGTTGAACAGAATTTGCGGTAGACGTTCGTAGGGGTGGTCTTCCTCGGTGATCATCGGGTCGATCGTTTGATAAGCCTGGAATCGCGACAACAGGGACCAGTTGTCGGCCTGGTAAGCGACATCGACGAAACGATTCAGATGAGTCTGACTCGCGACGGTCTGACTATTACCGAGATCCTCGAAGTAGGCGTCGTCAGAGATGTTGGCGAGGCTGGCGAGAATCTGCCAGCCCCGGCCGAAGAGTGTCTCGTGTTCGTATTTGAAGTAACTGCGACGCGTCTTGGTGTCTGAATCCTCCTGAAGGTATTCGAAGTTCAGGCGCCCATCGCTGTTGGGCAACAGGTAGCGGAAATCCGACCGTAGTTGTACGCCCCGCTTGCTCATGTAGCGTGGTTCCAGGGTCAGGTCATAGTTCGGCGCCAGATTCAGATAATACGGTGCAGAGATGTCCAGGCCGGTTCGGTCGCGCTGGGAGAATTGCGGCGTGAGCAGTCCACTTTTTCGCCGGTTGTCGATCGGGAACGTGAGATAGGGCGAGTAGAGTATCGGAACGCCCTTGAACTCGAGTTTTACGTTGCGGGCCGTTCCAAATCCCTCGTCGATGTCGAGAGCGATATCGGAAGCCATAAGTTCCCAGTCCGTCTGACCTTCCGGACAGGTCGTGAAATTGACCGCTTCCATCGTGAACATCTGATCGCTGCTGATATTGATCGCGTCAGCGGTGCCCCGTGCGGGTACCTGCGGGATATTGAAGCCCGCCCCGGTGAACCGTATTTCTTCGCTCCCGGTATCGACCGCGGCGCCCTCGCCGAACACGATGACTTCCGGGTCGGTGTAAGTGACCTCTCCGCTGACGTCGATGCTCTGCGTGATGCGATCGTAGCTCGCGCTCTCAGCGGAGATCATTTTGTTGCCGTAGCGGAATTCGACCTGGTTGAAAAATTCGACACCATCTTCGCTGGAGAGATCGACCTCCCCGGCGATAATCTCAATTCTTGGCGGGTCGAGGAGGTTGCCGTCGTTCGAAGCGGTTTCCGGTAGCGTCGCCGTTGACGGTGGAGCGCACATCAGGTCCTGCCCCCACGCCGCGATCGGAGCGAAGAGCGGAATCCAAGCGAAGAGAGCTAGACTGTTTCTGAGGACCACAGGGCTCGGGTGGGACAAACGACTACAATGGCACAGTTTTTTAGCTGCTTCAACGAGCTGGACAGGAGACCCGAAGTGTCAGTTGAACAGGTGAGTTCCGTCTGCGCGTGGTGGATTCGGGGTGGGGTTAGCGTGCAATGAAAGCAATGATTCTGGCCGCCGGTCGGGGTGAGCGTCTCGGTGAACTGACGGCCGCTACGCCCAAGCCTCTTTTGACCGTCGCGGGAGAGAGCCTGATCGAACGGCACCTGCGTCGTCTGTCCGAGGCCGGGTTCTCGGAGGTCGTGATTAATCTGTCCTATCTCGGAGAACAGATTCGGTCGGCGCTGGGTGCAGTCTCTCAATGGGGGCAGACGCTCGTTTACAGTGAGGAGGGTATGCCCGCTCTTGAGACGGCAGGCGGCATCATCCATGCCCTGCCACTGTTGCAGCCGGGGCCGTTTCTCGTCGTCAACGCCGACATCTATACCGATTTCGATTTTTCTAGCCTGGATCCGGGACGGCGCGCCGGGCATCTCGTCCTCGTTCCGAACCCGCCGGAGCATGAACATGGAGATTTCGGTCTCGCGTCCTCCGGCGTCGTCAACAAGACTGCGCCGCTGCTTACCTATAGTGGTATAGGCCTGTTCACAGCGGACCTGTTTCAGGGTATAGAGCCCGGCCACCGGCCGCTTCGCCCAGTTCTCGAAGCAGCGATCGAACGCGAAATGCTCGAGGGAAGTCGTTATGAGGGTCTCTGGAATGATATCGGGACGCCGGAGCGGCTCGCCGCGATTCGGGAGACGGCCCGCTAATAGGCCGGCAGCTCAATAAGCTCATCATGCTGCCATAGTCCCGGCGCACTTCAGGCGGCGGCTGTTTCGATTGCCAGACCTGGTGTATGGTTCGGCGCGCGGGTTGCTTGACGCCCGCCGGCGCGCCGTCCCCTTAACTGTCTGATCCCGGAAAAATAGCGAATGCTCTCTCGAGTGTTACAGAGCCGAAACTTTGCGATCTACCTTGCGGGTAGCACGTTCTCGTTGCATGGCCTGTGGATTCAGCGTGTCGCTATCGGATGGCTCGCCTGGGAGCTGACCAACTCCGAAGTCTGGCTCGGGCTAATTGCTCTATCGGAGTTCCTGCCGACGGTATTCCTCGGGCCATTCTTCGGCGTCTGGGCCGATAGACTCAATCGCAAGACGGTTGCATTCGTCGCGACGCTCTCGAGCATCGCACTGTCCAGTTTGCTGTTCGCCCTGACCGCGCTGGATCTCATGGACATCTATCTCCTGTGGGTCATTACGGCATTCGTGGGAATCGTAGGCAGCGCGTTTCAGCCTGTGCGCATGTCGCTGATACCCAGTCTGATACCGCGCGATCTGTTGTCCGAGGCGGTGGCGGCACAGTCGATCGTTTTCAATATCTCACGGTTCGTGGGCCCTGCATTGGCAGGAGTCGCCATCGCGACGATGGGGCTCGCGTCAGCGTTCGCGTTGAATACCATCTCCTATCTGGCGATGATCGCGGCGCTGCTGCTGATAGAACTTCGGACCAAGCGCTCGGGTGGAGTCCAGAGCGACTTCTTCGCCGAGTTGCGGGATGGTATTGCCTACACGTTTCAGCACAGGAAGATTCGTCAGCAACTTCTGATCGTCGCGCTGTCCGCTTTGTTCGGGCGTGCCATCATCGTGATGTTGCCGGCATACGCCGGTGGTGTATTCGGCGGCGGCAGCAGCGAGCTTGCCACGCTTACCTCAGTGTCCGGTGCGGGAGCGATTTTTGCCGGCATCTACCTGACGCGTCTCGGCGCCGGAGCCCGGCTGCTGCGAACGACGGTGGTCGCAACCCTGTTGTCCGGTCTTCTGATGGCCGGGCTGGGTGTGACCGATAGCTACATCGTCGGTATCGTCGTCGTAGCGGGGCTGAGTTTTGTTCTGACGCTCGTCGGTATCGGCTCACAGTCGCTAATCCAGACCCAGGTTGACGAAGCGATGCGAGGACGCGTGTTGAGCCTGTGGGCCGCGGTAGCGTTTTCTGCACCGGCGATCGGCAGCGTGATCATCGGCGTTATCGCAGACCGTTTCGGCGTCGGGCCGGTGACGTTCGTCAGCGGACTATTGTGTGCCTTCCTTGCCCTGCTGCTGACGGTGCGGGTCTTCACCGCGGTCCCTGAACCGTTAGCCGCGGACAAATCAGCGCCCGGCTAGGTCGCAGTAGTATCGGTTCGGCGAAGACGCTAGGATCGAAACGAAGTTTTCCAGGGGACCGGTCATGCGATCTAAATTGTCGGCAACACGCAGGGGGGCATTGCTAATGACGATATGGCTTGGCTCTACGGGTGGCAATCTGGGTGCTCAGGACTTCGCGGAGGTTTCCTTCGCCACGGCTGATGGCGGGACCGTCTACGCAAACGTTTACGGTGAGGGACCGCAGGCGGTGCTACTCGCGCATGGCGCAGTTTTCGACAAGGAGAGCTGGCACGACTTCGCTACGGCGCTGGCGGCGGCCGGTTTCCAGGCGCTCGCAATCGACTTCCGGGGGTACGGCAATTCCATGGCGGGTAGTGCCGGCAATGCGCTTTATCAGGACATTCTGGCGGGTATTCGTTTCCTGCATGACGGCAGCGCTGATTCGGTATCTGTCATCGGTGCCAGCATGGGAGGGGGTGCGGTCGGGCAGGCACCGTTGTTGCCGAACCAGGCGAGATCGACAAGCTGGTGCTGCTGGCCGCCGTGCCTATCGCGACACCGGAGCGAATGCAGGGCGACAAGCTCTTCCTGGTCTCGGAAGGCGACTCGATACGCGGGGCCGTTGAAGAGCAGTTCGAGAGCGCGGTCGAGCCGAAGGCACTCCAGGTGCTCGGGGGTAGCGCCCACGCGCAGCATATTTTTCGCTCTCGGCGACGCGGCGAGGAGTTAACAGCGGCGATCATCGCGCATCTTGCGGCGGATTAGCGCTACCGAAGTCCTTTCTTAAGAAACACCAAGAGCCGTTGCGCGCTGCTAAGCCTCGGCATAGTGTGTTGAGCGATCGCCAATCCGGCGGAATCGAAACACTGACGGCTCGAAGAAGAGTTTATGAGATAAAAGGAATATTGACAGCGGCGTCGGCCGCCATTCTGATTTTTTCTTCCCGGCTTGCTATCGCTCAGGGCATGGGTATGGGCGCGCCAAACTTCGCCTCGATCGATACGGACTCCGACGGCGAGCTATCGGCCGAGGAACTCGCGGCGCTGCCATTCGTACAGAACGGTAATGCGCAAGTCGATCAGATCCTGACTCAATGGGATACCGACAGCAGCGGTACCATCTCCGAGCAGGAGTTTAGCGATCGCCCTGCGATGGGTATGGGCGGCTGAACCGACTGAGTTCGTAGCAGCGCCCCGTTCAGTGCGTGAGCGCGTAGATCACGTAGTTCACGGCAAAGCGATACGCGAGCGCCGTCATCGGCTCAGGGTACTCGGGCGTGTCGGCGTGTTCCCAGGCGTCGCCGAGATCCATATTGAAGTTGATCGCGACCATCAGCCGGCCGCTGTCGTCGTAAATGCCTCGCCAATGCGGGTCGTAGCCGTCCTCTTCCCACGTCTGGCCGCTGTATAGAACCCGGATGCCGTGAATCTGCACTCGCTGGTCCAGGTCGTAAAGCACGTGAAGCACTTCGTCGTCTTCGGGAATTTCGAGAACGGGCCGATCCGGAAAAACGCGCGCCATGCTTGCGATAAACCCGGCCCACTGACGGCTGCCGTGAAAGTCGTCAACCATCAGGAATCCGCCGCGCAACAGGTATTCCCTGAGCCTGTCGGCCTCGAAGTCGCTCAGGTACCAGCCGCCAACCTCGACGGCATACAGCCAGGGGTAGTTAAAAATCTCGTCATCGTTGAGGCGAACGCGTCTCCCGCCGTCGCCGTTGAATCGGCTCACGGTCGCGCCATCGACTCGCGTCAGCCGCTTCAGGCCTTGCATGAAGTGATGTTCGGCGTCGGGACAGTCGATCGCCCATCGCTGCCGCCAATCCGGACAACCGTAATTCCTGCCGCCGCTGCCGTAGACCAGGCGTGTGAACTGAAACTCGGCGGAGGGCAGCGGGTTGCCTAACTCCATTTCCTGCGCCGCCGCGGAGACCGCGCAGGCGGTAAACACAAGGCCGGCGAACGTCCTGGTTAAGGTGCCGAGATTCATACCCACAGTTAGCTTGACCTCATGCGGAGCCGTCAACGTACCTGGTCACAATATGACGAGCGTGCGTGGTCCCAGTTGTGTTCATCGGCGTGGGCATCGCGATAAAAACTCTTTGCTGGGCGGTAGGGTCGAAAATGATACCATTATCTAATATGCGACGGCCTCGGCTGCTTCGAAGAGTTGTGCCACGAGTACGGACCAGTTGAGAGTCCGATCTAGCCATGGCCGGGAGTAGGCCGTCGCGAGAAAATTCAGTCGTGTCCTGTCGACTAGCTAATAGCCGGCTCGCCGAATGGCGCGGCACTTGTCGTAATTTCGACGGTCACATGATGAGTGGTCGTCTAGCTCGGTGGGTTGTCTAGGTTGTTCGAATTACTCTTTAAATACTCTCGCACAACGTTCGAGCAGGGCCAGTTCGTATTCGCCAGCGGTTGGCCGGTCTGGCTGCTTGTAGCCGCTAGCCTCGCTGCGACGGCGGGTATCGTCTATAGCCTGATTGAACGGCGCGACGCGCTCACGATAGGAAAGCTGATAGCGCTCGCGGGAATCCAGGCGGCGATGATCACGCTTGTGCTCGTGTTGCTTTGGCAGCCAGCATTGTCCAGCGATCGGCTTCGCGCCGAGGAAAATGCCGTCGCGCTACTCCTGGATACGTCCGTAAGCATGAGTTACGGCGAGGCGGAAGAGTCGCGCCTGCAGCAGTCCGTCGCGGCTCTGAATGACGGTGTTCTGGAAGAACTCTCCGATGGTCTGGAGACACGGCTCTATGCGTTCGCCGAAGAGTCGACGACCATCGATAGTCTGGAACTGGTTCCCCCTCCCGGAGCGGCTACGCATCTCGGCGATGCGGTTCTGTCCGTATTGCGCGAGGCCCGTTCATCCGCGCTCGGCGCCGTGGTCCTCGTTAGTGATGGCGCCGATAACTCGGAGGAGCTGGATTCCGCTCGTCTGGCCGAGATCGCGGCATTCGGTGTCCCTGTGCATACGGTCGGCGTCGGGCGAGAGACGATTCCTGAGGATATAGAGCTCGAGAGTGTCAGCATGACGACCCAGGTGATGGCCGGGTCGCGCGTAAGTTCTCAGGTCAGCATTCGCCATGCCGGGCCGGGCGTTGCCAGACTCAAGATCTACGACGGCGACGCCATCCTGGTTTCGGAAGATCTGGATCTCCCGGATCGTGATGGCGTGACGACCCACCTGGTCGATTTCGACATCGGTGACTCGGGCGTCCGCGATCTGAGCTTCGTTCTGGATGCCATGGCCGGTGAGCGCAATACAGTGAACAACGCCCAGTACCGCGTTCTCGAGGTACCCGAAGATCGGCGTAGCATCCTCTACGTCGAGGGCGAGCCGCGTTGGGAATACAAATTTATTCGGCGCGCCCTGGAGGAAGATTCGCCACTGCGGCTGGCCAGCTTACTGCGCACGACGCCGAACAAGTTCTATCGCCAGGGCATCGAGGACCCAAGCGAACTCGAAAATGGTTTCCCTGAAGACCGGGAAACGCTCTTCAGTTACGACGCGCTGATAATTGGTAGCTTCGAGGCGGCTACTTTAACTCCCGAACAGCAGGAAAACGTTCGCGCATTTGTCAGTGAACGTGGTGGCAGCCTGTTGATGCTCGCGGGGCTTCGCGGGCTTGCTGATGGAGGATGGGGCAACAGCGTTGTCGCGGAGGCGCTGCCGTCGGTTCTGCCGAGTATCGAAGCCTCAACATTCAATCGCTGGCCGGCAAAGGCGGTTCTGACCGAGGACGGTCAGGAGTCCTTACTGACCAGACTCGATTCGGACCGCGAGACGAACATCGCTCTCTGGGAAGAGATGCCGGACCTCGCAGACTTCCAATACCTCGATGAACTCAAACCGGGTGCGGTGACGTTGCTCGAGGCCGATGTCCAGGGAATTGCCCATCCGTTGCTGGTCTATCAGCGATACGGTCTGGGCAGCGCCTATATTCTTGCGACAGCAGGAACCTGGCGCTGGCAGATGCAGCTGCCCTCAGAGGATATGCGACATGAGACCTTCTGGCGGCAGATTCTCCATGCGCTGGCCTCCGGTGCGCCTCGGCCCGTTGTCGTGTCGGCCGAAAGGCTGTTCTATGGTGACGAGAACGAGGTCCGCCTGCGCGCGGAAGTTCGCGACAGAGAGTTCTCGCCGGTTGCCGATGCTGACGTAACACTCGCCGTGACATCGGCGGGCGGCGGGGCTCCCGATATCATCGAGATGGAGCCTCTTCCGGGCGAGCCGGGTCAGTACCAGGCGATGGTCCAGGCGAATGAGACTGGAATGTATCGTTTCGAAGCAGAGGCGCGGCTCGATGACGACGTTCTCGGCTCCTCCCGCTTCGCAGTCCGGCGAGCCAGTGGTATCGCTGAGCACTTCCAGATTCAGCAGAACCGGCCGCTATTGGAGAATCTCGCCTCGATGACCGGTGGCCAGTACTTTTCGCTCGACGACCTCGATGCCCTCCCGGAAACCATTCAGTTCTCGGATGCCGGTATTCTCGAAACGGAGATTCTGGATCTTTGGAATATGCCCATCATCTTCCTGTTGCTGATTTTTCTAAAGGCAGGCGAATGGGTACTGCGGCTGTTCTGGGGGCGATTATGAGAACGATCGCGGCACTTCTGGCGTTCGGTTTGTTATTGTTCGGCTCGTATGCCCAGGCCGAGCTCTACTATCTGATCGTAGGTGGGCTGGGCGGCCAACAGAGTTACGAAGAGAGGTTCGTCGCGCAGACCGAATCGCTTGCGCGCGCAGCTAGCCGCACACTCGGCGAAGACTCGCGAGTCGCGGTACTTTCAGGAGAGGCCGCGAGTCGAGAGGCGTTGACCGCCGAACTGATACGTCTCGCCGAAGAGACCAGCGCTGCTGACAGCCTCGCGATTTTTCTCCTCGGTCACGGCAGCTATGACGGCGAGGTCTATAAGTATAATTTGCCTGGCCCGGATATCGACGGTGACACCTTCGCCGAACTTTTAAGCGCGATTCCCGCTGGTAAACAGCTTGTCGTGAATGCCACGAGTGCGAGCGGCGCTGTTCTCGAGACCTGGGCCGGCGACGGGCGCGTGCTGATCACGGCAACGAGAACCGGTGGCGAACGAAACGCGCCGCGCTTCGGTGAGCATTGGGCTGTGGCTCTGTCGAGCGACGAAGCCGACGAGAACAAGAATGGTGCGATAACGGCGCAGGAGGCATTCGCATTTACCGAGCGTAAAGTCGCGGACGGCTACGAGAGTGCGGGGACGATCGCAACAGAGCATCCTCAACTCGTAGGTGAGACCGATAGTGTCTTTAACGTTGCGTTGCTCGAAGCGCGTCTTGCGACGACCGCGGAACTCGAGGTTCTGATCGGTGAACTCGGTGACCTCGAGGAGTCTATCGATGAACTGCGCGCTCAGCGCGAAAGTATGGACAACGATGAATATCTGGCCCAGCTACAGGAGCTGCTCCTTGAACTGGCGCTGGTGCAGCGCGAGATAGACGAGATCCGAAGCGCCGAATAGATCATGAGATATGCGCTCAAAGTAGCCGGTCTTCTGCTTGTTGGTACGTCCGGTGCTTACGCCTTCGAGATCGACTATTCGTCGGCTCGTGACAGCGAGCTGCGGATTTGTGATGCGCATCTGTACACGGGGAATCGTTCCGAGGCGGAACTCTGCTATGGCGCATTGCTGTCCAAGAGCCAGGACGCGCGTGTGCGTGGCGAAGCATCGTGGAGCCTCGGAGATCTGCGGACCGCGAATTCCTATTTTCAGACGGCTGTCGAGATCTATCCCGAAGACGCACGTACCCGTGCGCGCTGGGGCGGGCTCTACCTCGCGACCCATCAGGAGAGCGAAGCCGTCAAGTTATTCGAGGAGGCATTGTCGCTGGATCCTGAGCTTGCAGATGCCAAGCTCGGCCTGGCAACGGTCTCTGCCGGGCGTTTCGAAGAGCAGGCGCGCGAGTTGATCGACGAGGTTATGGACGAGTATCCGGAGAGGCTGGATGCACATCTGCTGCTTGCGCGGATCCATCTCGAAGAGGGTGCGCTCGAGGATGCTGAGAGTGTGCTCGAGGAGGCGCTTGAGATCGCCGAGTCGTCCGAGATGCCTCCACTCGAA
The DNA here is from genome assembly GCA_045561025.1 of Candidatus Rariloculaceae bacterium. Lineage (GTDB taxonomy): Bacteria > Pseudomonadota > Gammaproteobacteria > Steroidobacterales > Rariloculaceae > SMWC01. The sequence continues at coordinate 45,349 of JBJKYM010000008.1, forward strand.
ATCTTCGCGCTGAATGCGTCGAGCGATCTCCTTCGAGATATTACGGACAGCCCGTGGACTCAGCGCGCGCTGGACTACAACCCCCGTTACGGCGAAATCTATGCAACGCCGGCACACTTTTATGTCATCACGCGTCGCTACCGGCAGGCTATTGAGTTATTGCAGCAGGCTGTAACCGTGCAACCGGATCTGTGGACGGCGCACGCGGAGCTGGGTGTCAACCTGCTGCGCGAGAATCGAATCGACGACGCGCAGCGACATCTCACGACGGCATACCGCGGCGATCCGTTCAGCGCCAAGATCGTGAACACGCTGCGTTTGATCGACAGTTTCGATAACTTCCAGGTTCTCAACCGTGGTGTCGACGCTGATGACGAGCCGGACGCGCCCGGAATGATTCTGCGGCTCCATAACGACGAGGCGAAAGTACTCGAGCCCTATGTCGTGGACCTCGTCGCCCGGAGTATCGAGACGTTCGCTGAACGTTATCAGTTCGAGCTCAGGGAGTCGGTGGTCGTCGAGCTGTATCCCGACTCCGCCGACTTCTCGGTGCGAACGTCGGGGCTACCCGGGATCGGTCTTCTGGGCGTAACCTTCGGCTATCTCGTCGCGATGGACAGCCCGTCAGGCCGCCCTGACGGCGACTTCCACTGGGGAACAACCCTCTGGCATGAGATGGCGCACGTCTTCACGCTGGAAGCGACGGACCATCTCGTGCCGCGCTGGTTCAGCGAAGGCGTCTCGGTATTCGAGGAGTGGACCACGGGCCCGCTGCCAGGCCGGCATATTCCGCTACATGTTCTGCAGGCGATGGAGGAGGAGAGATTCCTTCCGATCGCCGATCTCGATAGTGGCTTCATCCGCCCGACCTACGAAGGCCAGATCATGGTCTCGTACATGCAGGCAGGGTTGATCTGTCAGTACGTAGAACAGCGTTGGGGGCAGAGCGGTCTGGTCGCGATGCTGGAACAGTTCAGAGACGGCTTGACGACGGCCGACGCGATCTTCCCCGCGCTCGGTGTTACGCCTGAATCGTTCGACAGCGGTTTCGCGGAGTTTATCGACGCGGAGTTCTCCGCCACGCTTGCGGGACTGGAGAGCTGGCGCGACCAACTCGGTCAGGCGTCAGAGGCCATGAGCGCCGAGAACTGGGAGGATGTTATCGCCGCAGCCGCCGGCGCCATCGCCAGTTATCCGGACCATGTTGCCGAGAACTCGGCTTATCTGTACAAGGCCCATGCACATGACGAACTCGAGCAGCGTGCTGAATCTCTTGCGACTCTGGATCGATACTGGCGTGGTGGCGGCCATGATCCGTCCGCACTGAATCAGCTCGCGCGCTGGTTCGCAGAAGAAGACCGAACGGCACATGCGATGGCCGTTGCGGAGTCGATTCTTCAGGTTGCGCCGCTCGATGATGACCTGCACATTCTGTATGGCGGCTGGTTACTGCAAGAAGGAATGCCGGAGATCGCGCTGCGCGAATTCGAAGCTTCGCTGGCTCTGAATCCTCATGATCAGGCCGCGGCGCACTATCGGCTGGCGACGGCGTATCGCCAGCTGGAAGACGATGCTAGTACGCTTGAGCATGTATTGTATGCTCTGGAGATCGCCCCTCATTATCGGGAAGCACAAAAACTATTACTGGAGATCGCACGTTGAGTTCTGAACCATCTAGCCAACTCGAGACGGAAGAAGCTCGAGCTCTGATCGAAACGTTCCAGGGGGCGCTCGACAATATTCGAGAGCAGATTCGAAAAGTAATCATCGGTCAGGATGAAGTTGTTGAGCATCTGCTCATGACCCTGTTGGTCGGCGGTCACTGTTTGATTACCGGCTTGCCCGGTACGGCGAAGACACTGTTGGTCCGTACACTGGCGTCCGCTCTGGGACTGACGTTTAAGCGTATCCAGTTCACGCCCGATCTGATGCCTACCGACGTAACCGGTACCGACATTATCGAAGAGGACATCACGACCGGTGGGCGAACCTGGACGTTTGTCCCCGGACCGCTGTTTACCAATGTCATGCTCGCGGACGAGATAAACAGAACCCCGCCGAAGACGCAGTCGGCGCTTCTCGAGGCGATGCAGGAGCTCTCGGTAACCGTGCGCGGTAATCACCACACCATCGAGCCGCCATTCTTCGTTCTGGCGACGCAGAACCCGATCGAACTCGAGGGCACCTACCCGTTACCCGAGGCGCAGCTGGATCGGTTTCTCTTTAATGTCGTGCTTGATTACCTGTCAGATGATGAAGAGCTCGCCGTCGTACAGCGTTATACGACACAGGTCGGAATGCCCGAGGTCAGTTCGTGCACGACGCCGGAAGAGATACTGAAGTTCCAGTGGCTCGTTAGACAGGTACCGATTTCGGAGACTGTCAATCGATTCGCCGTCGATCTGGTTCGGGCGACGCGCCCGGATGATCCTCGCGCCCCCGATGTCGTCCGCCGCTACGTTCAGTACGGTGCCAGCGTTCGCGCCACGATGTTCCTGACTCTGGCAGCGAAGGCCAGAGCGTTGATGGAAGGTCGCTATCACGTGACGCACGAAGATATCGCAGCGCTCGCGCTGCCGGTCATGAGGCATCGTGTGTTGACCAACTATTTCGCCGAATCTGACGGCATCGATACGGATGAGATCCTGAAGCAACTGGTAGCCTCGCTCAGTAACTCAGGCCAGCAGGCTAAAGCCGGTTAGGGCTTTACTGTTTTATCGATGAGTGCGCGAACCGCCGGAACGCCACGAGACCTCCTGAACCCGGAGGTGCTTGCGAGCCTCTCCAATCTGGAACTCGTTGCACGCGCCGCTGTTCACGGGTTTCTGAACGGGCTACATCGTTCCCCGTTCTTCGGTTTTAGCCAGGAGTTCGCCGAATATCGCTCTTACTCGGAAGGGGACGATCCGCGCTTCGTCGACTGGAATGTTTACGCTCGTACCGAGCGGACCTATATCAAACGATTTATCGGCGAGACGAATACCCATCTGGCCATACTTCTCGATACCAGTGCCTCGATGGGCTATGGCACCGGTGCGGTAACAAAACTTCAGTACGGCAAGTTTCTGGCGGCAACGCTCGCCTATATGGCGGCGCACCAGCACGATGCCGTCGGGCTTGTCGTCTTCGATAAAGAGGTGCGCGAGCATCGCCCGCCGTCATCGCAGGCAGGGCAGCTCAGTGCGATTCTGCACGCGATCGATCGTGCGACACCGGGGGCCGGAACTGATCTGGTCGTGCCGTTCGACCAGTTTCGGCAGTACCAGTCCGGCAAAGGTCTCGTTGCGGTGATCTCCGATTTTTATTGTGATCCGGAAGCAATGATCAAGAGCGTTCAGCCGCTCGCATATCAGGGTCAGGACGTCATTCTCTTCCAGCTACTGGACCCGCAGGAACTCAAACCGGAGTTCAAGGAGTCCGCGTTGCTCGAGGACATGGAAACTGGCGAAGCGATGGAAGTGTCGCCGGTATTTATGCGTTCCCGCTATCTTGATCGCATCCAGGCCCATATCGATGATTTAAGCAAGGCTGCAGCCGGAGCGGCCGCTGACCATCGCCTCGTCAATATCGCTGATCCGCTGGATACCGCCTTGCGAAACTATCTGCTGTTTCGGCAGCGTCGCGGATAGTCGAAGGACCGCACAATGACATTACTTGCCCCCGCTTTTCTCTTCGGGCTTCTCGCGATCGGGGTACCGCTGTGGCTGCATCGTCTGTCATCCGAGAACCCGAACCGCCAGCCGTTCAGCTCGGTCATGTTTCTGGAGCCCGGCGAACCTCGGCGAGTGCTGGCAAAAAAGCTGCAGTATTTGCTGTTGCTTGCCTTAAGAATCGGGATCCTGATGCTCGTCGCGTTCGCCTTCGCGAGACCTGCGCTACAGGGTGCGGCGCAGACAATCTTGGGAGAGACGGCCAGCCTTCAGGTCATCGTCATGGATGTGTCTGCGTCGCTGGGTTACGGCGATCGCTGGGATCGGGCGCAGGATGCTGCCGACGATATTATCAATGATCTTGAGGCCTCCGATCTTGGTCAGCTCGTAGCTGCCGGCAGGCTTACCCGCGTGATGGACGACCCGTCGCTGGATCGCGTAGGCCTGAGACAGGCGCTGAACACGCTCGAGCCGGAGCTGTTCCGTATTGACTACGGCCAGCTCGTCAGCGGATTGGACGGCATCGTCAGGGGCGTTGAGATACCCGTCGTCGTTCATCTCGTTACCGATCTTCAGCGGTCGTCATTGCCGGCACGATTCGCGGATCTTTCTCCGCAAGTGCCGCTCGAACTCCGGATTCACGATATCTCCGCGCCCGGAGAGACCAACACGAGCGTCGATGGGCTCGCCTGGACGGCAGCCTCCACGGAGGTTGCTGTTGGTATCCGCGGTTACGGCACCACGGAAAGTCAGGCGACCGTGGTGCTCGAACTCAACGGTGCGGAAGTCGCGCGGCAACAGACAACGGTTCCGGCGGATGCGGCGACGCAGCTCAGCTTCGACGGCCTGGAACTCGAGGTCGGCGCCAATCGTGTCCGCGTATTCCTGACGCCTAATGATGAGCTGGCCGTGGACGATGAGCGATCGCTTGTCGTGCGCCAGCCGGTACCCCGACCGCTACTGCTGGTTGCCGGAGACCCACGCGGCAGAGACGTATTGTTTATCTCGGCAGCGATCGACACGCTCCCTGAACTGGCGTTCGAGATCGAACAGATCGCGCCTGGCGCGCTTGCTGATACAACGCTGGCTGATTACCCGATCGTCGTTGTCGGCGACGGCGGCGCGTTGGCTGAGCAGGACTCGGAGCAACTACGGGAGTACGTTGAATCCGGCGGTGCGCTGCTGATGGCGTTGGGCCCCCGCGCTGCCGGTCTTGACGAGGTGCCGGTTACTGAACACGACTTTCAGGCTGTCTCGCAGTTCGCCGGTGCCGACACGGAGTATGCCGCCGTCGGTAGTCTAGATCGTACCCATCCGGCGTTAAGCAACGTCGATGAGCTTCGATCGGCTAGATTCTCACGCTACCACGGTGTTGAACCGGCGCCCGGCGATGGTGTTCTCGTCGCTCTTGACGACGGTACGCCACTGCTGATCGAGCACAATTTTGGTGACGGTCGTGCGCTCGTATTTACATCTTCGCTCGACCGAGAATGGAACGACCTGCCGGTCCAGCCGGTTTTCGTGCCGTTTCTTGCGGAACTCTCGACCTACCTGACGGGTGGTCTTGCGTTGAGTAGTGAGTCCAGTCTGGGTAGTACGTTATCGCCGCGCGTCGCCGGTCTCGCCGGAGGCCAGATCTTCGATCCGCAGGGCGACAAGGCGCTTGGGCTGGCTGGAGCCGGTTCCGGCGACGACGTATTGCTTGACCAGACGGGCTTTTATGAGATTGTTGGTGCAGGCCGTATGGAACTCGTGGCGGTTAATGTGGATCCAAGAGAGTCTGATCTGGCCGTAATGGAGCCCAATGCGGTCGCGCGATGGCAGACTTTTGGTCCTGGAGCGTCCGAAAATGCACAAAATGGTGGTGCAAATCTGGCGGAAGTGCCGCCTACGCCGCTATGGACCTGGTTACTAGGTCTTCTCGCAGTGATCGTTGTCGTAGAATCATGGGTCGGAAACTGGCATCTTAGGGTCCGGAGGGGAATCGCAGCATGACTGTTCAGTCACAACTGGAAAGCTATCTCAGCGAGTTCCGTCGCCGGTTAAGGACACTGATCGTCGCGCGAGGCGCTGCGGCGCTTTCGGTCGCGGCGCTGGTCGTCACCCTGGGCGCGGTCTATCTCGGCACGCGTCAGGCTTTCGCCAACGATCTCATGGTCGCTGCTCGACTCGTTCTCGTACTGATACTCGTTGGTCTCGTCGTCGCTTTACTGGCGATTCCACTACGTTCGCTGCGGCGCTCGGAAGGTGTGGCTGACATTGAGCGTCGCGCACCTGACTTCGATGGTCGGGTAGAGACTTATCACGGGCTCTCCAAAACCGCAGACGACCCTGAACAGCGCTCGCCGTTCCTCGGCCTGCTTGCCGAAGACACAATGAAGGTGGCCCGCAAGGTTCCGATTGCCCTGAAGATCAAAAGTTGGGAAATCTCGACGCCTGCCGCATTGACGACGGTCGCGATGGCAGCGTTGCTGTGGTTCGCCGCATTCGGCCCGGATAACTGGCGTTATGGCGTGCGACATCTATGGGCTGGCTGGGCAATCTCCGATACCTTACCGCCACAACGCATTGTCGTTACGCCAGGTGATGGCGCGGTTCGCCGTGGCGGCGATCTTCAGATTACTGCGAGTGCCGCAGGTTTCGATCCGGTGGCGGCCGAAGTTTTCGCTCTTTTCGAGGGTAGCGATACCTGGGAAAGCGCGCCGATGGACGTATCGGATCAGGACGGATTCGATTTCAGTTTCTTCGCAGTGCGGGAACCCCTGCGTTACTACGTGACGTCGGCTGGCGTACGTAGCGAAGAGTTCGAGATTGAGGTCGTCGATCTGCCGCGCGTCAGCAGCGTCAGACTAACTTACGAGTATCCACAGTGGACTCAGCTCGAGACGCTGACCGAAGACCCCGGCTATGACATTCGTGCTGTTGCCGGCACGGCTGTGGAAGTAGAGATTCGCACCGACCAGCCGCTAAATGATGCCGAGCTCGTCGTTAATGGTGAGACCCTGACGATGGCGCCGGACGGCATGGCCGCTACGGCAACGCTTGAGGTCAGTGAGGAAGGTGAGTACTACGTTACGACGCTTTTTAACGGAGCGCCGGTACGGTTGTCCAATACCTATTTTATCGATGTCGTTCCTGACAACCGCCCGGCCGTCGCATTTCTGAAGCCGGGTCGTGACTGGCGCGCCAGCAATATTGAGGAAGTCTCGCTGCAGATACAGGCAAGCGATGATTTCGGTCTGAATCGCCTGGAACTTCATTACGCTGTGAATGGCGGCGAATGGCAGATTACCGAGCTGGATGTTGAGGGCGACTACGCTCTGTCGCAGGAGACCCTTTACCTCGAGGACATGGTGCAACTCGACGAGGCAGCCGTTCTTGAGTTCCTGAGCACAGACGATCCCGGGGTGGCCGACGAAGGGCTGGTACCGGGTGATCTGATTTCCTATTTCGCTGAAGCGCATGACCGCGACTCGTCAATGCGCACGGATCTTTATTTCGTCGAAGTTCAGCCCTTCGATCGCAGCTTCTCGCAGTCATCCCAGGGCGGTGGGGGTGGCGGCGGTGGCGGTGGTGAGCAGAGCGAGATTTCACAGCGTCAGAAAGAAATTCTCGTCGCGACCTGGAATCTGATCCGCGAGCAGGATGAGCAGGCGGGGTACCAGGACGAGCAGCAGATCCAGGACAATGGAGCGCTGCTGGCCGAGCTTCAGCGTACGTTGGCCGAGCAGGCGCAGACGCTGGCGTCACGAACGCGCGCCAGGCAGTTGACCAGTGTTGACGAACAGATTCAGACCTTCGTTCAAAGCCTCGAGGCTGCGGCCGAAGCAATGATGCCGGCCGCCGATAGGCTGGCTGATGTCGAGTTCAACGACGCGGTTCCGTCAGAGCAGGAAGCGCTGCAACACCTTCTCAAGGCCGAAGCAGTCTTCACGGACATCCAGGTCGCCTTCAATCAGGGCGGTGGTGGTGGCGGCGGGTTCGCCGGTCGCGATCTGGCCGAGCTGTTCGAGCTCGAAATGGATCTGGACAAGAACCAGTACGAGACGGAATCGGCGGTGTCCTTCGGCGGCAACCAGCAGGAGCAGGAGGTCGACGAAGCGATCGCCAAGCTTCAGGAACTCGCGCAGCGCCAGGAGAATCTCGCCAGGCAGGCTAATCAGCGCAACGGACTCACCGAAGAGGAGCGCTGGCAGCAGGAACAGCTGCGGCGTGAGACCGAAGAACTACGTCAGGAACTCGAGCAGCTAAGACAGGCCGCGGCAAACCAGCAGCAACAGCAGTCCGGGCAACAATCCGGTCAGCAGTCTGCCGGCGCTTCGGGGAGTCAGGCCACGAACGGCGCGCAGAGTGAGCAAACCGACGAAGCCATGCGCGAGCTCGACAATGCGCTGCAGGCGATGAATCGTGCCAGCGGCGAGGGTCAGGAAGATCTTGACCCCGAACAGATGCAGCGTGCGATGGAAGAAGCTCGACGTCAGCTCGACAGAGCGCTCGAGCAGATGACGGCTCAGCGACAGGCGGTCGCTGAGGAGGCTTTCTCAGGCCTGTCCGATCGTTCCGGCGAATTGTTCGATGAGCAACGTCAGATCGAGAATGAACTACAGCAGGTTGCGCGCCGCTATCTGGAGGCGCAGACACGCAATGAACCGACACAGGACATTTTGAGTCCGGAAGAGACTTACGATCTCGCGTCGCGCAAATGGGAGATGCAGCAGGAACTCGAGCAGCTCGAACAGGACATTCAATCCGTCGCGCAGCAGTTCAGAGGCCAGACTCCCGGTGCAAGCGAAGAGCTTCAGGATGCCCTGACAGATCTTCAGCAGTCACAGGCGATCGCGCGTTTGGGCGATGCGGCCGCGGCAATCCGTTACGGTGCGGCGCAGCAGGCTGCGCCGATGGAGGGTCTTACGACGACCGCGCTGGATGACTTGCAGCGTGGAACCGAGAGCGCGTTGGATCTTGCGTTGCGAGAAGCCGGCGAGGGTGTTCAGTCCGAGCCTGATGCAACTGCCGAGTTGCTCGCTGAATTGCAGAGCCTGCGCCGCGAGCTCTCGGAGCTACAGGAAGGTCAGCCGGGTCAGCAGGGTCAGCAGGGTCAGCCAGGCCAGCAGGCCCAGGGCGGACAGCCTGGACAACAGGGCCAGCCCGGTCAGACCGTACAGGGTGGGCAACAGGCCGGCGGTGCATTCGGCGGAAATACCTTTGGCGGTGGCGGGGGCTTCTACGACCCGAACCGTCGTGGCCTCGGTGCCTGGGATCCTGCCGGCATCAGAAGCTTCGACTCCAACTCACAGGCAGAGCTCGAGGACCGGCTCGATGAGGCGGGCGCTGATCTGTTAACGCTCGGTTCCCGACTTCGCACCGAAGGGCTTACCGCAGAGGAACTTGAAGCCGTGCGGCGGCTTGGCGACGCGCTTCGCGATGGGCTGACCGGCAATCCCGAGTTGGTCGAGCAGGAGTTTCTCGCGATGCTGAGTCTGGTCGAGCAACTGGAGTTGCAGCTCGCCAGTAGCGAGTTAGGTGACGACGATGATGGCGTAAGAACAGAGACGCCGGCACAGGTCGCCCAAGGTTACGAAGATGCGGTGGCCGAGTACTTCCGCCGACTCAGTCGCAGCGAATAACAGCCTGAACCCAGGCTGAGCATGCCCTGACGGCCTGCCCTGCGCTGTGAACTGCGTCTAGCAGGAAATGCAAAGAATCCTTTAGTTATGGGGGTTTACGATTCTGCTGTGGCGAAATCTATCGTCTATGGTGGGATACTCCATATTCGAAGGGCAAGGGATCCATTCCGGCGTTGCCGGCGAGAAAATGGCCTCTACTATGACCGAAGCACAGTCAGAAGCGACGATCGTGACGCGAAATCTTCAGCGCCATTACTCGATGGGCGGTGAGGTTATTCATGCGCTTCGTGGCGTCGACCTGCAAATCGATCACGGCGAATATGTTGCCGTCATGGGTCCTTCCGGTTCCGGAAAGTCTACGCTGATGAACATGATTGGCTGCCTCGACTCGCCTGATGACGGCCAGTACTGGCTGAATGGAAAACTCGTCTCCGAGATGAAGGATCGCGAACTGGCGCGTGTCAGGAACGGGGAGGTTGGTTTTGTCTTTCAGACATTCAATTTGCTGCCACGAGCGAACGCGCTTCACAACGTTGAGATGCCGCTGATCTACGGCGGAATGAAGCGTAAGGAGCGCCTCGAGCGTGCAGCCGCTGCATTGTCCCGCGTCGGACTCGCAGATCGTGTAAGCCACCGCCCGAACGAGATGTCAGGCGGTCAGCGACAGCGTGTTTCTGTTGCACGCGCGCTGGTTACAGAGCCCAGCATTCTTCTGGCTGATGAGCCGACGGGTAATCTCGATTCGGCAACGGGAGCCGAGATCATGAGGCTCTTCGATGAACTGCATAGCGCCGGACACACAATTATTCTCGTCACGCATGAAGCGGACGTAGCTAAGCACGCAGAGCGTTCGATCGTTTTGCGCGACGGCTCGATAGAGTCGGATGAGCAAACTCGGGCAAGGAGCCACTAGCCATGCGTATCTGGATAACGTTGCTGATCGCGTTAACGATTAGTGCCTGCGACCAGGAGCAGCCGGCCCCGGTTGCGCCGATCTATGACACAGCCCCCGTCGAGACAAGAGCAATCGAGGTGACGGTCGATGCTGCCGGCGTAGTCGAGCCGGAAGTCACGGTTGAGATCAAATCGAGAGCATCCGGAGAGATATTGGCAGTGCACGCCGAGACCGGCGACGTCGTTGAGGCTGGAGCGCTGCTTGTCGAAGTTGACCAGCGGACACCACGAAATCGATTCGCGGAGGCGGAAGCGGCGCTGGTCGCGGCGAGAGCACGGCGAACCATCGCTGAGACACAGATGGATCGGTCGAGGACGCTTTACGGCACGGGAACTTTGACGGAAACAGAGTACGAACAGAGCCAGCTTGAATTCGCCAATGCCGAAGCGGCGGTCATCGGAATGGAAGTCGCTCTCGAGAATGCGCGAATCGCTATGGACGACACTGAGGTGCGAGCGCCGATCACCGGCACGATTATTCAACGGCAGGTCGAGCCAGGTAACGTCATATCATCACCGACGCAGGACGTCAGCGGCGGCAGCATATTGCTTCAGATGGCCGATCTCACATCGGTGCTGGTTCGTACGCTGGTGGACGAAACAGACATCGGCAAGATTCAACCGGGTATGGCAACTCGCGTTACCGTCGCCGCGTATCCCAACCAGCCGTTCGAAGGTGCTGTACTCAAGATCGAGCCGCAGGCAATCGTCGAGCAGAATGTAACGATGTTCGCGGTACTGATTCGGTTAGAGAACCGCGGCGATCTGCTGAAGCCGGGAATGAACGCTGAGGTTCAGATCGAGATCGCTAGCCGGGACGCCGTGGCCTCGGTGCCGACGATGGCATTGCGTGCCGAAGCAGATATACCGACGTCATCGCTGATGTTGGGTATTCCCGAGCCTGAGTTGCGTGAGATGCTTGAGGCCAGCATGCCCGATGACGAAGGCGATGCGGCGCAGCGACCGCAGCAGCGCACGGGACGCGGCAGCCAGCTCCCAGATGGCGTCGACATGTCGCAGATTCAGTTGATCATGGCCAAGCGCCGCAACGGTGAAACGCTGACGTCGGAAGAACAGGTGGTACTGAGCGAGATGCAGGCTCGGTTTCAGCAATCCGGCGGCGGCATGGGCACCGGTGGTGGCGGTGGTAGGGGTACCGCGGGTGATCGTAGAGATGCCTCCGTGATCGACTATCAGTTCGGTGGTAGCTATTGGGTCGTCACATTGCAGGACGGCGAGACTGTGCCGGTGTCCGTTCGAACCGGATTGACTGATCTCGAGTACAGCGAAATTGTAGCGGGGCTGGACCCCAGCGCTGAGGTTTTACTACTACCGAGTTCCAGTCTTTTTGAGCAGACGGAAACCATACAGAATTTTATTTCCCAACGCTTAGGCTCGTCTACGCCATTTCAGGCGACCGGTGGTCCCGGTGCAGGCGGCGGACGAGGGCGCTAGCTGGTCGACAATCTTCAGGCGGGCAACGTAGAATTCGAGCCGTCATCAGCCAGAAGAAAAAATCAAAGTGACTATTCAAACCGAAACAGTTGAGTACTCTCAGGACGGCTCGATTTTCGAAGGCAGTCTCGTCTGGGACGACGATGCCTCGGGGCCGCTAGCCGCTGTCGTTGTCTACCACGCCTGGGGTGGGGTCGAAGCCTTCGAGAAATCGCGCGCAGTCGAACTCGCGAAACTCGGCTATGCCGCGTTTTGTGTTGACCTGTACGGAAAAGGAATTCGGGGTTCGAACCCGGAAGAAAACATGAAGCTTATGCAGCCGTTTCTGGACGATAGAGCGATGCTGCAGAGTCGAGTCTCCCGAGGGGTCGAAGTGGTCCGGGAACAGACAATCGTCGATGAGTCCCGCGTTGCGGCGATCGGTTACTGCTTCGGCGGACTCTGCGCACTCGATCTTGCGCGGATCGGTTCCGATGTTCGCGGTGTCGTCAGCTTTCATGGGCTGTTCATGGCGCCGGGAAACACTGATGGCAACAGCATCAGCGCCAAAGTGCTCGCACTGCACGGCTGGGACGATCCAATAGCCCCGCCCGAAAGTGTCGTGGGGCTGGCGAAGGAGCTTTCTGATGCCGGTGCAGACTGGCAGATACACGGCTACGGACACACCTTACATGCGTTCACCAATCCGAGCGCTCAGAGTCCTGATGACGGCGCTCAGTATGACGAGGCCGGGGATCGGCGTTCCTGGCAGGCCATGTCCAACTTTCTTGCCGAGATTTTATAGGCCGCGTTTCGATTCCCTGGTGGGATTTAATTATTGTTGACTGTGCAATATAATTAACTGTAACAGCTAGGACGCAATGCGCTTTGCCCGGGAGAGAGACTCTTGAGACGTTCTCTGCGGGAGGCCGGTGAGAAGAGGAACAAGCGTGGCGAATAACTTCAACGCAGCCGACGACAGCGTTATACCGTTTACGGCACCCGGGTCATTGAAAGAGATTGGCCTGGAGAAACTCCTGTTTCGCCGGGTTACCGTCGTCTCGAAGCTCATGAATCGCCTCGCCGGACGGTATCTCGCGCGCGAATTCGATATCACGATCGCGGAATGGTGGATGCTCAGTCAACTCGATGAGTACTCGCCGAGAACGCTTCGTTGGCTCGCTGACACCACATTTACGGATAAGGCTCAAATGAGCCGGGCCGCAGCCTCGCTGGTAGAGCGCGGCCTGGTCCATCGAAAGACGGATCCTGCCGACGCGCGCAGTGTCCTGTTTTCAATTACCGCCGAGGGTAGGGCTGTTAGCGCCGCCAGCGGTGAAGAACGACGCGAGGCGAATAGTAAGCTGTTGAGCCTCTTATCTCCGACGGACCGTGAGGCGCTCTATTCCTCGCTGGAGGAGTTAACTGCGAGCCTGCTCGCCAATATCCAGAGAATCGACGACGCCGCCGGCTCGTAAGGCAGGTCGTTAAGCCGTCAGTACGTAGTCGAGAATATCGACAACCTGTTCCGGTGTTCGAGCTGTCGCATTCGCCGCTGCATCAACTTCCTTCAGCGCGTGATTGTGTTCTTCTTCGTGAAGAATGATCAGAGACTTCTTCATCGCAGCAGCGTAGCCTGCGTCAAACGCAGCGTTCCATTGCTTGAACTTGGGGCCGAATCTCACGACGACGACGTCGGCGCGGTTAATCATATTGGCAGTTCGGATGGCATTGATGCTCGCACCTTTTCTGTCCTGCCAGAAGGCCTGGGGTTCCTCGCCGAGAATATTGACTCCGACAAGATCGCTGGCGTCGTGGTTGGTGACAGGTCCGGAGAAGGTGATGGGAAGGTTCTTTGCTTCGGTACCCGTAATAATACGATCCCTCCAGTCGGAGTGGATCTCGCCGGCCAGATAAATGTTCCAGTTCTTGTCAGTCATTGATTTTCTCCGAATGCGTTTTATCTATCTGAATCGCGAACCTGGTTGTGGCCGGTTTCGCAGCCGCATAAGGTAGCAGAGATTATGCGGCTGTCGAAACAGAAATTCTGGCTACTTCTCGGTATTGAAACCGTCTCTCTGGTTGCATTGGCAGTCTGGATTCTGTGGCAGATCGACCGCTTGTTTGCGCCAGTGAGTATTCTGGTGGCGCTCGGCATTATTGTGGCCGGCGACGTGGTATCAGCGTTGCTGCTACAGCACTACGCTCCCACCAGAATTACGCTGCGTCCCGGCGAGGAGCACCATCCGCATGCCGAAGTTGTCAGCGGCTTCGGTGAGAGTCGCAACGGTGAGGTCACGATCAAAGGCGAGCGCTGGCAGGCCCGGAGCGACGACGATGGAAGCCTGAGACCGGGTGACCGGGTTGGTGTCGTTGCGAGAGATGGCTTGACGCTACGTGTGAGGTCGCTTGATCCGTAGTACGAGCTGAAAAGCGTCAGCTAGACGAGCATCTTTCTGATTTTCTCTACGCCGGCTTTGTCGCGCGTCGTTGTTGCTTCGCCTTCCGGCGTCACGAAGCCTCTCTGTACCGCCGGCCGAGCTGAGATCCTGTCCATCCAGCGCTTCAGATTATCGAGGCTATCCATATCTATTCCTGTCCAGCGATTGCTCCGGACCCACGGCCAGGTTGCGATATCCGCAATCGAATACTCCCCGGCCAGATATTCTTCCACGGCGAGCCGGGTATCGAGCACTTCATAGAGGCGCCGCGTTTCCCGGAGATAGCGATCGATCGCGTACGGAATCTTCTCCTCTGCGTAGCGATTAAAGACGTTCGCCTGGCCCTGCATAGGGCCGATACCTCCCATCTGGAATATCAGCCACTGCAGAGCGGTCGAGCGGGCTTTCATTTCCGTAGGTAGCAGTTGGCCTGTCTTGTCCGCGAGATAGATGAGAATTGTGCCGGACTCGAATACGGCGAAGTCGTCCTCGTCATGGTCTACGATCGCAGGTATACGGCCGTTCGGATTGATCTTTAGAAACCAGGGCTCCTTCTGCTTCAGCTCACCGAGCTCGAACCAGGTTGCCTCGTAGTCGATACCGATCTCTTCGAGCATGATCGAAGCTTTGCGGCCGTTGGGTGTCGCTGCGGTATAGAGATGAATCACGGCGTTGATCGAAAGCAGCCCGTCATTTCCTTGTTCTCTCTCCGGGCTGCTCCAATGCGCTTCGAGCGGTCGCCTTGGTCCACCGGACGAAGTGCCATAGCTGGTCGATCAGGCGCTGCGAGTTCGCCTGTTCGAAGGTCTGATCTCTGATCTCTTCCAGTGCGGCGCGATATCGGGCCAGATCGGCCTGGAGCCGATCGAGAACTTCTGCCGTGATTTCGCCGTCCGAAGCGCCGGCGCGCGGGACGAGTTCCTTGCTCTTCGATGGTTCTGTGGGCTCATCGCTCATGACTTATGATATCGGTTACCAATGCCCATTTGTCAACACGGCGGGCGCTGGCTACCATCGTCTGGAATCCGCAATCTTGTACCCGGGCGCCTCGCCACAATACGAGCGAAGGCTGAAGAAGGAAAAGACGATCCGATGAGCCTCGCAGACAATAAGTGCATTCCTTGCCGCGGCGGAGTGCCGCCGCTGAGTTCCGATAAGGCTGAGTCATTGCTGCAGCAGCTCGAGGACGGGTGGAGTCTGAATTCGGCAGGGCATCTGGAACGTGTCTACGTGTTCGGAGACTTCAATGGCGCCATGACGCTTGCCAACGCCGTCGCCGGAATCGCCGACGAAGAAGACCATCATCCCGATCTCTATATCGCCTGGGGTAAGTGCAAGGTCGAGATCTGGACGCACAAGATCAGCGGTTTGACTGAGAGCGATTTTTTCTTCGCCGCCAAAGTCGACCGGGCTGCACAGATTCCCGGCTGAGTGCCGGAAGGAGCCGTCACATGATTCAGAAACTCTTCGACTCCGCGCCGATCTTCACGCGTGTGGGCGCGTCGGTGGTCGTGTCGGCAGTCGCCTGTTTACTCGCGAGCTGCGCACAGATGCCGAACCAATCTGGCGGCCCTCGCTCGCAACCAGGCGCCGAGATGACGATCTATGCTCCCGAGCAGCATGCGCTGTATGACGGACGATTCATTGTCTCGGGACAGCAGATCTATCAGGTGGGCAGTCTCGGGGACGATGCGCCCTTCGATCACATGGGCGACGATGCCACGAACTTAAATCGCGTCGGCGGAGAGATATTCTTCGACGTCGACGAGATCAACAACACAGGCGTATTCCGGGCCGAGCTGCAGCTGCCCGAAGGCGACTATGTTGTCGAACTCGATCGCTTCCATGAATTCTCTCCTTGCCAGAACGGTGGGATTGCGGCGTTCCTCTACGAGCATGGTGACTCGGGTTGCGGAGATACGAATTGGCCCAAGAGCCTGCTCTATGTTGCCGGCTGGGGCTACGGGCACGCAACGCTGAACGGTGAGTTGTTATATGAGGACTTCGAACTGCACTTCATGGTCACGCAGGGTATGCGCGATCGGGAAACGCTTGAGGTCATGCTGAGTCCCGAGACCGGAGAGGCCGGCGCAATTAACCCCGCGGCACAGCAGCTCGACTTCTATTTACGGAGTCCCCAGACTAATGCGGAGAATCATCCCGGACGGGAAGTCTTCGATCATTTCTTCGCGATGAATGTGACCTGGCGTTAGCTACTCCGCTGCCAGATACCAATCGAGTATTTCTTCGCCCGTCATCATGCAGACGTCGGGTTTGGAACCGATGTACTCGTAGAGTTGCTCCAGGTATTTAATTCTATGGGGTGCGCCGGTTAGAAACGGGTGCAGACTGATCGCCATCACGCGGGTGTGTTCAGCACCTTCCTGATAGAGCCTGTCGAAATGATCGATTCCGCGGGTAAGAATCTCGTCGGAGCGATGTTGTTGCAGAGCGGAAATCGGGATGTCGTTCAGCTCGACCGTATACGGAACCGAAATCAACGGACCCGCCGACGTCGCGATACGCAGCGGTTGATCGTCGAGAACCCAGTCGGCGACATACTCGATCCCTTCTTCCACCAGCAGATCTGCAGTCTCGAAAGTTTCGGTCAGACCGGGGCTCTCCCAGCCGCGCGGAGGTTCGCCGGTCGCGGTACGGATGGCTTCGACCGTATCGCGGATTGCCTTGCGCTGGTCGTCGAGGGCGTGCATCGGTCCCTGGAAGAAACCGTGGCCCATGATCTCCCAATCTTCTTCCATCGCCGCTTCGATAACTCGCGGATAGGTCGTACAGACGGCCCCGTTCGTCGCCAGCGTGGCGCGCAGGCCCGCAGCCTTAATTGCGCCGAGGAGGCGCCAGAAACCGACGCGCATGCCATACTCATGCCATGCCCAGTTTGCGAGATCCGGCAGCATGTTCTTTCCACGTGGTGGCGGAAGAACCGTTCGTGGCATCGGATGATCAATTACCCAGTGCTCGACGTTGACGATCGTCCAGACAGCAATGCGTGCGCCCCCGGGGAGCGGGAGCGGTGGCCGGTCTACGATCGCGCTGTACTCGACGCGTTCTCGTGGCTTCATCGGGTTGGGCAAGCCGGGTCTCCCTTGGCTATCGCTGGGGCGGAATCTCACTATACCCACTCGATAGGCGTGCTGCAGCCGTATGAACTTTCCTTCAGATGTTCGGAGGCGGACGTTGGATCTTGCTAGAATTCGTCGCGAAGATAGCTTTGAATCCAACCGACAATCGAAGGAGCCAGCGATGGCGGATAACAACGAGAACGTTGATCGGCGCAGCTTTCTACAGGCATCCGCCGCCGGCCTTGCTGCCGTCGCTAGTGTCGCGAGCAGTACGGTCGTCGCGCAGGACTCGCCAACGCCGAGCGTATCGAATCAGCCGGTCGGAGCGCCGCTGCGCGTGCGCCGTGTGGTAACCGGTCATGATGACAATGGCCGATCAATGGTCGCTATCGACGAGATTCAGAACGACGTCACGTCGCGACGAGAGGGTATGCAGGCGGCCGTGATCTGGTCGACAGGGGAGTTCCCAGCGGACAATCTCGACGAGGAAGACGGCGCTGCCCGACTGCTCGAAACCTCTGATGACAGCGGTACAGTATTTCGTATTGTGAAATATGAGCCGGGCGTCGCTCCGCGTAATCACCGGACACAGTCGATGGACTACGCTGTGATCATGGCCGGCGAATTGAAGATGCGGCTGGACGAAGGCGAGGTCGTCCTGCGGCAGGGTGATGTCCTTGTGCAGCGCGGAACGATTCACGACTGGGTAAACGACGGAACGGAACCCTGCGTTGTTGCCTTTATTCTATGTGCCGCCAAACCTCTCGAGGTCGATGGTCAGGCGCTGGACGCTACCGGATAAAACTAAGTTCGCGGAACAGGCGAACGGGAGAAGAAGCGATGAAACTCAAACTGGTAACCATGACGATTACGATACTTTCGGGTCTTGTCATCGCGTCGAGCGGCGCGAATGCTCAGAGCTGGGGTCCGCGAACTCTCGACGAGCTGAAGGCGGAGACGCTTCACAGGGCAGAAAACAACTTCGGGCCGATCACCGGCGTGAAGCTTGAAGATGCCGAACGCGCAATGGCTGACTTCGATCGTCTGGATCAGGATCTTTGGGCGAGCCTCTGGATGCGAAACGGCGACGACTACATGATGGGCGCTAAAGCAGCAGAGTCCACCTCGGTCGACGAGGCGCGCGATCTCTACTACAACGCGTGGCGCAACTTTAACGTCGGTCGCTGGCCGACAGAGAAAAACTCACCGGGTAAACGTGAATCCTATGAAAAAGCGCTTGCCGCTTTCCACGAGTATGGCCGATTGCTGGAGCCAAGTGTTGAGACCGTACGGATTCCGTTCGAGGACTCCGAGCTCGTCGCCTATATGAGGATTCCTGAGTCCTCGGGCCCCGTACCACTGGTTCTTGGTATCAACGGTCTCGACTCGCGGAAGGAAGACGTCATTGCGGGTGCCGATCGCTACGTCGCGAACGGTGTCGGTGTCTTCGCCATGGATATGCCGGGAACCGGGCAGTCCCCCGTCCTGATCGACGTCGGCTCGGAGCGCATATTCTCCGCAGCACTCGATTATCTGGCGACTCGTGAAGATGTAGACGCCGATCGGATAGCCGTTCAGGGACGCAGCTGGAGCGGCTACTGGGCCGCGCTTGTCGCCTATCTGGAGCGTGACAGAGTCCAGGGCGCTGCGGTACACGGTGTCGGTATTCACGGCTACTACCAGCCTGAGTGGCAGGAGCACGCTTTGTTGAGCGAGGAGTATCTATTCGACTTATTCCCTGCACGTTCGGCTGTCTACGACGCGAAGACGATGGACGAGTTCCTGGCCTACGGTCCGCGACTCTCGCTGGTCGAGCGCGGTTTCATCGATCAGCCGTCCGCGCCGATGTTGCTCGTTAATGGAGAGCAGGATACGCAGCAGCCTATCGCCGATCTCTACCTGATGATGAAACATGGCGATCCCAAGCAAGCCTGGGTGAATCCTGTCGGCGGGCATATGGGTCGTTCCCCGGAGTGGACGATGGGTCGAATTCTTTCTCAGGTTGTTGAGCCGTGGCTGATGCGTCAGATCGGCGTCGAGCCGAAGCAACACTAGACGACAGGTCGCTCGTAAAGACGCGGGTGGAAGCAGAAAGTCGGTGGGCGCTGTAACTGAGATACCCACGCTGGACCTGGGCCCGTATCTGGCCGGGGATATCGATGCTCGGGAAGCGCTAGCGGAGAAACTGCAGCACGTGCAGGAGACGATCGGCTTCTATGTCGTCGTCAATCACGGTGTGCCGCTGGAACCTATTGAACGCGCATACGCCGCGCTGCGCGAGTTCTTTGCGCTTCCGCTCGAGGAGAAGCTGCGATTAAGAATCGACGAGCGCTCGGTCGGTTACATCCCTGCCAGAACGACGGTCTATGTGACGTCCAAGATCAACGTCAATACGAAACCGGATCTCAACGAAACGCTTACGCTCGCTCGTGAACGAGCGCCGGACGACCCGGCAATACAACGCGGGTTGCGCTTCGTTGGGCCGAATCGCTGGCCGGAATCCATGCCGGAATTCAGGGACGCTATGCTCGCGTATCAGGATGCGCTTTCTTTACTCGGTTTTGCGATGCTGCCGCTTTATGCGCGCGCATTGCAGCAGCCGGCAGATTTTTTCTCGCCGTACTTCACGGAACCGATGTGGTGGACTCGAAACGCTTTTTACCCAGCACTTGCAGCGGAAGAGAATCAGTTCGGCATCTCACCCCATTCCGATCATGGCTTCATCACGCTGCTGCCGCTGTCGGATGTTCGCGGCCTAGAGATTCTACTGCCCAGAGGAGAATGGCTGCCCGCCAGGTCGCAGGACGGCGGCATACTCGTCAATACCGGCGAGTTCCTGAACCGCTGGTCAAACGGGCGTTTTCTTGCGACACCACATCGGGTTGTAGCGCCGACAAGGGAACGCTATTCGATGGCCATGTTCTTCAATCCAAACGCAGACACCGTCGCGGCGCCGCTCGATAGCTGCATCTCGGAAGACAGGCCCGCGGCTTTTGAACCGGTGACAATGCTCGAGTACATGAGCTGGTACATCGATAGTAACTACAAACGCGAATCCGGCGGTCGCCAGGACTGATGGTTTTGGCCCCAATGCTCTGTTCGGCCAACTGACTACAAGGTAGGAGACGACTATGTCGAAGCTGCTTTCAAATATCTGGACTCCCCGTGCCCTGATTATCTTCGGGTTCATTTCCGCTTACGGTCCGGTCGGCGCGACTTTCAGACACATTGGCGATGAACGCATGCTGCTGATCACGTCCTCGACGCACAGCTGGCATCATTTTTTCAGAGAAGGCTTCGGAGACCTGGGTGCGATGGCCGCGATTCTTGCGATCATGTTTGCCGCGCCGCAGTACCGCAACCCGGTCCTGTGGTGGGCCATGCTCACACTGATGATAGGGTTCTTTGCGCCGTTTTGGGTTGGTGTACCATTTATGGTAGAGCTTGCGGCACCGAGCATGTCTGCTGAGATTCAGCACCTGTAGATGGCAGTTCCGGCAGTTCTAAGCTGTTTCATCGCCCGAAGGCATTTCGTGCCGGACTCGCAATCGGGAGCTGAAGTACAGACGGTCTCCTGAGGTTCTGCGATGAATTTACTCTTCCTGTGTACCGGTAACTCATGCCGGTCCCAGATGGCCGAGGGATGGGCGCGAGCGCTCGGAGATCGCCCGCTGGGTGTCCGGTCCGCCGGAATAGAATCACACGGACAGAACCCGCGGGCGATTTCGATTATGGCTGACGCGGGTGTGGATATTTCCTCTCAGGATTCGTCGAAGCTGGATGATGCTACGCTCAGATGGGCCGACTATGTTGTCACCGTCTGTGGACACGCGGATGAGCGCTGTCCGCTGTTGAGCGCAAATACTCGCAAGGAGCACTGGCCGCTTTCAGACCCTGCTCGCGCGTCGGGCACCGAGGAGGACATCCTCTCTGTCTTTCGCGAAAGCCGCGATGAGATTGGGGTTCGGGTCGACGAGTTGCTCAGGCGCCTGGGCGTGCGTCGAGAGGCTGGCTGAATTCATCGGTGGCCCGGAGGCAGGGTTCGGCCAGTCGATGATGGTATAGTTTGGAAAGAAAGATGAGTGAACGCGACAAAACCATATGGTTTCCTGCGAAGCGCTACGGCTGCGGCCCGCCTGTCGTCTGGCAGGGTTGGCTTGTCTTCCTGATTTGTCTCGTGGTCGTCGTTGGTGGCTACGCTATTTTTATGCCCGAGCAGCCCGGCGTCTTCGCAGAGCTCTGTGTCGTGAGTACGGTCGCGCTTGTTGCCGTCTGATGGCTGAAAGGAGAGAAGCCCCGCTGGCGCTGGGGATAAGATTAGGGTCGTCCGTATTCTCCGTGTCTTGCTGATATCTGGAGTCAAAATGAACAAACGTGGGCTGGCGGTAGTTTGGATCGCATGTGCCGTCTCACTGACCTCGACCGGACTAGTTCGAGCACAGGGGGAAGATCGTTACGAGATCGTCCAGGTTCAGGATGGCGTCTATAGCGCGGCGGCCTACTCGCCGCGTTCAGGGTCGCACCGCACGGTGTTCCTGGTAACTGAGGATGGCATCGTTCTCGCCGATCCTATCAGTGTGAGTTTTTCTGAATGGTTGAAGTCGGAGATCGATGAACGCTTCGGCGTGCCCGTTAGGTATGTACTCTACAGTCATCATCACTGGGATCATGCGTCGGGTGGTGCGGTATTCGCCGATACTGCGACGTTCGTATCCCACGAAGGTATGGCGACCGCGCTTGCGGCACCGCTCCCGGCCAATCTGCGCTCACGTGACGCGAACGGGAACGGATTGCTCCATCGTAGCGAAGCGACTCGAGGCTATGCGGCAAGATTCGATGATGTCGATGTCAACCGGGACGACAATTTGAGCGGCGCGGAGATTAACGTAGACATTCGTCCTCCCGACCTCCTTTATTCAGAGCGTATGACCGTTGCCCTGGGTGGGCAGAGCGTTTGGCTACTGCATCCGAATCCCGCCCATTCGGATGACATGACGGTGTTGTATTTTCCGCAGCAACGAGTTGGATTCGCTGTCGATTTCGCTAACGTCCGGCTTATGCCTGGCGAGCTCTATCACTACTCGCTGGATCACTACGAGAGCGCTGTTGAGACGGTACTGGCGCTCGATATCGATCACTTCGTGCCGGGTCACGGTGAGGTTGGCGACGGGGAAGATCTGGCGGACTATCTGGTGTTTCTGCAGGACCTGCAGCGAGACGTCTCCGCAGCGATTGAGAATGGGTTGACGGAGCAGCAGGCCGAAGAGTCGGTGCAGCTCGCAGAGTATTCCGACTGGCAGCTCTACGGCGAGCGGAGGCCGGGTGTTGTTACGTCGGCTTATTCCATTCTGATGAACACACCGTGAGCTGACGCATTCGGCACAGAACTCGTTCTTCCGCTTCGCAGCAAACCTGCTAGAGTTTGAATTCTCTTTAAATCGGACGAGAGGCTTGGATGTTAATAACTAGAAACGGGGACCGTAATTTCGGTCCGGTCGGTGTGGACGGCGTCGATTTCTGCGGGCTACGTATGAATGACATGGAAGGTGGAGCCGCGGTGATCAGGATGAAGAAGGGTGTTCGATTCCCAACGCATACGCGCAGGAGCGACGAGCGTGATGAACGATCCTGCTAACGGCAAAGAAGAAATGGAAAAATGGATGGCCAACAACAAAGCGATATTTGACGCCGCGTGAGTTTTGGCGAGTCGTCATGGCGTCACGGTAAGATGTATTGGCTGACTGACTCTCGCCCCTGAAGACGAACCGGCTATCGAATGCACCCACAGGGTCGCGGAACCGGGTCTGGAGCCGGTAATCGTCTCGCCGTACGTCCTCCAATCCCGGAGATCCAACAACCCGTCTGGTCCTTCGAGATCCAGGCTCAGCGGAACATGCTCCTCTATCGATCCTTCCGGCCCGTATGCGGTAACGCGGAGCTGAGCCAATGCGTAGGCTTCTCCTACCGCTATCTCTATCTCGATAGGAAAAAATTCAAGCCAGTCGACTAACGTTCCCTGCGACAGGAATTCGTTCAGGGAGGGCGCGGTATGCATTCAGGAACTGACCTGCAGATGTCTCTCCCCGTCGCTCAAAGAGAAGCACTCGCTAATACTGGAGTAGGTTTGGGCGAGCGCAGGTATCGATATGAGCGCCAGGAGCAACTGTCTCATGTGGCTTTAGTCGCGATGCGGGGCGATTTGTTCCTAGGGCGACGTGCCGGAGATTTATCTTGACGGGCAACCCATTAAACTGGCCGAAGCCAGCGACATTGAAGGTCAGTTAGTATCCGAGTAGCGGCCGGTGGCCACTGCTATATCATCTCGATCTGGACACAATGACGAAATGAAGATGAAAGTACTTGTTGCTTCGCTCGTAGCCGCCATCGTAACGATTGGTTGTGCGAGTATCGAAGATAGGAACAGCGCAGCCCGCGTGACGACCACGCCAATAGACGATATTGACTGGCTGGCGCTGCCGGACGGCCGAGCGGTCTCGACGGTCCATGGCGACAGAACGTCCGGGGAGCATACGACTTACGTGCGGTTCCCGGCCGGCATGCGAACCGCGGTTCATATGCACTCGAACACCTACGATGGAGTTGTCGTCGCGGGTGTCGCGCGCCATTTTGAGCCGGGGCTCGAAGAATCCGCAATCTGGCTGTCCCCGGGATCGGTCTATCGCGTACCCGCAGAGACTCATCATATAAGCCAATGCGCTGATGAATCGTTCTGTATCTTCGCTATTCATCAGCATGGAGCACTTGATCGGACCGTTGTTGACTGAGTCTGCGTTGCAGCAATGAATAAAGACCGAATCAGGGTACTGTTGAAGAGTATCGAGACGGGCGACCCGGGTCCCATCGCTTTCGTCAACGAAGCGAGATACATTCAGCACAATCCCCAGACGCACGAAGGTAGTGAAGGCCTGGCGGCTCTGTTCAAGCGCTTGTCGAGCACTTCACCCAGAGTGAACATCGCGCGTGCTTTTGAAGACGGCGATTTCGTGTTCGCACATACGGAGTATGATTTTGCGAGCAGAAAGATCGGCTTCGAGGTATTCAGGTTCGAAGACGGGCAGGCGGTAGAGCACTGGGACAATATTCAGGAACGTCTTGGGCCCAACCCATCCGGGCGCAGCATGGTGGACGGACCGACTGATGTCGTCGATCTCGAGTTGACCGAAGAGAATCGCGGTCTGTTCGATCATTCGTTGAAGCCGTACTTATCGAACGTCAGCTTGATCGACTGAGCGAGTTCGTTGATGAGCAGCAGTTCGCGGGACACAACCCGCAGCTTGCCGACGGCGTTTCTGGTCTCCAAGCTGCCCTGGAGGCTGAGCACGACGACGGCAGACGAATCAGCTACGACTGTGTCCATCGAGTGCTGGCGGAAGGGAACTACGTCCTCTGCGTCAGCGAGGGAAGCTATAGCGGCATACACTCCGCGTTCTATGATTTATTCCGAGTTGCCAACGGCAAAGTCGTGGAGCACTGGGATACCACCGAGAAAATCGCCCCCCGAAGCGCCTGGAAAAATGACAATGGTAAGTTCTAGGCTGATTTATAGTTCAGGGGGACGGAACATTCAGGCAGGCAGGTGATCTGATCTTGCTGTAGATTGATGCGGGTCGCTCAATGCGGCCGAAAAGGGGTGCGCTCATGCCCAACCTGGAACGAGTTCGTTTGATCGGCATAGGAGCTGTTCAGGGCCTCATTGTCTGGTGGTTGCTCGATCACTGGCCGGATGAAGGTACTGGTTCCGCGGCCTTTCTCGCAGTCCTCTATTTCTTGATTTGCCAGGGGCTCGCGCTGCATTTTTCGTGGACCGGTCGTGACTATCTTCGCCTGGTCCTCGTTTCGGCACTACTCGGCGTCGTCTACGCGCTGGTCTCGTTCTGGGTTGGCCTTCAGCTCATCGACGTTGAAGAGGCTGTTGCCAGTTCCAGCGACAGAAGCCGGGCCGCTAGTTGGGCCTTTGCGGCGGGAATTACGCTATATGTCGCCGCACCGTTCATGCAGATCTATCAGCGAACCGGGCGCTTCGAATTTCCCTATACCCGGTTATTCCTCCACGCCTGGTCGAATTTCCACATCGGGCTGATCGGGCTTCTCTTTCTCGGCGTTTTGTGGGCGGTTCTCCGTCTCTGGGCGGCGCTCTTTAATTTGATCGGAGTCGAAGCATTCGGCGATCTGTTCGGTCACGAGATCTTCGTCAGTATCGTATCCGGGGGCGCAATCGCGTTCGGGCTTTCGCTTGGTAGGGATCGTGAGCAGCTGGTTGCCGCGCTGAGAAACATTACGCTGGGCGTATTTCGCGCGCTGTTACCGCTTGTCTCCTTCGTTGCTTTGCTATTTCTGGTCTTCGTACCATTCACCGGGCTGCAACCTCTGTGGGACACTGATAGCGGTTCGCATATTCTGCTCGCCTGGATCGTTACGTCGATTCTGTTCCTAAACGCTGCCTATCAGGATGGCACCGAACAGCGCCCGTACAGTCAGTACGCAAGAAAACTGGTAGAGGCCGGGGTCATCGCGATGGTCGCGTTCACGGCTTTCTCCCTCTACGGGCTCTTTCTCCGCGTGGGTCAGCATGGCCTGACACCAGGCCGCGTCTACGGTCTCGTGATTGTTCTGATGCTGGGGTTCTATGTGATCGGCTACTCAGTCGCCGTGTTCAGGGCCGGTAATACCTGGCTGCCTCTGGTTGCCCGCGTAAACTTTGTCGCGGCTCCGATCGCAGTAGCCCTTGGTTTGCTGATGCATACGCCGATCCTGGATCCGATCGGCGTGAGCGCACGCAGTCAGTATGCGCGCCTCGTAGACGGTAGAGTGGGTGTCGAGGAGTTCGACTTCGCCTATTTGCGCTTTCGCCTCGGGCGCGAGGGTCTACGCGGGTTCGAAGCACTGGAGACTTTGGCCGACCACCCGGAAAGCGCCCGAATTCGGGAGCGCGCAGCGGAAGCCCGTGACTTGAGAAATTACGGGGTGTTGGCCGAAGCGTTACCGATTGAGATGGATATCGATCTCTATCCGGCGGGAGCCAGTTGGCCACCCGGTTTGCGTGATGCGATCAATCGCGATCTCTCAGCGATATTCCGGCGGCCGGCCGGAGCCGAATACCGTATCGCCGTCTTCGCGACGGATCTCTCGGCCGATCCGGGCGACGAATACGTCGTTGTACGCAGCAACGTCGTAAGCCAGGCGTTCGCGCTTCGCCGGACGGAATCGGGGACCTGGGAGCGCTTTGCTGAATATATGTCGCGGCCGGCACCGAGCTTCGACGAGCTAGTAGAGAGTATCGAGACATCGTCGTTCGGCGGTGTGCCGCCGGATATCCTCGATCTCGAGATCGGCGAACACCGTTTTCGATCGGTTGGGCAGTAACTGGCGCTCTCAGCGAAGCGCTGAACCTATATACCCTTGTCCTCACCGTGAACGTGGTAAGAGATATCGCGCGACGGCGGGCGGCCCATGATATCGGCATCGGTAGGCAACCAGGCACAGGGGTTGGCTCCCGGTGCCCAAATCGTTTGGCAGCTGCCGGGCACGAAGAACTCAACGAAGACGAGATCATCGTCGCTACTGTTGACGAAGGAGTGAACCTCCATCTCATAGTTGTAGAGAACATCTCCAGCGCCGAGTGTCATCGTCTCTTCTCCCAGCATCGCGGTGCAGGTGCCGCTCATCACATATTGAAAGTGCTCGGCACCTTCATGATGATGCGCCGGCGCCTGGGTATTCGGCGGGTAGGTAATCATCTCGCCGCGATACGCGCTCGTTCCCGTTAGCGTTCGAGTCGCCATGTAAATTCGGGTACGGGCATCGTGTTCAGATTGAAGCACCGGTTCGTGGGACCAGTCCGTAGTCTGAACCTCGGAAGGTGTTTCAGCGACCTCCGTATCGAATCGTTCCGCCTGAGGCACGGTTGCCATCAGCAGTTTGGTGCCATCGGCGTCGGCGGTGAACGTGCCGCTGTACCCCAACGGAAGATAGGTAACGCCCCTGGTCTCGAGCGCCTGCTCGTAGTCAGATAGTGAACCGGAGCCATCGAGTACCTGGAGCCAGCCGAATGTATCGTCATCGAAGGCTATATCGAATGTAGCGCCGCTCTCGAAGCCGATGAGATCGAGCAAGACGTTGTCCGAGCCCGTATTTTCCTTTGATAGCAGCGACTGCGACGAAACTCCGGTGCCTATGGCTTGACTTGCGATCTCAGCGCCGCGAACGATGACAGGCATGATTTCTCCTTAGATTCTGGTTGTTGAGGGCAGACTTGAGCTGCCAAGCCATGAATTATGAAGTAAATACCGGCCGATCTCAGCAATGCGCTGTGCGCGCCAGGCCAGATGTAGCGCTAGCGAGCTTCGCTGATGTCTAGTTTGATGAGGCTTCCGCTGCTTCGTTAGCAGAGCGTTGACGAACCTCATCGTGAATCAGCGCATAGACGCCATCGTTTGTGAATGCGCTCAGTACACCCTCTGCAGATCCGTCTCTGGCAGGCCAGATAACGACGTCCAGGGCATCGCCACTCTCGATGGCATCTTTGGGGATTTCCTGTCGTTCCCATTGCCTGGTTGCGACCTCAAGTTTCCACGTTCGGCCATCCTCACCGTCTTCCCTGATCATCAGGATCGGGTGCGGTCTGGCGAAGCGCCAGCTCTCTACCACGCCGGAGAATTCGACCTTTTGGCGAATGTCGTAGGGTGCGAATGAATGATGCGCTTTAGCGACGCCGACAAGCAGTAATGCCGCCATCAGAACGAGTGGTAACTTCCGCATGTCTAGCTCCCGTATCGATTGAGTGCGCGTATGATATCAACCAGCCGCTTAGAGAAACCGGAACCTTTGCTAACAAGCATGAAGTTTTCTTAAGCGCAGTTCCTTCAGGTAGATAGGATTTGACGGAATCGAACTCGGCTACAGACAAGATTACCTTGAGATAATCGTAGTTCGGCGGAATGTCACCTAAGCGACCAGCTATCGATCGATGCGATGAATCGTCGCCTGATCGAACAGGACGTTCTCCTGATCTGTTTCGTATTGCATCAGGGCGGACGTGAACAACGCACGATTCCCGAGGTCTATGACCATCGTCAGAAAGTTATTCGCCTCTTCCATTCGCCAAACGACGAGGTAGCGATCGTCACCAATTTCCATCGCTCTATACCCGAAGCCTTCCTCTGCAGTACCGGCGGCCGGCCCGGCGATCCAGTGAAATTTCAGCAGGCCATCGTAGAACGTGAGATTGACGCTGCCGCCGTCGGTGTAGGTGTACTCGAGCTCGGTCCCGTCGAGAAGATGAGGATCGCTTTCCTGAGCGACGGTGGTGTTGAAGTCCAGTACGCACAGTGCTGCGAACGCCAACAGGATATTTCCAGTATTCATTGTTTCCCCGTTCCTCAATCGAATGCCCGCCAGGTAATGAGCAGCCTATCGTCCCTGAATCTGCACAACTCAGAGATTTTAGCAATAATGCCGAGTGCTGAGGCCAAACGGCAAATGAAGACAGGAGGACACCGAGTGGTTGAGAAGTATCTTTCGAAATGGTCCGACGAGATCCTGAGCCTGCTCCGCATCGTTGCAGCGTTCATGTTCATCTAGCACGGCACAAGAAAACTGCTCGACTTCCCGGTTACACGCTTCGATGAGGTGCCGGTGTTCTCCCTCATCACCACGGCCGGTGTACTCGAGCTGTTCGGAGGAACGCTGTTGCTGTTCGGCTTGTTCACAAGGCCGGTCGCTTTCATTCTCTCCGGCGAGATGGCGTTCGCCTATTTCATCAACCACGCGCCTCTGGGTTTCTGGACTATCGCGAACGGAGGCGAAGCGGCTGTACTGTACTGCGGGCTTTACCTCTACATCGCTACGGTAGGTGGCGGTCGATGGAGCCTGGACAGAATTCTCTTCTCGAAGTAGTTACCTGCAGTACTATGGATGGATAAGGGTGCTTACTCGACTATTCGTTTGCTTGACGGGTGTAACGATGAAAAACGCTAACGCACATGGGTTGGCCGCGATTCAGGCGGTTGGAATTCTGCTGATCGTGTCCGGATGTAGCCCTCAGACTCCCGACGTCGAGCCTCCAGCGGCCGGCGGTGGCGCAGCTTAGGATCCGCAATTTGAAATTGTGAACATCGACGGCGGTCTGTATCAGGCGGGCGTTAGAGGTATGGGCGGCCATACGACGGTCTTCCTGGTCACGGCAGAGGGCGTCATTCTCGGAGATCCGATTCGCGCGGATTTCGCCGAGTGGCTGAAGGCTGAGATCGACGAGCGATTCGACGCGCAGGTCGAGTACGTGCTCTACAGCCATCACCATCCTGATCACGCATCCGGTGGCAGCGTATTCGCCGATACGGCAACATTCGTCGGCCACGAGAATATGATCGAGAGTCTGGAGCATCTGCCCAGTAATTCGATGCCGATGGATACTAACGGCGACGGGACGATCGGGCGTAGTGAGGCGCGCGGCGGCTTTCTCGCGGCGTTCGACCAGGACGATACGAATAGCGATGGCGTCCTGACAGCGGCGGAGGTAAACGCTCATACGTGCCCGCCCGAGATTACCTATCAGGACCAGCTGACTATCAGCCTGGGCGACGGTACGGTCGAGATGCATCACAGTCCACCCGCGCACAGCGACGACATGACCGTGTTGCTGTTTCCGGAGCAGGACGTCGCCTTCGTCGTCGACTTTCTACAGATCAACCGGCTGCCCGGTGGTTTGAGCGGATTTCTGGCCGGTTACCCCGTGGACAGCTATGCAGCTGCGGTCGAAGCGGTGGAGGCTCTGGACTTCGATAGAGTGATCCAGGGGCACAGCGAACTCATCGGCATGCGAGCGGACATCGAGGCGTTCATGACGCTGCTCCGAACGACTGAGGCGGAAGTCGTAGCGGCGATAGAGGCTGGCAGTACGCTGGAGGAGACGCTGGAGTCGGTGATGTTGCCCGAGTACAGTGATTGGCTGTTATACGAGACGCGGCGCCCGCAACTCCTCGCTGATATGTATCAGTTCCTGTCTCAGTAGTTCGGCGGGCAGTAGCGGGCGGGGGGAGATTCTCATCAGTTCCAAACTATCGACGAGCAGAACAATGTTGTTGGCAACGGCGATCGGACTTGTCGTTACGCCGTCACTCGCGCAGCCGCCCGGGATGGGTGCGAGGAACTGGGACAACTTCGAGATCGCGGCTCCGCAGCATGTCGCCGGGAATATCTACAATGTTGTCGGCGGGATCATCGTCAATATAGCCATTTCCGTCGGCGATGACGGAATAATTCTCGTGGATAGCAACTTCGCTGCCCTCACCGAAAAAATTCTGGCGTCAATTCGGGAGATCTCTGACGAGCCGATCCGTTTCGTAATCGATACGCATGATCACGCAGATCACGCAGATCACGCAGACGGTAACGTCAATTTCGGTCGGGCCGGCGCCGTCATTCTGGTGCATGACTCGGTACGCGCGCGATTGGCCAATCCTCCGCAGGGTCCTTCTGCGCCTTCGGTCGCCTTGCCGATCGTGACGTTTGCAGAAAGTGTATCGCTACATGTTAATGGTGAAGATGTGGAGGCGATTCACGTTGCCGCAGGTCACACGGACGGAGATGTACTGATTTTCTTCAGGGGATCGGATGTGATCTACATGGGAGACGTCTTCGTAGGCCAGTATCCGATAAGCGACGTAACGCGGGGAGGAAGCTACGCAGGGTTCATCGAGACGCTTGACAGGGCTGTTGCTCTAATCGGCCCTGATACGTTGGTCATTCCGGGCCATGGCCCTATCAGCGGTCGGAACGACATGATCGACTACAGAAACATGCTGCGAGATATCTACGCGTGAGTCTCGGGCCTAGTGGCAGCCGGATAGTCGGTCGAGGAGATCATCGCTTCGAGTCCGTCGCGAGATTTCGATTCGAGATGGGCCGGAGGGAGAGGCTCAGAAGGCATAGTCCGAGCGGCTTACCGTGAATTATCCGCACAATGAACTCAGCGATTCTCAAAGCCGGGTAGAATCTGATACTAACGAGAAGAGGGGAGCAGGGTATGTCTATTCTCAGGAATATCGAACGGCGTAGCGTAGTGAAGTCCGCTGTGCTTGTCTGGGCGGTAGTCTGGGTGATTCCGATGTCTGCCCTCCATGCGCAGAGTGGCAGCAGTAACGGTGGGCCAACAAGCCAACACGATGACGTTGAGCTGGTGTTCTCTGCTCTGGAGCTCGATCAGACCAATCGCGGCACAATCAGTATCAACGGTTACGATCGCCATTTCTCCGTGACGTTTCCAACCTCCTACGACAGCTCGGTGGCGTATCCGGTTGTTCTGTTCTTTCACGGTTGTATGTGTCGTCCCGATTTCACCGAGGAATCGATATTGGGATATCTGGATTGGGCGCCACGACTGGAGCCCTACAGGGACGACTTCATAGTCGTCAGGATGTCAGCCTTTTCCGAGAAAAAACCGGAGGTTCCTCAGCCGGTCGAGAGAGGCGGCGCGCGCGGCATGTGGATGTGGCACGGAGGTCTGGAGTTGGAGCGTGACGATTACGCATTCGTAGATACATTACTCGACGAGCTGATCTCTTCATCTGATATCAACATCGATCCAGAGAAGATCTTCGGCGTCGGTCATTCATCGGGAGCGATATTTCTGCTCTCGTACGTGTTGGGCGGCCCGACCGATCTAACTGATATCAGAATTAATGACAGCTATAACTTCAAAGCCATCTCCGTGACGGGTGGTTCTACGTTCCGGAAGGGAATAGTCGACTTCAAGGAAAATACGCCGAGCACGCTGCCGTCCGTCTTTCATATTCAGGGTGAACGTGATCAGGGACTTTGGTTCAACGGTCAGGAAACGGGTAAACGCGGGCTTAATTTCCTGGAGTTCGCTTCGGCTGCGAACGGGGTAACTATCGAGGATGGATTGCGGGATACGATACACGGACGCACTTTCTCTGCCTGGGACGAGAACAACCCCGCGAATATAAGCACGCTGGAAAGATGGGCCGCTAACCTCGATCTCGAGTACTCAGGGTATGACGAGTATCTGCAGTACTACATCTATAATTTCGCCCCGCGAACATCTTCCGAAAATGTGCTCGTCGGCATGAGACTGAAGGATTGCGGGCACAGACTACTCGCGGATCAATATCAATCCGATTTCTTCCGCACCTTCTCGCAGCACAGTGGTGATACGCGAGCTTTCAACAACGTAATCTCGCGAGGTACTGAACAAAATTTTTGTTGAGGAGGATTCGGGCTTAGACGTTCGGAAAGTCCCGCGGGCAAGGTCTTTGGCAGAGATGGTGGTGATGGGTAGACTTGAACTACCGACCTGCGGGTTATGAATCCGCCGCTCTAACCAGCTGAGCTACATCACCACTCCGGACCTACTATAAAACAGTCGAACGACTGCTCGCACGCCATATCACCCGGAGAACGGGCCGTCTGGCGGGTCCGCGGGGCGCTATTCTACCTGACTCTCAGCCTCGTGCCTGCCTTTCTGGCATCGCCTGATTAGATTGTCGATAAGCACCCGAGTAGAATTACCGTACGAAAAGCTCTGTCTTACCGGCTCGTCCTTAGACCGGGTATAACAAGGGGTGGACATGTTTAAGCGACTCTCCAGGATTCTGCTGTTCTCGATCGTTCTCACGTCGTTCGGCGTTGCGGCGCACCATTCACGGAATACCTTCTTCGATATGTCGCAGACGGTGGAACTCGAAGGCGAGATCACGCGTGTACAGTGGCGGCACCCGCACGTTCGCTACTGGATTCAGGCCGACGCCGCCTATGGTGGTGCAGAGTGGGAGATGGAGACCACGCCACCCAGCATTCTCGAGCGCTACGGTATTGATCCCGAAGTAGTCGGGCCGGGAACCCGCGTTCGTGTCGCCGGACCGCCGTCAAGATTCAAGGAAAACGTGATGGAGGTCAGCCACTTTCTGCTGCCTGACGGTCGCGAGGTGCTACTTCACACCGGTATCCCGCCGAGATGGTCGGACGATACGATTGAGCGAGCAAAGAAGGCGTTCAGCGAGGAAGCAATTCGCGCCGCTGAAGCAACGGCGAACGGTATCTATCGGGTATGGTCGCGAGAGCCTATGGATGCACGTCAGCCGTTCTGGTTGGACAGTTATCCGCTAACCGATGCTGCGAGGGCTACAGCCGCAACCTGGGATCCGGTCGTCGAGGTCAACACTGGCTGCAGGCCAAAGGCCATGCCGAGAATCATGGGAAGTAGCTGGCCGATTCAGTTCATAGACGAAGGCACTCAGATCAGGTTGCTGCAGGAAGAGTTTGACACTGTTCGCATTATTCATCTCGATGAAGACGGTCCGGGCAGCGACGTCACTCCAAGCCTGTGGGGTTATTCCACGGGTCGCTGGGATGGCGATGAACTTGTCGTATCGACTTCTCATATGGACTCTTATTATTTCGGCACAGCCGGAATTCAACTGAGCCCGGACGCCGTTGTCGAAGAACGGTTCATTCTGAGCGCCGATCAGCGTCTTCTCGACTATGCGATGACAGTCACGGACCCGGCAACGTTTACCGAGCCCGTAACTCAGATCAACGCCTGGTATTGGGAGCCCGGTGAAACTGTCAAACTCTATGACTGCGTTGAGACGCCGGGTTCCTGGTCAGAATCGCCCGACTGAGCTCTAGCGCGTAATCGTCGTGAGTCTCGCAGGCCGCAGACTCATTAACGTTTATTAAGGCTATTCGATTCCATCGGCGGCTAATCTCTGCTTAAATTTCGAGCGACTCTGGTCGATAGGCGCCTGGGAGCGGCGGCAGTAATCCAGACCGGAGTCTCATGGGGAAGCTTGGATTCAGGATCTCGACCGCTCTGGCGGGCGGCGAGGGGTCATGGATGGCCATACGCTCGAAAACGCGGAGAAATTGAACGCGGTGATATATGTTTCTCGAAAGCCCGGATCTTGCTCGCTCGTCCCCGGACTCATTCTGGTGGCGATGCTCTTCTGCGTTATCCCCGACGCGCAGGCGCAGGATCAGATGGTTCGAATCGATCGAACGGAGCGCAAGGTTGCCGATATCGTTCGAGTATCCGAGGCGCCGGTAATCGACGGTATTCTGGACGATGCCGTTTGGGCCAGCGCGACGGTAATTCGTGATCTGCATCAGTACGACCCTATAAATCAGGGCGTGCCGACCGAGGAGTCGACGTTCTACATCATGTACGACGACGATAATCTCTACCTGGGCGCGCGTTTGCTTGATAGCCAGCCTGAGCAGATTGCCGCGAGGCAGATGATTCAGGACCAGTCGGTAGGTTTGGACGATCGTCTGGAGTTTATCCTCGATCCGTTCAACACAATGCGTGCGGGCTACAAGTTCATGCTTAATCCGAATGGCGTTCGCCGCGACGGCATCTTCGAAAAGGCCTCTTCGATCAATAGCGATTGGGATGGAATCTGGACCGCCGAGGCTATGATCGATGATGAGGGCTGGACGGCAGAACTCGCGATTCCGTTCAAGAGCCTGAACTTCGATCCGGAGAATCCGGATTGGGGTTTCACTGTTGGTCGGGCGATCCCGCGCAAGAAGGAACGTATTTCCTGGACCTCGTTCGACCGCACAGTCAATCTGAGCTCCACCGGAGTTCTGAGTGGCTTCGAAGATCTGCGGCAGGGAAAGGGCGTCAGTATTATTCCGTCACTGATCGCGACGGGCAGTCGCGACTATGAAACCTCAACTGACGAAACCACGATGGAACCCTCGGTTGATTTTTTCTATAACTTCACGCCATCGCTAACGGGTGTCCTGACGCTCAATACCGACTTCTCGGCGACCGAGGTCGATAACAGGCAGGTCAATCTGAGCCGGTTCTCGCCATTTTTCCCGGAGAAACGAGACTTCTTTCTGCAGGACGTTGGAATCTTCTCCTTCGGGGATCTGGACAGAAACGGTATTCCGTTTTTCTCCAGACGAATCGGCCTGAACAGCTCGGGGCAACCAGTCGATCTCGAGGTGGGCGGGAAAATCACGGGTAGGTCAGGACGCTGGAACATCGGTGCGCTTGGAGTCCAGCAGGCTGGATTCGGCGATGTTGACGATAGCGACCTTTTCGTCGGCCGATTCTCGTCCAACGTATTTCAGGAATCCAATGTCGGCATTATATTGACCGACGGCGACCCGCGATCAAATCTTGACAACTCCGTTGCTGGTGCAGATTTTCGCTATCGGAATACGCGCCTGCCGGGCGGGCGCACGTTCGAGAGTGCAACCTGGTTCCAGCAGTCGGACACCGAAGGTGTTGATGCCAAGCAGACCGCATGGGGAGCGTCCGTATCGATGCCGACCACTCAGGGTTTTTACGGTGACCTTGAATACGAGGTAATACAGGAGAATTTTAATCCGGCGCTGGGTTTCGTCAATCGATCCGACTATGTAAGAAAACGCATAGGGGGTGGACATCGTTTTCGTACGACGAACCATCCCTGGCTTCGGAGCAACCAGATATTTATCGGACGGTGGTCGTATGAAGACGAGGTGACCGGTGAGTTGCAGTCGGAAACGACTTTCTTCCGTCCACTTCGCCTGATCAACCATCGCGGCGATCGCTATGGACTTACGATGGCCGATCAGACGGAAGTGCTAACGGATCCGTTCGAGATCTCAGACGGAATCATCATCGCGCCCGGTGAGTACGATCTGAGCAACTATCGTCTTGAGTACGAGCTTGCCGGAGAACGCACTTTCGCGCCACGACTGACGGCCCAGAACGGAAGGTTCTATGGTGGCGACAAGCTGACACTGACCGGCGGTATCGACTGGCGCCCCAACAGTCGTATCTTCCTCGGCGCGAGTTACCAGTACAACGACGTCGAGTTACCGGTCGGCAACTTCACGACCAGACTGATACGACTGAATGCCAACTTCGCCTTTAACGTTCGCTGGTCATGGGTCAATTTTCTGCAGTACGACAACGTCTCCGGAACTGCGGCGCTCAACAGCCGGCTGCGATACAATCCGCGGGCCGGCGAAGACCTCTATATCGTCTGGAACCACAACTCCGACGCTATGGCGACTTTCTCCGGGTTGTCCTCACGCGCTGCGGAGATCGGCGTTAAGTACACCAAGACCTTCCGCTTCTAGCTTTAGCATCAGGCGCGTTTGGCGACAATGCTCGCGAGCGCTGCGATACGGCCGTCGGGATCTTCCACAAGACCCTCGCTGTAGGAGAGAACCTCGAGTTCAGCGGTGAGCTCCCGCAGCTCGCCCGGTGCCACTCGAAACCCCGGGCTGGAAGGACCGATCACATCCTCGGTTGTCACCAGATGTTCCTCGCAAGCGAAACAGCCGCCCTCGCGGAGCAAGGGCAGCAGGCGGGCTATCAATGAGGCACTGGTATAGCGGACGAGAACGATAAGATCGTAAGTCTCGTCAGGAAGTGGCCCCGATTCCAGATCGACTTCCGTGCAGTTGATCGTCAGACCGCGAGCCTGGACGGAATCTTGCAGGCGTTGCAGCGCAACGCTCGAGATATCGATAGCATCGACGGCGTATCCTGCTTCAGCGAGATAGAGTGCGTTTCGCCCGATACCGCAGGCAACATCCAGTGCGCGCCCTTTTGGTAGCCGGGGTAGCCATTCAACCAGGAATTCGCTGGGGTGGGTGCGTGTACCGTAGCTCCCTTCCCGGTACCTCTTCTCCCATTTGTCGCGATCGGCCTGACTCATGGCGGCGAACTCACGCCATGTAACGCCCGCCGCTGACGTGCACGGTCTGCCCCGTTACGTATTGATCGGCCGGATTGGCGAATGCGAGTACGACTTGTGAGACGTCCTCGCAAGTACCGTGCGCGTTCGCTTCATCGTTCTTGAAATGCGCCTGCGGTTGACCTTCCTTGCGTATTGTCTCGATAAGGCCGGGGACGACGCAGTTGGCGCGAATCTGCCCCTGGCCTTCCGCAGCCAGCGCTCGTGTCAGGCCGACGAGACCGGCTTTTGCAGCAATCACGTGGGCGCGATCTTTCGCTGGTCGATGCGCGCTCAATCCGCCGATATTCACGATCGCTCCCTTGCGATCTGTGGGCAGCCTGCGGAAGAACTCGCGGCAGGTCAGGAACGGACCGGTCAGCATGATGTCGAGCACCGAGTTCCACATCTCCAGACTAATATCCATGAAGGATCCATGCGGCCGATAGCCGGGCCCGTTTACCAGTATCGACACCGGTCCCAGCGTAGTCTCAGCGTGCTCGAATGCTGCGGAAACCTGGGACTCGTCGGCGATATCGGCTATCAGTCCAGAAGCTTGCGCGTCACCCGGTTCGAGTTCCTTCAGCGCATTGGCGAGTGCCTCTGCGTCTGAGCCGCCGACCACGCAAACATTCGCACCGGCGCGCATCAGCGCCTGAGCAATCGAAAGTCCGATATTACGCGTGCCGCCAACGACAACGGCTGTCTCACCGCTGAGATCCCTGCTCGACTGCTTATCGGTCATCGTGGTTTCCGTCTGCTAGCGCGCGAGCAGCGCGGTGAGCTCACGTGCCGAATCGAGATCCTCTAGCGTCCGTACTGTCTCGATGACGTCCTCCGCATGATTGTCAGGCCATTCAGCGAACTCGGCACATCCTCTGAACTTGTCGGCGACCTCTTCGTAGCTCATCGGGTTGGCCGGACTGCCTTTGCCGAAATCGGCGCGTCCCGATATCGTTCTGCCGTCATGTAGATTGATGTCGATGATCGTCGTCATCTTGTCGTAGCCCGCAGCCTCGGCCTCAGGATGAACACCAAAATTCACGCGGGAGATCATCTCCTTCACATCTTCCCGGTTCACGACCTCGTCGGTGAACTCAGGCAATGCGCCGCATCGCTCCAGCAACAGAATCGCCATGCAGAACTGCATCGAGAATTTCGCCTGCAGCTCGTTCACCGGCTGATGATGGATTAGCGCGTTGGGCATATTGTGGTTGGTGCCGACATCGACACTGGCGACGTCCTCGGGAGCGATATCGTATTTCAGAATCAGCTCGAGCATCTTGGTCATTCCGGGATGCGTCAACGAACCGGAGGGGTTCGGCTTGATCGAGATGCCTGGCTCGACAAAGGTCCATGGATTGCCGAGTTTGCCCTGGAGCGCGTCTAGATCGTAGCCGCCGCCGTGTGCCTGAAAGAAGCCGCGCGGCGACTCCAGGATTTTATCCGTCGCCGTCCAGCCGGCCTGTGCGAAGTCGGCTGCGATAACGCCGGCTTCCGCTGCACGACCGGCGTGGAAGGGTTTGGTCATGGTGCCGAAATTCTCTCTAAGCCCTGCCGCCTGGCTTGCAGCGATCGCCAGGGCTCGCAAAGTTGTCTCGATGTCGAGATCGTAGAGCTTTGCGACTGCAGATGCTGATGCAAACACACCGCAGGTGGCGGTCGCGTGAAATCCATGCTGATAGTGACGCGGCGATATCGCTTCGGAGATCTTAGTCTCTACTTCGACGCCAATGTTGTAGCCGAGCAAGAGATCGCGGCCGGACAGATCACGACTTTCCGCGATAGCGAGCGCGGCGGGAAGACAGGGCGCTGTGGGGTGTGTCAGCAATCCGTAGACACGGTCCTTGCCGACAGCCAGTTGTGTGTCGTCGAAGTCATCCGCATGGACGCCAACGCCGTTGGCAAACGCGGCGAATCGGTCGGGCATACGCAGACTCGTACCAATAACCGTCGTCTCACCCGAGACGTTTTGACTAAGCAGATACTCCTGTACGATCCTGCCGCTTTCCGCGACGGAGCCGGACAGGGCAAGACCCAGTCCGTCGAGCAGAGACTTTCTGCTGAGGTAGATGAGATCTTCCGAGAGATCCTCAAACTCAGTATCAAGAACAAAGGACGCGACTTCCCGTGTCAGGTTTTCACCCCGCCGGGATTCGATATCCGGCGTGAAGTGTTGAATGTCAGCGTTGCTTGCAGCGCTCATCGATTGATCTCCCTCATTTTCTTGTTCTGGTAGCGGAATCTGCAGGTGAGAGTCTAGGCTGTTCCGCCGTTTCGGGAAAGCAGGCGGCGTATTGTCGCCCGCGCCGGGCCCGAGAGCACACTGATTGCCGCCAATGCGAAGAACACGAGCGCTATCGGGCGGCTCAGGAATCCGGTCCATTGCTGGTCGAAGATGATCAAGGACTGGGCGAGCGAGGTCTCGACGAGGCCGCCGAGTACGAGTCCCATGATAATCGGTGCAGGACTGAATCCGTAGCGCTTGAGAACGAAACCGGCGAGCCCGGAGATCATCATGATCCAGACATCGACCAGCGATTGCTCGAGCCCGTAGGCGCCAACGAAGCACAGTGCGAAGACCGTGGGCCACAACAGCGTGGCCGGCACGAGGCTGATCCGCGAAAACAGTTTCGCACCGACAAGGCCGACTCCCAGAAATAGCGTGTTGGAAAGCAGCATGGCGAAAAATATGCCGTACAGGAGTGCCGGCTGCTCGTCGAAGAGATAGGGCCCGGGTCGAAGCCCCTGAACCTGGAGTCCGCCCAGTATCACCGCAGCTGTCGCGCTACCGGGAATGCCGAGTGCGAGCGTCGGTACCATCGCGCCGCCCGTTGCGGCGTTGTTCGCCGCTTCAGGGCCGGCAACGCCCTCTATCGCGCCCTTACCGAATTCTTCAGGCTCGTCCGACCAGCGTTTCGCCTCGTTGTAACCGATCATCGCCGCCATCGTGCCGCCCTCGGCAGGCAGCACGCCGATCAGGGTCCCGATACCGCTCGAACGCAGTATCGAGCCTTTGACGCGGCGCAGATCGTCGAGCGTCGGCAGCTTAACGGCTGAGAGCCTGATGCCGTGTTTCTCCAGCCCGAGGGTTTGCGCCTGTGAGAGAAGTTCCGTGACCGCGAACAGCCCGATCAGCACCGGAATAAAATGTACGCCCTCGTAGAGTTCCGGGACATTGAAGGTGAAACGCTCGATGCCAGTGGTCAGGTCGACGCCGATCGTCGCGACGAGCAGACCGAGGCAGCCGCCAATCAGATTTTTCAGGGGCGCCTCGCCACTTATCGAAGCCAGCATGGATAAACCGAATACCGCGAGCGCGAAATACTCGGGAGGGCCAAAGCTATAGGCTACGCGTGCGAGGAAGGGCGCCGCAAACAATAAGACGATGACGCTGATGATGCCGCCGCTTGATGAAGCAATGGCCGAGATTCCAAGCGCGCGTCCTGCTTCACCTTTGACTGCCATCGGATAGCCATCGAATGCAGTCGCGGCGGCAGGTGGAGCACCCGGCGCGTTGATCAGAATGGCGGTGATCGAGCCACCGAATGTTCCCGCACAATAGAGCGCGGAAAGCAGCGCGATCGCCGGAACGGGTTCGAGATACAGGGAGAACGGCAGGAGCAGCGCGATTGCCATCGACGAGGAAAGCCCGGGCAGTGCGCCGACGACAACGCCGGCAATAGTTCCGAGGATTATCAACCCGATGACGAGCGGATCCGTGAAGACTGGAATCGCATACTCGAGACCGGGCAGGCCCATGGTCAGGCTGTCCAGCCGAACAGCAGTCCGGCTGGGAAACGAATTCCGAGCGCGACGCTGAACACCAGGTAGATTGCTGCCGGCAGTGTCACCGCTAGTATTCCGATCGGGCGCAGGCGGCGTTCTCCCCAGGCGATGGGAATAGCACAGGCGACCAGCGACAAGGTCAGCAACGTGCCAAGATAGCTGACGGCTATGCCCGCAAGAATAACGATCGCTGCGGTCACGAATACCGCCGGCTCAACGCGCTCGCGGGAGTTCTCGGTCTTACGCAGTCCGTTGAAGATCAGCGTCACGCTAAGTACCGCGATGATCCCGACGACGAGACGTGGAAAAAATGTCGGTGGGACATTCTGCGACAGCATTGCCGGAACTTCGGTGAAGCTGGTCGTCAGCCAGAAAATAATTGCGCAGAAAGCGAGTAGCACAACGCCGACGAACAAATCGGAGTGCTTCACCGCTAATCCGGTTGGATGATGCCGAGGTCGATCATCGCCTCTCTGGCATCGGCGTAGAGACGCTTGACCTGTGCGTCCCATACCTCGCGACCGGCGATGCCACTGGAATCGAGTCCCGACCCCTGTAGATATGTTTGAAATGTATCGTGCTGCATGCCTTCGAGCATACCGGCTTCCAGCGCGGCGATGCGGTCCTCCGGCGTGCCTTTCAGGACGAGAAAGCCTCTGACGGTAGAAAACACAACGTCGTAACCCAGTTCCACGGTTGTGGGTATATCCGAAATAATTGGCAGGCGATCGTCCGCCATGACGGCGAGCGCCCTGAAGTCGCCGCGTTCGATCTGATCGAGCGCTTCGGTGAGATTCAGTCCCGCAGCGTCAATGCTGCCGCCCATCAGATTGGTCACAATCTCGCCGCCCCCGGAAAACGGCACCACACTGAGTTGCATCTCGGCGACCTGAGCGAATATCGCGCCGGCGACATGATCGACACCGCCGATCTGCGTTGTTCCCCATTTTATTGAGCGCGTACGTCCCAGTTCGATTAGCTCAGCCAGCGTCGTGACGGGGCTGTCGGCCCGGACCATGACGACGAGTGGATCATCGGTTGCT
Organism: Candidatus Rariloculaceae bacterium; assembly: GCA_045561025.1. Lineage (GTDB taxonomy): Bacteria > Pseudomonadota > Gammaproteobacteria > Steroidobacterales > Rariloculaceae > SMWC01. The sequence continues at coordinate 87,091 of JBJKYM010000008.1, forward strand.
CTGGCGACGCCAACCAGGTCGTCAATGGAGAGAGGCCCCTGTCCACGTGCGATTGCAAAAAGATGTGTCGGCGTAATGGACAGCACCGTATAGCCGTCTCTCGGCCGGTTGTTCACGTAGTTCATCGCGACGATGCCACCACCTCCGGTCCTCGGCACGACCGCCATGTCCGCGTCCAGCGCCACACGCGTTCCGGCGGCCATTGCTCGCGCGGTGGCATCGGTGCCGCCGCCCGGCGAGGCGTGCGTGACAATATCGATGGGTTCGGCTGGGAAAGGCTCCTGCGCCGTGCAGAGTGAGGTGGCAAGCAGTGCGAGAATGCCGGCCATCGCTGACCAGCCTGTCGCCGTATAGAACTCATTTCCCATGCTCGCAACTCTAGCACGATGGTGAAGAATCGCGACGGCGCTAACGCGCATACATTAGAATCCTGGGAGTCAAACGGAGACTTGTGCAATGGCGATATCAGCGAAATCCCCACGAATCGGCGGCCTGACGGTCGTCGCGATGCTCGTTCTGACTCTTACGCAGCCGTTGTCAGCGGTTGGCCAGGAGCGCTACTCGGTCGACTGGGAAGCAGTCGATACGGAGTCGATGGGACACTTTCTGTCGCTGATTAGAACCAATACGAGCAACCCACCGGGAAACGAAACTGACGCCGCGATGTACCTGCAAAACGTACTCGGGCAGGACGATATCGATTCAGAGCTTTATGCGCTCGATCCTTCGCGAGCGAATCTCGTAACCAGACTACCGGGTAACGGTAGCAAGCCGCCGTTGCTCATCATGGCGCATACCGATGTCGTCGGCGTGCAAGCCGAGAACTGGTCTGTCGATCCGTTCGCCGGCGTAAGCAAGGATGGCTATGTCTACGGACGCGGCGCACTCGACGACAAGGATAACGTCACGGCGGCGCTGATGACGATGCTGATGCTGAAACGTCTCGACGTCGAACTCGACCGCGATGTGATATTCCTCGCCGAAGCAGGCGAGGAGGGCACGACGGCGTTTGGCGTCGACTTCATGGTCGAGAATCACTGGGACGAGATCGCCGCGGAGTATTGTCTTGCCGAGGGCGGTGGCGCCGTTTCTCAGAACGGTGAGGTTCGCGTCGTCTTGATCGCAACTACCGAGAAGTTTCCGATGCGGGTCCGTCTGATCGCCCATGGGACCGCCGGTCATGGTTCGGTTCCGCGAGTCGACAACGCCGTATCCGCGCTGGCGACAGCCTTAAGCCGAATCTCCGCCTGGCAGACTCCCTTGAGGCTCAACGAAACGACGAGCACGTACTTCGAGCGTCTCGCCGATATAAGTTCCCCAGACCTATCGGCTCGCTATCTCGGAATTCTTGCCCCCTCGCAGCAAGCGCATATCGAGCGCTACTTCGCTGAGAATGAGCCTCAGCACTACTCGCTGCTGCGGACCTCGGTCGTGCCGACAATTATGAACGGCGGTTTTCGCCGCAACGTGATCCCATCCGAGGCGGAGGCGACACTGGACATCCGTGGGTTACCCGATGAGCGCCCGGAGGAGTTCTACCGGCAGCTCGCAGGCGTGATTAACAACCCTAATGTCGAGATTGATCCTGAAGGCATCTATCGGCCGGCAAGTCCTCCGTCGGGTCTGGACAACGAGATGTTTCACGCACTGGAACGCGTAACCGAGCGGCTCTTCCCCGCTGCTGTAACGCTGCCGACGATGCTGAATGGCGCGACCGATATGGCGCAGGTGCGCGCGCAGGGGACGCAGTGCTACGGATTCGGGCCCGTGCGAACCGAAGAGGACATCACCGGTGGCGGCGGGGCGCACGGCGACGACGAGCGCATCATGGAAGACTCGTTGCTCAGCCTTATTCAGTTTCTGTGGTACGCGGTTCTGGAAGTGGCGGCGATCGAAACGCCCCGCGATCAGACGTTGAATCGGAAGTGAATTACGTCGCGCTCGGCGAGAACGTAGTCCCTGCCTTCCAGCCGCATCACGCCGGCTTCCTTCGCGCCCTGCTCGCCGTTGCGTTCGATGTACTGCTCGTAGCCGATAACCTCGGCACGAATGAATCCGCGTTGGAAATCAGTGTGAATCTCGCCGGCAGCGTCGTAAGCGCTAGCGCCGCGTGCAACCGTCCATGCGCGCGCTTCCTGTGGTCCAGCCGTATAAAAGGTCTGCAGGCCCAGCAGGCGATACGCTGCTGCGATAACCCGATTCAGGCCAGGTTCTGCCAGTCCGAGCTCCTCCAGATATTCGGTCTGCTCTTCCGGGTCGAGCTGTGCAAGCTCCGCCTCCAGGGTCGCGCAGATCCTGACTACGGGTGCGCCCTGCTCCTCGGCATAGGCGGCGACGCGTTCCACTAGCGGATTCTCTGCCTGACCGTCTTCGGCGACATTGGCGATATACATGACGGGTTTCGCCGTGATCAGATGGATGCCGCGCAGCAGTTCCTGCTCCGGCGGCTCGAAGCTGAGCTCGCGCACCGGAGTCCCTTCCTCGAGCGCGGTGAGCACTCTCTTCAGAAGGTCCCGCCATATGACCGCCTCTTTCTCGTTGGTCTTTGCCTGTCGGGTAGCTTTGTCGTGCGCCTTCTCGACGGTCTCGAGGTCGGCGAGCAGCAACTCCGTATTGATTATCTCGATATCCGCGAGAGAATCCACTTCGCCCGCGACGTGGGTTACGTCGTCGGTCGCGAAGCAGCGAACCAAATGGGCAATGGCGTGGGTCTCGCGAATATGTGCCAGAAACTGATTGCCGAGACCTTCCCCCGTCGACGCGCCCTTAACGAGCCCGGCAATATCGACGAACTCTACAACCGTGGGAACGATCTTCTTCGGCTGTACGATTTCTGCGAGAGCCAGCAGCTCCGGGTCGGGGACGTTTACTACGCCCACATTGGGGTCGATTGTGCAGAATGGGTAGTTCTCTGCCGGAATTTCTGACGCCGTGAGCGCGTTGAATAGCGTCGACTTGCCGACATTGGGCAGGCCAACGATGCCGCATTTGATACCCATCTGTTAACTCTCGCCAGAGTCGGCGCTTTCGTTCCTCTTATAGGCGCGCGGCTCGACACCACGGCTGTGAAGCTGGGTTTTTGCGCGCTCCGGACTCTTTTCTATAAAGACCGGGAGTACTTCGATGGCCACGTCTATCGCGTCGAGTATCTCGTCCTCGTCCGAGGACGATGCCGGTCGCAGCAGATGACTGAGAACTTTGTCCTTACGGCCCTGACCGGGATGCCCGACGCCGAGCCGCAATCTCCAGAATGCTTTGCCGATATTCTGGACGACATCGCGGATTCCGTTATGGCCGCCGTGCCCGCCATCGAACTTGAGTTGCGCGCGGCCGAGCTCCAGATCGAGATCGTCGTAGGCGATAAGAATCTGCTCAGGCGGAATCTTGTAGTAGGACGCCATCGCGAGCACGGATCGTCCGCTCTCATTCATATAGGTCTGTGGCTTCAGCAGCCGGGTTCGTCCGCCGCACAGGCTGATATCGGCTATGTCGCCGTGAAGCCGGTTCTCGAACCTGAAGTTGCCTCTATGCGTAGCGGCGAGCTGGTCGACGAACCAGAAACCCGCGTTGTGACGGGTACGCTGATGCTCCGGGCCGGGGTTCCCCAGTCCAACGATCAGATCGATTTGCTGTCCCATAGCGGAATCCTAGCATCTGGCCCAACAACGAAAAGGCCGCCCAGCGGCGGCCTCGGTCGTAACGTCATTCGACGTGTTATTCGGAAGACTCTTCGAAATCTCCGCCGGCGGCATCGCCCTCGGCATCGCCTTCGGCTGGCGTCTCGCCATCCTCGCCTTCCAGGAGTTCGTCCTCGTCGACTGCGACAACGTCTTCCTCTTCGCGACGTGGCGGGTTGATGGAGATCACGGCCGGGTCCTGGTCGTGCGCGAGCGCCGTCAGCTCGACACCCTCCGGTGCCTTGAGATCGGACAGATGCAGAAGCTGATTGAGCTCGAGATTTGTAACGTCCAGCTCAAGATATTCAGGCAGATCTTTCGGCAGACAGGAGATCTCGACGTCCGTGAGGATGTGCGAAATTTCGCCGCCCTGTTCTCTGACACCGATCGATTCTTCTTCGCCAAGGAAGTGAATTGGGACGTTCAGTGTGATCTTCTCGTCCGCCAGAATTCTCTGGAAGTCGAGATGCAAAACATGCGGTCTCGCAGGGTGCCGCTGCACATCTTTTACGATAACGGCTTGAGAGTCTTTGCCGTCGCTCAGCGTTACGATACTCGTGTAGAACGCTTCCTTCTCCATCTGAACCTGGAGGCGATCTTTCTCGAGCATTATGGCTGCCGGCTCCTGACCGCCGCCATACATGATCGCCGGTACTTTACCGCTCCGACGCAGCCGCCGGCTTTCCGCCTTGCCGCGGCCCTCTCGGGGTTCTATTTTCAGTTCGAAGCCAGCGCTCATTATTCTCTCCTGCTGAGGGCGCGGGATGATACCAAGGGTAGCTAGTCCACGTACAGAGAGCTGACCGATTCCGCGTCGCTGATTCGGCGGATTGTCTCGGCGAGAATCTCGGCGACGCTGAGTTGGCGGATCTTGGAGCAGGCGGCGGCTTCCTCGCTCAGCGGTATCGTGTCGGTCACGACAAGCTCGTCGAGGACCGAGTCCTCGATACGTGAGATCGCCGGGCCGGACAGCACCGGATGGGTGATATACGCCACAACACGCACCGCTCCGCGACTTTTGAGGATTTTGCAGGCTTCGCAGAGCGTGCCTGCCGTATCGACGAGGTCGTCGATCATGACGCAGGTCTTGCCGTCGACCGAGCCGATGACGTTCATTACCTGGGCCATATTCGCCTGGGGACGGCGTTTGTCGATAATCGCCAGATCCGCGTCGTCGAGGCGTTTCGCCAGTGCTCTCGCGCGCACCACGCCGCCGACATCCGGGGATACAACCACCATATCCGCATATTTCTGCTTCCAGGCGTCGCCCAGCAGCACTGGTGAGGCGTAGACGTTGTCTACGAAGATGTCGAAGAACCCCTGAATCTGGTCGGCATGAAGGTCGACGGTCAGAACGCGGTCTATACCGGCGCTCGAGATGAGCTTCGCGACGAGTTTCGCCGTAATCGGCACTCGGCTGGCGCGTGGCCGCCGATCCTGCCGGGCAAACCCGAAGTAAGGAATAAGTGCGGTAATTCGGCCGGCCGATGCTCTACGACAGGCGTCAGCCATAACAAGGAGCTCCATCAGGTTGTCGCTGCCCGGCGGGCAGGTCGGCTGAATGAGGAAGACGTCGCGGCCGCGAATATTTTCCATAATCTCGAGCTTGACCTCGCCATCGCTGAACCGGCCGACGCTGATCTTGCCGAGCGGCAGGTGCAAGTGGTGGGCGATGCTCTGCGCCAGCTTCGGGTGGGCATTGCCGGAAAATACCGTTATTGATTCTGGGTCCAACGTGAACTCCTAGGCGGATTATCGTGAGTAATGGCTGGGGTGGCAGGATTCGAACCTGCGCATGACGGGATCAAAACCCGTTGCCTTAACCACTTGGCTACACCCCATCGCTGCCCCTTATTGTGATGGTGGTGACGTGATGAGTTCAAGGTGATTGTTGTTGTGCCGCTCAATCCTCGCTGACGCGTTGCCATCGATCGACGATCACGCGAAGTTCGAGATCCTGATGCGCAAGATCGATGCGTCGCGGCATCAGGATTTCGTCGGCAAGCTGGTAGCTGTCGTAGCTCAGCGCCCAGCGGCGCTGCTCGATAGATTGCAGTGCGTTGTCCGGTCCGAGCGTCGTTTCGGCGTCGAACGCCGGATCCGGGTGCCCCAGCAGCCATGCATTGAAACTCTCGACGGGCAGCCACCAGCCGAGCAGCGCCGAAAGCTCGGTCTCCGGATCGGTAAGCAACCAGGTGTCGCCACGCGCACGTACCGTTAGCTGGTTCGTCGGCCCTGCGATCTGAAGCACACCGACACCGAGCGGGCCGCGGATCGAGAGCTCGAGCGTGTCCGCCGATTGCTGCCACTGGAAGCGGCCCTGAAAGGCTTCCTCGCCGGTGTCGACAGCGATTCGGCCGCGCATCGACCAGCCCTCGAGCTCAGACAGGTAATCGCGGCGCTCCGGATAGTCGAACGCGTCCGGACCAATGGGTGGGGTATGGGCACAGCCGACGACTGCCACAAGCAGGACTTGGGCAAGCGTCCGCGGAAGAACGCGCATCATGGTTCGAGGCGCTGATTGAGCTCCTGCAGGTGACTGCTTTCCGGGCTCTCTTCGAGCTTCTCGGTCAGAAGCTGCAGCGCCTTGTCATGAGCGCCAATGGACCAGTGTGTATCAATGATATGGGCCACGACTTCGGGGTCTGGAAAAAGCTCGTAGGCGCGCTCCAGATGAGCCAGCGCTGCGTCGTAATCGCCGAGATGGAACAGGACCCAGCCCATACTGTCGATTATCGCCGCGTTATCCGGATCGAGCGCCAGCGCGGTCTCCAGATAGTCCAGCGCCTCATCGTGCCGGTCCATCTGATCGGTCAGAAGATAGCCCAGGGCATTCAGGAGGCCGGCGTCGTCCGGTACGTCACGTACCAGTGACCGCAGTGCGTTCGCCGAGCGGCGATTTCGGCCCTGTTCCTGATAGAGCAACGCCCGCGCATAACGGAGGGAACGGTCTTCTCGATAGTGCCGCAATCCCTCCTCGAGCGTGTCTTCAGCGGCGTCAAGATCGTCACGGCCGATGGCTCTCTGTGCGATCGAGACGTAGAGCTGGGCGTGCGCTTCCTGAAGTGTCTGGTTGTTGGGTGACTCGGCCACGGCATCAGTAAGCAACTGCATGGCGTCGTCTTCGCGATCGAGCTGCAGTAGAAGCTGCGTCTCGGCGACCAGCATCTCGTTCGAGTAATCGGGATTGGCGTCCCCGAACTGGCGCAGATGCTGCAGCGCGCTGGCTTCATCGCCCAGTTCCGAGAACAGCAGGTTCGCGGCGCGAAGCTGTGCCTCGACGGCGTTCGTTCCGGACGTCACCCGCGAGTAGGAGCGCATTGCCTGCAGGGGTTGTTCTTCCGTCTCCGCGATACGTCCGAGGTAGAAGAAGGCTTCGTCGCGATACCGGGGTTGACCGCGTAGATCGGTAAAATGCTGTTTCGATGCTTCGAGATCGTCGAGCGTCAATGTCAGAAATGCCAGTGCGCGAACGGCCTCGGGAAGCCCGGGGTTTTCTTCGAGGATATCGTCCAGCAAGTCGCGTGCCTCTTCCTGTCGCCCCGCAGACAAGAGCAACTCTGCATACTGCAGCAGCACCTGTAGCTCCGGCTGTTCCTCGGCAATACTCTTCGCTAATTCGATTCCCTCGTCGGCACTACCCGAAATAACGAGCATCCGGGCATAGAGGAGTTGTGCCTCAACCCACTCAGGCTCCAGTTCGATCGCAAGTCGTGAGTTGTCCAGCGCCAGTTGGTAGCTTCCGGAGCGAAGGCCGAGACGCGCGAGCCCGTAGTGCCCTTCCGGAGTTCCTGGATACCTGTCTACCAACTCAGTCATAACGGCTGTGGCTGCCAATGTATCGGAATCGATAGAGAGAAACTCGATCAGAAATGCCAGAGCCGGTCCGTGATTCTCGGTCTGCTCAAGTATCTGATCGAACTCGGCGATAGCACCCTCGGTGTCGCCGGAGCGCAATTTGAAAATTCCCAGATACTGGTGGACACGCGGGTTTTCAGGGCGCAGAAGCTGCCAGCGTTCAGCAGCCTGCAGACCCTCTTCGGTGAGGTCCAACTGGTGGGTGATTTCGGCTGCCGCTTCGGCATGCCTCGGATCGTCCGAGAGTAGTGCGGCTGCCAGATAGTGCTCGGCGGCCTCGGCGTTGTTCTGGCGCTCGCGTGCAATAGAGGCGAGAACGATATGGGTGTCAATCTCCACGCGATCCGTCGCCGTTTGCTGGACGGTCGACGTCACGCAGCCCGCAAGCCACGCGGCCGATAGGACAGCGAAGTATTTACCTGGATTCATCATAGGTTTCGCTATGAACTATACCTGAACGGCCGCGCTCCATCTTGTGCTGCTATAGGGATTGACTGACAATTCGACCTCCTGCCGGGGCGCTATGTTCCGTGCCAAAGAAGAATATGAGGAGTTCCTATGGAAGGCTTACAGGAAATTATTGCGACCTGGCTTGACCCGGAGGTGCTGGGGCCGCTCGCGCTGGACTGGGGACTGAGTCTGCTGGGCGCGATCGTAATCTTCGTTATCGGTCGCTGGATTTCGAAGGCGCTCGTCGCCTCGTTGCGGAAGGCGCTCAATCGATCGGATATGGACGAGACCTTGACGAAATTCGCTCTGAGTCTCGTCTATATCATCCTGATAGCTCTAGTTGTGTTGACCGCCCTGAGCTTGCTGGGCGTCAATACGACGAACTTTCTCGCGATATTCGGTGCGGCCGGCCTCGCAATCGGTCTGGCGCTCAAAGATTCACTTTCGAATTTTGCGGCGGGCGTCATGCTTATCTTCTTCCGCCCGTTCGAGTCCGGTGACTTTATCGAAGCGGCCGGCATCTCGGGTGTTGTCGTCAGCATCAGGATTTTCAATACCATATTGAAAACCGGCGACAACCGAATCATTACCGTTCCCAATTCCCTCGTTTACGCTGACACCATTACGAACTTCTCAGCGGAAGATGTGCGCCGGATTGATCTCGTTATCGGCATTGGCTACGACGACGACATCCCCAGAGCGAAGGCCCTGATCCAGGGTGTGCTCGCACAGGAAGAGCGGATTCTGGAGCAGCCTGCACCAGCAATGCTGTTGATGGAGCTGGGCGAAAGCAGCGTCGACATTGCCGTCAGGCCGTGGGTGGCCAGCGCTGACTACTGGCAGGTTCGCAGCGATCTGTTGGAGCAGATTAAAGTCACTCTAGAAAACGCGGGTCTGTCGATCCCCTATCCACAGCGCGATCTGCATATCGTCGAACAGGTCAGCGCCAGCGGGTGAAGGAATCAATTCAGGCGCGTTTGGGTGAACTCGTTGAGCGGTTCGAGGAGATCGGTCACTTATTGAGCGAGCCGGCCATTATCTCCAACCAGGATAAGTTTCGTGACTTGTCCAAGGAGTACTCTCGTCTCGAGGAGATCGCCAGGGATTTCAGCGCGTACCAGCAGATCGAGCAGGACATAGAAGATGCCCGGGAGATGGAGAGTAGCGATGACGCTGAGTTAAGCGCACTCGGAGCAGAGGAACTGGAGACGTTGCTTGCAGATCGGGAAACTTGCGAGCAACGGCTGACATTTCATCTGATTCCCGTCGATCCCGACGATGACGCCAATCTGTTCCTCGAAATTCGCGCGGGTACCGGAGGCGATGAAGCCGCATTATTCGCCGGCGATCTGTTTCGCATGTACAGCCGCTATTCAGAGAGCAAGAAGTGGCGCGTCGAAGTGCTGTCGGTCAGCGAGGGAGAGCACGGTGGATATAAAGAGATTATCTCGCGTGTCGTTGGGAAGGGCGCCTACGCAAAGCTGAAGTTCGAGTCCGGTGCGCATCGGGTCCAAAGAGTCCCGGAGACGGAATCTCAGGGACGAATTCATACGTCTGCGTGTACGGTCGCCGTGCTCCCTGAACCGGAGGACGTTGAGGACGTCGACATTAACCCCGCGGAGCTACGAGTCGATACCTATCGAGCATCGGGCGCGGGAGGTCAGCACGTCAACAAGACTGACTCTGCCGTACGTCTGACTCATCTCCCGTCCGGGATTGTTGTCGAGTGCCAGGACGAGCGATCGCAACACAAGAATCGCGCCCGTGCGATGTCGTTGTTGCAGGCGCGACTCCAGGATGCGGAGGTGAGCAAGCGTCAGACCGAGACCGCGGAAAAACGTCGCGATCTGGTAGGTTCCGGCGATCGGTCTGAGCGAATTCGAAGCTACAACTATCCGGAGGGCCGTGTAACTGACCATCGCATCGACCTTAAGCTGTACCGGCTCGACGAAATCATTCAGGGCGACGTCGACTTGTTAATTGAGCCGCTTACCAATGAACACCAGGCGGAGCAGCTTGCCGCAATCAGCGGCATCTAGCGTCGGCGGGCTCGTCGAGTGGGGAAGTGGTGTGCTCGTAGCAGCCAGCGCGACGCCGCGTCTGGACTCCGAGTTGTTGCTCTCGCATGTGGTGGATCGGCCCCGCAGCGCAATCGTTGCATTCCCCGAGAACGCGGTCTCTGCTGCGAGAGAGAAGCGCTTTCGCGATCTGATTAACGAGCGCGGCCAGGGCGTACCACTGGCTTATCTAACGGGGACGCGAGAATTTTATTCGCTCGAACTGGAGGTAACCAGGGAAACGCTGGTCCCGCGACCCGAGACCGAGCTGCTCGTTGAGTTGTCTCTTCAGCTTCTTTCCGAGCAGAGTTCGGCTGATGTCCTGGAACTGGGTACGGGCTCCGGGGCAATCGCTCTAGCGTTGAAGTCCGAGCGGCCCGACCTGAATCTCACCGCGCTTGATGTGAGTCCAGCCGCATTGGCTGTTGCGCAGAGAAACGCCGAGCGGTTAGCGCTTGATGTCCGCTGGCTGCTGTCGAGCTGGTTCGAAGCGCTTGGCAGCGAAAGCTTCGACCTGATCGTCTCGAATCCACCCTATGTCGCTACCGCGGACCCGCATTTCGCAGGCGATCTTCGTCACGAGCCGCGTGCGGCGCTAGCTGCTGGTAGCGATGGACTGACGGCGATCCGCGAGATACTCGAGAGTGCAGGGCGCTATCTACGTTCGGGCGGCAGCATTCTGCTCGAGCATGGCTTCGATCAGGGCGAGGCTGTCGCTGCTATCGCTCGCGAGCACGGCTTCAGGGAAATTGAGACTAGTCAGGATCTGAGCGGACACTATCGTGTGACGATGGCGAGGGCACCGCGCTGATCACGGTCGATCGTTTGTGAACGATGTGCGGTCCGGCGAAAAATCAGGCCGCTGCGGCTTCGTAGCCGAGATTCGGCGACAACCAGCGTTCCGCCTGACGCAGAGTCCAGCCTTTACGCGCAGCATACTCCTCTACCTGATCGAGGCCGATCTTGCCGACCGCAAAGTAGCTCGAGTCGGGATGCGAGAAATACCAGCCGCTGACCGCCGCGGTCGGGTACATCGCGTAGGACTCGGTCAACTCGATACCGGTCTCTTTGTGCACGTCGAGTAACTCCCAGAGCGTCCCTTTCTCGCTGTGATCGGGACAGGCGGGGTAGCCTGGTGCCGGGCGAATGCCTCGATAGGCTTCTGCGATCAAGGCTTCGTTATCGAGTTGCTCATCGCCGTCGTATTGCCAGAACTCTTTTCTAACGCGTTGATGCAGCCGCTCCGCGAATGCCTCAGCCAGCCGATCGGCGAGTGCTTTCAGAACGATCGCCGAGTAATCGTCGTGCTGCGCCTCGAATCTTGCGACGTGCTTGTCGAGGCCTATACCGGCCGTAACCGCGAACGCGCCGAGGTAGTCGGCAGTCTTTCCTGCGGGAGCGACATAGTCAGCCAGACAGTTGTTCGCAAGGTCGCTTCGCCTGCGTCGTTGTTGCCGCAAGTGATGTGAACGAAACGCGACCTCGTTTCGGTCCTCGCCAGTATAGATCTCGATATCGTCTCCGGCTGAGTTTGCTGGAAAGAAGCCGAGTACGGCGTTCGCCTTAAGCCATTTTTCTTCGATGATCTGAGTCAGCATTTTCCTTGCGTCGGCGTAGAGGCTGCTGGCCGCTTCCCCGACAACGTCGTCACTCAGAATCGCCGGGAAACGACCATGGAATTCCCAGGCGTTGAAGAACGGCATCCAGTCGATGTGCTCAGCTAGCTCCTCAAGCGGATAGTCGAGCAGCGTCTCGCTGCCCAGTAGCCTCGGAACCGGCGGTGTATAGCTCTCCCAGTCATAGCTCAGCCTGTTGGCGCGCGCAGTCCGGATATCAAGATCGGGACCCTTTATCGATTTTCCCTCATGACGGCGCCGCCTGTCGGCGTGATCCTTGACGACTTTATCGGTGAACTTGTCGTAGCCATCGCCGACCAGAGACTGTACGACGCTGACGGATCTCGATGCGTCTTTTACGTAGACAACCGGCCCCTGATAGGCAGGATCGATTTTTACGCTGGTATGTGCGGGCGACGTCGTCGCGCCGCCTATCAACAGCGGCAGCGAGAACTTCTGCCGCTTCATCTCGCTGGCCATATGGACCATCTCGTCCAGCGACGGCGTGATCAAGCCGGACAGGCCGATGATATCTGCGCCAATTTCCTTCGCGGTCGAGAGAATTTTCTCCGACGGAACCATGACACCGAGATCTGTCACCTCGAAGTTATTGCACTGGAGAACGACGCCGACGATGTTCTTTCCGATGTCGTGAACATCACCTTTAACCGTCGCCAGTACGACCTTGGCCTTCGCTCGCCCGCCTTCTTTCTCGGCGTCAATAAACGGGACGAGATGAGCGACTGCCTTCTTCATGACGCGCGCCGACTTAACAACCTGCGGCAGGAACATCTTGCCGGCGCCGAACAGGTCGCCGACAACGTTCATGCCATCCATCAACGGACCTTCGATAACGTCGAGCGGACGGCTGGCAGCAAGTCTTGCTTCCTCGGTGTCTTCAATAACGAAGCTGTCAATCCCGCGGACCAGCGCATGCTCCAGTCGCTTCTCGACCGGCCATTCGCGCCACTCATTATTTGAGTTGTCCGCTCGTTGCGGACTCTGGCCGCTGTATTCGTCTGCAATCGAAAGCAGCCTTTCCGTAGCGTCTTCACGACGATTCAGGATGACGTCCTCGACAGCGTCACGAAGCTTTTCGGGGATGTCTGCGTAAATCGTCAGCTGACCTGCATTGACGATTCCCATATCCATTCCGGCGTCGATCGCGTGGTATAGAAATACGGAGTGCATCGCCTCGCGGACCGGATTGTTGCCGCGAAACGAGAATGACACGTTGCTCACGCCGCCGCTGATCAACGCGTGCGGGAGTCCTTCCTTGATTCTTCGCGTAGCCTTGACGAAGGCGAGGCCATAAGCATTGTGCTCCTCGATACCTGTCGCAACCGCGAAGATATTCGGATCAAAGATGATGTCTTCGGGCGTGAAACCGACGGTGTTTACAAGTAGATCGTAGGATCGTTTACAGATAGAGAACTTGCGGTCGATGGTCTCCGCCTGCCCGTCTTCGTCGAACGCCATAACGAGCACGGCTGCCCCGAATTTGAGTACCTCTCGCGCCTGCTCGAGAAAGGCGTCCTCGCCTTCCTTCAGGCTGATCGAGTTAACGATGCCTTTGCCCTGCACGCATTTGAGACCCGCAGTGATGACGCTCCATTTCGAGGAGTCGATCATTATCGGGACGCGCGAGATATCGGGTTCTGACGCGATCAGCTTCAGAAACTTGTCCATCGCGCCTTCGGAGTCGAGCATGCCCTCATCCATGTTGACGTCGATGATCTGCGCGCCGTTCTCGACCTGTTGCCTGGCGACTGTCAACGCCTTGTCGTAGTCATCCGCCTCGATCAATTTTCTGAATATCGCTGAGCCGGTGACATTCGTGCGTTCGCCTACGTTGGCAAAGAGGCTTTCCGGGCCGAGACTCAGCGGTTCGAGACCAGACAGCCTCGTCCGCGTCGGCAGCTCCGGAAGTCGTCGCGTGGGTGAACTCGATACCGCTTCAACTATCGCCCGAAGGTGCTCCGGCGTTGTGCCGCAGCAGCCGCCAACCATGTTTACCCAGCCGCGTTCGGCGAATTCCCCGACGACCTCGGCCATGTGTTCTGGTGTGTCATCGTACTCACCGAACTCGTTTGGTAAGCCGGCATTCGGGTGCACGCTCGTACGGGTTTCGGCGAGTCCCGAGAGCTCTTCAACGTAGCTGCGCAGCTCAGTCGCACCGAGGGCGCAATTCAGACCCATAATCAGGGGTTTCGCATGGCGCACCGAGTTGTAAAACGCCTCGAGCGTCTGGCCGGAGAGCGTCCTACCCGATGCGTCCGTGATCGTTCCCGAGATCATGATCGGAACGTCAACATCGCGTTCGTCGAGAACGCTTCTGATCGCGTACAGCGCCGCCTTTGCGTTTAGCGTGTCGAAGATGGTTTCAACCATTAACAGATCGACACCGCCGTCGATCAACGCCCGGGTCGCTTCGCCGTAGGTGTCCGTTAACTCATCGAATGAGATATTTCGGGCGGCCGGATTGTTGACGTCCGGAGATATTGAGCAGGTTCTGCTCGTTGGTCCCAAGGCACCGGCGACAAATCTGACCGTGCCCGACTCCTTCATATACGCATCAGCAGCCGCTCGGGCCAGGCGGGCGGCTTCAAGGTTGTACTCCGTAACCATATTCGCCATGCCGTAGTCCGCGAGCGACGGGGCGCTGGAGTTGAAAGTATTCGTGCTGACGATGTCCGCGCCGGACTCGAAAAAATCTCGATGGATCGCTGAAATCTTCTCGGGTTGGGTGAACGTCAGTAGGTCATTATTACCCTTGAGCGACGTCGGCCAGTCGGCGAATCGCGTGCCTCTGAAATCCTCTTCAGTCAGCTTGAGCTCCTGAATGCTTGTGCCCATTGCGCCGTCGAGAATGACGATACGCTCATCGAGCAGCTGCTCCAGTTGTTGGCGCCGATTCATATCGCAACTTTCTCGGCGGTGGGCTGAGGCCGAACGCCGATGGCGTGGCAGATCGCGTAGGTCAGCTCCGCACGATTCAGCGTATAGAAATGAAACTCATCGACGCCGTGATCACGCAACTCGTCAACCTGTTCTATTGCGAGGCTGGCCGCGATGATGCGGCGGGTTTCCGGATCGTCGTCCAGTCCGCTGAATCTCTGATGAAGCCGCTCCGGCACTTTTGTGCCGCAGTCTGCCGCGAACTTCAGTGTTCTCGGGAAGTTCGTGATCGGTAGAATCCCGGGCACTATCGCGACGTCAATACCGGCTGCGGCACAGCGGTCACGGAAGCGCAGATAAGCGCTGGAATCGAAGAAAAACTGGGTTATCGCTCGCGTCGCTCCGCTGTCGATTTTTCGCTTCAGATTTTCGAGGTCCGCGTCGGCGCTCTCAGCTTCCGGGTGTACCTCGGGATAGGCGGCGACGGAGATGTCGAATTGACCAATTGAACTCAGGCCTTCGACGAGATCGGCGCCATAGGCAAAACCGTCAGCGGCGGGCTCATGTTTCGTCGCGCCTTTGGGCGGGTCCCCGCGTAGCGCGACGAGATGTCTGATGCCTTCGTCCCAGTAATTGCGTGCAGTATCGAGTACTGCTTCGCGATTCGCTCCGACACAGGTCAGGTGCGGTGCGCAGGTAAGCGTCGTCTCAGTCTGAATTCGCCTGACGATACGATGCGTTCGATCCCGCGTGGAGCCGTCGGCACCGTAGGTCACGGAAACGAAGCGCGGGCAGAGCGGCGCCAGGCGCTGTATCGATGCCCACAACGTGTCCTCCATCTTCTCGGTGGCCGGCGGAAAGAACTCGAACGAAACCTGAATGTCAGTGCTCATTGTTCGGCAGCTCGGTGGCTGCTGTCGATCGCGTTGCGAGCGCGACAAGAACCGCATCGTTATTGCTCTGGCTGACTTCGATATCAGCGAGTCCCGCGCCAGTGGCGAGGCTGTCGAGATATTCCTCGTTGATCGGCGAATCAGCACCCTCGATGATGAGCAGGTGTCCGTTGTCCTTAAGTACCGAGGCCGCCTGCGTTAGTGCGACATGCGGACGATCAGCGGTACCGAGCACGCGGTCCATCGTCACGATGTCGAAGCTCTGTTGCGGAAAGCTCAGGTTGTACATATCGCCATCGCGCACGGTGCAATTGGTCAGGCCCTCAAAGGAGACGCGCGCGCGAGCGACCAGCCGCATCTCGCGAGAGCGATCGACCGCTACGGCACGGTTAGCTCGCGGCGCGAGCAGCCGCAACATGCTGCCCGTTCCCGTACCGACGTCGAGCAGGTCGCCGAGCGGCTGGGCTTCGGACAGACGCCCGTGTAGTAGCCGCTTGATGGTAGTTCCCACCTCGTTGATCGCCATCTCATCAAGGGGCGTTACGCCCAGTTCACCCAACAACTCCTGAGCCCGCGTCTGTCGGTCGTCCAGAATCTCTATCAGCCGCAGCCGGTCCTGGGCGATGTCCGGGTCGTCGCCGGGAAGACAGTTCAGCGCCTCCGTCACGAGCCGATTGCGGTCCTCGTCGACGGTTGCGCGGTAATAAACTTCGTTCTGATCCCGCGTTCGCCGCAGAACGTGAACGTCGCAGAGCAATTTGAGGTGGCGCGAGACGCGCGGCTGGCTTAAGCCCGTTACCCGCGTCAGTTCGCCCACAGTCAACTCGCCGCGCCGTAGCGAGACCAATAGCCTCAGACGCGTCGGATCGCCAAGAACGCGCAGCAGTTCGACCAGTTCATCTGTCGTTTTCATAGGGGCATAAGTATATAAAGATATCGTTATATACCTTTAGATTCGCGCTGTGTCAAAGGAATACCGATGGTTTTTACATAACAAGCTGGGGAGTCGGTTCCCCGAAGACGCCTCTCCGGCAAAGAATCCGCCCGCGGCACGGGTCTGACAGGTAGCGCGGCGCTTAAGCCCGGGCTGCGGCCGGCGGGGCCGTGGCGGCTTATAGAGCTCGCTTAGTGAAGGACCTGGCCGGGTGTCTGGCCGTCCAGAATCGCTTCGACCTCAGCCGCGTCGTAGCTGAAGGCGCGATTGCAGAACTCGCAGGTCAACTCAACCTGACCGGTTTCCTCGATCAGGCTGATCACTTCCCCGCGACCGAGCATCCGAACGACGCCGGCCAGGTGGCTCGGCGTACAGCGACAGTCGTGGCTTACGGGTCGTGATTCGAAGAGACGAATCGTGTAATCGCTGAAGAGCCTCGGCAGTAGCTCATTCGCAGGCAGTTCGATGAGCTCCGTGGCTGAAGTCGTCGCCGCCAATGCGGCAGCCGTGTCGAATTCGTCATCGGTTGATTCGTTGCTCGGGAGTTTCTGTAGCAACAGCCCTGCGACGCAGTTCTCCGTGACGGCGAGTTTGAGACGCGTCGGTAGTTGTTCCGACTGACGAAAATAAGCTTCGAGACAGGTTTCCAGTTGCGTACTCTCGAGTGGAGCGATGCCCTGAAAGACCCGGCCATCGTCGCCCGTGTCGAGATTGACTGTCAGATTGCCCTGGCCGAGCAGCGGCTCGCCGGCCTCGGCGTCTCGCCACTGCGCCATACCGCGAACCTTCAACTCGCTCGAGCACTGAATCAGCAGAAGCGTTACCGGGCCGTCGCCCTGAAGCTGCAGCGATACCTTAGGTTCGCCTCTGAGTCCGGTAGTCAGTAGCACGGTAGCCGCGACGCTCTCGCCTAAGCGCAGGCGAACATCTTCGGGATATTCATGTTGCGCGATGACCTTGCGCCAGGTCTCGTCGAGTCTGACGATTGAGCCGCGTATGCCGAGTCCTTCAAGCAGGAAGTTCTGGACTTCGTTCACCGGCTATTCGCCCAGCTTACGGCGCAGGATCTCGTTCACCTGCTTCGGATTCGCTTTGCCACCGGTGTTTTTCATTATCTGTCCGACGAAGAAGCCGATGACTTTCTGGTTTCCACCACGGAACTGTTCAACCTGATCGGGATTGTTCTCAAGTACATCAGCGACGAGTTTTTCGAGCTCGCCGCTGTCGGATATCTGCTTAAGACCGCGTTGCTCGATAATGTCATCTACGGAGTCGTCGCCATCCCATAACGCGACGAATACTTCCTTCGCAAGCTTGCCCGACAGCGTGCCGTCTTCGATCCGATCTGCGAGAACGGCTAATGTCTGCGCCCCGACCCGGGTGTCGACAATGTCGAGACCGTCGTTGTTCAGAGCCGCCGCCAATTCGCCCTGAGCCCAGTTTGCGATCAATTTCGGTGCGGCCGCGGTAGCGCTGCTGACTGCCTGTTCGAAGTACGCTGCGATTGCCGGATGCGAGGTCAGCACGCCCGCATCGTAGGCTGATAGATCGTAGTCTCTCTCGAAGCGGTCGCGCTTCGCGTCGGGAAGCTCGGGCAGATCCGCTCGCAGCTCCTCGATCAGAGTTTCTTCTATAACGACGGGCAGCAGGTCCGGGTCGGGGAAGTAGCGATAGTCATTCGCTTCTTCCTTGCTGCGCATCGGTCGAGTCTCGTTTCGAGCGGCGTCGTAGAGCCGCGTTTCCAGAACAACCTGCCCGCTGTCTTCGAGGATGTCGATCTGACGCTCGACTTCGATGTCGATCGCCTTTTCGACGAAGCGAAAAGAGTTCAGATTCTTGAGTTCGGATCGTGTGCCGAGTTTTTCTTCGCCTCTGGGACGAATGGAAACATTCGCGTCGCAGCGAAAGGAACCTTCCTGCATGTTGCCGTCCGAGATGCCGAGATAGCGGACCAGCGAATGGACCTTGCGCATATAGATCCCCGCCTCCGCTGATGAACGAAGGTCGGGTTCGGATACGATTTCCAGTAATGGCGTGCCTGCGCGATTGAGGTCGATGCCGCTTACATCCTGAAAATTCTCGTGCAGCGATTTGCCGGCGTCTTCCTCCAGGTGAGCGCGCGTCAATCCGATCGTTTTTACCTCGCCGCTGTCGAGAACGATGTCGATGTGCCCGCCGTGAACAATAGGTAGCTCGAACTGCGAAATCTGATAGCCCTTCGGCAGATCCGGGTAGAAGTAGTTTTTGCGCGCGAAGATGGATCGTCGCGAGATCTCGCAATCGGTCGCCAGGCCAAACTTTATGGCCATTCTTACCGCCTGTTCGTTGAGAACGGGCAGCACGCCCGGGTAACCCAGATCGACCAGGCAGGCCTGCGAGTTAGGCGGGGCGCCGTAGCGGGTCGATGCGCCGGAAAAGATCTTGCTCGCAGTCGCGAGCTGCGTGTGGATCTCCAGGCCGATGACGACTTCCCATTCCATCTCGTTTTACTCGTAGCCCGCCGGCATCTTCGCGTGCCAGTCGGTCTCTTGCTGGAAGTAATGTGCAACCTTGAACAGCTCCGCTTCCCGGAGATGCGGGCCTATCAGCTGCATGCCGACGGGCAAACCGCCCGAGAATCCACAGGGTACGGAGAGCGCGGGAAGGCCTGCCAGATTGGCGCCGATAGTATAGATGTCGTTCAGATACATCTGAATCGGGTCGTCCATCTTCTGTCCGATCCTGAACGCCGATGTCGGTGCGGTCGGACCGACAAGAATGTCCACATCCTCGAAAGCGCGCGCGAAGTCGTCGCTGATCAACTGTCGCACTTTCTGCGCCTGCAGATAATAGGCATCGTAGTAGCCTGCAGAGAGAACGTAGGTACCCGTCAAAATTCTTCGCTTCACTTCGGGGCCGAACCCCTCGCCGCGAGTGCGCATGTAGAAGTCGGTCAAATCGTCCGCGCTGTCGGTGCGATGACCGAAGCGAACGCCGTCGAAACGGGAGAGATTGGAAGACGCCTCAGCGGGTGCTACGACGTAGTACACCGGCACGGAGAGATGAACGTGTGCGAGGCGGACGTCCTTGATTGTTGCGCCCAGCGATTCGAACACGGACAGTGCGTCGCGAACGGCTGCAGCACTGGTGTCGTCGAGACCGTCGTCGAAGAAGTTCTCCGGTACGCCGATGGTGATTGGGCGCCATGGTGTTTTAAGTTCGGCGATGAAGTCAGGCACCGGGTCAGACAGCGCGGTCGAGTCCCGTTCGTCGAACCCGGCCATCGCCTGCAGCATCATGGCGCCATCTTCGGCGGTTTGTGTGAGCGTACCGGCCTGATCCAGGCTGGACGCGAATGCGATCATTCCGTAACGGGAGACGCGTCCGTAGGTTGGCTTGAATCCGGTAACGCCGGTTAGCGCGGCGGGCTGCCGAATCGAGCCGCCGGTATCCGTGCCGGTTGCGCCGCAGGCGATTCTCGCCGCGACTGCTGCCGCCGATCCACCCGACGAGCCGCCAGGTACGACGTCGAGATCCCAGGGACTGTGAACTGCTCCATAGAAGCTCGTCTCACTGGACGAGCCCATCGCGAATTCGTCCATATTCGTTTTGCCGAGCATTACCGCGCCGGCATCTCGCAACCGTTCCACGACGGTCGCGTCATAGGGAGAGATAAAGTTATCCAGCATCTTTGAGCTGCAGGTCGTCTTGACACCCTGCGTACAGAAGATGTCCTTGTGAGCTATCGGGATACCGGTTAGCGGCGTTGCGTTCCCGGAAGCGATGCGCTCGTCGGCCTGGGTAGCTTGCGCAATTGCCTCGTCGCGTGTGACGGTCACGAAGGCGTTGAGATCGGAATCGAAGCGATCTATTCGCCCCAGATAGTGCTCTGTCAGCTCGACCGAGGACAGGCGTTTCGCCGCCAGGTCGTCAGAAAGTTGTGCGAGAGTCTTTTCGTGCATCGCTAACGCCGGACCGGTTCAGCGGCAATATCGTGCGGCGCCGAACAAGGAATTGGAATCCTTATATTATTACTCGATGACCTTCGGTACGAGATAGTGGCCCCTCTCCACCATCGGCGCATTCCGCTGAATCCGTTCGTGTTCATCGATTTCGGTGACTTCATCCGAACGCAGACCTTGCGCCCGGTCGAGTGGATGGGCCATCGGCGTGACGCCCTCGGTATCGACAGCCTGAAGCTGATCGACGAGTTGGACGATATCAGAAAGCTTCGCCTGGACGTCTGCCATCTCATCGGTGGCGATCTCGAGGCGTGCCAGCAAGCAAAGCTTGTCGATGTCTTCTCGATTGAGTGACACGGTTCACGTTTCAGAAAAGAAAGGCGCTTAACTATACACCTCGCTTGCCCATTGTCCTACCCGTTGTTAAAGTGCGCAATTGTTTTCAGATAGTGGCCTTGGGGCCTAATGTTAAAGAGCTTTCTCGGGTATTTCTCCAATGACCTTTCTATCGATCTGGGTACTGCCAATACCCTGATCTACGTCCGCACCCGTGGAATAGTTCTGAACGAACCTTCCGTCGTCGCGATTCGTGAAGAACCGGGTCGTGGTGGCAAGATGCTGGAAGCGGTCGGCATGGACGCGAAGAACATGCTGGGCCGTACTCCTGGAAATATCACAGCGATAAGACCTCTCAAGGATGGTGTTATCGCCGACTTCAGTGTCACAGAGAAGATGCTGCAGTACTTCATCAAGAAGGCGCATGGATCGCGCTACTTCCGGCCCAGTCCCCGCGTTCTCGTTTGCGTGCCCTACGGTTCTACGCAGGTAGAGCGTCGCGCGATTCGGGAATCTGCGGAAGGTGCAGGCGCTCGCAAGGTTTACCTCGTCGAGGAACCGATGGCGGCGGCTATCGGCGCCGGAATGCCCGTGCACGAAGCGCGCGGTTCGATGGTACTGGACGTCGGCGGCGGTACATCCGAAGTCGCAGTCATCTCTCTCAACGGTATCGTCTACGCTGCGTCGGTCCGAATAGGCGGCGACCGCTTCGACGAAGCGATCACGAACTATGTCCGCCGCAACTACGGAATTCTGATCGGCGAAGCGACAGCCGAACGTATCAAACAGGAAGTTGGCTCGGCCTATCCCGGCGAGGCGGTCAAGGAGATCTCCGTCAAGGGACGAAATTTATCCGAGGGCGTTCCACGCAGTTTTACGCTCAACAGCAATGAGATTCTCGAAGCCCTACAGGAACCGCTGCAGGGAATCGTCGGTGCGGTGAAGGCGGCTCTGGAACAGACACCACCGGAGCTCGGCGCGGATGTTGCCGAACGAGGCATCGTGCTTACCGGTGGCGGCGCATTGTTAATCGATCTGGATAAACTACTGACAGAAGAGACTGGTCTGCCGGTCGTTGTAGCCGATGAGCCGCTGACATGCGTGGCTCGGGGCGGTGGTCGAATCCTGGAATTGTTGGATGAGTATGGCTCCGCCGCTTTCGCAGTGGAGTAATTCGGCCTCGGTCGGCACAGACAGTTAGCGGGAGTGGCGTAGGCCATGAATGCGGTCGGAGGAAACGGCGGAAGTCTCGGCAGAGGGAGCGTTCCCCTCGGCCTTCGCTTCGTACTGATTGCGATAGTCAGTACGTCGCTGATGCTCCTCGATCACCGCGAATCCCATCTCACAACAATTCGCCAGGCATTCTCCGTCGTCGTGTACCCGATTCAGGTTGCGGTGAACCTGCCGTTCAACGGCTGGAATATGGCGAGCCAGGGCTTTTTCCGACCAGAGCGCGTTGCTTGAGGAGAACGAACAGCTTCGAAGCGAACGCCTCGCAGTCGACGTGCGACTGCAACGACTGGCTGCATTGGAAGCAGAGAACGACAGGCTGCGAGCAATGCTGGATTCCAGCGCACGCGTATCGGACCGTGTTCTCGTGGTCGAAATTCTTGCCGTTGACCTGGATCCGTATCGGCAGCGCTTCACGATCAACCGCGGTCTGACTGATGGTGTTTATGTCGGTCAGGCATTGCTGGATGCGGACGGTGTTGTCGGTCAGATCGTGCGCGTCGATCGTATGACATCGGAAGTCGTTCTTATCAGCGATGCCGATCATGCCCTGCCGGTTGCAATCAACCGCAACGGCTTACGGACAATTGTCGTCGGAACGGGGGACAGTGCACGACTGCGGCTTCCCTATCTGACTAACAGCGCGGACATCGAGCCGGGCGATTTCTTGGTCTCTTCGGGTCTCGGTGGTGTGTTTCCCTCGGGCTACCCGGTAGGAAAGGTCCTGGAGGTTCATCGTCAGCCCGGCCAGTCTTTCGCCGAGGTCATCGCCGAACCGCTGGCGAAACTGGACCGAGACCGCGAAGTACTGCTCGTCTGGACCGCCGAGGACGCGGCCGACGACCGCGTGTCGACGAGTCTTGCAGAGGCTGAGGCACGTTGATGCGCGAGGCAAGACGCCAGTGGCAGCTGTTGTTCATCTCCCTGCTCTCGGCGCTTGCGCTTGCGATCGTCCCGCTGCCAGCCGCCATCGCAGCCTATCGTCCGGACTGGGTACCGATCATTCTGATTTTCTGGGGATTGATGGCGCCCGAACGCGTTGGTTTATTGACAGCATTCGCGATGGGGCTCGCACTCGATACCTTGTCGGGTGCGCTCCTGGGTCAGCACGCACTCGCGATGGTTACCGTGGTGTATCTGAGTGTCCGGTTTCATTTGCGGATACGAGTGTTCCCCGTGTGGCAGCTCAGCATGACGGTTATTCTGCTGCTCGCCATCTACGAGTTCATTTTGTTCTGGATTGACGGCATCGCGGGTCGCAGCGTACCAGTAGTTGAGCGTTGGGCGCCGGTTGTCAGCGGTGCGCTTGTCTGGCCGCTGGTCCTCGGATATCTCGCCAGTGTCCGTCGCGACACGCAGACCAGAGTCTAGTATGAATCGCCCCGCACAACTGAAAGATCATGGTAAGGAGCAGCGGTTGTTCCTCTCCAGAGTGATCGCGGCGGCGGTCGTCATACTCGTACTTACCGGTGTTCTGATCACGCGTCTCTATCAGCTACAGATTGTCGAGTACGAGCAGTTCGTCGATCTGTCACAGGGAAATCGTATTCGCATCGAGCCGCTGGCGCCGACGCGAGGCCTGATTTTCGATCGTAACGGTATCGTTCTGGCCGAGAATCTTCCTATCTGGGAGTTGATCGTTACCCCGGAAGAAATCGACGACATGGATGCGACCTTCGATGATCTGGAGGCGCTGGGTCTGATTGCAGCGGATGATCGCGCGAATCTCAGTGATCTGGTGCGATCTCATCGTGGCTTCGAGCGCGTGCGGCTGCGTAACCTGAGCGAGGAGGAGGCGTCACGTTTCGCCGTTCGCCGGCATCAGTTCGTCGGCGTAGATATTAGTGAAGGACTCGTGCGGCATTACCCCTATGGTAGGGCTGCCGCTCACGCGCTCGGATATGTCGCGAGTATCTCGATGGAAGACCTCGAGCGAATTGAACGTAGTGAGTATGCGGCTACGACGAACATCGGCAAGACGGGCGTCGAACGCAGTTACGAAGACACACTTCATGGCGCTGTCGGTTATCGTCAGCAGGTTGTCAACGCTCAGGGACGGGTGCTGCTGGATCCCGCCGCGAATCGCGGTCTGGAGGGCACCTCCGGGTCAGCGACCGGTCTTGAGACCAAGTGGCCGGTTCCCGGCGACAATCTGATTCTGGCTCTGGATATCCGCCTACAGCTCGCAGCCGAGGAAGCGATGCAGGGTATGCGTGGCGCTGCCGTAGCCATCGATCCTTCCAACGGTGACGTACTCGCGCTGGTCAGCGCCCCGTCTTTCGATTTGAATCGCTTCTCCAGCGGTCTCAGCCGTGCCGACTACAGTGCGCTGAGTAACGATCCTGATATCCCTCTTTTTAATAGAGCACTGGCAGGCAGTTATCCGCCCGGATCGGTTGTTAAACCGTTCCTGGGTTTAGCTGCGCTCGACTATGGCGTGCTCGACGCTGATCATCGCGCGATGTGTCCGGGCTATTTCCAGCTTCCCGGCCACTCGCATCGATATCGCGACTGGAAGCAGCAGGGGCATGGTTTAATCGACATGCACCAGGCGCTGGTTCAATCCTGCGATGTCTACTATTACCAGCTCGCAGTGAAGCTCGGCATCGACGCAATAGATGAATTTCTGCGCACGTTCGGTTTCGGTGCGCCCACGGGCCTCGACATCATGGGCGAGAGACGCGGGGTTGTTCCTTCCCGTGACTGGAAAAGAAGTCAGTTCTCCCGCCGCGAAGATCAGGTTTGGTTTCCGGGCGAGACCGTCATCACCGGAATTGGCCAGGGTTTCACACTGGTGACGCCGTTACAGCTTGCGCACTCGACGGCGACACTGGCCGGTCGCGGTATGACTTATAAACCGCGTCTGGTAACGGCGCAGGAAGACGGCGTTAGCGGCGAGATCAGCTTACGAGAGCCCGAGGCTCTATTACCTCTTTCCATTGAGCCGGATCACTGGCAGCGAATACACGACGGAATGCTCGGTGTCACCGAGGATACGTCCGGAACAGCTCGCACCTCGATGCGTGGGACCGAATATCTGGTAGCCGGAAAGACCGGTACAGCCCAGGTCTACACGGTCGCCCAGGATGAGAAATACGACGCAGAGACTCTGGATGAACGACTCCTGGATCACGGTCTGTTTGTCGCGTTTGCCCCGGCGGAGGCGCCTACTATTTCCATCGCGGTCGTTGTTGAGAATCGCGGTGGCGGCAGCGTGACTGCGGCGCCGATCGCGCGTCAGATGCTGGATATCTATTTCGAAGGAGCTGAGTATGTCCCTCGGCAGCCTTGAGTACGGAGCCGGCCCTGAACTGGTACTGAAACCGTTTCGGTTTCGGTCGATCGTCATGGATACGCCGATCCTGGTGACGCTCCTGGCGGTCAGTGGTTTCGGTATTGTCGTCCTGTACAGCGCTGTCGGTGGTGAGTCCTCGCTGCTCATGCGACAGGGTATTCGAGTCTTCGTTGCGTTTTCCGCGTTCTTTGTCGTCGCTCAGATCTCTCCTAGGGCACTGATGATGTGGACGCCGTGGGTATTCTTCGCGGGTGTAGGGTTGCTGGTTCTCGTCATGGTCAACGGTGTTGTCGGGCAGGGCGCGCAACGCTGGCTTGATCTCGGCGTCGTTCGTTTTCAGCCTTCCGAGCTTCTGAAGCTTGCCGTCCCGATGATGGTCGCCTGGTATCTACGCGATAGACGGCTACCACCTTCTTTATTGCAATTACTCGTCATCGCTCTGATTATTTTTACGCCCGCATTCCTGATCGCTCAGCAGCCGGATCTCGGAACGTCTCTGCTGGTCATCGCGGCAGGCGGTTTCGCCGTATTTTTCGCCGGCGTGAGTATTCGCGTGATCTCTGTTCTGGGCGTGATGGGACTCGTCTCAGCTCCGGTGTTTTGGCATTTCATGCGTGAGTATCAGCGCGCTCGGGTGATGACGTTTCTCAATCCCGAATCCGATCCGCTGGGCGCTGGCTATAACATTATTCAATCGAAGATCGCGCTGGGTTCCGGCGGCCTGTTCGGCAAAGGCTGGATGAACGGAACCCAGGCGCATCTCGAATTTCTACCTGAGCGCAGCACGGACTTTATCTTCGCCGTGATGGGAGAAGAGTTCGGGCTGCTCGGGCTGCTCCTGATGCTGGCGCTTTATCTTGTTGTTGTGGGTCGTGGACTGTTGATCGCAGCTCAGGCGCAGGATACTTACACGCGCTTGCTCGCCGGTTCGCTCAGCCTCACTTTCTTCATCTATGTCTTCGTAAATGCCGGCATGGTTTGTGGTCTTCTGCCGATCGTCGGTGTCCCGCTGCCGCTCGTCAGCGCCGGTGGTACTTCAATGGTGACGCTAATGACTGGTTTCGGTATGCTCGCTGCGATCCAGGGCAACAGGAAGTTACTCTCAACATGAATGGATTCTATCGACGGTTCTGTCTATCTCTCGCAATTCTCGCTGTTAGCGGTGCTTCCCAGGCGTATGACTTCGACCAGGATGCGGTCGACGCCGCGCGAGCAGAATTCATCGAGCGAATGGTCGAAACTCACGACTTTGATCGGGCGGAGCTCGTCAGCCTGCTCGGCGAAGCCGAGATCGTTGACAGCATTCTTGAGGCAATCTCGCGGCCGGCTGAGAGAGTTGCGCCGTGGCACGAATATCGAGAGATCTTCCTGACGGAATCACGAATCTCGGGTGGTGCCGAGTTTTGGTTCGAATACGATGAGCAAATTCGGGCTGCAAGCACGGAGGCCGGTGTCGCGCCGGAGATGCTGGTCGCAATCCTTGGTGTAGAAACTCTCTACGGCAGACGGACCGGTTCGTATCGTGTGCTGGACTCACTGAGTACTTTGGCTTTCGCGTATCCGCCGCGTTCCACTTTTTTTACATCCGAACTTGAAGAGTTCCTGCTGCTAGTCCGGGAAGAGGGTATTGATCCGCGTGAGACGCTTGGTTCTTACGCGGGAGCGATGGGCGCCGGTCAGTTCATCTCTTCGAGTTTTCGCGCCTATGCAGTTGACGGGAATGGTGACGGCCGGCGCGATCTCTGGGGCGACTGGTCCGATGTGTTCGCCAGCGTCGCGAACTACTTCAAGGTTCACGGCTGGGAGCAGGGGCAGTCCGTCGCCGCAAGAGCGACTCTGGCCGGCAATGCACGTGCGGAAGAGCCTGCAAACAGTATGGATCTGACCGAGACCGTCGCTTCAGCGAGTCAGGCGGGATATGTCTTCGCAACTGACATGCCGGATACGGCACCGACGACTGTTCTCAGTCTTGAGGGTAAGGATGGCCAGGAATATTGGGTCGGCTACCATAATTTTCGCGTGATAACGCGCTATAACCGCAGCGTAAAGTACGCGCTCGCCGCGCATCAGCTCAGTCTGGAAATACGAGCGGCCTATGAAGAACTAGTGGCTCAGGCCGGCCAGGAGTCCGGGGCATGAGAAGTAGCGTCGCTGATTCGGTAACTTCCCCCGCGCTCGCGGTAGCGATCTTCGTCCTGTTTCTCTCCGGTTGTTCTTCGCAGCCCGTTCAGACGACGACAGCAGACGATGCGCAGCGTGAAGCGATAGTCAATCCGGAGCGTAGCGAGCGAGGTAACCCACCCGTATATGAGGTGTTCGGCGAACGTTACTACGTGATGGAGACCAGCGCGGGGTATCGCGAACGCGGTGTCGCATCCTGGTACGGCGACAAGTTTCATGGCCGCCCTACATCGAGCGGCGAGCCCTACGATATGTATCAGATGACGGCCGCGCATAAGTCACTGCCGCTGCCGACCTGGGTGGAGGTCACGCATGCGGGCAACGGGCGTCAAATTATCGTAAAGGTGAATGATCGAGGCCCCTTCGTCGACGACCGAATAATCGACCTGAGTTACGCAGCGGCAGAGCAGCTCGGAATGACACGCGCTGGTACCGCGATGGTCGAGGTCCGGGCTCTCGGGGCGCCGGCGCCTACGCCTACAAACGTCTTCGCGCGCGAGAACCCGCAATCAGAGTCCGCCGACTCCGGTGGTTTCTCGATCATATCGACAGCGGGAGCTGCCACCCCGAATATTGACCCTTCGCCGCTGCGCCGAGTCTACGCGCAGGTTGGCGCATACAGTCAGCACGACAACGCTTTGCGAATGGTGGGCAGGCTCGAGGCAGGTGGCTATGATGAGGTCACTGTTGTCTCGGAGCGCAGTAGCACGGGCGAAATGCACCGCGTCAGAATTGGACCGTTGGCTGATCTGGATGCCTATGACAGGGTAGTCGAGGGGCTGGTTTCTCTCGGCGTGACGGAGAGCCGCCTGGTCGTCGAGCAATAAGCAACCTCAACAACTTAAGTATCAGTGGGAATAAATTACCGATGAGGAGATTACCGATGAGACGAGTCTGGGTGATACCCGTATTGCTGCTCGCAGCTTCAAGCTTCGCGGCAGACGTACCCATACCGGCGCCTCCGCAGATCGGTGCGAGCAGCTACATTCTGGTGGACTACGGTAGTGGCCAGGTCCTCGCTGAGTCGCAGGCTGACGAGCGTATTGAGCCCGCGAGTCTGACCAAGTTGATGACGGCGTATACGGCGTTTCACGCTTTGCGTCAAAACCAGATTGCGATGCAGGATGAGGTGCTCGTGAGTGAGAAGGCCTGGCGGACCGAGGGTTCGCGCATGTTCATCGAGGTCGATACTCGTGTCTCGGTCGAGGATCTGCTGCGCGGAATGATTATCCAGTCCGGCAACGATGCCAGCGTCGCACTTGCGGAGTACGTTGCGGGATCTGAAGAGACCTTCGTCGGACTGATGAACCATCATGCCGAACTTCTCGGCATGGCGAACTCGGAATTCCAGAATACGACCGGACTTCCGGCAGAGAATCACTACATGACCGCGCGCGATATCGGCACGCTTGCCTACGCGATCATCGAGGAGTTTCCGGAGTATTACAGCTTCTACTCGGAGCGAGAGTTCACCTACAACGAAATTCGTCAGCACAATCGAAACTCTCTGCTCTGGCGGGACGAGTCGGTTGATGGATTGAAGACGGGCTATACGGATGCAGCCGGTTACTGTCTTGTGACATCCGCGGAGCGCTCCGGTATGCGGCTGGTATCCGTTGTCACCGGAATGGCTAGTACGCAGGCTCGTGAGGATGGCAGTCAGTCGTTACTGAACTACGGCTTCCGTTTCTATGAGTCTCATAAGCTTTATTCGAGCGGCGATGAGGTGACGACTGCGCGCGTGTGGGGTGGCGACCCTCAGGAGGTCGCGCTGGGGCCGACTGAAGATCTCCATATCACGGTTCTGCGTGGTCGCTATGACGCGCTGGAAGCCGAAATGGATCTGACTGCCGACTTGAGCGCTCCAATTGAGGCGGGTATGCAGGTCGGTGAAGTCCATGTCTCTCTCGATGGAGCAGAGGTAGCGACCGTGCCCCTGATGACGCTGGGCGCAATCGGCCAGGCCAGTCTCTGGACCCGTATCAAGGACGAAATCACTTTGTGGCTTGAATAGTCTCGATTCCACGTGCAAGAAGACTCGTTACTTCAGTTTCCGTGTGATCTGCCGATAAAGGTATTCGGTCGAAACGTCGCCGGGTTCCGAGAGTCGGTTGTTCAGATCGTTAACTCGCACTGTTCAGCGCTGACGGATCAGATCAGAGAACAACTCAGCCGTGATAGTGGCTACACGAGCCTAACGATCACCATTCAGGCAGATAGCCGCGAGCAGGTCGATGCCCTGTACCAGGAGCTTTGCGAGAGCGACGACATCATGATGGTGTTGTGAGCTCGCTCCTAAGTCGCGACCTGGGATTGCAACCTCTTCGCGCCGTCTGGGCGGAGATGAAGAGTTTCACCGACACGCGGGATGCCGAGACCACCGACGAACTCTGGTTCGTCGAACATCCACCCGTCTATACGCTGGGCCTGAATGGCGATAGCGCCCATCTGCTCGCGCCGGGGGAAATTCCGGTTGTGAAGATTGACCGCGGAGGTCAGGTGACCTACCACGGGCCCGGGCAACTCGTAATCTATACGCTCATCGATCTTCGTCGATTGAAAATCACGGTACGCGGACTGGTAGAGGCGCTGGAAGCAGCCGTAATCGCTACAGTCGCGGGATATGGCGTTGAGGCCTATGGCCGGCGTGATGCGCCGGGAGTTTACGTTGAGGGTAGGAAACTAGCGGCTGTTGGTCTTCGCGTTCGCAGATATTGCTCGTATCATGGCCTCGCGCTAAACGTGAGTATGGATCTGGAACCGTTCGAACGAATCAATCCCTGCGGATATCAGGACCTGGAAGTGACACAACTCGGTCAGATCAGCGACGTATCGGATTTGGCTACAGTAAGGCGGGACATCGAACCGCAGCTGCGGTCGAAACTGGACTATTTCTCGGCAACCGCCTGAGTCTGGTACGCCTCGGGCGCGTCGGTTGCGAGAAACTCGTGCTTGCGTTTCCAGGCGTTGGACTCTTCGGTTAGTTCCTGAATTTTCTTCACATACTTATCAAGCTCGGCGCTGAGATCTCCCCCACCGCCTTGATTCTCGAGCTTCTCGCGAAGCTCCGCTGTTTCTCGCTCCAGCGCATCGATCATCAGTCGGTCATTCTCGGTACTGGCATGAGATGAAGCCGCAGCCTTGTCCATCGACATCTGTTTCTCCGAGAACTGACTCTCGGCGTCGACGACCTTTTGTCTTAGATCAGTCTGTACAACCTTCGCTAACTTGATCTCTTCCTCGAGAGAGGCGATCAGTTCGGACTGCGTCTTTACTTTCTCATCGAGTTCATTGGCCCGCTGCTCACTATCGGAGAGCCTTCGTTGGTTACTTGTTGCGCCTTCTGCGCGCTCCAGTTTTTCTCTGGCTTCGCCGAGCGCCGACTTAAGTTGCTCGGTCTCTGACAATAGTTTTTGTTCGGTCTCCGGTGCCGCGGCCTTGTAGCGGCGGAAACTATCGAGACCGGCCTTCAAGGCATTGTTCGATTTGGTCTTCGCTCTTATCTCTGCGATCAGGGCGAAGATTAAGCCTTTGCGTCGCTGAACGATTCGCTCGAAATGAGCGGAATTTCTTCGGTGCCACTCGGGCTCTTCGAAGCACTCCTCAACTTCCTCGAACTGCTCGCGTGTCTTCGTGAGTAGATCGAGTCTGTCGTTCGCCAACTCACCTGCCGCCTCGGAACGTGCTCTCTCCTCGGCGACTTCTTCGTTCAGGCGCGCGTTTTCGGCCTCGAGAAGCGCACGTTGGGCTGCTTGCTCGCGGAGCTCTGCCTCCCATTCCTGTAACGTCTCGTCGAGCGCGTTTTGCTCATTGCTGAGCTGGTGTTGTTCGGCCTGGCCGCGGCCAGCTCTTCCTGGTAAACCCTTGTGCGAACCGTTGCGTCATTGAGCTCATCCAGCCAGTCGGCTGCGCGCGACGCAGCTTCGCTATTCTCGGTCGCTACGTCTCTAAGCTCCGCAAGCTCGTCGTCCCTTGCGTTCAACTCGTGACGCATCGCGACGAGTCGCGCTTTGTACTCTGCCGTCTCCTGATCGAAGGACTCGGCCTTGGCGCGCCAGTAGTTAACTTCTTTTTTGGTAAGTTTGTCCGGGCCGGATTCCGCGATCTCTAGCCGCGCTTTCAACTGATCGATCTTCGCGTTCGCATTTTCAATCAGTTCTTCACGTTGGCTCGCTTCCGTCTCCCAGCTTTCGCGATCCTGTTCGGCTTTCTCCAGCCGATGCGTGATCACGTCGAGACGCTGTTCGAGAGAGCTCTTGGAGGGAGGCTTGCGTTCGAGTTCAGCACGAAGTTCCAGAACCTCTTGTTCTGATTTCTCCAGAGCACTCTGGATCAGGCTAAGGGCCTCGGCTATAACTTCTCTGGAACTCGACATAGATTTCGCCAGCCGCAATCAACTATTACAGAGCTAAGATGCTACGCGGATTGTTCAAGGTGGACCGGTACGGAGTTACGTTTTGGGGGATCGGTTCGTGGCATAATTATGTAGTTTTTCCATAAAGGACAATGAGTTGTGTGATGCGCTAACCGAAGCCCAGGCTCTGCTGGACGGGGATGAGGAAACACTGGCCCGCGTGGCGTCGAGTCTGCTGAAGCCGCTCAGGGACAACTGCGTTGAACGGCCCTGGGGTGGTAGCCGCATCCGCGAGTTCAAGGGGCTCGACCAGAATGTCTCGAGCGCAGCCCCTCTCGGTGAGGCATTCGAGATCGCCGCATTCAACGACGACGCGGAAGCCCGACAGTATCCGAGTCTGTTGCGATTCGCCGACGGTTCCGATGTCAGCCTCGCGACTGCGATCGAACGTCAGGCTGACGGTTTGCTCGGCCGCGATTTCGCAGCGCGCTTCGGCGCTTGTATCCCGCTGCTTCCGAAGCTGCTCAATGTGAAAGAACTGCTCTCCGTACAGGGGCATCCGGAGGGGAACACCGAGGTGTACGTCATTATTGATGCCGAGCCTGGTGCAACGTTACGCGTCGGCTTTCGCGAAGATATAGACCCTGGCGAACTCAGCGAAAGGCTCATCGATGGCCGACGGCGTCAGGAAACTCTGCAGGCCATGCTGGCAGGCGTGCTCAGCGCTGATGCAATACAGGAGCTGGTTTCACCCTGGTTTGCTGAACGCGAGACTGGCTTCGAAGCTATAGCGCAGAGCTTCGAAGCGGGCGAACTGAACGGCGATGAACTTCGCGAGTGTCTGGTGGAGTTGAAGATCCTCTACTGGCACGTTCTCGACGCGATGAACGAGATACCCGTGAGTCCGGGGCAGGTAATCTACAACGCGAACCCACAACGGATTACTGCGGAAACAGGGAAGCAACCTTCAGCCGAGGTTCACGCATTGGGCAACCCTGAGAAGAAGGAGGTTCTAGCGCTGGAAATTCGCCGGCCGGGACCAACCTTTCGTGCCTGGGACAACGTTCGCTTTCCGATACGTGACATCGATATCCAGGCGGCGATCGCCGCGCTGAATCTGCAGGCAACATCTAGCGACGAATACATCGTAGAACCCACGCCCGTTGCAGAGCGTGCCGGAGTATTCTGCTCCGTAGACTCTGCCGCATTCCGGGTCGAACATCTGCGACCGAGCTCATCCGTAGCTGTTGAGGTTCCGGAGGAGGCACCGCATTTTCTGTTCGCTATCGGTGGAAGTGCCAGAGTCGTAGCACAGGACGGCCGCTCACTGGGCGATCTTCGCCAGGGAGAGTCGGCGGTTGTGCCGATCGGTGTCGGCAGCTATCGGGTAGAGAGCACAGCGGATGCGACCGAGATAATAAAAGCCAGCCTGCCTGTCGACGCCTAGCCGGAACCCCGGTGTTCGAGTAATCTCCGAGGGATGAATCGAGGATATCTCTCGTGAGCGAGTTTCAGAGCATGACGAATGTCGATGGCTCGATCTCGACAACGGCCGACGCGCGTATACCGGTTATGGATCGCGGTTTTCTCTATGGCGATTCTATCTACGAAGTCTTCCGAACCTACGACGGGGTTCCGCTCTTCTACGACGAGCACTGGGAGCGCTTCGAGAATTCCGCAAGATTGATTCACATGCAGATCGGTCTGACGAAAGAGCAGATGAGGCAGGAGATCCGCCAGACCGTCCTGTTGACCAACGCGGCGGCGCTCGGACGGGATGTCTATGTTCGTTACACCGTCACGCGCGGTGAAGGCCCGGTTGATCTTTTTCCGAGTCCGAGTCTGACGGCGCGCTACGTGGTCATTGTTAAAGAACTACATGACTGGCCTGTAGAGCACTACAGCGCTGGAGTCAAACTCGCCATTCCGGATGTGCTGAGGAATCCGAGCGATGCGCTCGACCCGAATATCAAGGGCGGTAACTATTTAAACAATGTGTTGGGTGTTATTCAGGCACGGGAGCTGGGGGCTGATGATTGCGTCATGCTGAACGATGCTGGCCTGGTTACGGAGGCGTCCAACAGTAATGTGTTTTTCGTTATCGACGGCGAGATGGTTACGCCGGCGCCGACAGTAGGGCATCTGCGCGGGTTGACCAAAATAGCGGTTCACGAGGCCTGTCGGGAGCGCGATGTCGCGACTTCGGAGAGGGATATCTCCGCGGAGGAGCTGGCCGCGGCGACGGAGTGTTTCATTACCAGCGCGACGCGGGAGGTCATGCCGGTCGTCAGTTTGCGACTCAGGGACGGAACAGAGGTTGAGTTTCCACCCGGGGGCGGTCCGATGACGCGCCGCGTCACGGCCTGTTACAAAGAGCATCTGGGCGATTACCTCCGCGAGCACGCTGATCTGTCGCTGTTCGAATAGCCCAAAATCCAGGGCTCTAGGCTTTGCCCTTCGACGAACAGTACAATAGCGGCTTCCGTGATCATCTCTAGCGAGGCGGGGCAGCTCTGGCGCCGATTCTCGTGACGGCAGCTGGTTAGGAAATTACGCGGCTGTAGCTCAGCTGGATAGAGCACTGGTCTACGAAACCAGGGGTCGCAGGTTCGAATCCTGCCAGCCGCGCCATACCCACATTCCATAAGGTCTAAACAGGACCGACATCGTCCAGAAAACCTTATACATAAGAAAAATATTGGTCCTTAGGCATCCAGGTCTGTTCATTATCAGCCGGGGGTACATGGGGGTACCTGATGCTCACACAGGCCTCGATAAAGGCCCTGAAGCCCTCTGAGCGCCAATATAAGGCGTCCGACAGCGGAGGGCTCTATCTGTTAGTAACGCCCAAGGGAGCCCGGTACTGGCGTTACAAGTACCGCTATCAGGGCGTTGAGAAGCTGCTGGCGCTCGGTGTATGGCCACGACAGACGCTAAAGGAGGCTCGCGCCTTGCGGGATGATGCCCGTAGGCTGCTAGACCGAGGTTTAGATCCGAGTGCTGAGCGGCGGGCCGAAAGGCAGGTCAGTACTGAGACTTTTGAGGTGTTCGCTCGCGAATGGCTGGCGAGGCAGAAGTCCAGGCTCGCACCGTCAACTTACTCCAGAAACAAGCAGACTCTCGAATTGTTGTTCACCAAGCTGGGGAAGCGGTCAGTTACGGCGATTCAGCCTCCGGACCTGCTGCAAGCGATACGGACGATTGAGGCCCGAGGCGCTCATGAGACTGCGAAACGTTGCTGCCAGATTGCCAACCGAATCTTTCGCTACGCAATTTCGATTGGGAAGACCTCGCGGAATCCAGCCGCTGATTTGTCAGGTGCTCTTATACCACCGATTGTTAAGCACCGTTCGGCGATCACCGAGCCAAGGGCGTTCGGAGCGTTGCTACGAACTATCGACGCCTACGGTGGTGAGCCATCTACAAGGGCGGCACTGCAACTTCTGGCCTTGTTGTTCACACGACCGTCGGAGTTACGCCTTGCTCGATGGTCGGAATTCGATCTCGACGCCGGAAGCTGGGTCGTACCGGCTGAGCGCATGAAGATGCGGCGAGAACACTTGGTACCGCTGAGT
Organism: Candidatus Rariloculaceae bacterium; assembly: GCA_045561025.1. GTDB lineage: Bacteria > Pseudomonadota > Gammaproteobacteria > Steroidobacterales > Rariloculaceae > SMWC01. The sequence goes on from JBJKYM010000008.1 coordinate 122,386, forward strand.
GATGCGGCGGTCATCATATTGCGTGATCTAGGTGAGATTACGAGCGGTCAGGATCTTGTGTTCCCTGGGCTACGACCGAGCAGGCCCATTAGTGAGAACACCATGAATTACGCCTTGCGCAATATGGGAATTAGTCCAGATCAACACACGGCGCATGGTTTTCGAAGCTCGGCCAGTACGCTACTGCATGAGTTGGGATACCCGCCGGAAGTCATTGAGCTGCAACTTGCTCATACCATACGCAATCCGGTGGCCGCTGCGTACAATCGCAGCACTCGTCTCGATGAACGCCGAAAGATGATGCAGGCTTGGGCTGACTATCTCGAAGGCCTTCGAGATAGCGACAACGTTGTTACTCTCAAGAGGCAGAAGCCAGCCTGAATCAGAGCGATTTCCCAGCCGGCCTGAAGGCACGGGGGGGGGAGTATCGGAGTTTCTCCGCTCTGGGGGGGGCGCAAAAAGGGCCGCATCTTTCGCTAAACCTGTAGTTTTTCCTTACTACCCCCGCTATCCCGTGGATTGCTGCATTGGGGCAGAAAAAATCCGTTCCGCGCATATTGCTCCAGGCTCTTCGGATTTGTCTCGATATCGCCCAGGAAACGCGACCAAGACAAAGCGCTTCCACGTTACAGGTCCCAAGGTGACTTCTCCCACACCACATACTGCTAAAGGAGTCGTTCATGCTTCAGGAAGAAATCCAACGGAGTAAGAAGCAAAATAGTTCGCGAAAGCTTGTCGGGTAGAAGCCACCCTTGAAGCTCAAGGATATTTGGGCAATTCGGGTTCGGCTGCAGATCGCCGGCCGAACGCGGGATCTAGAGCTCTTTAATCTCGCTATAGATAGCAAGCTACGGGCCTGTGATCTCGTAAAGATGAGAGTCCAGGATGTCTGTCGCGCTGGCGGTCTTGAGCACTGCTCTGCGTGAAGGCAGGACGCCTGATCTGCCTATAGTCGACTCCGTGCTGCGGAACTACAGCCCGAATCGGTCCGGCGACATTTACGTGGTCTACGATCCCCATCGCTTTATTAACGACTTTGACGGGCTGACTGTTGCAGCGACGCATGGTTCTCCGTGGAGCTACGATACCCATGTTCCCATCATCTTCGCCGGAGCGGGAATACCGGCACAGCGGATAGCCCGGCCGGCAGAAACCATCGATCTCGCGCGCACACTAGCCCTTCTGATGCACACCAAACCGCCGTCCGGATCGACAGGTGTTGGGCTGGTGGAAGTGCTGCAGCGCTGTAACAGAGTAGTAATAAAACCGTAAAATAATTGCAACGCGCCTGTGGCTTACTAAACCAGACTACTAGTCTGGTAATTGAGCATGGGTGCCGAAATATTCCTAATTCAAGAAGACGCAACTCTGAGCGAAATGGTGCTGGAGTCGCTGAGAACTGCCGGCTACTCGGTAGAAGAAGACACCAGCCTGGAGGAGGCCTGGCAGAGTCTCAAAAATACGTCGCCGACCGTGATTCTCTTGCCGTGGACTTCAGAATCTGAAGTCAAGGCTACGCTTTCTGCGCTCAGCACCACCGCCAAGACGGTAGCATCGCGGGTCATCGTTCTCGCGCCGAAGATCCATATAAAGGACGCATTTATCTCTCTTGAGCATGGTGCAGACGACTGCCTCGCTATCCCATTCGTTACGGAAGAGCTTGTAGGGCGCGTCAATGTAAGCATTCGCCGTGCGCGGCAGAAAGCTTCCGCGGACGAGAACGCGAGCGGAGTTGTGCTCGACCGAACGAGCCATAGGCTATTCGTGGACGACGAGTATGTGGAGCTGTCCCCTACCGAGTTCAGGCTCATGGCTTTCTTTATAGAGAACCCTGGTCGAATGTTTAGTCGTGAGGAGCTACTGAGTAATGCCTGGCCCAGCACGATCAACGCGAGCCGACGAACGGTCGACGTCCACGTTCGGCGTCTGCGAGGCAACCTGGATCCCTACGGCTACGCTCATTTGATTGAAACAGTACGAGGCTTCGGCTATCGCTTCTCGCGAGGCAAGCCCGGGGGCCAGGTCCGGCCGATTAGCAGGGAAGTGGATCCGATTGCTCTGTAATTACTTCGAAACATTGGTTTCACATTATTTCAACATTGTGCCCGTAAAGTATCTCTCACACGCGGCGATGCCGTAACTTAGTCCAAAAGAAAAGATGTGGAGAAGAATCTAATGACCATCAGGAATGCAGCCGCGCTCAGTCTTGCCGCGATACTTCTCGCGGGCTGTGACAGCGGAGATATAACGCTGAACCCGACGACGATTGATAACTCGGTTTCAGGTGGCGGTGGAGGCCCGGTTGCTGATAATCCCTGCGCGAGTTACGTCGAGGCAGGTCAGACCTTTCAGGGAGCGGTGGACGCTAACGGCAACTGCTTCTACGACTCGCTTTTCGTCAGCGACACCCGTCCTATAACTGTTAGCGCGATCACGTTTCCAAATTTCGGTGGGCTGCATATCTTCGAAGATAGTCTGCACATCGGCGAAGACGTTGATGCCAATGCGGCAGCGACGGGTAAGAGAATTCCTCAGGAAGGTGAAGGCACGAGCCTCACAATTGCTGCGGGTAACACGATGGTCTTTCAGGCCGCCGATAGCTATCTACGAATTGCGCGAGGATCGCAGATCTTCGCCGTCGGTGATGCGATGAACCCGATCGCTTTCACTGCGGACGAGGACGCAATTCTTAGCGTCGCGACCGAGAGCGATCGGGGATTGTGGGGTGGCCTGCAGATTAACGGCAATGGTCAGACAAACAAGTGTCACGACGGTACGCCGAGTGGCTCGGGCGCCGGAACGATTAGTGACTTCGCGCCTACCGCTAATAATGTCCACAACTGCCACGTAACTTCCGAGGGGCGACCGGCTACCTACGGTGGTGCCAACAACGCCGAGAACTCGGGAGCGCTTAGTTATGTCGTGATTAAGCACGCCGGATTCGAGGTTGTCGATGGAGATGAACTGAACGCTCTGACCCTGAATGGGGTCGGTAGCGGAACGACAATTGACCATGTTCAGGTCTACACGTCCCAGGACGATGGCTTCGAGATGTTCGGTGGAGCGGTAAGCATGGACCATATCGTCGCCGTGAACGTCGGCGATGACTCAATTGACTATTCCGAGGGCTACAACGGCGACATCCAGTACGCTGTCGTCGTGCATACCTCCGGTGCGAACCGATGTATCGAGGGAGATAACACCGGTGGAAACCGCGCAGATAGTTTCACACCGACGACGAAACTCCGTATTTCGAATCTGACCTGCGCCACGTCGAACGTGGATGAAAATGCCGGCACCAACCCGAGTTCCAAGGGTGATTCTGAAGGCCCGCTATTTCGTGAAGGCACATACTTCGAGATGTATAACTCGCTGGTAACGTCCAGCGAACTCGCCATGGCTACGAACGAGTGTGTCGAGCTTGACGATTCCGAGGGGCCGGAGACGATCGATGCGGCTCAGGCGGGTACGAGTATTGCCATCAGCAACCTGATCGCTTGTGGCGAGCCGACCAAGGTGAATACTGACCCCGCCAATGCCGGATTCGATCTGGGCATCTGGTTGGGTGGTGGCGACGGTTCACCGCAGATGCCTCTGAATACCAATGCCAACAACGTCGTGGAAGCCGTCAATCTGCCTGCATCCCTTATCGATGGAGGTGTTGGTACTCGTGGTTATCTGACGCTCGACCTACTGACGGATTCCATTGGTGGCGTGATATTCGATCAGACGACTCAGCTCTTTGACGCTTCGGCGCTCGGAGGCAGTTTTGAAAATCCCACTTACCTCGGTGGCGCCAACGCCGGAGACGACTGGTTGGCCGACTGGACCGTGGGACTTACTGAGCAGCTGGTTCCTTAGCTCACCTGCGTTCGAAGGATGAAGATGACTATGCACAACAATAAGCAACTGAGAAACGTTACGGTTGCGATGACATCAGTCATCGCGACCGTTTTCTGCATCGGCCAGGTCAATGCGCAGGAAGATTCGGGAATACAGGTTTCTGATCCGACCGCACAGGCGGCGGCCATGGAAGAGGTCATTGTCACGGGCCGATTTCTCAACGCACAGGAATCGCTTGTCAAGGAACGGCTCTCCATTCCGTATTCTGCGGACTTTCTGGGTGCAGATGTCATTGCGCGTGCCGCTGATCCTGACGTCGCGTCGGCGCTGCGGAGAGTACCGGGATTGACCGTGATAGACGGAAAGTTCGTTTATGTTCGAGGTCTGGGAGAACGCTATTCCAGCGTGACCGTAAATCGCGCCGCGGTGCCGTCACCGGAGTTGACGCGAAGCGTTATTCCTCTGGATTTGTTTCCGACATCGATTGTAGAGTCTATTAAGGTTCAGAAGGCGCCGTCGCCGGATCAGCCCGCGAACTTCGGTGGTGGCGTCGTCGATATTCGCACGACGAACTTTCCCAGCGATCTAGTCGCGTCTGTAAGACTTGGTGTTGGCTCCAATGGAGAGAGCAGCGGTGAAGGCCTGGAATTTCCTGGCTCACGAACGCAGCTGCCCGCCGCAATCAGCAACGCGATAAACGACTATCAAGGTGACATTAGCGTTTCCAACATCTTTAATTCCCTGCGGGGCACTGATCCCCTCGCAACGATTTCCTCCGCTCAGGGAATTCATCAGACGCTTATCGACAGCCTGAACACGAATGTAGCCGCGACCCGACAGCAGCTGGATCCCGACCAGAGTATCAGGCTGGCGCTGGGAAATTCCTGGGATCTGAACCAGGACTGGCGTGTAGGCGCGCTGTTCAATGCGACGTCCAGTCAGAGATACCGCAACGAGGATCAGCGTCGCGAAGGCGTAGGTGATCCCAGCCGAGGTGTTGGAGATTTCAACGGAACCTTTCAAGACATCGAGCGTACAACCTACGAGGAACGAACGGTTGGCGCACTGAGTGTCGGCGTGGACTACCGTGGAGACCATGTCCTTGAATTCTCATCGTATGTGCTGGCGACGGACGAGGCTCAGGCCAGCATCTCCCGCGGTTTCGATCCCAACAACGAGTTCCCGGATCAGAAGCTCAACTATTCGGCACGACTGGAAGATAGAGAGCTCACGACCAGTCAGATTTCAGGTCAGCATGCTTTCCTCGACACGCCGGTGCTCGGCGACCTCCTCGACAGGGTTGGTCTGAGGGATATCGAGTTCGACTGGTTCTTCTCTGAGAGCAAGGCGACGACGGATATCCCGAACCAGACTGATTTTCAGGGCGGTGCACTACTCGACGAGAATACCGGCGCGGAGCTGTCCTCGCAGCTACTGGCGACGACGTCCTCCGGCCAGTTCTCGTTCCTGGATCTCGAAGATAACCAATCCAGTTGGGGTGGCGATGTTGTTCTGCCGATCGAACTGGATACCGCTTACCTGACGCTTTCCGGCGGTTGGTGGGGAATGAAAAAGGATCGTGATTATCGCGGCTACAACATCAATTTGAACTCTGTAGGCGTCCAGTCGGCGCGGTTGTCCGGCGGACCCGGTGATGTTCTTGGTTCCGACAACCTGCGAGTAGAGAATGGCTTCGATATTTCGCTGGGCACGCAGTTCGGTACAGAGAGCTATGTGGGCGCGCAAAAGGTCGACGCCGGCTACGGAATGTTCGACCTCGAGTTCACAAACTGGCGATTCACGGCCGGAGGGCGCTACGAGGCGTTTCAGCAGGCGGTGCTACCCATCGATCTGCTCGATTTCTCCGGCACGAGTATTGTTAATCTGCAAAATGAGATCAGCGATCCGGATCAGCGCTTAGCGATGAAGGAAGATGATATTTACGGGTCGTTGGCAGTCACCTATAGCGGCGACGGTCTGTTCGGATCCGATCAGTATCAGGTTCGTATGAGCTACGGCGAGTCTATTGTGCGCCCGGACTTGCGCGAAGTAGCAGATGTTATCTATATCGACCCTGAACTCGATGTTCGGGTACGGGGAAATCCCGACCTGACGACATCACCGATCGATAACTTCGAGATCCGTTCCGAGGTCTTCTACGGTGGCGGTGACAGCTTCACGGTTTCTGCTTTCTTTAAGGAAATCCAGTCGCCGATCGAGCAGATTCGCTCCGCCGGTTCAGACGACGATGTTGTGCTTGGATTTACGAATGCGGAATCGGGTGAGATCTACGGACTCGAGTTCGAGGCTTTGAAGACACTCCCAGGAGGGTTATTCATAACCGGTAATCTTACTCTTAGTGATTCCGAAGTCGTCATCGATCCGTCGCTGTCTTCCGATCTGACGAATCTGACGCGGCGAATGACGGGTCACTCTGAGTGGGTAGTGAACACGACGCTTGGATACGACTCGCCGAACGGTTTGCATAGCGTCTACCTGAATTACAACGCATTCGGGGAGCGCATTTTCTACGCTGGAACCGGTCTCAACGATGATGCCTACGAGCAACCGTTCGATTCACTTGGTCTTGTATACAAGTTCTTCCCGACTGACCGTATCGAGGTTCAGATTACCCTCGACAATATCCTCGACGAATCCAGAGAGTTCACCCAGGTGAGTAGCACCGGACAGAACGTCCAGATTATTACGCAGGATGTCGGTAGCAGCTTCGGTGTCTCCGGACGTTGGTACTTCTAGCGTCCCTCGGGTCCTGATCAGCCGCCCTGTTTGACGTCAGCGCCTATGGGACAGATATAGTTCTAGTTTAAGAGCGTGTTTTTTTTCATCCTAACCAGAGGAGTTGAGATGAGACAGAAACCAGCAGGACGACCATCGTCGTCAGAAAGCACGATTAACGACATCAAACGCAAGACATGTAAGCAGTACAGTGCGGAGGAGAAGATTTGCATTGTGCTGGATGGATTGCGCGGCGAAGACAGTATCGCTGAGCTGTGCTGGCGAGAAGGCATTGCCCAGGGCTTGTACTACAAATGGTCCAAGGACTTTATGGAGGCCGGTAAGAAACGCCTGGCCGGGGATATTGTCCGACAAGCTAATACCGGCGAGGTCGTCACCCAGCGACGTGAAGCTCGAGAGCTCAAAGAAGTGGTCGCGGAACAAACCCTGGAACTACGGTTGCTCAAAAAAAGCATGATCGGGGATGGGGCGAGCCAGAATGAGATGCCCCGCCACAGAGAAGCTTGAGATTATCCGGTTGGTCGAGCGATCGTACCTTCCGGCTAAACAGACACTGGGCATGCTCGGTATTCCCCGTGCCACCTTCTACCGCTGGTATGAGCGTTATCGTGTTGAAGGACAGGATGCCCTGAAAGACAAAGCGCCACTGCCTGTAAGGGTCTGGAATCGCATCCCCGATAAGATCCGGGATCAGTTGCTAGAGTTGGCACTGGACAGACCGGAGCTGAGCCCGCGCGAGTTGGCCGTTACCTTTACCGATACCGAGGGTTAATTTGTCTCTGAGAGTTCGGCCTACCGCCTTCTAAAGGCGCATGACCTGATTACCAGCCCGGCCTTCATTGTCATGAAGGCCGCCAGTGAGTTCAAAGACAAGACCACGGCTGTAAATCAGATGTGGCAGACGGACTTCACGTACTTGAAGATCATCGGTTGGGGTTGGATGTATCTGTCCACCATTCTGGATGATTTCTCCCGCTATGTGATTGCCTGGAAGCGGTGTACGACGATGAAGACCAGCGATGTGACCGAGACGTTGGAGCTTGCTTTGCAGGCGTCGGGCTGCAATCAGGCTGATGTCGCGCATAAGCCAAGATTACTCTCGGATAATGGCTCGAGTTATCTCTCGAGTGACCTCGCTGACTGGCTCACTGACAATCAGATGAGCCACGTTCGCGGCGCCCCGTATCATCCGCAGACGCAAGGCAAGATCGAACGCTGGCATCAGACCCTGAAGAACCGGATATTGCTGGAGAATTACTTCTTACCCGGTGACCTTGAAAAACAGATCGACGCGTTCGTCGAACACTACAATCATCGGCGATACCATGAGAGCTTGAAAAATCTGACGCCGGCCGACGTTTACTTTGGGCGAGGGCAATCAATACTAGCCAAGAGAGAAAGGATCAAACGAAGGACCATCGCGAAACGTCGTTTGCACTATCAACGATACGCCGCGTAACATGAAATTGACGAGCAAAACACTCGCTTAATCTAAAGTTAGATTTGCCCCATTTGTTTGACGACGGACAGCCCTACAAAGATCTCCCCGCACTACAGGAACTACTGGAGAGTCACGATCACGAGTTCGCAGCCGTCATCATGGAACCGATGAGTGCGTTCTTCCCCGACGATGGCTATTTAGCCGAAGTAAAGAAACTCGTTCACGCACATGGCGCACTACTGATCCTCGACGAGACCATTACCGGCTTCCGATTCCACCTCGGAGGCGCGCAGACGCTTTTCGATGTCACTCCGGATCTCGCGACATTTGGTAAAGGCATGGGCAACGGTCATCCGATCAGCGCCGTCGTTGGCGGGTCGGAGATCATGCAGCTGATGGAAGAGATCTTTTTCTCCGGCACATTCGGGGGTGAAACGCTGTCGCTTGCCGCCACAAATTCTGTGCTGGTGAAGCTCGAACGCGACAACGTTCCGGACGCGCTGGCGCAGACGGGCACGCAGCTTCAGGACAACCTGGCCAGGCTGATACAAGAACACAATCTTGAAGACGTATTTTCCGTGAGCGGTCATCCCAGCTGGAGCTTTCTCCACGTCTCCCCGACCGAAAAAACGCCTTCCGACGAAACCCGGACGCTACTGCTACAGGAACTCTTCGCCAGCGGCATACTTTTCCTGGGCACACATAACTTAAGTGCCGCGCACAGTGGTTCGGATATAGAGAGGCTTCTTTCAGTTTATGAAGAGCTGCTGCCGCGAATCGGGGAACAGGCGATTGCAGGAAGCGTTCGCGACCACCTGCGCACCGAGCCCCTGGTACCGCTCTTCAAGGTTCGCTAGGTGAACAGCTCGATAGGGACGACGTTATTCCTGGGACCTGCGAACTCGCCGCTGCTGGAATGGCTAAGCGCGCAGCAACGATCCGTAGTGCACTACGAGAAGCCGATCGATTCGCAATTTCTCGACGACAACCTTGTAACGTCGCCGGTCAGTTTCGGCTATCGACATATTCTCAAAGGTCCCATGCTTGAGCGCATTTTCGGACCGGCGGTCAATTTGCACATCTCGCTTCTGCCGTGGAACCGCGGAGCGGACCCGAATCTCTGGAGTTTTTTGGAAGAGACACCCAAAGGCGTCTCTATCCACTACCTCGATGAGGGCATAGACACCGGAGACATCATCGCTCAGCGAGAACTCGAATTCTCCGATGAGGAAACGCTGGCAACCAGCTACGCGCAGCTCGACGAGGCGGTCCAGGCGCTGTTTCGGCAACACTGGCCGGGCATTAGTGCCGGCACCTGTGGGCGCCGGAGACAATCCGGAGAAGGCTCCTTCCATACGCTTGCCGATCGCGACGCCGTCGCCGATTTGTTGACAGACGGCTAGGATACACCGGTGGGCAAGCTAAGAGGCCAGGCAGACAGGAACGAGGCGCACTAGACGGGCAGAGGCTCCTCATCCCGCCACAGCCAACGCGCTTCGGGGCCAGCGGACGAGATCCGCACGTGCCATGATCATAGGAACATGCCATGATCGCCGACAATGGTAGATTCCTCAGCAACCGAGCGACCGACGACACGCTCAGCGCGCCCCTTGCTCGCTCTGTTGCCGTTCATCAGACCCTATCTCGGCCGGCTCACGCTGGCGCTATTCGCACTCGTCACCGCAGCAGCGGCAATGCTCGCTTTTCCGATAGCCGTCCGCTATCTGATCGACGCGGGGCTGTCGGCTGAAGATTCGACCGCGATCGATCGCTACTTCCTGTGGCTGTTCCTGGTCGCTATCGTATTCGGCCTGTTCGCGGCCATGCGCTTCTATCTCATCATGTGGCTGGGAGAGCGGATCGCTGCAGATCTACGTGAAGCCGTGTACCGGCATGTCATACGGATGGACCCCGCTTTCTTCGAAGTAACCAAGACCGGCGAAGTGCTGTCCCGCCTGACGACTGACACAACGCTCGTCCAATCGATTGCCGGAGTCGGGCTCTCCATCACGCTACGCACCTCACTGACTCTGGTCGGTGGTCTAACGATGCTCGCCGTCACGAGCCCATCCCTGACGGGCCTGATCATCGTGCTTGTCCCGGTCGTTATTGTCCCAATTATCGCCATCGGACGCCGGGTTCGTAGCCTGTCGCGCGCAACGCAGGATCGCGTCGCGGACTCCAGCGGCCTTGCCGGCGAGATGCTGAACGCTGTTCATACCGTCCAGGCGTTCACGCTCGAGTCACTGCAAAGCGAGCGATTCGCGGCCGCAGTAGATCAGACGTTTACGACTGCCATCCAACGAATAAAGAGTCGCGCGCTGCTTACCGCGCTCGCTATCCTCACAGTATTCGGCGCAATCACCATTGTCCTCTGGATCGGCGCGCAGGCTGTGTTGGCAGACGAGATGTCCGCCGGCGAGCTGGGCCAGTTCGTTATTTACGCGGTTTTCGTTGCAAGCTCCGCGGCTTCGCTGAGCGAGATGTGGGGAGAGGTACAACGGGCCGCCGGGGCGACGGAGCGTCTGATGGAGCTTCTGAGTATAGAGCCGAACATTGCTCCGCCCGAGAATCCGCTGCCGCTTCCAGCGCAGGGGGAAGGACGTATCGAACTAGAGAATGTGTCCTTCAGCTATCCATCGAGAGCGGAAACAGCAGCGATCAGAAACTTCAGCCTGAAAGTAGAGCCCGGAGAGACCGTCGCAATCGTCGGGCCCTCCGGCGCCGGCAAGACAACAATTTTTCAACTGCTGCTCCGATTTTACGATCCGACCGAGGGGAAGATTCTGATAGACGGTATCGATATCGCGCAGGTATTGCCGATGGATCTTCGCGCCCGTATCGGTCTCGTTCCACAGGACACTGTGCTGTTCGCGATCTCGGCACGCGAGAATATTCGCTATGGTCGCCCGGACGCGACAGCGGAGGAGATCGAGGCGGCCGCAGCAACAGCCGCTGCAGACGAATTCATACAGCAGCTGCCCGAAGGCTACGACACCTTTCTCGGCGAGCGTGGCACCCGGCTCTCGGGCGGTCAGCAGCAACGAATCGCGATTGCCCGAGCGATACTGAAGAACCCACCGATCCTATTGCTGGACGAGGCGACCAGCTCGCTCGACGCGGAGAGCGAGCGGTTGGTACAGGATGCGCTCGACATACTGATGCAGGACCGCACGACGCTGGTCATCGCTCATCGCCTCGCAACTGTGCTTCAGGCGGATCGCATCGCGGTGATGGACCAGGGGCAAATCATCGACGTCGGAACTCACGACGAACTGGTACGGCGTGACCCACTTTACAAACGACTGGCCGACCTGCAGTTCGGAGAATCCCGGGACCCCGCTACAGCGAGCCTCGGAACCTAGCCACCATTGACCGGAGCGTCCTCGACGCTCAACATCACGGGGTCGGCTCTGGCAGGACAGCATAGAGAAGCGAAGGAAGACGATGAGTAAAAACGAAAAAGATCTTCGTTATCATGAACCTACGGAACCCGCGATCGAACTTCTGCTCAAATCCGATGAGAAGGATCTGGGCGAGTTCAGCGTCCGGCGAACACTACCTTCCCGACGCCGCCAGCGTGTTGGGCCTTTTATTTTCTTCGATCACATGGGGCCCGTGAACTTTGCCCCTGGAACCGGCGTTAGCGTCAGACCGCATCCGCACATCGGCCTCGCAACAGTGACCTATCTCTTCGAGGGCGAGATTCTGCATCGGGATAGCCTCGGCTACGTGCAGGCGATACAACCCGGCGCCGTAAACTGGATGATCGCCGGCCGCGGCATTGTCCACTCGGAGCGAACGCCGCCTGAGATGATTGCCGACGGTTCACCGCTCCATGGTCTGCAGGCCTGGGTGGCGGTACCGACGGACCAGGAGGAGTCCGATCCTTCGTTCGTCCACTATCCCGACGGCGATATTCCCGTTGTCGAGCGACCGGGAGTTTCAGTTCGCGTTCTCGCCGGCAGCGCCTTCGGGGAAACCTCTCCGGTTGTAACCTCATCCGAAACCCTGTACCTCGCGGCAGAACTCGCCGCCGATGCCGAACTCGAGATTCCTACGGACGCTACAGAACGCGCCGTCTATGTCGCTTCAGGAGAAATAGAACTGGGGGAGACGACCCTTGAGACGGGGATGCTGGCCGTGCTGACAGCAGACGCCGAGGCCGGGATTCGAGCCCTGTCGGATGCCCAGGTCATGATTCTCGGCGGTGAACCTCTGGAAGGAAAACGCTATATCTATTGGAACCTCGTCAGCAGTTCGCGAGAACGTATCGATCAGGCGAAAGATGACTGGCGTAATGATCGTTTCGACAAAGTCCCCGGCGAAACGGAATTTATTCCTCTACCGGAATAGAGAGAACCTAAACATGAGAACTCCGATGCTGGCTTCACCTATGCGAAAAGCACTAGCAGTTACAGGTACGCTGCTGCTTGCTGCCGGATGCTACTCCGCTGTGACGCAGGCACAGGACCTACGTGACCTCGAAGGTATCTGGAGCGGTGATCGGGTCGCCGGTCCCGGTATCCGGCCGCGGAACGAAGCGCGGGCAACACCAGCAGGCCGTGCACTGCAGGAAGAGTTTGAGTTACTCCACGACCCGGCGATTCGCTGTATACCAAATGGCCTGACGCGCCAGGCCGGCAACCCCTATCCGATGGAAATCATCCGCTACGACGATCGATTAACGTTTCGCTATGAAGAGTGGGAGACGACGCGGACGGTCTACACGGATGGACGCGCGCACCCCGATGATCTGGAACTGAGTCGACTGGGCCACTCTATCGGCTGGTATGAAGGGCAGACGCTGGTTGTCAAGACCATCGGAATAGAACCCCATCTGGTAAACAACCGTAACGGGCTTTTCGCCTCGGAAGAACTAACCGTCACAGAGCGTTACACGCTGATGGACGATGACCGCTTTGACTCGATCATTCAGTTTGAGATGACGATGGTCGATCCGATCATGCTCGAGGAGCCGTACGTCGTAGAAAAAGCGTGGTCATGGGCACCGGACCTGGATCTCCTCACCTATGACTGCATCCTGCGCGAGCGTCCCGCGGGCACCAGCCGCTAGATTGAGCTGAGCTCTCGTGCCATACACCGCATTTACACGGCAACGGTTGGCTACTCACTAGGATGCAATCGGCAACTCCGGTCGTAAAGGACCTTGTGCTGGTCGGCGGCGGCCACAGCCATATTGTCGTTCTCAAGTCCTTCGGCATGAATCCTCTGCCGGGCGTACGTGTCACGCTGGTTAGCCGCGACACGCTCACACCCTACTCCGGCATGTTGCCGGGGCTTATTGCGGGCCACTACACGATCGAGGAAGCTCATATCGACCTCGCACCGCTGACGCGATTCGCCAATGCGCGCTTTCTGCGCAGCGCCGTTACTGCGATAAATCCGGCGGGTCGCACGATCGAATTGGAGAATCGGCCGCCGATTCACTACGACATACTGTCGATCAACAGCGGTTCGACGCCGTCTACTGATGGCGTGAAAGGCGCCGGCGAATTTACAGTGCCGGTGAAACCGATCAGCCAGTTTCTACAGCATTGGAAAAATCTCCGCGAGCGACTTTCAAATCGCGATGGGCCGGCCACCATCACGCTGATCGGTGGCGGCGCAGGAAGCGTCGAACTGGTGCTGGCGATTCAGCATTGCCTGAACAAGTCGCAGCAAGAGGATCTCGGCGCATTACGCTTCGCGCTGCTGACCGCCGATGACGAGATTCTCCCAACGTATCCACAGGCGGTTTCGAAACGCTTCCGACGAATTTTTGCGGAGCGAGGCGTAGAGATACAAACAAACGCAAGAATCACCGAAGTCCGATCGGGCGTCGCAATCGATGAGAGTGGCCGCGAGTTTACGTCGGACGAATTTCTCTGGGTGACTCACGCAGGCGCACCGTCTTTTCTTGCCGAGGCAGGTCTCGACGTAGACGAGCATGGCTTTCTGCTGATAGACAACCAACTACGCTCCGTGTCGGACACTAGAATCTTCGGTGCGGGCGATGTCGCGACGATGCAGAAACATCCCCGCCCGAAAGCCGGCGTCTTCGCAGTACGTCAGGGCCGACCGCTCAGCGTCAACCTGCGACAGGCGCTACTCGGAGACAGCCTACGTAGCTATCGACCCCAGAGACAGTTTCTTACGCTCATCAGCACCGGCAACCAATACGCCGTGGCGTCGCGCGGCGGGTGGAGTAACGAAGGAGACTGGGTATGGCGCTGGAAGAACTGGATAGATGAGCGCTTCATGCGCCGCTATCGGGAACTACCTGAGATGGAAGAACGTCCCGAGCAGCCAATTCCCCCGCAGCTTCAGAGCGCGGAGCTTGCAGAACTGACTGACGACCCGATGCGCTGCGGTGGCTGCGGCGCGAAGGTCGGCGCTGATGTACTGACCGAAGCGCTGCAGAACCTCAAGCCGCTGCCCCGCGATGACGTTATCGTGGGCCTGAACGAGCCTGATGACGCAGCATTAGTCTCCGTTCCCGAAGGCAAGCTATCGGTTCTTTCCGTCGATGCATTTCGCCCGATGATTCTCGACTCGTTCGTCTTCGGGCAGATAACCGCGAACCACTGCCTCGGCGATATCTACGCGATGGGCGCCGAGCCGCAAACCGCGCTGACGATCGCGACGCTACCAGTCTGGCCGCAGGAGAAACTCGTCGACGAGCTAAGACAGATGCTTCTTGGCGCGCTCGATGTATTCGAGCAGGCAGGAACCGCCCTCGTCGGCGGCCACACCAGTGAAGGCTCTGAGATCAGCCTCGGCTTCTCTATCACGGGTCTGATAGAGAAGGAGCGCGTGCTGCACAAGGCGACGCTGCGAGACGGCGACGTACTATTACTGACGAAAGCGGTCGGCACGGGTGCGATTATGGCCGCGGATATGCGTGCAAAGGCGGATGGAGCGTGGGTCGACGCAGCGCTCGCTTCCATGCTGCAGTCCAACCAGGTCGCCGGTCGACTCCTTCACAGCTACGGGGCCAGCGCCTGTACTGACATCACGGGTTTTGGTCTCGCCGGTCACCTCCTCGAGATGCTGGCGGACTCGTCGCTGGGCGCAACACTCGATCTTACGAAGCTGCCACTACTACAGGGAGCTGCCGAGTGTATCGACGTCGGTATTACTTCGAGTCTGCAACCTAAAAACGAACGCTACTCACGTCGTATTGACGTAACGGACACCGTGAAAGGTACAGCGGAGTACTCGCTGTTGTTCGATCCGCAAACGGCCGGCGGACTGCTCGCGGGCGTTCCACGAGCGAACGCCGAGGACTGTATCGCGGAACTGCGTCAGGAAGGGTTCCATGTCACCGCGACAATCGGCGAGATTCGCGCAACCAGCGAATCGGCCAAACCCGTTCGGGTTATCGGCCGGTAGCATCCCCCGACAACTAGTCAGTTAGTCGGACGCCTGCAGGAACCGGCGAGAGGCCTCAGGATCGCAGTCAAAGGTCGAATTAACAATATGCGGCGAATAGATCAGCTGCCGCGTATGCCTGATTGGTGTAGTCATGTACTCGGGGTCTTCCACCAGAAACTCGAGGGCTATTCGAGTTCCGTTCTCGACAAGCGTATAGCGCTCGACGACACGTTTCTGCGCGCCCGACGGAACGCCAATCTGGTACGGCGCACGATGATCGGCGAAATTGGTCGTCTCGACGACAAGCGTCTCGTCATCCCAGTGTCCTACCGAATGACCGGTCTGCAGGCGCTCACCGATGTCGGGATGCCCGCGACCGTCCATGTACACGGTTCGGACTTCATCCCAATACTCTGTCTGTATCAGGATAATGTCGTCGTCTTCCGGGAACACGATTTCGACCGGAAAGAGCGTGATTGAGACGAGCATGGCAGGCGTCGGCCGGCCGACGCAGGTCGACATCGGGTTCTCGGCAGACAGCGGATCGAAAGCCCCCAGCGCAGCGCGGCCTTTCTCGGTCAACTCTATGTTCGCCAGAATGAATGCGTCGAACTCGAACTGACCGTCGGGAAGACTGGCCACATCGGTCATCCACAAGCCTTCCAGTGTCGTCGTGCTTGCCGTGACGGCGGGCCGATAAAAATTGACGCCGGAGATCTCACCGCTCTCCTTCTCGACGGAATCGACGAGGCCGTAGAAACGACCGTTCACCGCCGCGTGCGCTTGCGCTACGACGTTCTCTCCGATGGTCAACGTGTCCTGAGCCCACCCCATTCGGGACGCGGAGGGGATTGAACCCAGTTGCATCGACCACTCAACCGGTTCAACTTCCTCGCCGGTCGCCTCAACCGTGAACTAGACATGAGGATTACGCCAGTAGAAACCTGTGACGCTGCCCTCGATGGTCGTTAGCGTCTCCATGTCCAGGCCGGCATCACTGTGATGCGCAGCGGCGGATCCCGACACGAGAATCGCAACAGTCAATACGAGCAGGTTTCTCATCGGTGATCTCCCCAAACCAGGTGATGTAGCAAGTATACCCCCCGGACATTCGGCAACCGGGCGAGTGTAGATCGAGCTTCCAGATCACGTGGTATTAGCCGAAAGTCAGCACTAAAAACGTTAAACTGGGCGCTGACGGCCAGGCCTCGATCCGACCCGGAGCGGTCGGCCGCGGGTACAGCTTGGCAGCAATCACGAGGAGCCTCCGATGACACGCTATCTGAAGCAGCTACTGCTACCAGCGAGTCTTATCGTACTGAGTTCAGCTTTAGCGGAGCCCGTCATTCTCGATAGCGAGCTGGCTTCGTCGTACCACTTTTTCGATACCTACGAAGTCCTGATTGACGCGCCGCCGGAAGACGTCTGGCCCGACTTGTTAAACGCGCGCTCCTGGCAATATAAATTCGATCTCTCTCATGTCTCGGGACCTGTAAACGCGGAGGGCGAAGTGCTGAGAATCTACGAGGGAGAGGATTTCTTTATGGAGATTTCCAGGATCATCCCGGAGAAGATGATTGTTTCCACGCTTCTGCCTGCGACGATGCAAGACGAGGACGCCCTCGGAATCGGAATGCTTACGCTAAGCGAGGTCGATGGTAAAACGCTCGTCTCGAACTTCATGGCACGCAAATACGACTGGTTGTAGGAGACTCCAACCCCCCTGCGGGAGAGGCGCGAATCTCAAGAGTTCCAGGAATTCACGAGGAGTCTGTGGGAAGACGATTTTCTGGAACGCCTGCGAGAACTGGCAGAAGGGATCTATGAAAAATAAACCTATACGCGCAGAGGATGTAGATGCCCGGCGAGGGCAATCCGTCTATCCCGATGCGTTTAAGAATGCCGTAGCCGGACGCACCAAAAGAAAGCTGGGCGACGAATTCGGTCTAACGAACTTCGGGGTGAATCTAACGCACTTGGAGCCGGGCGCTGTGTCTGCCCTCTTCCACTGGCACGCCGTCCAGGACGAGTTCGTCTTCCTTGTAGAAGGCGTAGCCACTGTGCTGGTCGGTGAGAACGAATACGAGCTAAGCGCAGGCGACTGCATCGGCTTCAAGGCCGGCACAAAGATCGGTCACCAGATCGAAAATCGCAGCGACGAGAGAGTTTCCTACATCGAGATCGGAGACAGATTGCCCGGCGACGCCGGCGGCTACCCTAACGACGATCTGGCCTTCGGGTTCCAGGCGGACGGCTCATTCGCCTTTACCCACGAGGACGGGACGCCCTATTGACGGAGTAGCGCAGCGCTATAGTTCGAGCGGTTTACAGTCGTAAGGCGGAATCGAGTCGCCCAGCGCGAGCCAGTATGGCGTTAGTCTGGCTGGACTCGAGAACGTCTCGGGGTCTGTAACGGTGACCTCAACATCGAGCCGTGTCTGATCGTCACTGAGTGCAAATCTCTCGACGATCTCGACGTCCTCTGTTTGCGGCGTACCGAAATTGTCGAAGTATGGCCAGTTGACGCGTGTGGTCGTCACAATCAGGTCACCGTCCTGCCACTGCCCAACTGAGTAACCGAGACGTGACCAAGGCTCGTCGTCCGGTGGAACCGATACATCCATGTGAATGGTCCGGACGATATCGTAGAGCTCGGTACGCAGCGTGATCTCGCTGCCTCCATCGATAAATTCGAAGGGATGAGGGTTCACCATGATCCTCGGCATACCTTCCGGCTCACAGCGAGTCGCGAAGTTATCTAGCGGATTCCAAGAAACCCGGGCGGCGACCGCCGCTT
Source organism: Candidatus Rariloculaceae bacterium (assembly GCA_045561025.1). Classification (GTDB taxonomy): domain Bacteria; phylum Pseudomonadota; class Gammaproteobacteria; order Steroidobacterales; family Rariloculaceae; genus SMWC01. The sequence continues at coordinate 140,601 of JBJKYM010000008.1, forward strand.
CGGTAAACGGCTGATCCTGTAGTTGCTGGAGATAGCTGCCAATGTTGGCCCGCGGCACACTCCACACACGGAAGATGCCTTTGTTCTCCGCGGCCGCGTCGACGACCTCCTCCGCTACCTGGACTCGCCCATTCAGGTCCCAGAACATGTATTCCGTGCCGTCCGCCAGCTCCAGGCTTTCCAGCAAAAGCATGAATTCATCGCGCGTGGATCGATTTCCCGTTACAACCACCGGGAGACCTACCGGAAACTGCTCGGCCGTTATTCTGGCACGTCGCAGGTTATAGAGGGAGTTGCCTTCCATCTCCCAGGTCTCCGCGACACCGCTCTCGTTCACAGAACGCACAGATAAGCGAACATGTGGATTTCGCCACTCAACGCCGACGATCTCGCCGGAAAACTGTACGATCTCATCGCCGTAATAAGCGACAGAATGGTGGGCCGACACGCCGTCCAGATAAAGACTGAACAGCACGACCAGGAAGAAACCTTGCAGACGGATCAGTCTCATAGCCTCATCTCGTAACTTGCGACCCTCGAGTCCGGGCTAACTGCCACGCTTGCTATTTAGCGCGCGTCGTCAGTCCTCTCGCGATCATTTCTATCTTGTACAGGGAGCCCGCACCGGCGACGTACAACGTCTGTTTCGTCGGCCCGCCGAATGCGACATTCTGGCAGTCCCTCGGCACACACCTCACCGGGATAATCCCTAAGTGCTCCCCGTCCGGGCCCAACACCTCTATGCCGCCACCGGTCGAGACATAGATACGGTCGTCGTTATCGACCGCCATTCCGTCCGCGAATGTCTTAACGCCCCCGAGACCGTTGTCTCTGTTGCTTCGACCCTGCAGCGTGCCGAGCTCGCGGCGGTTCTCAACCGTTCCGTTGGGTTGGATGTCCCAGGCGATGACGTGGTCACCATTGGAGTCACTGATATACAGAACACTTTCATCTCGGCTGAGCTGAATACCATTCGGTCGAATCATATTTTCTTCAACTGCAACCGGGTCGCCGCCCGGCGGAATGTAGTAAACAGTTGGCGGTAGTCGCGGCGCCAACGGCTGACCACCGTATCGTTCCCTCAATTCTTCGGTCTGGCCTGCTGTCAGCCCGGGATCCGTGAAATAGACGCCGCCGTTACTTGCGACGATCATGTCGTTGGGACGGCTGAACGGCATGCCTTCGAAGTTGTCAGCGAGCGTCTCGACCCTCTCCGGCGGGTAGATGACACCAATCCGAGTCGATCCATCCCAGGCTTGAGCTGAGATCAGGTGGCCATCCGCGTGCTGGCTGATGCCGTGTGACTCGTTCGACTCCGCAACGAGCACCGTTACCTCATTGGTCGCAGGGTCCAGGCTATGAATTTTTAGCGCGTCCGGTTCCGCAAAGACCAAAGATCCGTTCTCCAGGCGGATCGGATCATCGAGACCGTTGTAGCCTGTGAGAATGCGTCGAATCTCGGCACCCTCAGCGACGACACCCGGAATCCCAGTCGTTTGACCAACAATGCCGAGTGGCAGGCTGTCCTGACCGTGGACAATAGAAAACGGCGCCTGTGAAAGAAAGACCCCAGATACGACGACGATAGCTGTTGTTATTTTCATGCCGATTATCACCCCCCGATGGAATGGGCATTGCCTTCCCGGCTGCCTGAAGACAGCGTAGCACAGGCCCGCGAATCGTCCATAGGCAGCAGGGCTTCGACGCTCGACATGACCCGGTCGCGAGGCGAGAATAAGCTAACAAACACAACAACAACCGGTATACCTCACCGCGTCCATTCGCATTCCGGGAGATCAGCATGAGAACCATCGCTATCACCGCCACTCTTTTTCTACTCTTCGCAGGTACTGTGTCGAGTCAGCAAGGTGCAGATGTATTGACGACATCCGATCCGACGCAGGCGTTCCTATTCACCGCATCGGCCGTCGCTTCGCAGGCGGCGGATCTCGACGCGGGAGTGGCCTACGCGAACACGACAGTCCTTGAGCGCGCGGACCCGGACTCTCCAACGGGACTGGCATATAGACTCGCGGTTGACCGTCGAAAACCACCACAGCGCGCTGCATCGCACACCAATGAAGCGGAGCTCTGGTCTATCGTCGAAGGTAGCGGCGCGATCACAACGGACGGCACGATCGTCGAGACCATCGAGAACGGCGAGACCGTCCGACGAATCGAAGGGGGCACGGTCCACCGCGTATCCGCGGGCGACTATCTGGTCATTCCCGAAGGTGTTCCGCATCAGGTGACCGATTTCGATCCGTCGTTACTGATCGTAACGTTCGAGTTCCCCCGCTGAGGATTTCAGACTTGCGACTCGCTCTATTAATGCTTTGCCTGGCAGGCTACTCACTATCGATTTCCGCGCAACAAACTGAAGGCGACGGAGAACAATCAGCGACCCGTCCTCCGTTTGGAGGCCCGAGTTCTGTCGGCGACCAGATGCGTCTCGATAGCGAAGACCGGGACTCGTTCTTCGAGCGGCCCATGCTTCCGGGATTCACGGCCTGGAAAACACGGAAGCAGGAAGAAAGCGGCCTCAATCCGTCTTTCGACTATTCGTCCGTCTACCTTTCGGCTAGCGATAGCCCGGGCGAGGACAGCTCTTCCGGCGGAATGTTCATGTTCTACGGATCATGGGATTTATTCGGCCGAGAGCCGGACAGCAACTCCAGCGGAACCCTGGTATGGAAAGTAGAGAACCGCCACGCCTACTCCGACATCGCACCCAGCGCCCTGGGTTTCGAAACCGGCTATATCGGCCTGCATGAGCCGCCATTCAGCGACCAGAAGGCGCGGATGACCAATCTCTACTGGCGTCATCGCTGGGAGAATGTCACGGTCGTTGCTGGTTATCTCGATGTAACGGACTACGTCGATGTCTACGCCCTGGCCAGTCCATGGACCGGGTTCATGAATTTCGCCTTCAGTACCGGCACGACGACGATACCGATCCCTAACGATGCAACGCTCGGAATCGCCGTTGGTGCATGGCTCTCGGAGAATCTCTACGTTATCGGCGGCATCGCCGATACCAACTCGGACCCGACAGATCCGCTCGAGGGATTCGATGTTTTCTTCGACGACAAGGAGTACTTCAAACACGTCGAGATCGGTCTGACGAGTTCGCCTGACAGCATCTACCTGGACAATATGCATCTCACGCTCTGGCAGGTAGACGAGCGCGAGAACGCGGCAACACCGGACGGCTGGGGCGCAAATTTTTCATACACGCGTTATCTCGACGACAAGTGATTGCCCTTTATACGAGCAGGCTATGCGGAAGACGGCGGCAGCCTGATGGAAAAATCGCTCAGTGTCGGCGTCGGCTATCAGCCTGTGCCCGCGAAGAATCTACTCGGCGTCGGCCTCAACTGGGACGAGCCGAATGAGAGCAGCTTTCCCGGCGGCTTGAACTATCAATACTCGGTCGAGATCTTCTATCGAATCAATATCTCGGATCAGTTCGTCGTCACACCAGGAATTCAGCTGATCAAGGATCCCGCGCTAGACCCCACGACAAGTTAGATCTGGATGCTGGGCTTACGTGCACGACTGGCGTTCTAGTCGCAGCTAGAACTACACAACCACGCAGCAACCAGAGGACAACTCGATCTTTCTGCCTCGTCAGGCAAGGCGCCGTAGCGGCGGTTCTCGTCGGCCAGAAGTAGTTATTCCCCGCCTCAGAGAGCGATTCTCAACCGCAGCGAGGCGACCCAGACCTTGTCCTCCTGCGGATTGTTCGCGGGATTGAGGATTGGCTGCAGATCCGGCATCAGCGACGTATTGGCCGTGATCTGCCATAAATAAGAAAGCTCGAATACGGTTTCGTTATCTAATCGTGAGCCGTGGGTTTTCCCGGACGGCTTGTTCCAGCCCGCGCCAATCGTCAGCCAGTCCTGATAGGCCATCCGCCGGCTGACGCCCACGGAGACGGAGTCCTCGGTGAGCGCGCCACCGCCGCCATCAGAGTGACCGGCGCGAACAAACGGGATGTAGCGATCGGCGAACTGCCAGCTCGCCGTCATCAGCCAGCCCGAACCCGAGGGTGCACCGCTCTCAGACAGGCGATCCTTGTCCCAGTAGGTGAGCTGAACCCGATCCGTGCTGCGCCGCGCGAACGACGGCGTCCAGCCAATTTCGACATGCTTCAACAGCTCGCTCGAGTCCCAGGTATCGAAGCTCGGATCACCGCTTTTCGCATTCGCATCGTAAACGCCACCACCCAGACACCATTGATCGGTCACCATCCCTTTCGCCAGAATGCCCAGCGCGCCAATACCCGTCGTCACCAGAGTCGGGCTGAGAATAAAATTGCGGTTCAGGTAGCCTCGTGAAAGCGTTTGAAAATGGAACGCATCGAGATAGGCCGAGAAATCGAGCAACCCTATTGCTAGTCCCGCCCGCCGGTCGGCGAACAAGTGCTGCCAGGCAAGCACGGAAAAATCAGTACCGAAATTGTCGCTGTAGGCAAAGCCAGGGTCCGTCGCTGCCGAGCCGATCTCAGGACGTAGAGAACTTGGCGGGACACCACCGCCACTCCTGGAGCGGCTCTCGATTCGAAAGGCGATACTTCCCACGCCATTTCATTCACTCGAGAAGAGTCCCCATTCGCCCTGAATACGGTAGACACCGCCGGCCGCATGGTCTTCGCTACCGAGAGCGTCCGAGGCATGCTGATACAACAGGGAAGCATTTACGCCAACAGTCAGCCCGGAGCGCTCTGCTACCCCACCCTTCCAGTCGTACCATGGGGGCAACGCGTGATCGCGTTCGTCACGACGATAGCGCTCTTACTGAATCTCCCGCGCTTCATACAGCTCGCCAGTGACGCCTGAGGGTCCGCCGAACTCATCATCCGAATCTTCCGTCTGTGCCACGATACCGAGCGGCAAGAACAGGAACGCCAGAAGCGATATCGCTTTGAATAGAATCGTCATGGCGGGAGAGTCTACGAAAGAGACTACCGACTAGCCAGAGAGTTTGAATGGCGGAGGTGGATGGGAATCGAACCCACCACTCGTGTTCAACGAGTCACTGGTTTTGAAGACCAGGGGAGTCACCAGACTCCATTCACCTCCAGATGATAAGCGTACCTTATTGCCCTCGAAGTCGCCGCAGGTTGCCGTTCCTGATAGTGATCCCGGTTGCGTCGAGATGTTCCATTAGTGGCACGACGTATTTTCGCGTCGCCCCCAGCAAGTCGCGCACGTCGGAAACAGCAAAGTCCTTCGGGTAAGGGAAATGTTCCTGTAACCGCAGCTCGACGTCTTGCAGCGTATCGCGGTGCAGTGCCATCTTGCTGTTGCGGTCATAGGTTCGTAGCTGAACGATCTGCCCCATCTCCATCAGTAATTTATACAGCGACCGATGGCCCGGGCTGGTTCTCAGCACCACGTCGACCAGCGGCGGCGCAAGCCCGCCTGCACGAAAGATACGTTCGATGTCTTCCGCGAGCCCGCGTTCGCTGTCGGAGAGGCTCGCATAGGGATCGAATCCGGCACTACGAAGAATTCCGTTGTCGTCCTGTATCTCGCCGCTGTCTACCGCTTCGTCGATCGCGTGCTGGAAGACGTCGGCATGCGCGGGTGATTTAAGCTGCTTCTTCAGGGTGCCGGAAGCGACGCCCTGTTGCCGGGGATTCTCCCCATGAAACGCTTCGACGGCGGCGCTTATCTCGTCGAGCAGCGCGGCGTGACTCGCCCGCGCGACGGCGCGTTGCTCGCCAAGTATTACCGCGCCGAGTTCCGCCAGCGCCTCGGTCATCGCCGTCTCATCCAGACCCAGCTTCTCTTGCAGCGTCGCGATATCGACACCCTCTACTCCCACCGCCGCCAGCGTGCTCGCAACCATCGCGTCTGCATCATCGCCTGCCGCGCTCTGTAACCGACCGGTAACCGCGTCATCGAATCGCCGATGACGCGGCGGATCGACATCAAGAATCCGTCCGCCACCAATCGTCAGTACCGGTGAGACACTGCGAAGAATAAATCGCTCCGAGCGATGCGTCGTGATGTCGCTCTGGCAACGCAGCTGAATAAGACCCGTAGCGCCCGGCTCGATCTGCTTCTGATCGAGCAAGCGGGTCTTCGCGATTACTTCCGTCGTTCCGAACAAGACGCGTACGGCGACGCCGTTCTTGAGCGCCTGCTTCTGATCCCCGAGTAAGGTCACCTCGGTATCGATACGTCGCGAAGTCTTGAGCGTGCCGGGCGCTGCAATCGTATCGCCACGCTTGATCTCGCCCTTCTTCAGACCGCGGAGATTGATGGCAACGCGTTGCCCCGGCTGTGCTTCCGTCGTTGTCTCGCCATGAACCTGAAGTCCGCGAACGCCGGCCGTCCCGCCCCAGGGCAGAATCTCGACGTTGTCATTGGGCCTAACCCTGCCGCCGCGTAAGGTACCGGTGACGACGGCGCCGAACCCCGACATCGCGAACGCTCTATCTACCGGCATAAAGAACTGCCCGCCGTCGGTCTTCGGCGGCGCGCCCTCGCTTAGACCCGCCAGTGTTGTTCGCAGATTCTCGAGCCCTTCGCCTTTCAGCGCCGATGTCGCGACGATCTCCGCGTCTTCGAGAAAACTCCCCTCAACGTACTCGCGGATCATCTCTTCTACGAGTTCCAGTTCCCCATCGGTGGCCAGATCCGCCTTGGTTACGACAATGACACCACGCTGAACGCCGAGCAGCCCGGCAATATCGAAGTGCTCCTTCGTCTGCGGCATGATGCCCTCGTTCGCGGCAACGATCATGAGCACGCCATCGATGCCGGTCGCACCGGAGATCATCGTGCGGATAAAGTCTTCGTGACCCGGAACGTCGATCAGATCCAATGAACCGCCGGCCAACTCCAGATAGGAGAAGCCGAGCACGATAGAAAGCCCCCGCTCCTGTTCTTCTTTCAACCGATCGGTTTCGATTCCGGTCAGCGCCCGGACGAGCGCGGTCTTTCCGTGGTCTACATGCCCGATCACGCCGAGCGTGAGCTGGCCCGTCATGTAACAGCCTGCTCCACAGCGGCGACGAGATCAGGCAGATCTCTGTCGAGCACCGTCCGCAGATCGAGATGCAACACATCGTCCGCAATACGCCCGATGACGGGTGTATCGCCACTGCGTAGCCGCTCAGCGAGCTGCGAAGCAGTCGTGTTCTCTACGCGAAGCTGTACAACTCTTGTCGGAATCTCGTCCATCGGCAGCGCGCCGCCGCCGCTATAGCTGACACCATCGACTACGACGCCGTCGACTCCGGCAACCTTCTGCAGGCGCTCCAGGAGCTCGTCCGCACGGCGCCCTACTTCACTCGCGTCCTCGCTGATCATCTTGAGGACAGGGATCTTGAGCAGCGGATCATGAGGCGCGGCATAAAGACGCAGCGTCGCCTCGAGCGCAGCCAGTGACAACTTGTCGATGCGCAGCGCGCGCGTCAGCGGATTGCGTCGGATTTTCACGATCAACTCTTCGCGACCCAGAATAATTCCAGCCTGCGGCCCGCCGAGCAACTTGTCGCCGCTAAACGTAACCAGATCAACGCCTGCCTTCAGGCTGGCCTGCACTGTCGGTTCGGCACTCAAGCCAGACGCCGATAAATCCACAATGCTGCCACTGCCGAGATCTTCGACCAGCAACGCGCTCTTCGACTGAGCGAGTTCGGCAAGCTGTGCCAATGCGGGCTTCTCGGTAAAGCCGACGATTCTGAAGTTGCTCGGATGGATCGCGAGCAGGACCGACGAGCTCTCCGAAATAGCGGCCGCGTAATCGTCTATATGCGTCTTGTTCGTCGTGCCGACCTCAACCATCTGCGCGCCACTCTGCGCAATGACGTCGGGCATCCGGAACGAACCGCCAATCTCGACAAGCTCGCCACGCGAGATCACGGCATCGCTACCTTTGGCGACAGTACTTAGCGCCAACAGGACCGCAGCGGCACAGTTGTTGACGACGATCGCCGCTTCGGCACCCGTCAGTCGGGTCAGTAAGGACTCGATATGCTGATAGCGCGAACCGCGCTTGCCGGATTCGAGATCGAATTCGAGATTTGAATAACCGCTCGCCGTTTCCGAAATGGCAGAGATCGCCTCGTCCGCCAGCGGAGCGCGACCGAGGTTCGTATGAATAATCACGCCGGTCGCATTGATCGTTCGGCGGAAACTGCTCGTGCGCGCTTTGATGAGATCGGCATGCAAACGCAGGCCGTACTCTTCGCTTTCGAATTCAGGGAGCTCGGCGCCACCGTTCGATAACGCCTTTCGCAACCGCACCAGATGAGCACGCATTACGTCCGCGACTTCCTCGTGCGAGAACTCCGCACACAGACTCTGGCCGCTGGTCGATGCAAGCCACTTGTCGATCGCTGGAAGCTTTTTGAAAAGGTCTTTCGACATATCGCCTGACGCGTATTCCCGAGGGCCCGGTAGTTTACTACCGGAACAGAGCTGTTGCTTCGGCAGCGCCGACACACGGGAATTCCTGGATTAATGATAAGCCATTGATATTATTAAAAATAGAATCGTCGGTGATGACAAAAAGACCCGCGGACGGCGGCAACCGTCCGCGGGTGATGTCGTATTTAGCCGGTGGGGATGCGCCCCGCCGTCGGCAGATTATCGACGCCCGTACGTATCGTACGACCGTGGTTATCTCGCTCGAGATGAATCTGATAGTTCTGCGTAACCGGAATGCAGAACGTCAGCGCATCGTCGCAAGCAAAGTAGAAGACCTCGAGATCGAGCGGTCCGTCCAGATTGGTGGTATCAACCTGCATCAGAAACTCACGCGGATCCGCGTCAGCCGCTTCTTCCACATCCGGGCCTACGCCATTCAGCGGCGTCATCGTGACGCCGTCCGGAACGGAGAACTTGTAACGGACCGGACAGGCTTCGTTGTTCCAATGCACGCGATAAATCGGATCGAGATGAAAGCCGAGGTACATCGTACCGACGCCGTTCTCTCTTAAGTTCTGATCAGCCTCAGCACGCGCCTTCACGTAGAAGGGAATGTCGGTCGACTCGAGATCCGCATCGATCCGAATGGCGGCCATGCTCGGAGGCATCTCGACACGTGGAACGATGCCCTTGGCAACTGTCGGTGGTGGCGGCTGAATCGGAAGATCCAGATCCGCAATCGCGGTCGGATGATCCACAGCACCAACGAGCCCCTCGAGATCCCTACGCAACGCTTCAGGATCGCTCCAAGTTCGACGAGCAACCACACGTCCTTCCGGATCGATCACGAGTTCACCATTCGGTGTGTTCGCCATGACGTCGTGCCAGACATTATCCATCGTGTCGGCAAGCCAGGTGGCACTGGAGCCGAGCATGCGCTTCGCTTCCGCCACGTGCATCAACCGCTCTTCCAGGGTTACCGGCGCGATGAAGTTGTTGTATTCGGGGTGTGCCAGGGGTTTATAGACGTAATAGAAATTTACGCCCTTGGGTGCGTAGTCTACTTTGAACGTCTCCAAACTGGGGACGTTACGAAGAAAAGGTGGTCACGTGAAACAGCCAAGCGTCACCACCGAGTACTGACCACTGGCGAGCTCGCGCATATTCACGGGATTTCCCGCGTCATCAACGATGGTTACATCGGGAATTTTCTCGCCAACCGCAGGTACGGTCTCGGCGAAGCGAATATCCATAGCGGAAGGCTACCCGTTGGCACCCATACCCATACCCATACCGGCAGGCTGCTGGGCCGAAACATTGCTGACCGCGAAGAACGCGACGGCAATGCCTGCAAACTGACTAAGACGGCGAATCATGGCTGTTTCTCCGTGAACGGATGACCATAGAATCGTAACGCGCGGTACAGTTCCGGGCAATGAATTAGGCGCGTACTTAATATTTCTCTACAGAGGCGGATGTCGCTCTGTGACCGGGGAGGAGCGCTAGCCAGCAACGAGACCGGTCGCGGTCAGACGCTAACGCAGGGCCAGCTGCAATACGCGCGCGACGTGCCAGCCGTCTCGGGCTGCACCGTCCTTAATCTGCGCTCGACAGCTCGTCCCATCGGCGACTATCAGTGTATCGTCATCTGCCTCACGAACGGCCGGCAGCAGATTCAGCTCGGCCATCTTTACAGAGGTGTCGTAGTGCTCCGCCTCGTAACCGAACGACCCCGCCATTCCGCAACAACTCGATGAGACCGTCTCCAGGTCGAGATCGGGGACCCATCGCAACACCGTCTCAACGCTCGACATCAGTCCGAAAGCTTTTTGATGGCAATGGCCGTGCAGAAGTACGCGGCCCCGGTCGATAGGTTTCAGCGGCAGATCGAGCCGACCTGCTTCCTGCTCTGCCGCGAGAAATTCCTCGAATAACATCGCACGCTCCGAAAGCGCCGCGGTGGCCTCTCCGGGCAGTAACGCCGAGAACTCATCGCGAAGCGTCAACAGACAGGACGGCTCCAGTCCGACGATCGGCACGCCACGCTCAACGTAAGGGGCAAGCGTCTCGATGACCCGCCGCGCCTCGACGGTCGCCTCCTCCGTCATCCCTGAATTCAGGAAGGTGCGGCCGCAGCACAGCGGCCGCGGCCCGTCCGCCGCCACGGGCGTAATGACGTTGTAGCCGGCAGCCGTCAGCACGTTAAACGCTGCCCGCGCCGTTTCCGGTTCAAAGTAGGTATTGAACGTATCGACAAGCAGGACAACTTCGCCGCCCTGACCGGCAGAATCCGCAGCGCCGCGATAGATATCCCACCGCCATGACGGCAGACGACGCTCTGCCGACAGGCCGGTAAGTTTTTCGCGCAGGCCTCTGAGCAAACGCCCCTGGTTGCCCAGGTTCGCTAGTGCAGGGAATCGAGCCGCCCAACGCGCGTACCGCGGCAGATACGCGATCAGTCGGTCCCGAAATGTCAGACCCCACCGTTCTTTAAAGCCCTTCAGAAACTCGATCTTCATGCGATACATGTCAACGCCGGTCGGGCATTCACGCTTACAGGCTTTACAGCCGACGCAGAGATCCATCGTGTCGTAGAGTTCTTTTGACGTCAGCGCATCCGCCGGGAGTTGGCCGGAAAGCGCCAGGCGCAGCGTATTGGCGCGGCCGCGCGTCACGTGTTGCTCGTCATGCGTCACCCGATAGGACGGGCACATAACGGCTGTATCGTTTTTTCTGCAGGCGCCGTTGTTGTTACACATCTCGGTCGCGCGCTGGAAACCACCCCATGCCGACCAATCCAGCGCATCGGTGCGCGGCGTGGGCTGGTAGTGCTCCGAATAACGCATGATGTCACGACTATCCATACGCGGCGGGTCAACGATCTTCCCCGGGTTGAACCGGCACTCCGGATCGAACGTCTGCTTAACTTCTCTGAACGCTTCGACGAGCTGCGGCCCGAGTATCGTCTCGAGAAACTCCGAGCGCGCGAGACCGTCGCCATGCTCACCCGAGTGCGTACCCTTGTACTCGAGGATCATCTCGTGCGCGGCAGCCGATATAGAACGCAGTTTTGAAATCTCCGTATCTTCCTTGAGATTCAGTATCGGCCGCACGTGCAGACAGCCGACACCCGCATGCGCATACCAGGTACCGGTCGTCTCGTGGCGCTCGAATACTTCGGTCAACCGATGCGTATATTCAGCGAGCTTGTCGAGCGGCACGGCGCAGTCTTCAACGAAAGAGATCGGCTTGCCGTCACCCTTCATCGACATGACGATATTGAGCGCGGCTTTTCGTAGCGACCAGATCGAGCGTTGCAACGCGGCTTCTTCCGCGCGAAGAACGGCGTCGTGGTGCCCCAGGCTACTCATGAGTTCTTCAAGCCGATCGAGTTGTCGAAGTTGCGCGCCACGATCGTCGCCGGCGAACTCAACGAGCAGGACAGCAGCCGGCATACCCTTGATAAACGTCTTTAACGAAGAACTGAACGCAGGAATATCGGCCGCGAGATCGAGAACGGTTCGGTCAATTAGCTCGGTCGCGGCGGGGTCCAGCGCGACGATGTGCTGCGCAGACTCCATAGCCGCCGCGAACGTCGGAAAATGGCAAACGCCGAGTACCTTGTGCTCGGGAATCGGTTGGAGTTTGAGTTTCAGTTTCCGAAACCACGCGAGCGTACCCTCAGAGCCCACCAGCAGGTCGGAGAGATTCGGCGACTCGCTACCCAGCCGATTGATGTTGTAACCCGCGACATTGCGAGCGACGCGCGGATAACGGCGCTCGATTTCCGCCGCGTTGCGCTCGTAGAGGTTCCGCATCTCGGCGTTGAGAGCGGTCATCCTGCCGCCCGCGCCGTTGACAGCGTCTGCATGAAAATTCAGCTCGTCGCCGTCGGCGAGTAACGCCTCGATGCCGAGCACGTTGTCGACCATGTGACCGTAGCGCAGCGAACGGGCGCCGACACTGTTGTTCCCGGCCATACCACCGATTGTTGCCCGACTGGCGGTCGAGACATCGATAGGAAAGAACAACCCCTGCGGAAGCAGGTACTCATTCAAGGCATCGAGCACGATGCCGGGTTCTACGATGATGGTCCGCTCACTCGTATCGAGATCGCCGACAGAGGTCAGGTGTTTGCTACCATCGATAACCAGCGCCTCACCGATAGTCTGCCCGACCTGCGACGTGCCCGCGCCACGCGGCAGAACCGGAACGCCGTGCTCTATCGCGATCCGTATCGCGCAGCGTGCATCCTCATCGTGCCGGGGAACGACCACGCCAACGGGCAGAATCTGGTACATGGAGGCGTCCGTGCTGTATCGGCCGCGGCTGAAATCGTCAAAGAGAACCTCGCCCTCGAGCTCTGAGGAAAGCCGTCTGCCCAGCGCAAAAGCGTCTTCTCTGGTGATCTTCGTTAGCATCGTGCGATATCAATTACGTATAAGTAGTTGGGTTCGCGGCACTGCACCCGTACTATTCTACCCTCCGAACAATCGAGCACCTACTTGAAATGAGCAACACAGCCGGCAGACATTTTTTACAGGTACCGGGACCGACAAACGTTCCAGATCGAATCATCCGCGCGATGGCCAGACCGACGATTGATCATCGCGGCCCGGAGTTTGCCGAATTGACGCTCGAGATCCTGCCGCGGCTGCAGCGCGTGTTCAACACGACCGGGCCGGTCCTCATCTATCCCGGCTCCGCGTCAGGCGGCTGGGAAGCTTCGATCACCAACTCACTGTCCCCTGGCGACAAGATTCTGATGTTCGATAGCGGATTTTTCGCCGGCAACTGGCGGACGATCGCGGAGCGCTTCGGTCTCGACATCGAGCTCATCAGCTGCGACTGGCGGCAGGGAATTGATCCGGACACGATCGAGGAGAAACTAAAGGAAGACTCGTCTCACGACATAAAGTCGGTGATGGTCGTACACAACGAGACTTCGTCAGGCGTTGTTAACTCAATCCCGGCCGTCCGCAAGGCGATGGATAGCGCCGGCCACCCCGCGCTGCTCATGGTTGACGCGGTATCTTCCGCGGGCTCGGTTGATTACCAGCAGGACGAATGGGGTGTCGACGTCACGATCGCGGGATCGCAGAAAGGCCTGATGCTGCCGCCCGGGCTGGGATTTAACGTGCTCAGCGAGAAAGCGCTCGCCGCGAGTAAAGAGGCGAAACTGCCAAGGTCTTACTGGAGCTGGGAAGATGCACTGAGCTCGACCAAGACCGGGTTCTACCCGTATACGCCCGCAAGCGGGATTTTCTTCGGCCTTCTCGAAGCGCTGGAGATGATGGAAGAGGAAGGCATGGACAATCTCTATGCTCGGCACGAGCGACATGCCGAGGCCACTCGTCGCGCCGTCGCTGCGTGGGGCCTCGAGAACTACTGCAGTATTCCGGAACGCAGCAGTGCGACGGTCACCACCGTCCTCGCCCCGGAAGATGTCAGCGCAAACAATATCCGCAAGGTTATTCTCGATCGCTACGATATGTCGCTCGGTACGGGGCTAGGAAAGCTCGCCGACCAGGTATTCCGTATCGGCCATCTCGGTAGCTTCAACGATCTCATGCTGGCGGGAACGCTTGCCGGTGTCGAGATGGGCCTGAGTGCCGCGGGCGCCGCACACTCAGCGAACGGCGTCGCCGCCGCCCTCGACTATCTGAAGTCCCAGTGAATCTCATCAAGAGGTGCGGGTCGGGGCGTTAGCATGAACGAGCCCGTATACGTCGAAATAGAAGGCGCAGTAGCCACGCTGGTTCTGAACCGACCGGACAAGCTCAACGCCATGGGTCTAGCGCAGTGGATCCAGATCGGCGAACTGGTAGACGAGCTCCACCAGAACGATTCCATCCGTTGCTTGATACTTCGCGGCGTAGACGAGCGTGCTTTCTCAGCCGGTGCGGACATTGCCGAGTTCGAATCCGAGCGCAATTCACCCGAACAGGTAAGAGCGTACGGCGAATCTCTCGACACGACCCTGACCGCCATCAAACGCTGCCAGCATCCGGTCATCGCGGCGATACGAGGCGTTTGCGTCGGCGGCGGACTTGAGATGGCAAGCGCCTGCGATCTCAGAATATGCAGCGACACCGGCCGCTTTGGCGCGCCGATCAATCGTCTTGGACTGACGATGTCCTACGCCGAAGTTAAGACGCTTAAGGATCTCGCGGGCACGGCGGGCGCACTGGAGGTTCTGCTTGGCGGCGGAGTCTTCGACGCGCAGCGCGCCTACGAACTCAGTCTCGTAAACCAGGTGACGGCCGATAGCGAACTCCTGGACACATCGTATTCGCTGGCACGCCGAATCGCGGAGCGGGCGCCGCTCGTCAATCGCTGGCATAAGAAGTTCATTCGCCGGCTCTCCGACCCGACGCCGCTTACGGCAGAAGAACTCGACGAAGGTTTCGCCGCCTATAACACCGAGGACTATCGAATCGGTTACGAAGCTTTCCTCGCGAAAAAGAAACCGGACTTCAAGGGCCGCTAACCGATGAGCGCCTCACCGACCGGTCCGCTCAAAGGTCTCACTGTTATCGAGCTCGCGCATATTATGGCCGGCCCGGTTTGTGGCCGGATGCTCGCTGACATGGGAGCAGCCGTTACCAAAGTGGAACGCGCCCCCGGTGGCGATACGGCCCGGGGATTTCTGCCTCCCGATATCGACGGCGAACCGGCCGCGTTCATGATGATGAATCGCAACAAACGCAGTATCGCTGTCGACCTAAAAGCGCCACAGGGAAAGGAGATAGTCCGTCGCCTGCTCTGCTCCGCCGACATCGTCATCGAGAACTATCGCAAGGGCACGATGGACCGCCTGGGCTTAGGCTACGACGAACTGTCCAGGGAAAATCCGGGACTGATCTATTGCGAGATCTCCGGCTTCGGCCGGACAGGCCCCTACGCGGACCGCGGCGGGTTCGACCTCGTTGCACAGGGCATGAGCGGCCTGATGAGTATCACGGGCGAAGGCCCTGACCGGCCACCGGTCAAATGCGGGCCACCGGTTTCGGATATAACCGCGGGACTACTCGCGACCATGGGTGTATTGGCGGCTACTATCGAGCGGACCAAAACCGGCCGTGGCCAACGCGTCGACACTTCGCTGTTCGAAGCCGGCATTACACAAACGTTCTGGCAGTCGGCAATCGCCCTCGCCACCGGTGAATCGCCGCAACCGATGGGCTCGGCCCATCCCCTGAACGCACCCTATGAAGCATTCCAGACCGAAGACGGCTGGCTGACCCTCGGTGGGTCGAGTCAGGTCGTCTGGAAACGCCTGCCCGAAGTCCTCGGCTGCCCCGAACTTCTCGACGACAGCCGCTTCACCGAGAACGAAGACCGAATGGCCAATCGCGACGCGCTCAATGCAGCACTCTCGGCCGCTTTTGCGAAGCGCAGGACCAGCGACTGGCTACAACGGCTCGAAGCCGCGGGAGTCCCGGCCGGGCCGGTTCTCGACATCGGTGAAATGCTTGAAGATCCTCAGACGATTGCGCGAGAGATGGTCGTCGATACCGAGCACGAACGTCTCGGTAACGTAAAGACCCTCGGTTTCCCGATTAAATTCAGTGACTCACCCGCCTCGATAGATAGCGGCGCGCCGCTGCTGGGGCAGCACACGACGGAGATACTAAGGGAACTGGATTATGACAATCCGACGATTGAGCAATTGATCTCGGAGCAGATTGTCATCCAGGCGAGATGAAACTTACTACAGACAAGCCCAACAGCCAATATAGCGCTGAATCCCGGGTATAATTGGCCGTTGATATAACCTAATTTCGAATAAGTATATGCGGGAGATTTACCCATGAAGAACGTATTGAGTCTGGCCTTAGTGCTGAGCCTTGGAATTGCCGGCACCGCATTGGCGGCCGACGCACGCGATGTGGAGATCTACGGCAGCACCGACTTCCCGACATCCGGAAGCCCGGAGGCTCACGAGGTCTTCATTGTTGGACTCCTGCAGCTACACAACTTCGAATTCGAAGATGCGCGCGTGAGTTTCCAGGCCGCGCAGGATCTGGACCCCGAATTCGGCATGGCGTACTGGGGCGAGGCGCTCTCATACGAGCACATGCTCTGGAATCGTTTCGAGACCGAGAAATCCCGCGAGGTCATCAGCCGGCTCGGCTCGACGGTCGCTGAGCGCGAGGCCATGTTCCCGACAGAACGAGAGAAGGATTACCTTCGCTCGATCGAAATTCTGTTCGCCGAAGGCACTCAGGACGAGCGCGAGTTGAATTACTCCGCGGCGCTCGGCGAAATGTACGAGAAATACCCGGACGATCTCGATGCCGCCGCGCTCTATGCGGTCTCGTTGATTACGACAAGCCATGGCGGTCGCGACTACGGACGTTACATGCGTTCCGGCGCGATCACGGAAGACATTCTGGCGATCAACCCGCGTCATCCGGGCGCGCTGCACTACGCAATCCACAGCTACGATGACCCCGTGCACGCACCGCTGGGTTTACGCGCTGCGCAGGTCTACTCCGAAGTTGCCCCTTCGGCCGTCCATGCGCTGCACATGGGATCGCACATCTACTTTGCGCTCGGCATGTGGGAAGAAGGTCTGGACCGTAACGTTCGTTCCTTCCAAGAAGCGATTACCCGCCGACCGAGTGAAGAAATGCCCTACGGCAACCAGGCCTACCACGCGTTAACGTGGGTGGTTTATGCGTTGACGCAGCTGGACCGCGACGAAGAGGCGGCGGAGCATGTCGCACTGATTCAGGCTCAAATGGAACAGCACGAGGGGACGATGCACCGGCAGAACTTTATCTCCGGGCGCGCTACCTATCTCGTCGACACGCAGGACTGGGATCACCCGCTTGCGAGCGTAGAAGTCGACTACAACGGGCTGGCACCGTACTTCGTCTCCACGGATCAGTACGTCAAAGGCGTCCTAGCACTTAATGCCGGCGACATGAGCGCCGCAAGAACCGCGTTGGCTGCAATCGGCGGCGCCGAAGCTGTCGAGACACGCAGTCGCCGCGCGATGGTACCGCGTTTGCTGCACCTCTCTCTCGAAGGTCAGATCGAGCTGGAGAGCGGCAACTCAGCCAGGGCGATCGCGTTAATGGAAGAAGCCGCGCAACTCGAGGCCAGTGTGTCACCTGAGTATGGCCCGGCACAGCCCGTCCAACCAACGGCAGAACTGCTGGCGGATACTTATTTGGCGATGGGTGAAGCGGAGCTGGCCCGGCAGAACTATGAGCTCGCTCTCAAGAGTTCCGTCGGCCGCGAGCGCTCGACGAGCGGCCTGAACATGGCCACGCACTAGCAGCTCGGGACCGAAGGATGTCACTAACGAGCGTTGTCGTTCGCGCGGCAACGCTCGTTGTCGTTCTGAACTCCCTCAGCGGCTGCAACTCGCCGGAAGACGGTGCCGTAACCTCATCGCAACCGGCCGACAGCTTGCCTGCGGCACAAACCGAGCACAGCGGCAATCCCCTATTGGCGAATCTGGCCGAGGGCTGGAACACGATCAGTCCCGGCGGAGACACGATGTGCGTCTACGGAACGCCCTACTCGTTCTTCGCGCGTCCTGCCGATCCGAGAAAATTGCTTATCAGCTTTCCCGGGGGTGGCGCCTGCTGGTCCGGACTGACCTGTACGGACGAGCCGGTCGGCCGAATGGACGACAACCCGAAAACGGTTCGAGCGGAAGACAATCCGGCCGGCTCGCAGGGAATCATGTCGGAAGACAATCCGGAGAATCCATTTCTCGACTACACAAAAATTCTTGTCGGCTATTGCACGGGCGATATGCATATCGGCGACGCCGAGAGGCCGAACGATGGCCCGTTCGAACCAGGGCAGACGCGCATCAGCGAAACGCTACATTTTAACGGGTATACGAATGCGACGACGGTCCTGCAGTGGGTCTTCGATAACTTCGAGTCACCGGAGACTGTCGTTGTCAGCGGCCATACATCCGGGAGCTACGGAACACCCCTGTACACCTCCCTCGTCGCTGACCACTATCCAGATGCAGCCGTGCGGCATCTCGGCGACGGCAACGGTGCGCTGTTTCTTGGCGAGAATCTGCAACCCCTTCCCAACGCCTGGGCAACTGTCGAGCTATTGAACCGTCACGAAGGATTCGAGGGACTCGATTCCACGAACTTCGCCTTCGAAGACATTACAATTCGCGCAGCTCAGCGTCATCCGGTAATCATCTTCACGCAGATGATTACCGCTTACGATTCCGTTCTCTCCGAGATGATCGGGTATCTGGGATACGACGAACCGATACTCACCGCCGTAGACGCCGGCCACGCCTATGTGAAAGGCCAGGTCGACAACTATCGCACCTATCTCGCGGGCGGCAATAAACACGTTATCAGCCTCGGCTATTTCGATTCGATCCCGCAGGCGGGCAACCGAAATCGCGGGATGCCCGATATCTACGACCGGTTCTATAGCTATCAGGTCGATCGAAGACGTTATCGGGATTGGATCGCCGACATGATTGAAGGTCGGCCGATCGCGGACGTTCGCTGCAGCGACTGCTCAGTGATGAACTACTACTCGCCCTAAGCGCGTTACCAGGCGGTCCAGCCGCCGTCTATTGCAAGCGCGGCGCCGGTAATCAAAGCGGCAGCCGGTGACGCCAGGAATACAACGGCGCCCATCACATCTTCGATCTCGCCAACTTCGCCACCCGGTATCCGCCTCAGCGTATCCTCTCTGAATTCCTGATTCTCGAAGAATGGCTCGGTCAGCGGCGTCAGTATAAAAGTCGGCCCAATCGAGTTGACGCGAATCTTCTGCGGTGCGAGTTCCACCGCCATAGCTTTCGTCATTCCTTCCACGGCATGTTTTGAAGCGCAATAGACCGTTCTGTTCGGTGCGCCAACATGACCCATCTGCGAAGAGACATTAATAATCGCACCGCCGTTGCCGCCGGCCTGCATTCGCCGAGCCGCTGCCTGCGAAACCATGAACGTCGCTTTGACGTTGAGAGCCATCGTGCGGTCGTAGTGATCCTCAGTCACGATGTCCAGCGGCTCGGGAAAGTTGGTACCCGCGACATTCACGAGTATGTCGATTTGCTCGAGCGCGCCAATGGACCCGGTCACCTGACTCGTATCGGTAACGTCGCAGACCAACGGTGTAGCGGTGCCGGCTCCGGCCGAGATGATCCCGGCAACTGCTTCGAGTTCGGCTTGCGTGCGGCTAACGAGTACCGTATCTGCGCCGGCCTCAGCCAGTGCTATCGCAGCGGCACGCCCGAGCCCCCGGCCAGCACCGCTGACAACGGCCACTTTACCGTCGAGGCGCATTGACGGGGTCTTCGGAACTCGTTCGACAACATCAGACATCAGCGATCTCCGAACACAGTCGGAACCGTCCGGAGACGGTTGACAACTATCCGGGCATCGACCCTAATGCTGCCCAATAACATTCTTGATCCCGACGACAGAAGGAAGGGGAGCACTATGCCGCGACACTACAGCGAGAGCAAACTCAACATGGAAATTCTTCGTGAGACTGCGGAGAAGTGTAAGAACTGGGGCCGATGGGGTCCCGATGATGAAGCGGGAACGCTGAATTTCATCACGCCCGAGGACGTGGTCGCAGCCGCCGCGCTCGTCAAACGAGGAAAAGTGTTTTCGCTCGGCCTGAACTTCGATAAGAACGGCCCGCAGAAGGCGCTTTGGGGCAACCGATTTAACCCGATTCATACGATGCTCGCGACCGGAACAGATGCCGTGGCCGGCAACCAGGACGGCGGTAAGTTTCGCTACGCCGACGACATGGTCTCTCTGCCGCTGCAGTGCGGCACACAGTGGGACGCGCTTGGCCATATCTTCTATGACGACAAGATGTGGAACGGCTACGACGCCCGCCTCGTCGATACCAACGGCGCACAGAAGAACGGCATCGAAAAGGTAAAGGACAGGATGGCAGGGCGCGGTGTTCTACTCGATGTCGCAAGACATGCCGGTGTCGAGTCACTCGACGAGGGCATGGCGATCACGAACGCCGATCTGAACGAAACAGCGGAGGCGCAGGGTGTCGAAGTTAAGCGCGGCGACTTCGTCATCGTGCGTACCGGTATGCTCGGGCAACGGGAGCGCGCCGGCGAGTGGGGCGGCTACGCCGGCGGCGACGCACCCGGGCTCGCCTTCGAGACCGCCGAGTGGCTCTATGAGAAAGAAATCGCAGCGATCTGTTGCGACACCTGGGGATGCGAGGTTCGGCCAAATGAGACCACCGAAGCACAGCAGCCCTGGCACTGGGTCGTGATTCCGATGATTGGCATTACGATGGGCGAGATATTCGTCGTCGATCATCTCGCCGACGACTGCGCCGAGGATGGAATTTATGAGTTCTTCTTTTGCGCGCCGCCACTGCCAGTTACAGGTGGCGTCGGTTCTCCACTGAACCCGGTCGCGATCAAGTAGCGTCGTTCTTGGCCCGACGTCCGACGAAGTTCGGCTTTCGCTTCTCTAGGAAAGCTGACGTGTTTTCCTTTGCGTCCGCCGACTGCGAGGTCGTCGCCATGACCTCCGACGAAAAAGTGTAAGCCTCGGCCGTGTCGAGATCCGCCTGACGGTAGAACGCGACTTTCCCCTCCGCTTTGGACTGACTGCTGCCGCGAGTCGCGCGCTCGAGAAACGCTCGTGCCTCGCGGGCGACATCGGCATCAGCAACCACTCGATTGATGAGACCCCAGTCCGCGGCGGTCTTCGCATCGATACGATCGCCGGTGAAGAGCATCTCGAGCGCCCGCTTCTTTCCTATCGCCCGAACGAGCGCAACGCCCGGCGTGTGACAGAACCAACCGCCCTGCCCACCCGGAGTCTGGAAACCTGTCGACTCCCCGGCCACAGCCATGTCGCAGGATGCGACCAGCTGACAACCGGCGGCTGTCGCAAGACCCTCGACCTGCGCCACAACCGGTTGCGGAATGTGTTGAACCAGCTGCATGAACTCGGCACAGACGGCAAGCAGTTCCCGCATCTCATCCAGACTGCGATCCTTCATGTCGTTAAAGTCGTGACCCGAGCAGAACACGGGACCTTCCGCTGCCAGTATAATGCCGCGCGCGTCGCTGTCGGCTACGGCCTGAAACGCGGCCAGAAGCTCGCGAATATGTTCTTCCGAGAGGGAATTTCGCTGCGGAGCGCGGCACATCGTAATCGTTGCGATGCCGTCGTCCAGCGATACCTTAATATGCTGATAGTCCATGGGACGTGCCGATTTCTAGAGCGGCGGCAAGCCAAGGTGATCGCGAATTGCCGGCCTGACCACGAGAATGGCGCCGACGCCCTCCGCTGAGAGCCGTTCGATGAAGTCGGCATCGTCTACATGGGTAACGTCCGGGACGATATCGAAACTGGTGATGGCGTCGTAGCTGAGCTCGCGCGCCTTCGCGACGAGGCCGGTTTCGAACTCCGATCGCAGCTCCGGCTGCGCTGCAAGGCCGACAACTGCCGACTTCAGCGTCTCCGGATCCTGTGCTACGGAAAGATTCGCGACGAAAGTGCCTATCAATGCGAGGAATATGTTGCTCTTGTTCATAGCCATCTATGCTACTCCGATGCGGCTCGAATAGGCAATCCGACCGACGCCCGACACCCCCTGACTCATCTTCGCCGACCCGCCGGCAACTTGAAGAAACTGTCGGTCAGCGTCAGCCGGGATGCCGGGCCGTTGTGCGCGGATTGAGCGTAACCGGTGGCTGAAAGTCCCAGAGCTGCGATCAGTCCGATAAATAAACCAGCTGTACGCGCATTCATTACAAGCTCGAAGGCGGGAGCGAAGACTTTAGACTAACGCAGCATCTTGCGGAGCTCATCTACGTGGTCCTCCTCCGAGAGGATCATCGAGCGCGCATACTCTTCGAGGCGAACATCCTTATCTTCGACGAGTGCGAGCAGATCACGGTAGAACTGGGCACCGGTCTGTTCGTGCTCCAACGCTTCCCGCAGCATCGCGTCGATATCGTGCTGCTGCGTCTCCAGCAATTCGCCGATACTCAGCGAGGGGTGCCCGCCCAACGAAGTGATGTACTCGCCTGCCTGAACCGCGTGCTGGAGCGACTCCGTCGCCTGATCCCGAAACCACTGCACGATCGGAATACGATTCCACCCGAACACCATCAGTGAGTAGTGCGTGCTGCGGACGACTCCCGCGAGCTCCAGCTCGAGGATGCGGTTCAGCATCTCGACCACTTTATCCTTGTCCATAGTAATTTCCTTGTCAGCTCAGTCGACGCAGCGACCCGACCGATCAGGCAGCGTCGGATTTCCTCGTCGTTTCTCCGGCACGTATCGGTTTCGGCTTGTCGTCATCTATTTTTTTCAGCAGCTCGTCGATCAGCTTTTCCATTGTCGCGAGTTGCTCTCGATTCAGTTGCTCGAGGCGTTCATTGAGTTTGTCGGCGTTAAACTCTGCCATATGCTGTCCCCTATAGTTATTTTTATGTCGGCAGATGAGGTTAAGAGCCTCATATTAGCGCATCTGTGCGCCTAAGGCCTCAGCTCCGAGTAGGCAATAACACTTAGCTCAATCCGTCACCTCGAGCAGCTTGCAGTCGATCGATGGGAAATGGCGGGGGTGCGCCATGACGCGCAGAACATAGGCATCGGTCTGTAAAACGGCGCACATTCGGTAGTTCCCGGGTTCGGATACGCCCGGGTACTCACCCTAGACGAAACCCGGCCCGACCTCGGTCGTCGGGTTCGACTCGTTCAACGCACAGAAAGAAGAAGTCTCGCCGTCGGGCCCGGCATTGCTATCAAAGCCTCCATCGTCGGGAATTCTTTGCAGGTAGGTATGCGCATGTCCCTGCTGTGCAACCTGCGGAAGCTGTCCATGGCCTTCCGGTAGCGAGGCGACACAGTCATCGCAGTAGTTGAAATCATCCGAGAACGCGATGCGGACGCGGATAGGCTCGTTGGCGCGAATCGAGGATCCGGGCGGCTCCAGTCTGAGCTGTGGCGTCGACAAATAGGTTTCACCGCCAACGTATTCGGCGGCACCGGAGATGGCGGTAGACAGAAGCGCAGTGAGCACCAGGAAAATTCGCAGCATGATAACTCTCCGTCCGGTTCGGGCTCAGCACCCTCTAGCAATCAAAATCCTCGGGGTTGATCGGGAGGGCGATCTCCTTGCCGAGCTCGGCCGATCGATCCATCGCCATCGTCAACATGAGGTTTCTATGACCGTCAGCCGCCGTCGCATGGGGTGACTCGATACCCATCATGATTCGCGTGAACCACGAGATCGTTTCCTCTTTCATCGGCCCCCACAGCTGCTCGTTCCAGATATCTCCGGGCGGATAGCTCGTCAGGAAATCGACGTGGCGCTCCATCGGCGGCTGAAAGTTCTCGGTTGTATAACCAGCCGGCAATGGATTTTCGGTCGCCAGTACCAGATCTCGATGCGTATCTTCGACATCGATAAATCCCTTCGTGCCGACTATGCCGATCTCAAGTCCGTAAACCGATCCCGGCCAGACAACCGGAAGCCCCCAGCTGATATTCATCGAGAAAATAGTGCCGTCGTCCATCGTGAACAGACCGAAGGTAGAGTCTTTCGTCCCCAGATCCTTAAGCACCTTGTCAGTTGAACGCGCGTAGACAGATACGGGTGTCTTGCCTTCCATAAGCCACATCGACATGTCGAGACTGTGCGTGCCGGACACTACCATCGGAGTCAGGTTCTTGCGTTCCTTCGTCTTGGAGATCGTGGCAATCGGAACCATGCGATTCATCATCGCGCGCGTTACGACCGAGTGCACATCGCCGATCTGGCCATTCGTCAGACGCTCCTTGATCGTCAGAAACCGCCGCCGAAATCGTTGTGTATAACCGACGCAGGCGTCGAGATTGTCGTCCGTGATCGCCTTGAGAATCTGCGCCGATTCACGAGGATCGGTCGCGAGCGGTTTTTCGATGAAGAGCTTGTAACCACGCTCGGCGGCCATCAGGGTCGGCTCCGTGTGCCGGCTCTCCTCAGTGAGGATCATGACCGCGTTGACCTCGGGTCGGTCCAGGAGCTCGCGCACATCCGTCGTGAAGAAGTCGGCCTCGGTATCCTCGGCGAGTTTTCTGCCCAGATCTTCCTTCACATCGCAAAGGCCTAGCCACTCTACGCCCGGGTAATGCCGCGCCAATCCCGCTCGAATGCGGCCGATCGTGCCGCAGCCGACCACCGCCAGACCGATCCCTGTCATTTTCTCCGTCATTTAGCTACCTATTTTCCGCTCTTCCGCGTTTAAAGATTCCATCGTAAAAAGTGTACAGCACTACCAGTAGCAACACTGTCCCCAGCTTTCGTTCCCATAGTACGGTCAGGACACCAACGTCCTCGAAGACGAGCAGCGCGCGACGTAGATTCTCATCCGCCAGTGGCCCGAGTATTACGGCAAGCACAACCGGCGCAAGTGGGAATCCGAGCAGATGCAACACGTAGCCGACCAGTCCGGAGATCAGCATGACGTAGACATCGAAGAAGTTCAGATTCACCGCGAAGGCCCCGAGCACGCAGATCGGAAGAATCAGCGGCATCAGAAGCGATCGGGGAAGACTGAACAGCTTCACGCAGGGCTTAATCAGGGCAATCGCCATTCCGTACATGAAGAAATTGGCGACGACCAGGCCAATATAGATATAGAAGATCAACCCCGGGTTCTCGGTCTGAATCAATGGCCCGACAACCACATTTTTTAACTCGAGCGCTGCCAGTACAGCAGCAGCAGCGGCATTACCCGGAATGCCGAGAGCGAGCGTCGGTAGCATTGAGCCGCCGACGTTGGCGTTGTTGGCGACCTCCGAACAAACGATCGCCTCGTAGCTGCCCTTCCCCCATTTTTTCCGCTCTTCCTCGCTCGCGCGGCGCCGGCCGACATCGTAGGAAAAGAATGAAGCAACGTTCGCACCCGCACCCGGTATCGCGCCGATGACCGTGCCGATCAGGCCCGATCTGAGACTCGGTCTTACGAATCGAACCAGTGCACCGAAGGATGGCAGGACCCTGCCGACATCAGACGGAATCGATGGCGGCGATTTCTGCGGCAGGACACGGAGAATCTCGGCCAGCCCGAACAATCCGATCAGGACCGGGATGAAGCTCACCCCGTCATCGAGATTGTAGGAACCAAAGCTGAAACGAGACACGCCGTGTATCGCGTCGAGGCCGACGAACGATACGAGCAGGCCGATCCAACCGGAGATCCAGCCCTTCAGCGGCGAGCCCATCGACGCCATCGAGCCGCAGATCGCGATCCCCCACAGTGAGAGCAGAAACATCTCCCAGGATCTGAACTGTAGCGCCAGAAACAGTACCGCCGGAATAAACGCGATTAAGAGAATGATGCCGACCCAATTACCCATGAACGAGGCGGAGATGGCGGTTCCCAGGGCCAGGCCACCCTCCCCCCGTTTAGCGAGCGCATGACCCTCAATCATCGTCGGGACGGCATCGGGCGTACCCGGGATATTGATGAGAACGGCCGAGATCGCGCCGCCGAACACACTGCCCGTATAGACACCAATCATGAAGATAATTGCGACGGACTGTGACATCCCGACCGTCAGACCGATCAGCAACGTCATCGCCATCGTCGTCGACAGTCCGGGCATCGCGCCCCAGAGTATCCCCAAGGTCACACCACTGAGGCAGGCGACCCAGAGCATCGGCGTCTGCGCTATGAAGAGCAGCTGTTCCTGAACTTGCGGCCAGACTTCCATCGCGCGCCTTAATAGGATTCCGGCATGAGAATCGCGAAGCCGTACCTGAAGATCGCGGCCAGGACCAGAATCGTAACCAGAGATACCGTGAACGAGCGCAACAACGATGCACGCCAGAACAGCTTCAGGATCAGCGTTGTCACGAAGATAGAAATGACTTCATAACTGCTGAGGCGAAACACAAACCAGGGTGTCGGCATTCGCAGATCGAAACTGATGGACCCGACCAGGACGATATAGGCGATAACGATCGCCATCAGCAACAGTGAACGCCGACCTTCGTAATCAGCGAAGAAGCGGGAGACAGCTTGTGCTGCCCGGCCGAAGAAGTCCGTAGCGCCGCCCTCGCGAACGGCACGCACGCCCAACATGAGGGCCATCAGAAGAAGCGAAAGGCTGATCACCAGCGGCATGACCGCAGGGGCCGTATAGACGCTACCCGGCACATCCAGGCGGACAGACATAACAGCAACGGAGATCGCCAATGCGCCGATCACGCAGGCACTACCGAAATCCTTGGCCGGCGTCGTCCGTGAGGCAGTATCTTCCTCGCCGGAGAACTCAATCTCAGCGGCGTCTTGCTCGGCTGGCTTTGTCTCGTGCTCAGTCATGCGGTTGGACCCGGCGTAATTCTTGGCACCGAATCAACCGGTGACTCTATTATTATTAATCTGTTCGATCGTCGGTCGCAGGCAGCGGAACGTAGTCCTGTGGCGGCCACCATTGCCCGAAATTTTCAGGACTCGGCAGGCCGAGCTCTGTTGCCGTCTTGGCCCCAGGTATGCTCAGCCGCTCAAATGTTGCAGCGGAGATCGTCTCGAGTTCAGCCGCACGCCTGTCCGCGTCGGCACCTAGCATGACGTCTGCAACGAAGTATCGTTGCGCGACCATCTCCTGAAACGCAGCGGAACTGACCGCCGTGCTGAACGCGGCCTCGACCTGTCGAATGATCTCTATGGGCGTATCCCGGCGTATGCCGAGATTGTAGGTGCCATTCGGCGGCAACTGTTCCCGGATACCCGGAAGCATGCCAGCGAGCGCCGGCATGACCTTGCCGCTCGTGGTTCTGACGTCCTCGAATCCGGACTGCTGCAGGGAGATCAGCTGCCCTGAATCGATAAACTGGATGTGCTCATGAATTCCGCCACCGGCGATATCGACCTCACCGTTCAGGCCGGCCAGTGTCGCCTGCTGACCGCTTCCATAAGGCACATACCGCAGCTCGATACCCGCCGTGTGCGCGACGACAGCTGCCAGTTCATGCCATTGTCCGCCAGCGCCCGAGGTTGAAATCGTCAGCTGTCCAGGATTCGCTCTCGCTGCCACGACAACGTCTTCGAACGTCTGATAGGGAGAGCCGGGCCTCACGGCCCAGCTGCCGAGAGCGGCCGCGGCCTGCATGTAGTACCAATCGGTCCAGGAACGGGAGTCTCCGCCACCGCCAACGCGCGAGTACTTGTTGAAACTGGAAGCGCCCAGCAACGTATAACCATCATTGGGCTTGTTCAGCGCGTATCGGGTCGCGAGCGCGCCGGCGGCCCCGGGGCGATTAACGACATTGATGCGCCAGCCGGTTGCTGCGGCCATTTCGCTCGCCAGCGACCGGAGTACGGTATCGGTGCCGCCACCCGGCGCGTACATGACGACCAGCGTGATCGGTCGCTCGGGCCACTGAGACCAGGCCGTACCGGGCACGGCTACAAGCCCCAGCAGCAAGCTGCAGGCAAGCAGAATTCCGGAGACTTTGTGGGTATTTTTTCGCACAAATAGATCCGCAGCTGATTCAGTCGATTATCGCCTGTCCAGACGTCGACAGCGGCTAACATTCTTGCAAGAGCATCTCAGCAGCGCAAGCAAGCCCAACAGCCGAAGATGGCCTGAATCCACCGCCGGCAGGGCCGCAGGTATTCCCTAGCAACTGCCCCTGTCGTAAAATAACACCTGTCTTCGGTGTACCCGCGGCGAACTAACTTAAACGAATCGCCAAGGTACGCCACATCACGGACACTGAATCTGGGGACGCGAGCACAGAACGTTCGCTGCCCGCTTATTTTTTGTGTGTATTACAAAGTGTTAACCGAGGGAGATCGGGAATGGCGACATTTGGCACGGTTGGGTTGGACTGGCAGCAACGAATTAACTGGGATCGGCTGCGAACTTATCGCCTCGAGAGGGCGCGGGAGCGAATGAAGGCTGCCGGATTGAGCGCGTTGGTCCTCATGTATGACGAGAATATTCGTTACGTCACGAGTACGTTGACTCCCGGCTGGTGCCGCCTGAAGCCCGGGCTTCGCTACGCAATGCTCTGTGGAGACGATCCACCGGTCATCTTCGAGCAGGGCGACATCGGCATGCAGATCAAACGCCATTGCCCATGGATTCCCCCCGAGAACGTCCGCTACTCCTATTCCTGGATTAAGGGTGCTGCTGGCCCCGCTTCGGCCCAGCAGGTCGGCAAGTTCGCCAAGGCCGTCAAGCAGGAAATGAAGAAGAGCAACGTCGCCGGTGAGAAAGTTGGCGTCGATTTCGTCGACATCAACCTGATCCAGGCGTTCAAGGACGAGGGTATCGACTGGACCGACGGCATGTCGCCGATGATGGAGGCCCGCGCCGTCAAGAATATCGACGAGCAGGAATGCTTCCGGATCGTCGGCGCAATCGGCGATGCCGCCCACTGGGAGACGATGAGATTCCTGCGACCCGGCCTGACGGAGAATCAGGTTACGGCGCATATCATGGAATTCCTCTACAACATCCCGGGTATGGAAGACGTAGAAGATGTCATCGTCTCGTCCGGACCGAACACCTGGCCGAACTGGCGTAACTTCTCTGACCGCATCATCAAACCAGGCGATATCGTCTTTATGGATCTCGCGGCGCTAACCTGGAACGGTTACAAGTCCTGTTACTACAGAACTTACTGCGTCGGCGCCGAGCCTTCTGAGAAGCAGAAGGAGATCTACAAGACCGCGAAAGACTGGCTCTACGCCGCGATCAACGAGGTCAAACCGGGCGCAACGACTCGCGATATCGCCTCCGTATGGCCATCGGCCAAGGAAGCCTGGGGCTACGAGGAAGAAGATCAGGCTGCCGCGAACCTCTGGGGGCATGGCCTCGGACTCGCACAGTACGATCCGCCGGTAATCTCACGCATCTGGTCGCTCGATCATCCGATAGAGATTCAGGAAGGCATGACGTTCGCGCTCGAAACGCAGCACGGTATTCCGTTCGAGTGGGGCGTACGTATCGAGGAGATGGTCATCGTTCACTCCGACCATACCGAGATCGTTTCGAACTTCCCGGTCGAGCAGATCACCGTTGTCGATCCGATTCCGGGCTACGCCGCACCCGATTCGAGAGATCGCAAGCTCGTTTAGCTAAAGGAGCTTCTGGATATGCGCCAGCTCGTCTTTCCGCTGAGCGCCCCAGAGGCGACAGACGCGGACCGCTTCGGACCCAAGGCCGCCAATCTGGCGGCTCTTGGGCAAGCCGGTCTCCCTGTCCCCGGCGGTTTTTGTCTCGATGCCGAGGCCTACCGCGTGCAACTCCGAACGCTCGGCCTTGAGGAAACCGCACGCAAGGTCTTCTCGACCGAAGGCATGGACGCCCGCCGCAACGCCCTGGCAATGAAACTGGGCCTGCTCGACGAACCGATTGCCGAGGAGTTGTTGCAGCCTCTGCTTGATGCGTGGCGCGAAATCCTGAAGGTCGACGGTGCGCTCGGTGTGATTCGTTCATCTGCGCTCGTCGAGGATCGTTTCGACTCGAGTTTCGCCGGTCAGTTCGAGAGCTTTCTCGGGCTCGAAGACGAGTCGGAGTTCCTGATTGCCGTGCGCTCCTGCTGGTGTGCGCTGTGGTCGACTCGGGCGCTGCGCTATATGGCGACCCATGATGCCGACCCGGCGGATACCGCCATGGCACTGATCATCCAGCCTCTGGTCCATGCGAATGTCTCCGGTGGCGGACTCAGCCGCACAGCCGAAGGTGAGATGTCGATCAGCGCGACCCTGGGGCTCGGCTCCGCCATTGCTCAGGGTGAGGTCGTCCCGGATCGTTATCGTCTGTCGCGAGACGGCGAGATTCTCGAGTCCGTCGCCGGCCGAAAAACACATGCCGTTGGTTGTGCGCATGGAACACACACGGTCCAGCGAGCCGTTGCCGAAGAACTCTGTCTGGCACCGGAACAGGTCGTCGAACTCGGCGGCTATCTGCTTCGCTCTGAAGCAATCGTCGGCGGCCCGGCGGAGATCGAGTGGTCGATGGACGAGAGCGGCTTCAAGCTGCTTCAGGCCAGACCGCTACATGTAGAAGAAGAAACGACCGACATCGACGAACTCTGGATACAGAAGCCGCGACTCCGAGGACATCCCGCCGGTGTAGGCTGGGGAACCGGGCGCGCCTGCGTAGTCAACTGTGAGTGCGAGGTCGATCGGATCGCGGCCGGCGACGTACTTATAACGAAGGTTGCCGGCCCGGCACTGACGCAGATGTTGCCGCATGTCTCTGGCGTGGTCGCGGAACTCGGCGGCAGCACATCTCATCTCGCATCGCTGGCGCGTGAACGCGGAATACCGATGGTTCTCGGCGTACTCGATGCAACCACCTCAATCCCCGACGGATCGACCGTCGCCGTCGACGGTGTCGCCGGTATCGTGCGTTGGACGGATTAACGGAGTCTCACTGGAATGAGCGATAAAGCCAAAGTTGTATTAACTGACTACGTCTGGGAATCCCTGGATGTCGAGCATGAAATTCTCGGCGATCTCGCGGACATCGTCCCGATTCAGGAAACCGACCCGGAGAAATTCTTTCCCGAGGCGGCCTACTGCGACGCATTGTTGAACACCTACGGCGGCCCGATTAGTGCCGACGTCATGGCGAAAATGCCCAACTGCCGCGTGATCTCCCGCTACGGGATCGGCGTCGATACGATCGACCTGGATGCGGCGACAGATGCCGGCATTATAGTCACCAACAACCCTACCTATTGCGTCGAGGAAGTTGCCGAGCACACGATCGCGATGCTGCTGACGTCCGCGCGCAAGATCGCGTTCTACGACCGGCTGGTACGCGCCGGTCGCTGGGAAGTCCCGCCCGGAAAGCCGATGTTCAGGCTGGCCGGGAGCACCTGCGGCCTCGTCGGCTTCGGCAACATCGCACGGCGCGTCGCCAAAGCGGCGGCGGGGCTCGACATGCGCGTAATCTACTCCGACCCGTTCGTCGAACCCGGCCAGTTCGATGCCCCGGGCGAGAAAGTCGAATTCGACCAACTGCTCGCTGAGTCCGACTTCGTCTGCATTCATGCGCCGCTGCTACCGCAGACGAAAGGTATGGTTGGCGCAGATCAATTCGCACAGATGAAAGATACGGCCGTCATCGTGAATTGTTCTCGCGGACCGATTATCAACACCGATGCGCTCGTAAGCGCGCTGGACAGTGGCGCAATCGCCGGCTGTGCGCTAGATACGACCGATCCCGAACCGCTGACCGAAGATCACGCACTACGAAATCGGGAAAATGTCATCATCAACCCGCACGCCGCCTGGTATAGCGAACAGGCTATGGCCGGCTTGCAGGCGGGCGCACCGAACGAAGTCAAACTCGTGCTGCAGGGCGAATGGCCGACGAATGTCGTTAACAAGGCCGTTAAAGACAACAACCGCGCCGGAATCTAACCGGTTGCCAGGGCAACGAGACCTGGTCCTCCCATGCTGCCTTCGCGCGGGTAGCGCCACCAGGTATGACTGTTTAGTCGAGGAATTGAATGATTAATTCTGCGATCGTAGGTCTGGGCTGGTGGGGACAAACGCTGGTAGAAGGTGTCTCCGGGCAGAGCGACAAGATTCGTTTTACTGCCGGCGTCACCCGATCATCATCCGACACGGCGCGCGAATTCGCAGACGCCCACGGGTTTGCGCTACGCACATCGCTCGACGACGTGCTGGCCGACGACTCGGTCGACGCGCTGGTCCTTGTCACACCTAATTCACTTCACGCGGATCAGGTGGTTGCCGCTGCCGAAGCCGGGAAACATGTCTTCTGCGAGAAGCCGCTGGCGCTAACACAGGCCGACGCCCAACGCGCAGTCGACGCTGCGGATAAAGCCGGGGTGGTCGTCGCCGTAGGCTACAACCGTCGTCTCCATCCGGAGATGCTGCAGCTCAAGAAGCGCATCGAGTCCGATGAACTCGGCGTCATCCTGCATGTCGAGTCGACGATGGCTTTCCCCAACGCGCTCTATCTCGAGCCAGGCCAGTGGCGTGCCAACAAGGAGGAAGCCCCCTGCGGCGGGTTGATGCCGATGGGCGTGCATGCGATCGATGGCATGATCGACCTCTGCGGGGCTATCGACGAGGTCTACGCTCAGAGCTTTCGCCGAATCATAAAGGTGGATGCAGACGACACCACATCGATACTGTTCCGAATGAGCGAAGGCACGTCCGGCTACCTGGGAACGATGACCGCCACGGGAGGCACATTCAGCTTCCAGGTGTTCGGCTCCAAAGGTTACGTCCGGCTCGAGGGCAAGACACACGAAGCCGGTGCGTCCTCCGAGGAACGCCGAGCACAACTCTTCGAGAACTGCATCTTCAAGCCGGTCAAAGGCCCGGCCGAAACCTGGCAGGCAGAGCCCTTCGATTTGACCCGGGCGGCCCTGGAAGCTTTCGCGGAAGCCTCGATGGGCGAGCGACCGCACCCGATCCCGCCGACGGAACTGGTCCACGGCGTCGCGGTAACGGAGGCGATAGTTAAGTCAGCCTCTACGAACCGTCCGGAGAAGATCCAGGCGTGATGCAATGAGACGGATCGCAATCGAAGAAGCTTTCGTAACGCAGGCGATCGCCGATCAATGGAAGATCTTCCTCGACGCAGGTTCAATCGGTGAACCAGGCTTCAGGAAGATGGGCGAGACCATACTCGCTGAATCACCCGGAACCAGGATCATCCACGAACAGCTCATCGATATCGGAGACAGGCGCATTCAGGACATGGACGACGCCGGAATCGATGTTCAGGTCATTTCGCTGACGTCTCCGGGCATTCAGGTCTTTTCCGGCGAACTCGCCACCGAACTGGCACAAGACGCGAACGATCGCCTCGCTGAGGCAGTATCGGCGCATCCGGACCGCTTCGTCGGATTGGCCGCGGTGGCGCCGCAACTTTCCGAAGTTGCCGCCCTCGAGATCGAGCGAGCGACATCGAAGCTGGGCCTGAAAGGCATCATTATCAACTCGCACACGGGTGGCGAGTATCTTGATGCACCGCAGTACCGGCCGATCCTGGCAGCCGCTGAAGCAATGGATACCCCTATCTACCTTCATCCGCGTACGCCATCGCCCGCAATGCTCGAGCCCTTCCTCAACTACGGACTCTACTTTGCGTGCTGGGGATTCGCGGCAGAAACAAGTCTCCATTCAATGCGGATGATCATGGCCGGCGTCTTTGACGAATTCCCGGGATTGAAGATCATTCTCGGGCATATGGGAGAAGGCATTCCTTTCTGGCTCGATCGAATCGACAACCGCTATTCGCTTCAGGTAAAAATCGGCGCGGTCGAAGAGATGCCCAAGCTCCCGAGCGAGTACTTCAGAGAAAACTTCCTCATCACGACGAGCGGCATGCCCTTTCGCGAGCCCATGAAGCTCGCCTGTGATGCACTCGGCCCGGAGAGAATCCTGTTTGCAGCGGACTATCCCTATGAGTCCGTGCAAGAGGCGGTCGAATTTATGGATGGTTTCGACCTCCCGGAAGTCGATCGACATATGATTTATCATGGAAATTCCGAGAGCCTGTTCGACATCCCGGCCCTGTAAGCTACGAGAGACTCAAGCTCCATAACAATCGCAGAAAGAGAAGCCCCAACAGAATGCGACTCGCTGTACTGCTCTTCGGAATTCCTCTAGCTCTACGTCTGACCGCCTGGCGATATCCCTTATTCAGGAAGCGGCTCAAAGAACGAGATCTCGTCGCGCAGATAAAGCTGCAGGACGACTCCATCGGACGCTACATTGAGATCAGAAGCGGTCGCATCCACTCCAAAGCCGAAATTCATCCCGCACCCAACGTAACACTGTTCTTCAAGAACGAGCGCGTCGCGCTCAGAGTACTGACTCCACCCCAGGACTATGGCGAGCTGGCGCATGCCGGGAAGAACTTTCAGATGGGCGCGCTCGGCAAGGACGAGATCGTATGCTGGTGGATGCAAACGCTCGGCATGATGCTCGGAGCCGGATGGGAATTCGGTATTGAAGCCGGCGACGGTGAGACGCGGCTGGTAAACAACACGAACGGTGGTCCGGTCTATGTCTACGTCAAGGACGACAAGATCATCCGGGTTACACCAATCGACTTTGACGAGAAAGATGCATCCTCGTGGACGATCGAGGCGCGTGGTCGGGAATTCACCCCGCCCCGCCGCGCTACCGCAACGTCCTACTCTCTGGCATGGAAGTCGATGATCAACTCCAAGGATCGCAATCTGTACCCGATGAAGCGGGTAGATTTCGATCCGAACGGCGAACGAAACCCGCAGAATCGTGGCGTCTCCGGCTATGAGCGTATTAGCTGGGACGAGGCCCTCGATATCGTCTCCGGGGAGTTCAAACGCGTAAAACGCGACTGCGGTCCCGGAGCGATCGCGGTAAGTCATGGCTCGCATCACAACTGGGGCAACGTCGGTTATTACCTCAGCGCCATGATCCGGTTCTTTAATGGCGTCGGATTTACCCGCGTCGTACACAATCCGGATAGCTGGGAAGGATGGTACTGGGGAGGCGTACATCACTGGGGACACAGCATGCGGCTGGGCAGCCCGGAGCCCTACGGCCAGGTCGAGGACTGCCTGAAGAATGCCGAGATGATCGTCTTCTGGTCCAGCGACCCGGAGGCGACCAATGGCCTGTATGCCGGGTACGAAGGAACTACCCGGCGTCTATGGGCCAAAGAGCTCGGCATCAAGATGGTCCACATCGACCCACATCTAAATCACACCGCCGCGTTTTTCGGTGGCAAATGGATCGCGCCCCGACCCGGCACTGACCCGGCTCTCGCGCAGGCGTTGTGCCATGTCTGGATTACCGAAGATCTATACGACAAGGACTTCGTGGAAAACCGCACGACGGGCTTCGATGAATGGGCGGAATACATCATGGGGCGCCAGGATGGAACGCCAAAGACCCCGGAGTGGGCTGAAGAAGAGACGGGTGTAGCGGCACGAGACATCAGAGCGCTGGCGAGAGAATGGGGCAAGAAGCGTACCTACCTCGGCGCCGGTGGCATGGGTGGTGGCTTCGGTGGTGCCTGCCGGACGGCGACCGGCGCGCAGTGGGCGCGAATGATGGTAATCCTGATGGCCATGCAGGGACTCGGCCGGCCCGGCGTGAATTTCGGCAATCTCCAGCAGGGCGCACCGCTGGACTACACCTTCTGGTTCCCGGGCTACGCCGAGGGCGGCATCTCGGGAGACCTGACACATACCGGCGCGGCGCTCGTTACCTACCCTCGTATGCCGCATGTCATGAGCATGAATCCGGTCAAGCAGATGATCCCGAGAATTCAGTTGCCCGAAGCGATTCTGGAGGGCGAGACTGAAGGATACTTCACTGACCCGACGTCGATGACCGGGCAGTTCCACTCATTCAGGTATCCTGCGCCCGGCCACTCGAAAATTCAGATTCTCTACAAGTACGGTGGTGCGTCGCTCGGCACGATGAACAACACCAACCGCTGGGTAAAGATGTACCGGTCTGACAAATTACCATTCGTCGTTAGCCAGTCGATCTGGTTCGAGGGCGAGACGAAGTTTGCCGACGTTATCCTTCCGGCCTGCACGAACTTCGAGCGCTGGGATATAGGCGAGTGGACCTCGGCCGGTGGCTACGGGCACCAGTTTTACAATCAGGTCAATCATCGCGTCGTAACACTACAGGCCAAGTGCACCGAGCCACTGGGCGAATCGAAGTCGGACTATCAGATCTTCGCCGAGCTCGCGAACCGGCTGGGTCTGGGCCTCTACTTCACCGAAGGCTGCAGCGAGATCGACTGGGTTAAACGAATCTTCGACGCATCCGACGTCTCGCAGATGACCTCCTGGAAGGAGTTCTGCCGGAAAGGCTACTACGTCATCCCACCTGACTCACCGAAATCGAGAGCGCCGACCGCCTTTCGCTGGTTCAATGAAGGTCGAAAGAAGGATGTACCAGAACCGCATCCGCTTCCGGGCGACTACAGCGAGGAGTTCCTCGAAGGGCTGCAGACCCAGTCCGGAAAGATCGAATTCGTGCCGGAGAGTCTGAAGAAGTTCGACGACCCGGAACGGCCGCCGCTGAACAAATACATACCAAGCTGGGAAGGCACGCAGTCGAAAGAGCGAATCGGAAAATTCCCGATCCAGCTCGTGTCATCGCATGCGCGCTACAGCTTCCACACGCTGGGCGACGGTAAGAACAGCGTAATCAACGACATACACGACCACCGGCTACTGGTCGATGGGTACTACTACTGGCTTGCGCGAATCAATCCTCGCGACGCCGAGAAACGCGGCATCAAGGATAAGGACCTGATCAGCCTCTACAACGACCGCGGAAAAGTCGTCTGCGCCGCCCGTATTACCGAGCGCATCAGACCGGGTGTCGTCCATGCCTGCGAATCATCGGCCGTCTATGACCCGATCGGCGAACCCGGCAAGTCTGCAGATCGCGGAGGTTGCGTAAATCAGCTGACAAGCCATCAGTCGCAGTCGAAGAAGTCGTCATCGATGGCGCCGAATGCCTGTCTGATCGAGGTCGCGCTCTGGGACGGCGACGAGTCTCTGACCGCGGAGGCAGGCGCATGAAGAAATGGAACATGATCATCGATGGGTCGCGTTGCCATAACTGCTACAACTGTTTCGTCGCGACCAAGGATGAGTACGTCGACAATGAGTATCCCGGCTACACGGCACCGCAGCCGCTACACGGCCATAATTGGGTCGATATAGAGCGAACCGAATCCGGCCAGTGGCCGATGGTCGAGGCACACTATCGGCCGGTAATGTGTAACCACTGCGACGACGCACCTTGCATCAAAGCCGCCACAGGCGACGCCATAAAGAAGCGGGACGATGGCATCGTCATTATCGATCCGGAGAAATCCAGGGGGCAGAAAGAGATCGTCGACGCCTGTCCTTACGGCGCTATCTACTGGAACGACGAACTGCAGATTCCCCAGGCCTGGCCTTTCGATGCGCATCTTCTGGATCGCGGTTGGGACGAAACCAAGCTCGAGAAAGTCTGTCCGACAGACGTCTTCAGGTCAGTAAAAGTTACCGACAGCGAAATGGAGAAAATTGCCGAGCAGGAGAACCTGAAAACACTCGAGCCGCGTCAGGGAGCGAAGCCTCGCGTGTACTACAAGAACAGTCACCTGTTTGAGACTTTTTTCCTCGGCGGCACCGTCGTAACGATGAACGCGGGGACAGAAGACTGCGCCGAGGGAGCGCTTGTCATCGCGTATAAGGGCGACCAGGAACTCGCGCGAACGGAGACTGACGGGTTTGGCGAATTCAAGCTAACGGGGTTTGAGAAAACTGTCGGCGACGTCTCGCTGAGCATTGAGTTTCAGGGAACGACGAAAACGCTGCCAGTCGATGAATCCGAGAGCGCTTACCTGGGATGTATCGAAATCTAGGCGTCTCCGAAGTCAGTTTTCCGCCGACTGGCTGTCCCGCTTGGCTCGTTGCAGATAACCGATTAACGCAGCGACGCCGAAGACAGCCATAGCTGCGACTACGCCCGCCATCCAGAGTCGTGTAACGACGATTTCTTCCATCTCTCTATTCCTGATCAACTAGTCTTGAGTGTTTCGCGAGCCATCTTTTCGGCCAATAAGCGCCGCTATCACCCAGCCAATGGCGAGAACGGCGAGGATCAGAATCAGGCTGTCGAAAAATATATTCCAGAACATCGTGCTTCCTCTTTACTGCTCCAGGGCCCGCCGCGCGAAGTATTCCTGCGAGCGGAAATAGGCTTCGCGACCGGACCCGATCAGATTGCCGACCACGCCTACGGAGAAGGTGACCGCGAGCGTTACATAGGAGTTCGGTACGTCGTCCATATTCAGC
Organism: Candidatus Rariloculaceae bacterium; assembly: GCA_045561025.1. Taxonomy (GTDB): domain Bacteria; phylum Pseudomonadota; class Gammaproteobacteria; order Steroidobacterales; family Rariloculaceae; genus SMWC01. Next base: position 178,802 of record JBJKYM010000008.1, read on the forward strand.
AATGTGGGGAGCGAACTGAACGACCAGGCCGAGTTCGCGACCCAGGCGGAGATCAGGGTCAATACGGCGACGGTGCTATTACGCTTCCAGAATAGTCCGAACACGACCACCCAGAATACGGGAACCAGCCACGAGAAGAGCCAGTTCATTGCAGCCAGAATCGGCGGAAGGAATGCGGCCACACTCATCGCGACAACCGCAAGAACGATTATGGTTATCCGGATAACTTTCGCCATCTCGGCTTCGGTTGCGTCCGGGCGGTATAGATTCTTGTAGATATCTACACCGAGTATCGTGGCGGGCGCGAGACTCGTCATAGCGAAGGTCGAAAGTATCGCTGCCAGGAATGAAGCCAGAAGCAGCGCAGCCAGCCACGGCGGAAGATAGTTGACGAGCATCGTCGTCGCCGCAACTTTCGGGCCCAGTTCCGCGAACTCAGGGATCGTCTTCGCGGTTAATCCGATTACAACGGCGAAGACGCCGAACATGCCGTTAAGCGGAGCCGCGATCCATAGACTCTTGCGAACTGTCTGCTCGGTCGCCGCAGACATGCAGGGTTGCATCAGCATTTGATTGATACCCTGACTAAAGACCACAGCGATCGTCGTACCCAATGCGAACGCCATGAATATCTCGGGCGTACCATAAATACTCAGCATGAAGTTGTCGCCGCTCGAGATGTAGTACTCCGCGACGCTGTCGTAGTTGCCACCGGGCAATCTCAGAGCCAGAAAGATCGTGGCGAGTATCAAACCAAGATACATGACGATCGCGTTGACCAGGTTCAGCCAGCCGATCTCTTTCATTCCGGCCAGCACGACGTAGAAAATTCCGAGTATGGCCCCGACGATTGCACCGTTGCGGATACTCCAGCCCGTCATCGAGGCGATGACAATGCCAATTCCCTGAGTCTCGATCGTCAGAATGCCGAATACCACGCCCGCCATCGTGCAAGAGACCAGAAGGCGCGTTCTCTCACCATAGAGCAGATCGAGAATCTCCGGCACCGTCGTCAGGCCGAGGCGACGTACCCACAATCCCGTAGAGAGGCACACCATTACGAGAAGGATGACGTGCGCCAGGCTGAACCAAACCGCAGCCGCGCCCAGAAACCACGCCAGTTCGAAGATACCGAGAATGTGCGCCGTGCCGAGAACGGTAAGAGCCAGCGTAATGGCGACGACTGGAACCGGAAGATTGCGTCCCGCCAAGGCGAAACTTCCCTCGCCGTGAGGCTGAGACGCTTCTCGACGAGCCAGCCAGACTCCCACACCGAGAATGATCGCGACCTCGTAGATGAGTACAGCGATAAGTATTCCAGCGTTCAATTTAACTCCGAGCTAATGCAGGGTGCCGACGGATGGATATCCACCGGATATGGTCACAAGCATATCATCGAGCTCGTCAGTTGGATTGCCCGGCAATTGCGTTCACGAGTTCTCGAAATTCACGCGACTGATTGAGCCGCTCACCTTCGTACGCCTCACCGTCCATGTATTCGGTATTCTCGCCCAGCCGTCTCATGGCGGCCTGGTAATCCTCGTCGGCTTGTAACTCGTTGAAGGCCCGACGCAGAATAGCCAGTCGATCGGCCGGCGTCTCTCGAGGCGCGAGTACAATACGATGAATATAGCCGGCGGTCGGCGGCAAACCGATCTCGACGAACGACGGCACGCCTTCGAGCATACGCTCCGGACCTGCTGTCGCCAGCACTCTAACCTTATCCGCCTCAATATCCGCCGCGATCGTCGCGGGAAATGCCATTGAGAAACCGACATCGCCAGCCATCAGTGCGGCTTTCGCCGGTCCTCCCCCGCGATACGGCACCATGCGAAAACGCAGATCGAGCGCACGCATGATTTCCTGAGCTGGTATGAATAATGCTGCCCAGAGCCCACTGTGAGAGAGCCTGATCTCTCCGGGCCGGGCTCTGGCATCGGCTTCGAGGTCCGCCCAGGTTTGATATGGCCCGTCGCTGCGTACGATAATCGCGATCTGCCCGTAGTTGATTCGCGCCACCGAGATCAGATCTTCGTTAGTGTCGTAGTAATCGTTGCGGAAAGTATATTGATGCAACTGATCGCGGAAGTTGTCATTAAAAACTAGCGTGTAGCCATCCGGCACGGCCTGCGTCGCTTCCAGCGTCCCCTTCTGACCAGCCTGTCCGGGGACCAGCTTGATCAACATCGGTTGCCCCAGGTATCGATTGAGGTAGGTCGTGAACACTCGCGCAGTCAGGTCGCTCGACCCACCTGCGGCGAAAGGCGTAATCAAAGTAATCGGCTTATCGGGAAACTGGGCAACGGCGTCCAGCGCGAGCGGGCCGGTCGCGATCAGGGCGAGCGCCGCACACAGGCGAGAAGCGCGGACGCTCATGCCATACCCCCGTTTTCTCTTGCGAGCGCTCGCTTGCGAAAATAAGCCATACGTCTCCCGAGCAGGACTCCGATGACCGGCGTAGCAATAACGACAGCGGTCATTCCCAACCGCTCCGTGAACGCGAAACGAAGAAAGTTATCTCCTGCCAACGCCAGCGTCTGACCAAAAGTGTATTCCAATTCACGCCCGAGTATGAACCCCATAACCATCGGGGCGACATCGAACTTCGCCTGCCGTGCAGCGATACCGATCAGGCCGAAGCCGATCAACGTGACTATGTCGAACGGATTGCCACGAGCGAGATAGGTGCCGGCAAACGCCAACATGATGGTTACGGGAATCAGTAGAGATTTCTTGATCGTGACGACACGAGCGAAGAAAGGAATAGTCACGTATCCGATCGCAACGAACAGTGCGTTCGCAAGCACCATCGCGATCAGGATTCCGAACACGATATCGCCGCTCGACGTAAGCAGCGTCGGACCGGGTCTTAAGCCCTGCATCATAAACGCGCCGAGCAGTAGCGCCGTAACCGCATCTCCCGGTATGCCCAGGGTCAACAACGGCACCATCGTCGGCCCGTTAACCGCGTTGTTCGCTGCCTCGGCACCCGCGACGCCATCCAACTCGCCCTTCCCAAAAGTCTCCGGATGCGACGAAGAGTTCTTGGCGGCGATATAGCCCATCATCGCCGCGATCGGCTGCCCGAGACCCGGAATCACGCCGATACTGGTGCCGATAAAGGTAGACCTGAAGATAGTACGCAGACTCTGCTTCAACTCGTCGAGTCGCAGACGTTCGCCGACGAAACTCGCCACGCGAGCGCCGGAAACATCACCCTCTTTCACTGCGTTGAAAATCTCCGGAAGCGCGAACAACCCGATCAGGATCGGGATCAGATGAAAGCCGTCATAGAGTTCGGAGGTCCCGAAGGTATAACGTGCCATCGCCGAGAACGGATCGGAACCGACGAAACCGACCCAGACACCGAGACAGAGCATAATCAGGCCCTTGATTACCGGACCCGTCGCGGTAACGGCGATGATCACGAGGCTGAGAAACATGACCGCGGCGATTTCCGGCGGACCGAAGCCGAGTACGATCGCGGCGACAGGAATAATCATGACCAGCGTGAATATGTCACTGAAGAAATCCGAGATGGCGGATGCGAACAGGCTCATCTCCAGCGCCTTCCTCGACTTGCCCTGTTTCGTCAGCGCGTGACCATCGAAGACGGTTGCGATCGAGGCGCCCGTGCCCGGCATAGAGATCAGAATCGCGGGAACGCTGCCGCCGTAGATTCCCCCTTTGTATACGCCGATCAGGAAGGGGATACCGATTAACGGGTCGCCGACGAGAAACGAGATCGGCACGAGCACGGACATGCCCATGGATGTTGTGAAACCCGGGAGTGCACCCATCAGCATCCCGAGGAGCAGGCCGCCGCTAATCCAGATAAACGTGTCGACGCGTAGTGCGACGTCGATGCCGGCCAGCAGAGATTCAATCATCCTGTGATTGCCTCTGACTGATCGTCACCGGTACGGATTGGGAGCACGGCGATCTACACGGAAGGAAGCAGTTGAATGAATGGCGCCAGCGCTCGCTCGATAACGTCCGCTTCCGGAAGCTCTGTTCTCAGCACATGCGTCACCGCTACATAGAAACTCAGCGGTAATACGATGCTCAGGGACAGGATCTGAATGGGGCTGCGATTCCCGACAAGAATCGAGGTGCTTGCCATTAGCAGAAACATGGTCGTCAGAAACCCCAGCAACGGAAGCGCCAGCGCGCAGGCAACGGTAATGGCGACAAAGAGAATCTGCCGATAAATCGCAGCGGCCTGCGTGGCGGGGGCCGATGTACCCGGCGTCCTCCAGAGCATTCCGACGCGTGCTTGCCCTACAAGAAACAGCAACGAGACGATTGCCGTCCCGGCAACGATCAGTGTCGGAAAGACACTGGGGCTCATCGCCAGAATATCGGAACCGAGAGGAATAGGCGGCTGAGCGATAAGCCAGCCGCCGAATATCAACGCCAGTACAGCCAGCAGCAGTACGACTGCGGTAAAGGCAATGTCAGCCTGGGGTCGCACCACAACCCCCCCTGCAGCAGATAGGCAAGACCTGCCTTAAGCGGCGGCGACAGCAGCGAGCGTTGCCCGGCTCAGCGGGAGAGACACTGCTTCGTTCCGCTCGTCGGATATATCCGCCGCGATGTAGACATCCATGACACGTCGAGCGGCCTCAGCCGAACACATGACGGGACGGTCGAACGCTACGGCTTCGAGATAGTGCACCGTCTCATTGTGCATTGGCCCAGCGAACACATGATCAACGGGCTCGCCTGGCATCGACGACATCGGAAGCTGGATGCCGTTCTGTATCGTATTGAAAAGCACGTCGCGATGCGTGTCATCCACAACGAGCATGCCTTCCGTTCCTACGACCTCGATCCAGGTACTCGCGTAGTTCTTGTAGCCCGGCGGCATGGCCCAGCCGGCACCGATCGTGAAGGCAACTCCGTTATCCATCGTCACCATGATCCACTGTCCGTCGGGAGATCCCGAGTGTTCCTTCATCGATCCGTACACCGTCTGCGAATAGACACGTACGGGTCTGGCAGGTTCAAGACACCAGAGTACGAAGTCCAGATCGTGCGTCGCCTCCATCGCGGCGGGCGACAGTTTGACCCGACCACTGATCTTCTCCCCGAGGCCGCGGCTAATATGTCGGCTCACGAGGGCGGAGACCGGATCACCGATCGATTTCTCGTTCAGGGCTTTCTTCACGTAGGCGAACTTCGGATTGAATCGCTGCGAGTAGCCGATCGCGAACTTCAGGTCCTTGTCTTTGCCGAGTTGAATGAGTTCGTCAGCCTCATCCAGTGTCAGGGCCAGGGGCTTCTCCAGAAAGACATGCTTGCCAGCCTGCAGAGATTCTTTCGCCATCGGATAATGCGTCTGCTCCGGCGTCGCCGAAATGATGATCGTATCGATCGAGTCATTCGCAACCACCTCCCGGTAGTCCGTAGTCCCGGACGTCGCGTTCGTTTGCTCTGTGATTTCCTTCAGGCGGGCCTCATCGATCTCGGCGATGTGCAACTCGTCAACGATGGGGCTACCCGCACAGGTCTGCGCGCGAAATCCGCCGCACCAACCGGCACCGATCAAGCCAACGTTAATCTTGTCCATAGTTCAGTCTCACTTTGGTTTCCTGGTTTGGGCACAAAATATCGTGCCTGAAGAATTGTACGGTCTTCGATAGACGGCCGCCAATTCCTGAAATTATTATTTATTTCAATGAATTATAGCATCAAGCCCGGGAGCCAGGTCGCGAGCGCCGGCCACAGTAACAGCAGCGTCGCGACGCCCAGCATCATTATCCAATACGGTATGGATCCGCGGAATGTCTCGCCCAAAGTTACCGATGGATCAGGGACCGCCGCCTTGACCGTGAATATCAGCAGGCCCATCGGCGGCGTCAGGAGGCCGGCTTCGATGATCAAAATACCGTAGATCGCGAAAGCGATTTCGTCGAGACCGGCCGCCACAGCAATCGGCACAAAGATCGGAACGGTCATCAGGATGACGGAGATAGAATCGATCAGCGCGCCGAGAATCAGCCATACAACAGTCATAATCAGGATCATCCCGACTATTGTCAGGCCCGATCCGACAAAGAGATCCTGGATCATGTTGATACCACCGCTGACCGCCAGGAGCCGCGAATACATAGAGCCTGCGATGAGCAGGAACATGATCGGTGCGGTTGAGCGGCCGGCATCGTAGATTGCCTGGATGAACTCCTTCTTCCTCATCCCCTTGGCCCAGCCGACCACGATACTGCCGAGCGCGCCGAATCCGGCCGCTTCTGTTGGTGTAAACACTCCGAGCCAGATGCCGCCGAGGACAACAATGACAAGCGCGATGATGCCGAGTCCGCTGATTAGCTCAGCCCGAACTGCTCCCGGGTCCCTGTCGTCCATGTTGCCGGCGTCGCCGGGCGGCGCGAGCGATGGATTGCGAATGGCTGCGATGACGCAGTAGCCAACGAACGTAACGCCGAGTAGTAAACCGGGAACGACGGCGCCGATGAACAGCGCTCCTACCGAACCCTCCGTCAGAATGGCCCAGACGATCAACAGCACACTGGGTGGTATCAGCATGCCAAGACAGCCGCTTCCTGCAATGACACCGAGCGCGTAGCCCCGGCCATAGCCGAGTCGTCGCATCTCGGGATAGGCGATGCGACTGAACGTTGCGGCCGACGCAATGGCGACGCCGGAGACGGCTGCGAACGCCGCGTTGCCTACGACTGTAGCAGCAGCCAGGCGGCCCGGTAGCCTGCGCATTGCCCTGTCGCAGACCAGATACAGGTCGCCCGCGGCTCCGGAACGGCTGATGATCTCGCCCATCAGCATGAACAGCGGAATGACGGCCAACGCGTGGCTGCGAATCGCATCGTAGGCGGTCGAGCCCAGGATCGACAACGCGATATTCATGTCGCCGTAACTCAGATAGACGCCGATAACGCTGGCGAAACCCAGCGCGATACCGATGTGCACCCCGACCAGAACGAGCGTCAGCAGAATCACCAGCGAATAGAAAACGACCTCGGGGCCCATCAGCTGCGCGCCCCTGCGAATCGGAAAAGTGCTACCCGGTCAGGCACTTGCTACCTCCTCTGTCTCCGGCAGCACCTGACCGGTCCAGTCCAGATACATCACATAGAGGTAGACGTAGGCCGCGAATACCGAGGTAATCGCTACCAGGAAGCGCACCGGATAGGTCGGCACCCGCAGAGCGCCCTCGCCTTCATATTCGCTGACGCCGAGCGCCTCGACGGCAGGCCCCCAGGCGCTGAATGCGGTACCAAGAAAGAAGAGCAAGCCGAGCACATTGGCCAGCGTACGAATCCAGCGCTGGCCGTCTGGTCCCAGCATGTCGTAAACCAGCGTCGTTCTGATCATGCCACCGCGATAGATCGCGAGCGGAATCTGCAGAAACGTAATCGAGACAACCGAGTTCTTGATGATCTCGGTAGCCCCTAACAGGGGCAGGCTGAACAGGTATCTGCCCGTCACATCGATAAGAATGATGACCGCCAGCACGATTACCCAGAACGCCGAGACGATATGCGTCGTGCGAGCGATCTTCTCGATCAAGGGTTTCTCTCGGCAGCCGACATGGATTTCTACCTTACACGCTTCGAGGCGAGACTAGACGTCAACCCAGGTCCCGCTCTCTACGGACTTCGAGATCGCTTCCAGCAGCGCGACGTTCCCGATACGTTGAGGGTCCTTAAAGCGATACTCGCTGCCGTTCGTTACGGCATCGGCCCACTCTTCCAGATTCGCTCTCACGGGATCTTTCGCGGGAAACGTCTCCGAGTGTTGCACGCCATCCTTGCCGCAGGTGATCAGATGCGTCTTTCCGCCGTGCTGCGGATGTGAATCGTCGCGAGCCTCGACCCATTTCTTGTCACCGAAGATAGTGAATCGGCCATAGTACGGAGTCGATGAGATGGCGCCTACAAAGCCGGTCGCACCGCTCTCGAATCTAAACTGGACGGTTACGATATCGCCCGTCGGCAGGTCCAGAACACGGCGTGCGGTCTGCGCGGCAACGGCTTCTACCGGGCCGAGCATGGAAATGAACAGGTCGGTCAGGTGAACGCCCATACCCGTCATACCCGCTGCCGGCGCCTCAGCCGTCGAGCCGCGCCAGTTATCTGCATCTACGCTCGTGAAGATGTCGTGGGAAAAGTTCGCCTCGACATGCATCAGCGTACCGAGCTCGCCGGTGGAGACGATTCGGGCAATCTCTTCCATCGTCGACTCGAAACGGCGCTCATGGCCGACACCCATGATCAGGCCCGCATCGTTAACGGCAGCTATCATGCGCTCCACGCTGGCTTTCGTCAGTGACAGAGGCTTCTCGCAAAAGATCTGCTTGCCCGCCGCGATCGCCGCATGAACCTGGTCCTCGTGCTGAGAATGGGGCGTGACGAGTATGACCGCATCAACCTCCGGGTCCTCGAGAACCTTCTCGTAGCTATCGAGCAGCGGTATGCCGGTCTCATGAGCGAAGTCCTGATGACGTTCGGGCCGACGCGCGGCCATTCTTACGATCTCGATCTTGTCGCTGCCTTTGACCGAGTTAATCATGTGTCGGCCCCACCAGCCGAGACCTATAACGCCAGCTCTAATCATTTCGCCTCCATGTCAGTGTTGCTTCCCTATTCGATGATTATTCGATTGTATAGTCGACCGGCCACTCGTAGCCGCTCTCAGCTGTGATTTCGATATATGAGCGCATAATTTCCGATCCGGGCATGCCCCGGGAATCGGCCTCTTTCGCCATACGATTCGGAAAGTCGCTCAGGGACTCGGCCCATTCGCGCCTGACAGCCTCCGGCAGGTCGCGAACCGTCGCGCCCGCCGCGCGCAGATTCTCGAGCCCTGCGATCTGGCGGACATCGAGTTCCCGCGCCGCCCGGACTTCGTACTCTCTCCCGACCTCTTCGACGATCTGTCTGACATCGGCGGGCAAGCGGTCCAGCGAGCGAGCGTTCATCGTCATGATGACGGCGCCGCCCATTGCACCAAAACCGATCAGTGTGTAGTACGGCGCCGGCTCATGGAATTTGTAGGCAAAGTATGACGATGGAAACATCAGCCAGCCGGAGTAGACACCGGTCTGTAGCGCCATGTAGCCATCCGGCAGAGTTGACTGCACGGGAATGACGCCAGCCGATTCCAGCCACGGCAGGTTGGGCCCGGCGCCGGCCACCTTCACACCGCGCAAGTCGGCTAAAGACTCCCATTCGACGCTCGACCCCAGGTGGTAGTTATCAAAGCCGTTGACCGCCAGCAACCGCTGACCGTAGCTTTCCTCAAGCTGCTTCGCCAGCCAGGGGTTACGGTCGTAAACCTGGCGACTTAAACGAATTCCTTCCTGAGCGTCCTGAGGCCCGAATGGCGCGAAATATTGAAAGTTGTGCAGGAAAAGCTTCGCCGGCTCGAAGCAAACGCAGAAGGCGCCGATATCGAGAATCCCGATCTGCACCGCTTCGAGGGTCTCCGCGACCGACGCGATGGAGCCGCCATACCCTTCTACTATTCGCAGCTCGTGCTCAGTCTCTTCAGCGACGCGACGCTTTAACTCCGGAACGACGAAATCGCGCATCACCGTTACATAGACTGTGGGGCCCGCCGGATGCCCCGAGCCGATACGCAGCGTGAATAACTCGGCGACCGCATGGCCCGGTAGTGCAAAGAGCACGATGAAGAGCAACCGCCTCAAGTTCACGCTCAGTAGATGACTCGACATTGACGTCCAGAGCAACAGTTTACGCTGCAGCAGATTTTCCCTGAGCGTTGCTTGCCGTCTGAGGGTTCAGTTCGCAGGCTTCAGCCCAGATAATGATATTCAGCGTACGCACGAAGCTACCTGCGCCGACATTTTCAGCACACCAAAGCCCGAGTTCAACAATCTCCGGCTCAGAGAAGTGCTCCCGTAACTGATCATAGAAGGCATCGTCGTCGGCCTTCGAAATATCGTGTTTCAGATGATCGGCAAAGCGCAGCGCGGTCTTCTCACGCGCTGACAGTACGCTGCTGTTCTCGAAGTCCCATACTTCCTGGATCTTGTCTTCGGTCAGGCCGACGTCTTGTGCCGCGCTGGAGCGAACCGTGCTGCAGTAGCCACAGGCATGGTCGAACGCGATTTTTACCCGGCAGAGTTCTTTCAGGTCGCGCGGCAGAATGCCGTCGTTGGATAACGACAACCAGTAGCGATACCAGGCCAGGCCGGCATTTGCACGGAAAATCACGCGCAGGACACGCGGGTCGGGAGAGCCGGCGGTCTCTGCGAGCTTGATGTACTCAAGCGCTTCAGCGGAGAGGTCCTTGTCCTCCAGGTAATCTAAACGGGGCATTCCTTACTCCTTAATCTGTCTGATTCGATCAGTAGTATCTGTATACCGTCGTACTAGTTCAGTCCGACGATCTCCCTGGCCTCGCCGGTAAGCTCGACGATATGCAAGCCGGTATTCGAGCGATCAACGGCGTAGACATAGCCTCGATCGTCAATGTTGACGTTATTGGTCTGGATTGCTGCGTCGCAAAGTTCCTCACCGTCAACCTCGATACAGAGCTCGATCGTGTTTTCCGTGGTCTCGGGGACGAAGTGCCCGACCTCCACCGGATGGAACGGGTCGCGTATATCCACAGCCCTGATGCCACCGTTGAAGTAGGAGACGACAATCAGTCGCCCATCGAAGCCTGGATGATCGGCATCGTTAATAGAATGCGGCCCGAAGCGTCCGCCGCGATGACAAAAGTCACCGGGCTCTTCGCTTGCCTGATATGAGGAGATCGGGAAGGGTTTGTCTTCCTGCGTAATATCGAGAATAAATACGACGTCACGCGTGCCCTGGCAACGGCGTGCGCCGCCGCCTGCTTCTGACGGAACCAGCAGGATATCGCGGACGCTGTTCGATGCGTCGTCGCCGTAATCGGGGATCTGCACGTCGAACACGGGCTTTGCTGTATGCACTCCCCAGTAGCTGGGCATGTCGAGTCTCGAAATCTGCGGATAGAGCAGATTCTCCGGCGTCGGCTCATGAGGATCTTCAGCTTCAGGATCACCGCTCAAAAACTTGTCCAGGTCAAGAATCTGTAACGTGCCGCTGTTGCCGCTACCGTAGCCGAGATACATGCGGTTGCCGGTAATGTAGGGCTGATGCAAACCGGAGATGGCGTTCTCGGGCATCGGTCCCTCGGCTGTCGGCTCCCAGCCAACAAGGCCGAAATCGCGAATATGTCGTGGTTCTTCAGGGTTACTGAGATCGAATACCTGCAGCAACCGCGTCACATGCCAGCCTTCGGGCGTGCCGTTAAAATATCCCAGACCGGTCTCGCAGTCCCACTGGCCCTTATGCGTTTCGCGAGTTCCACGGCTCGACTGCGGACGTGACGAATAACCCGACGAAGCGATCGTATGCATGAAGCTCGGCTCAGCGGGGTCGGTCACATCAAAGAGTTCATAACTCAGGAGGCCATTGGTTCGCATGAGATAGACGCGATCCGGATCGCCGTTCGGTAACTCGGAACCGTCGCAGACCTGCACATGCTGAGTACCATTCGCCTGATCGCCGGTTGGCGGCACGTGGCGAAGCATTCTCGGACTACTCGGATCGGTAACGTCGAGTATCGACATGCCATTGGTCTCGACCTCACCCGTCGCCGGATTCATCGCCTCACCTGCATGCTGTCCTACGAAGAGGATACGACGATCGCCATAGGCGTGGATTATCGGCTGATAGGCGGAGCGAGCCTGCAGATCATGGTAGCCGACGAGCTGCATATTGCGGGCGGCAACATACTCTCCATCCGCGGCCATCGTCGCGCCGCCGGCGTCCTGCCCGGCAGTGCCAGGCCCGGTGTCGCATCCCGCGAGCGCAAGGATCGCGCCGGCGAGGACTGTGGTCATTGTCAGCGAGTTCGAGAACGGTCGATTGATCATCGCGGTTTCTCCCATAATTCTTATTGATATACGCGATTCGGCAAGCGTGACCGATATGATCGGGCCTAAATCGCTAATAGTCCAGAGAGAACGGGGCCGTGCCAGCCGGGTCCGGCTGGGAACGGGGCCACAGCTGACAACGCAACGACCCTGGCTCGGTCGGCGCCGGCTATTCGCGAACGCTGATGTGCTCGTTCGTCAGGTCACTACAGTCGTAGCTGTCAAACGGGATATTCGCGATTCCGATCGTGTCCTCACCGGAGAACTGGCCGCTAAAGCACAGTGGATCCTCGGCGACGTAGGAACGATTTAGCTCGCGAGTGTCGGGTTTATAAGAGAAACGCTCGGTGACGTGCATCTCTGTGCTGTACATCGTGCCCTCACGGGTCGAGAGATACCCCGGTTCGAAGCCGATTGTGTCTACCACGAGTACATCACCTTCCTAGAATCCGATCGAGTGTCCGGCCTTGCTCGGGACGATATCGGCCGGGTGCTCACGCCTACCCAGATGGATGACCCGAACGAGATCCATAAATCCGTATTGCAGCGTAATACGATCGTCGCTCTGAGTGATGCGATTAACGTGTTGATCGAAAGTCCAGTCATTGAAAATATTGACCGGCATACACTGAAAACGCGGGTTATCCGTTGCTGCCACATAGCCTGAGGCGGTAGCAAGGCCTGCTTCGGTGGGCTCAATTCCGGCTGGTCGACCACCGCCCATACCCATGCCCATGCCCATGCCGCCATTGCCGAGTACTGCGGTACCCTGCAACAGGCGCTGGCTGGCCGCCCAGTCACCGCTGATATTCGGCTGTCCGTTGGCAAGGCGCAGCGGCCGCTGCTCGGGAACGACGTCGGCGGCATCGCCCGGCTCGATCTGCCCATAGCGTTCAAGCGTTAAACCGCTATCGAAACGGACGCGCACCATATAGCAGGTCTGCTCATCACGTCGATCAGGCGAGCCGACGATATGCATTGGGGTTCCGGGCGTGAACATATCCTCTGTCCAGCCCGACCGCTTCAATACCGTTGCGGCCCGCATTTCACAACGCCAGGGAACGACGCTGCCGTCGTCACTCGTCACTTCGAAATTCACATAGGAGTGCGGATTCACGAAATCCAGCCCGGTCACAACGCCCGAAATCTCGAACGTTGTCGAGGTATCGAACTGCCCGGTGATTCCGTGGTGGGCGTTAGCCATACTCGCCATCCCGGCAAGCAGTGTCAGTGGTACGAATCTGGATCGCATAAATCCTCCATCCATGCGCGCGAGCCGCAAACGAATCGCGCGTGTCAACGATGGGGCAATTTTACCTCTGTTCATGCCGCACGATGGCCACTAAAGACCAGAGTCTATAATTCTTCAGGTTACTTAACCGTTACTTAAGCGAATCCCAGGCTGTGCTCACAAAAAGAATGAACAATGCAAAATACTGAAATGGCATACTGGCGTACCGGTTCTCTATTCAGGGCGACACACATGACGCATAAATTCGGGATACTCCTCGGATCTCTGGCAGCAACCACAGTTGCGCTGGGCCATCACTCGCAGGCCGAGTTCGACAGCTCGAATACGATTGAGATGCAGGGCGAAATTGTTGCAGCTTACTGGCGCAATCCGCACGTCAATTTCACGTTTCGCTCGGACGACGGGCAGCTCTGGGAAATGGAGACGTCTGCCTGGAATAGTTTGTCGCGACGCAGCATGCCCAGGAATGCCGTCGAGACGGGTGATCGCGTAACCGTCGCCGTCTATCGATCAACGAAGCGCCCGAACCAGCTACACGTAAACAACATTCTGCGAGAGGATGGCGTCGAGCTTGTCTTCGGTGGCGCCGGTCCGTCGGGCACGCGCTGGTCTGAGGACTACGTTGGCGGCATGGGCATGGGCGCTGCTCCCGTAACTCCCGTTCCAAGCCTGGATGAGACCGGCGGTCTGTTTCAGATCTGGTCTATTGCGGGAGGGCGGCGCGTACCACTCGATCGCGAGCTGCCACTAACTGCTTCAGCACGGGCCCAGCTTGCCGAGTGGGACCCAATTACCGAGGATCCGCTGTTGCAGTGTACTCCGCCCGGCATGCCGCCTACGATGGGGAACCCTTATCCGATGCAGTTTCGTGAGCTGGACGGCAATATCGTCATTCACCTTGAGGAATTCGACAACGTTCGGACGATCTGGCTCGAACCGAATGACTTAGCGGACGTACCTGGTCCGCTAGGCTACTCGGTAGGCCGTTGGGAAGATGGCAGTCTGATCGTCGAAACGAGCAATATCAATTACCCTTACTTCAATCGCGTCGGCGTTGCACAAAGTACATCCGTAACGACCAGCGAACGCTTTACGCTTAGCGAAGACGAACGCAGGCTCGACTACGAGCTCACGATTACTGACCCGAGCATCCTGACGGAACCCGTTACCTGGAGCACCTACTACGTATCAGGCCGGGGCGAAGTCATTCAATCCTACGACTGTACCGTGGAACGGTACGTACCCAGATAGAGAGTGATAAATGGAATTTAGAAATCCCCTGCCACGCTTTGCGGCCTTTGCCGTCGTCAGCTTGTTTTTCGGCGCGACACAGGCGTCGGCTCAAACGCTTAACGTGACGCTGCTCGGCACCGGTGATCCAACGCCTGTTATGGAGCACTTCGGCCCGGCGACGCTCGTCGAAGCAGGTGACCATCAAATGCTGTTCGACGTAGGTCGAGGCGCATCGATACGACTGTGGCAGCTCGGAGTATCACTCGGCGATATCGATGAAGTGTTCATTACGCATTTCCATCAGGACCACATCAACGGTTTGGTCGACGTCTGGATGACAGGCTGGCAGCCGCCTCCCTACGGACGGCGCGTCGTGCCATGGCGGGTTTTCGGCCCGACTGGAATCGCAGACATCATGGCCGGCTTCCGTCAGGCAATGGAACCGAATATTCAGATCCGCATTATCGATGAGCAGCTTCCCCCGTCCGGCGCCGAACTCGACATCACCGAGTTTGATGAAGACGGCATCGTCTTCGACGAGGACGGCATCGTGGTAAGGGCATTTGCCGTCGATCATGGTGAGTTCATCAAGCCCACTTACGGTTACCGAGTCGACTACAACGGCCACTCGGTCGTAATCTCGGGCGACACGAGATTCGACGAAAATATTATCGCGATGTCAGAAGGTATAGACCTGCTGGTGCATGAAGTCGTCGCAGCACACCCGGAACTCGTTGATTTCGATCCGCGCATTCAGCTGATTATCGATCACCATACGACACCGCAACAGGCGGGTGTCGTGTTTGAGCGCGCCGCGCCGAAACTCGCAGCCTACACGCACTATGTCCTGCTAAGCGCGCCGGGCGTGCCGGCGGTCACGGTAGATGAAGTCGTTGAAATGACTCGCGAGACTTATTCCGGTCCGCTACAGGCCGGCGCGGATCTCATGCGTTTCGAAATAGGCGATACGGTCGAGGTGATTCCGTTCAGTCAGTAAGATCGACGACGTAAAGGGGCGGCCGCTCCTCGTTCCAGTTGTGATCGACGGGCATGTAGGCTCGACCGTTGGCAATCGCGATTGCTGCCAACTGACCGCCTCCTTCGACCCCGACGATACGCTCGATTCCGTTGGCGGAGTCGATGACGAGTATCGTGTTGTAGGTCTCGGTTAGAACGTAGAGCTTGCCTTCAGCGTAGTCGAGCCCGGAAATCGCATATTCCGACAACGCCCGACCGGCCTTGAGATCGAGGCCTTCGGTCAATGCGATCGTCCGCAAGACTGCGCCAGCGGCATCGAGCACAAGTACCTCGAACGCTTCATCTGTCGCCGCGTAGTATTCATCGGAGTCGGGGTTGTAAGCGACGCCTGCGAACTCTATCTCGCCGTCGTAGCCCGAGATTTCGATAATCGCATCGCGATACCAGCTGTCGTCGGCTGCCCAGCGCCAGAGCTCGAGGCTGTCCATCTCGCCGGCCACGATCGCGCTGTCCGAACTGATAGCGGTCGCGGCCTCGACACTACCCTGACGCAGTATTAGCGGCTTTCTCGCAAGCACCTTGCTCGACTGGAAAGCGCTGAGCGCGCCGTCAAGAACGAAGAGTTCGGCCTGATCCGTAGAGACGAAGAATCGGTCCGCGTCCTCAACATAGGAGATTCCGGACGGTTGCTCGATGCCACCCGGCAGCTGAGATGCCGGCTCTGCGGAACGAAACTCGGAGATTAAGATCGGCCCGGATCGAGGATCTGCGTTACTTGCTTCATCACCGTCGGGAAAGGCATCAAGCAGCAGCCAGACGCCAAAGCGCGTATTGGTCAGGAGCAGCACCGCAACGCAACACACCACGAAAAGGATGGCTGCCTGGCGGTATCGGCTGAGTCTGCTCATATCTTGTTCATCCCGATTCGCCCGCCACCCTTCGTCTCGACGACGTTCTATCTGGGTGGTCGATCGACTTCGCTACGGTGAATTTCGGTCACCTGCCCCATCGGCGTCAGATCCCTGCCCTGCAGTCCGGGATAGTCCGGCTCGTAACGCGCACATTTGAAGCTCGAGTTCGTACGACCGCCGGCGTCCGAAGTCATGATTGTATAGATTGCGTAATCTCCCGTGGTCTGATTGCCGACGGGATTGACGTATTCCCACACAACCTCCCCGTCCGGCGTCACTTCGAAGAAGTGACCGTGTGCACCGGAACAGACAAGCGTATTGCCGTTCGAGAGTCGCTGCGCACCGGATATATAGGAACTGAACATCGCTCCCGGAAGCGTCGGCCGAAAGCTCCATACGATCTGTTTGGATATCGTGTCGCCGGCAGCGAGGCCGCCACCCCTCCCGCCGACCAGCGGATTGTGTCCCGCCTCCATCTCAGGGATATAACGACCGTCTTCCATCGCTCCATCGTAGGGATTGAACTCGAGAACGGACGAAAACGTTTGCCCGAGCCGGCGTGAGCCGTTGTCGAAGATCAGCAAGTTTCCGGCACCCGGCAGATCGCCGATCTCGGGGCCGACCTCACGGTCCCGAATCCATTGAATGTCGTGTGTGAAATAGACCTGCTGATGGCCGTTGGTACTCGACTGACCCTCGTCCGTTGAAGACGGGCAGTCGCCCGCGTCGTAAACACAGGGATTACCCCAGCGAAAGATAAAGTCACCGGCATCGCTCGCCGCCAGCTCTATGCTCTCCTCAGGATCGCCTGGAAGGAACGTTGCGCCATGATCGACGACGTAGGACTCACTGAAGGCCGAATTGTTGATGATGACCTGATCGAGAACGGCGTTGTAATCGAAGCTATTAATATGTATCCAGTCGCCGTTAACACCGCCACCGAAATTCGGATCCATCTTGCCAGGGTTCTCAGAGATGTCTCCGTAGTTGTCGAGGCGCCGATTGTGATCCTGAACCGTGTGATCCTTGATATTCCACTCCCAGATCACATTGCCGTCCATGTCGACTTCGACCATGCCGTCGGGCCGTGACGAGATGTCATCACGACCGGCGGGATCGACCCCGGCAGCTATCGCTTCTTCGTGCGAGATCTCGGTTGTCGCGACGTACATCAGCGTTCGCTCTTGTAGTTCAGGGTTCCAGATCATTCTGAAATCATGGTGCGGCGAGACGTCTTCGCGTTCGTCTCCGTGCTCCCAGATCACTTCGCCATCCCAATCCACGATCTGATATCTCGCGCCGCTCATTCCACCTCGACCCGCCTTGTCTACGACACCACGCAGCAGTGTGCCGTCCTCCAGCAGGCGAGCGTGCTTCTCGATCGCCTCTGAGTTCGGAATGCTCCAGCCTTCAGGATAAGGCCAGTAGTGGACCACCTCGCCGTGCATATCGATCAGGTAAGTATTCTGACCACGAAACGGACTGAAGATCGTGTAGCCGTCACCTGCCTTCGCGGGGTCGTACTGAATCAACTCGGTCGGACCCTGAAATACCTCGTAGGCGCGCGCGGTAAACGTTCCGCCTACAACTATTGCGATCGCGGCGAGCAATACAGATCGGATCAGTGACATGGCATACCTCATTGGTTCAGCTCTGACAGTTGTAATTACGGCGCGTGATAGACTCAGAGCAACAGTGGCTCGGCCGACGCAAACGTTTTTTATTGGATGTAGCGTCAGGACCTGGACCAGAGCCTACCATGCCTAATACGCGCAACGCGACAGAGTAATCGCGTGTCGATCCGGCACTTTCCGACATGGGGATACGACGATGAAGCAGCGTTATAAGCCATCGCCAATAGTAATGACGGCGCTGGCTCTCGGCCTGTGCTACAGCATGATTTCAACGCTGGCGGCGGCCCAGAACTGCGGCCGGACGCGCGATCTCGCTCTGATCAACGGCGAGATTTATCAGATGAATGCGGCGAATACGATGGCGACATCGGTTTTGATAAAGAATGATCGCGTTGCCGCGGTAGATCCGCAACTGGACGCAGATGATGACTGCACGGATGTGATCGACCTGCAGGGACGCGTCGTGATTCCCGGCCTGATCGACAATCACATCCACTACATTCGCATCGCTAACCGGCCAGGCCACGATACTCGTGCACTGGAGACAACCTTCACGCTCGCCGAGGCGCTTGCGGTGATCGAAGCGCGTGCGACCGAGGTGCCGGACGGAGAATTAATAACGACGATCGGTGGCATTAGACAAACGCAGTGGGCCGATGGCCGATTTCCGTCTCGGGAAGAGCTGGACGACGCCGCACCCGACCACCCCGTATACCTGTCTGAACGTGGCGCCGGCCCGGGACAGACAAACACAGCAGCCAGGGACCTGTTACGCGACCTGGGCGTTGTCGTCGACGACGATGGCTCGATAACCCGGGGCGCGGAGACGGCCAAAGCCTATGACGTACTTGCAGCCTCACTGACCAACGAAGATCGCAAACGCCAGATGCGCGATGTCGCGTCCTACTCACTGTCGGTCGGCATGACGACCGTCATGGATATGTCCGGAACCGTACCCGGAGTCGGATTTATCGATCAGACGAATGGCTACGACTTCCTGCTGAACATGGTCCGCGACAATACTCACAAGGTTCGAACCCGAATCTATTTCCCCGGCCTCGACGAAGACGCGAATCTCGAACAACTAACCGGTTATCTCGACAACAAGTGGCCGAACTACGGCCCCGACATGGCGAAGATCGTCGGTATCGGCGAATGGTCTGTCGGCCGTAGCCTTTTCAACGAACAGCCGCTGGGAGATGCAGCGCGTCTGGCGCAGCGCAAAATTGCCGAGCGCGGCTGGACCTATCACCAGCATATCCACTCGCCTGCCGAGATCGATGCGCATCTCGACGTATGGGACGAGCTGAGTGAAGAGTTCGATATCGCCGCGATGCGCTGGACTCCGGGTCATCTCAGTGGCATTACACCAGAACTCGTCGATCGCGCCGTCGATATGGGACTCGGGCTCGGCGTACACGGACAGCCGTATCACAGTGGCGCCGCCACCGGTGGACCACCCTGGCGAACGGCACTGAACAGCGGGGCCATCGCGGTCGGCGCGGGCTCCGATGGCGCGCGAATAAACGTACTCAATCCCTGGTGCATCATTTACTACATGGTTACCGGCCGAAACGTTAACGGCGAGCTGACGAACGCCGACGAGACGGTAAGCCGCTACGACGCAGTGCGACTCTACTCATCAGTCGAGCAGGGCTGGTTCACGAAGGAGGACGACACGCTCGGCGGCATCGACGTCGGGCGCTACGCCGATCTCGCGGTGCTAAGCGCAGACGTATTCGATCCGGAGGCCGTCAGCGATGCGGACATCAGAAAGATGTCGTCCGTACTCACCATCGTGGCCGGCGAGATCGTCCACGACGCTGGCGTTCTCTAGCTTCCGGCGCTAGTAAGCGAGTTGGCAGCGGGCGCTTCGCTCCAGGTCACCTCAGCTTTAGCGCCCTGCCGACGACTGCACCGACTCGGCCGGCGGCACGTCGGGCTTCGCCCGATACCCTCGCCAACACCGCCGGCGTGCGGGGCTCTCACAGCGCGCCTCTCGGCGCGCTGTTGTAGGAGCGACGGCCTCGTCGCGATCCTTCGCCTGCCATCGCGGCCGGGCAGTCTCTCCTACGGGCTTTAGCCCGGCGACTCGACCGGGTCGGATTGCAGTCGTCGGCAGCGGGCAACACCCTCGTCGAGTCGGTATAGACGGCGGCGGGGCACGGACGCCGAGACGATGTCAGATGGAGGGGGGAGCTGGCCGCTAGTTGAAGTCGACGGCGGCGCCGGCCTCGCGGCCGATTCGTTGCCATTCCGAGACCAACTCAGCCAGCAACGCCGTGTGTTCCGTCGCCAGATTCTCTGTCTCGCTCGGGTCGCGGCTCAGATCGTATAGTTCCCAGCCGCCACCACCGCGCGCTTCGCTGATACGTATCAACTTCCACTCGTTGCGGTAAAGCGCGTTGCCGTACCAGATCGGATTATCACCTGCGTTGTGTTCGAGTGTACGTTCGCCCTCGAGCAGATCGACGAATGATGAGCCACGTGCCGGGAGAATCTCGCGGCCCTGATATTCGATTCCGGGATGAGCGGATCCGGCAAGTTCGAGAAACGTCGGCATCAGATCCATGACCGTCAGGAAGCGATTGTCGATACCGCCCTTGCCCGTTAGCGATGCATGATGGATGAATGCCGGCGCACGTATTCCACCTTCCGCTTGAGATCCCTTGTTCCATCGGTAGGGTGCCGAGTGCACGTCGCCCCATGCGCCGATGGAAACGTAGGAGTCTGCCCGCCCGAGATTCTCGAGACTATTGTCTATATGGTCGCCAACCTGACGAACTGAGATGTCGGCGCCGTTGCCCGACGAGAACAGGATCAGCGTGTTGTCGAACTGCTCCGTAGACTTGAGGTAGTTGATCAGTCTACCGACATGGAAGTCGAAGTTCTCGACCATCGCGGCGTAGAGTTCCATCTTGCGTGCCTCGAGACGTTGCTCTTCAGCGCTCAGTGAATCCCAGCCATCGCTCGTACGCGTGTAGTTTTCGATCGAATAGCCGGCTGAAAGAACGCCCATTTCATCGGCACGTTGTAGCCGGCGGCGGATAAGATCTTCGTAGCCTTCGTCGTAGACGCCGTCGTATCGGTGCATGTAGTCATCAGGCACCTGCATCGGCCAGTGCGGCGACGTAGGCGTATACCAGGCGAAAAACGGCACGCCGTCGCCGACGTTTGCCTCGAGGTACTCGATCATCTTGTCCGTATAGACTTCAGTCGAATAAAAGTCCTCCGGCAGGACGACGGATACGCCATTCTCTGTATACCGCCCTTCGGTGTCCGGTCCGACCCTGAAGTGCTCAGCCGCACCACCCATCAGCGCGAATGAGGAATCGAATCCCCGGGCTGCCGGGTGCCGCTCATCAACATCGTGCGGGTCTGCGAACATGCCTGGGCAACGTGATAATTGGTCAGCCGCACACCGCCGAGATCCAACGAGTCGAGATGCGGCGTGCGAATCTCACCGCCAAAGGAACCGAGATCTGTGTGGCCGAGATCGTCGGCCATGATCAGCAGTATATTGAGTCGCTCCGCAGTCGCCTCAGCATCCTCAGACTGGACGGTGCTCGCGGTCTGATCCTGACCACAACCCGCCAGCAGAAAGCCGCAGAGCAACGCTCCCCAGTATCTTGAACCCATCCGCTTATCGATCACCGGATGCGATCTAGTTGCCCATCCCCATACCCATTCCGCCCTGACCACCATCGTTCTGACGATAGCCCTGGGGGGAGAGGATGTAATAGGTACCGTCTTCGAGCGTCATCGTGCGTGCGCGAAGCTCGTTCGTGCCGTTGCGCGCCGGTTACGGTAATGACGTCACCCGGCTGCAGCGTTTCGGGAGTAATACCGAGACGATTGGCGACGCCGGGCGCCATTGTCGGCATAACCCAACTCGTCAGGGTCCCGTCGTCGTTTTCGACGTCCACAAGAATCTCAATATGGGGATTCTTCCAGTCGAACTTCGTCACCGTTACGTTCATCTCAACATCGATGTCGTAGTCGAAACGCAATCGATAATTATGATGCGCAAGTACAGACGCGCTGGCGAACAGCGCTATAAGAAGCGTAAATATTTTCATAGCAGTTGAGCGAATTCCCCCTGACGGCGAAAAATATAGCACAGAGATATGGGCTCGAATCTATAGGAATCTATTCTGCTTCAGGCCTCTATTGAAAGTCAGCGCCCGCATATACAACGTTTCCGCCGACGATCGTCAACTCTGCGGAAATATCCTGTATGCCTTCCTCCGAAACCTTGAAGTAGTCGTCGCTAAGAACAGTGATATCACCGAACTTACCAACCTCGATAGATCCCAGTTCGTCCTCGTCATGTGAGAACCACGCGCTGCCTATCGTATAAAGCCTGAGTGCCTCCATACGCGTTATCGTGTGCTCCGCGTTTATCGGATCACCAACGACGTTCTTCCCCGTCACCATATAGTAGATGGAATACCAGGGGTTCACGGGGTGCCCTACGGTGCTGTCCGTTCCGCCACCGGCCGGAATTCCGCTGCGAACGATCAAGCGAAACGGCGGTCCGGCACGTTCCGCATCCATACTATAGAAACGCTGGTTCTGAACCGTCACGCCCGCGCCGAGTGCCTGCAGACGCTCGATAATCTCGGCATCAATTTCATGCACGTGCGTCAGCGACCAATGCAGGTCGGCGATCGGTGAAATGTCATTCGCCGCCTCAAAGGCCTCTATGTGATAGTAGTTCTCGGCGGTCGTCCCGGAATGTTCCTGAAGCAACCAGCGTTCTCGCGCTGCGAGTGCCGTCGCCGCGTAAAACGCCGGGCTCTGCGAGTCGTTGACCGTGTGCTCACCCAGACCCGCAACCTTGAACCACTCGTCGCCGTGACCCATGAAGGAATTACGAACGCGTTCCTCAACTTCTGAGGGCCCGCTACCGTCACCGACCTCGAGATCCCAGCTCATGAACATCGGACGAACACGAACCGTCATTTCTTTTTTCCGCCAGACCTCCATGATGGGCTCATAGTCCTCAGAAGGAATCAGCAACTGCGCGCCTGGACGATTCGTACCGGCCGCATCGATCACCGTCGTCAGACCGAGGCTGTTGGCGTAGGCCATGAGATCGCGCGTACTCCGTTGCTTGTCTTCTTCGCTGCGGGTGGCCTTGAGCAAATCGTAAGCATCAACGGCATTGCCGGGAGCGGCACCCATCCCGCCGGCCGGGATCATTCCGTCGGGACCGACATCGATTCCGCCCTGCTCGAAGAACGATCTGCCCGCACTGTTAGTAATAGCCGGACCATTGGCTCGAAGATGGACATAAACGGGCTGATTCGGGGTGACCTCGTCGAGTTCGGCGAGCGTCGGGAAGCGGTTCTCGCGAAATTGCACCGGGCTCCAGCCGCCAACTGCCGTAACAAACGTGTCGTCCGGAACTTCAGCCGCACGCGCGGCGATCGCATTCTGCAACTCTGCTATAGAGCGGGCAGATTCGATGCCACGCGTATCGAATCCCGGGCGCAGGCCGGCACGAATAAAATGGACATGTGAGTCAATCAGCCCCGGAACTGCTGTACGTCCTTGTAAATCAATGACTTCGACACCGCCTGTCGGCTCTTCGAGATCGTCGCCGGTCGCCACGATACGGCCGTTCTGGATCAGAACGCGGCTAACGACGGAGTTGTTCGCTTCAAGCGTGTGAATCTGGCCGTTAACAAGCATCAGGTTGGAATCACCCGGACCCTGAGCCTGGGCCAGACCAACGGCGCTCAGCCAACATCCGAGTAGCAGCGCTATCTTATTGTTCTGAAAAGCCATTTTGAGATCCCCTCCGTGCGTGGGATTCAGCCGGAACGGCTTGCCCCCAGGGTCAACTACGGTTGCAACTATTCGACAACGCAGCCTAAAATAATGAAATAACGACAATTATTATAAAGAAGATACTAGCAGAGTCCTTCATGCGACCCCTATGGCCGCTGCAGGCGCAGCTTGCAGGCGCGATTACGTGGCCGCTCCGCTTTATATTCATCTTGCCTCGCTGGAGGTCAAACATGACACGCACATTTCTTCCGCTTTTAACCGTCGCAGTCTCGTCACTGCTCCTTATCGGCTGCAACAGCGCACCCGAAGACATGCCGGTACCACCAGAAGCACCACCTGCCGGTGACACAGCCGGCCCGGCGCTCAGCAACGTGAGCCTGGTTCAGAACCCGAACCCGACAGTTCCGCAGGCGGCAGTCCTTAGCCTGACGACCGACGAACCGTCGCGGCTGACAATCAACTTCAATGACGGTGAGCGCAGCTGGAGTGTCACACCAGACGATGCGATGGCAACGAACCATGAAGTGCCGGTTATCGGCATGCGAGCGGGTCGTGTCCATACGATCACCGCTTCGCTGCAGGATGCGGACGGCAACGAGACCTTGTCGGAAGCCATGACATTCGAAACGCCGCCGCTGCCGGACGCGTTCCCGACGCCCGTCGTTTCCGTTCACAACCCGGATGCGATGCAACCCGGCGTTACGGTCTTCAACATCAACGGCCGCTGGGGCCCGACCGGTACCTCTGAACCGGCAAACTTCTCACCCGCCATCATTGTCGACGATGCCGGTGAGATCATCTGGTACTACCTGCCGGGCATTCATCGCGTTCACGACATCCGCCGGCTCCGGAACGGCAACCTCGCCTACGAAGTCTGGCCAGGCACGGACGGCATGCTCGAGATCGACATGCTCGGTAATGTCCTCAACCAGTGGCAGTTCTCGGGAACGGTCAAGGAAGTTCACGAAGGCAGCATGCCGGTCGCATCAGATGCCTTTCATCATGACTATGCCGAACTGCCAAATGGCAACTTCCTGATGATGAGCTCCGAGAACCGCGTCATCGACGACTGGCCCGCGAACTACGACCTCGACGGACAGACTCAAACCGCGAATGTTATCGGCGATGTCATCATCGAGATGTCACCATCCGGCGACGTTCTTCGTGAGTGGAAGTTCCACGACATCGTCGATCCCTATCGTCTCGGCTGGAACGCGCGGCGCGAGGACTACTGGGCGAACCACTACGACGGCGTCGTCGAGGGTATCGTCTACGACTGGACCCACGGCAACGCGATCATCTACGAAGAGGGCGACAACTCCTTCGTGATGTCCGTCCCTTATCAGGATGCCGTTGTAAAGGTCAGCATGGACACCGGTGAGCTCGTTTGGATCCTAGGCACGCACGAGAACTGGAGCGAGGAGTTCGCTGACAAGCTGCTGACGCCTGTTGGCGATGTCGGCTGGTCATACAAGCATCACGCGATCTCACACACCGAGAACGGCACTTACCTGCTGTTCGACAACGGCGTCAGACGCTCGAGCCCGCCTGATCCGGGCATGTCGCTGGAGGAGAGCTACAGCCGTGCCGTCGAATACCAGGTCAATGAAGAGACAATGGAAGTAGCGCAGGTCTGGGTCTATGGCCCTGATGACGAGCCCTTCTATGGTCGCTATCTCGGCGACGTCGACTGGCATGCGGATTCGGACACGATCCTGATCAATGTCGGAGGGCGCGAGACCAACGACGAAGGCCAGAACGTGCCGCCCGGACAGGCGCAACGCTGGGCCAGCCTGATCGAGGTTACGCACGAGCAGCCGGCGCAGAAAGTCTGGCAAATGGATCTGAAGCAGGACGATTCCAACTGGTCGATCTATCGTGCCGACCGGCTCCCGAGTATCTATCCTTAATACTCGAATGCCATACCAGGAAACAAGCCGGTCCATGCCACGCATGGGCCGGTTTTTTTCGACCAAAATCCTGAGGAGTGGCTGAGAAATTCGGACCTCCCTATTATCAACAGGACGAAATCTTAGGGACCACCATGCGCTTATCTCGAACATCACCGTTCCCGCTGCTATTCCTGGCCGCTACGATCGCCTCGGCACAGGGCCAGGATGAGATCGTCGCCCGCGGAGCCTATCTCGCCGAGGGCATCCTCGGCTGCGGCAACTGCCATACGCGCAAAAACGCCGACGCCACACCGAACACCGGGATGAAATATGCGGGCGCCTTCGTGATTGAGGAGCCCGGGCTCAATGCTTATGCGTCTAACATCACGATGGATGTCGAGACCGGAATCGGCAGCTGGAGCGACGAAGAGATTATTCGCGGCATCCGCGACGGTATTCGACCGGACGGAACATTGATCGGCCCGCCAATGCCGAGCCCGTTCTTCAGAGACATGTCCGACAGCGACGCTCGCGCGGTCGTCGCGTATATGCGGACCCTGGAGCCGATCTCCAATGTCGTTCCGGCTTCTGAGTACACGATCCCGCTACCGCCCGCCTATGGACCGCCGGTCGGAGAAGTTGCGGACGTTTCGAGAGACGACCCTCTCACCTACGGAACCTATCTCGCCGTGACCATGGGGCACTGTATCGAGTGCCACACACCCATGGTAGAAGGCATGCACGACTTTACCCGTACCAACGAGGGCGGTCGCCCATTCCCGAACCTGTTCGGATTAGGCGCTACGGTGGTCTCGAGAAATATAACGCCGCACACGGAACTCGGTGTCGGCGAATGGACGGACGCCGAGCTGAAGCGCGCCATTACTCAGGGAATCAGCCGCGACGGCCGAGAACATCTGCCCGGAATGGGCTACCCCTACTACGCGACGATGACCGATGAAGATCTGGACGCGATCATCGTCTACCTTCGCTCGGTACCGCCGAGCCCACCGAACTAGACCGGGCCCACAGACGCCGGAATCAGCCTGGCACCATCAGGAGAACATCAATGGCCCGCCACCTAAAACAGGGAATGTCAGGCGAGGAGATCGCAGATCAGGATAGCCGTGTTCGAGAAACCGTAGAGGACATTATTCGCGAGATCGACGGACGCGGTGACGAAGCCCTCCGAGAGTTCTCGGAAAAGTTCGATGGCTGGTCACCCGAGTCCTTCCGTCTTGGTAGAGCGGAAATCGACGCCTGTTACTCTGAACTGTCAGAAGAAACGATCGACGACATCAAGTTCGCACAGACGCAGATCAGGAATTTCGCTCAGGCGCAGAAGGATGCTCTACAGGACGTCGAAGTAGAAACCTTACCCGGCGTGACGCTGGGCCATAAGAATCTGCCGGTCAACAGCGTCGGTTGTTACGTACCCGGTGGCAAGTACCCGATGGTCGCGTCAGCGCATATGAGCGTCGTGACGGCGAAGGTCGCCGGCGTCAAACGAATCATCGCGTCCGCACCACCGTACGAAGGAAAGGTCAGCGCCGCGATAGTCGTCGCTATGGATCTCGCAGGAGCAAACGAGATTTACTGCCTCGGCGGCGTACAGGCAGTAGCTGCGATGGCACTCGGCACAGAGAATATTGCGGCCGTCGATATGATCGTCGGTCCCGGCAACGCCTATGTAGCCGAAGCCAAGCGTCAGCTGTTCGGCCGGGTCGGTATCGACCTGTTGGCAGGTCCCACCGAGACGCTGGTCATCGCGGACGATAGCGTCGATGGTGAGCTCTGCGCTGCTGACCTGCTGGGGCAGGCGGAACACGGTCCGACATCACCGGCAATCCTACTAACCGACTCGGAAACGCTGGCAAACGACACCATTGCTGCAGTCGAGCAACAGCTCAAGGTATTGCCAACTGCGGAGATTGCCGGGAAGGCCTGGGCTGATTACGGCCAGGTCATCGTCTGCGACAGCGTGGACGAGATGGTCGCTGTTGCCGATGAAATCGCATCGGAACACGTTCAGGTCATGACGGCGGATCCCTGCTACTTTCTGGACAACATGAGCAACTACGGGGCTCTTTTTCTCGGACCTGAAACGAACGTGTCCTACGGCGATAAGGTGATAGGAACCAATCACACACTGCCGACGCGAAAAGCCGCCCGCTATACCGGCGGTCTGTGGGTAGGAAAATTTATCAAGACCTGCACCTACCAGCGAATATCCGAGGCGGCATCAGTCCAGGTGGGTGAGTACTGCTCTCGCCTCTGCGACCTTGAGGGCTTCATGGGTCATAAGGAGCAGGCCGATATCCGCCTGCGCCGTTACGGCCAGAAGTCCGGTTAGGCGCGCGGCACCCTTCATAACTCACTGTTAATAAAAAACATATCAATTCTGACGGAGGGCCGGGTAAAATCGGTCCTAGCCATTCGGGCTTCCAAAGAGCCCGACAATCGAATAAGAACTTCAGGGGATTACACAATGAGAGTTTGCTTAACCTCCGCGGCCGGCCTGGTCGCTCTGGCGATCTGCTTCGCTCAGCCTGCCGCCGCCCAGATGAACGAGGCCTCCTACGTCGTCACCTATATCGAGGTCACGCCAATGGCGACGACGAAAGCGGTCGATCTGCTGAATGCCCAGGCACAAGCGAGCCGCGATGAAAGCGGTAACGCTCTCTACCAGGTCCTGCAGCGAATCGGCCGCCCCAACCATTTCGCGATAGTCGAGACCTGGAAAAATGCTGCCGCGCAGGAATCCAATGCGGCCGCGAACCATACTCGTGAATTCCGAGCTGGTCTGGAGCCGCTGCTCTACAGCCCCTATGACGAACGTCTGCACACCGATCTTCACGTCAGCGCCGGGAACTCAGGCGCCGGAGCGATATTCGGTCTGACGCATGTGGACATCATCCCGACCGGACTTGATACGGGTCGCGAACGCATCGGCGAGGTTGTCGAGGCGAGCCGTGACGACGAAGGTGTCATACGCTTCGATGTTCTTACCCAGGCAAGCCGGCAAAATCATATGACCCTGGTCGAGAGCTGGGAGAGCGCCGGCGCTCAGGAGGCCCATTCTTCGACCGAGCACGCGAAGGCATTCCGCGCGGCGTTGCAGCCATTGAGTGGCAGTCTCTACGACGAACGGCTCTATCGCGCGCTCTAGGCTACGTCGCCTGGCGGCGCTTAACGATAATAATTATCATTCGCGTTCCTGAGCGAAAGGAAACTACCTACCGATGACTCTCGCCGATCTGCGTAAGGGCGGCAGCGCCCGTATCGAATCAATTCATACGGATGACAGTAGTATCCAGCGATTGATGACGATGGGTCTGGTTGAAGGTGCATCACTGACATTCGTCGGCGCATCACTTGGCGGCGATCCGCTGGAGTTCCTTCTCCACGGCAGCGCCGTATCGCTGCGCCGTGCCGATGCGCAGAACTTTCAGATTCAACCCGACTCCGGCAATGGCTAGCACCAGCGAAGTTCACGTTCCGCTCGAGAGCCTGACGACAGCGCGTCCTCTGACGATTGCGCTCGTAGGGAATCCGAACTCTGGCAAGAGCACGGTATTCAATCGACTGACTGGCCTAAGACAGAAGACGGCGAATTTCCCCGGGGTCACGGTCGAGAAACGCGTCGGCAAGCTGACGCTCGACGGTACGGTGATGGATCTGATCGATCTGCCGGGAACCTATTCGTTGAGTTCGAACTCCGACGACGAGCGAGCAGCCGTCGATGTCCTGTTAGGAAGAATTCCGGGGACGCCGGAACCCGATGTCATTCTTGCGGTCGTCGATGCGACGCGCCTCTATCAGGGGCTTTACCTGGTTCAACAGTTAGCTGAACTCGGCAGGCCGATGGTTATCGCGCTGACGATGACCGATACCGCGATCGACAAGAACATTCGGGTCGATACCGAAGCGCTGTCGCAGAAACTGGGTGGGATTCCTGCCTGCAAGATCGTCGCAACCACAGGAAGCGGATTGCCTCAGCTGAAAGAGCATATTGCCGCAGCCGCGAAGCAGGAGGCTGCTGCGGCTGACTCGTTCTGGCCGGCGCTCAGACATGCAGCCACGTCGCTGCGGGGTGAGGCTTCCGACTCCTCACTAAGCATTGCCGAGATTGAGCGCGCTCTGATCGACGCCGATTCACAGGCGCTTGAGTCGCTTCATGAGTCAATCGGTAGCAATGCATCGACACGAATTGCCGAGCTTCGAGAGAGCATCTGCGGCGACGATCCACCACTGGCCGTCGAGGCGCGCAAGCGCTATGCGTGGATAGTAGAGATGCTTCCCGGCATCGAGACCAAGGCCGGAGCGACGGCCAGATGGGGCAATAAACTCACCACCTGGCTCAATCAACCGCTTCCGGCAACGGCAATGTTTCTGATCGTCATGGCGACGATTTTTCAGGCGGTATTCGCCTGGGCCACGCCGCTGATGGACCTCATCGACGGGGCGGCCGGCGGAATGGGTGCGTGGATTGAGTCACTGCTACCTGTGGGCATGCTGACCAGTTTTCTTGTCGATGGCGTAATCGCCGGTGTCGGCAGCGTCATCATATTTCTGCCGCAAATTCTGATCCTGTTTCTCTTTATTATTATTCTTGAGGACACGGGCTACCTCGCGCGGGCGGCCTTCCTTGTCGATCGCGCGATGCGCTCCGTCGGACTCTCGGGACAATCGGTCATACCGCTGCTGTCCGGCTTCGCCTGCGCCGTACCGGGCATTATGGCGACTCGCGTTATCCCGAATCGCCGTGATCGAATCGCGACGATTATCGCCGCACCGTTTATGACCTGCTCGGCGCGACTACCGGTGTATGCACTGCTTATTGCCGCGTTCGTTCCAGAGCGCAGCTACGGCTTTATCAATCTGCACGGGCTGGTCCTGTTCGGCCTCTACATGCTCGGCATCGTCGGCGGCGTTGCGACCGCGTTGCTTCTCAAGCGATCCGCTCTTCGCGGCCCGACACCGACCTTTATTCTTGCACTCCCGGAATTCCACGTACCTGATCTCCAGACCGTCTTAATGAAACTCCTGGACCGGGCGCGGGTCTTCCTGCGCCGAGCGGGTACGGTGATATTCACGGTCGCGGTCATCATCTGGGCTCTGGCTTACTTCCCGCGGTCCGATCTCGTCGAAACGCAACGGCTGAATGCGGAGACGCAGGCCGTTCAGGTACTTCAGGGCGATGCTCTCGACGCCGCGATCGAGCAGATCGAAAATGACGCGGCCGCGGCGCATCTGTCGCAGAGCTGGTTGGGCAGAGCGGGCCAGTTTGTCGAGCCCTTGTTCACACCGCTGGGATGGGACTGGCGAATATCAGCAGCGGTTATCGCCGGCTTTCCGGCTCGTGAGGTCGTCGTTGCCGTGTTGGGGACGATTTACGCCGTGGGCGCTGCGGCCGATGAGGCCAGCCTCTCTGATCGGCTGACTTCAGCGACGTGGCCCGACGGGCAACTCGTCTTCACGCTGCCGATGGTCCTCGGGTTACTCGTATTCTATGCCTGGTGTCTGCAGTGCGCGGCGACACTGGCTGTGATCAAGCGTGAGACCAACGGCTGGGGCTGGCCGTTGTTCGCCTGGAGCTACATGACCGGCCTCGGCTACTTCGGCGCGCTACTGATATTCCAGTTGGGCAGCGCCTGATCCAAACAGGGGCGAGCCAGCTCCTTCACGTCTGCGGTGCCAGCCGCAAATTGATCCACAGATCCTGTGGATAACTCTGTGGAGAACCGCGTGAATAGTCCGCCCGACCCTGATACCGCATGGCACGGTATTAGATTGGTTAAAAAAACGGCAATATTCTCTTTCCCCATAAGAATCAATTAGTTAAGAGAAACTCTATGCGTGCCGCGCGAGAAAGGGCCGCCAAGCCGGCGCAGATTCAGCGCGCTTGGGCTCCGCTGTCGGGGATGTGGAAAGGACGACGGGCTGAGCGCGCCGGCGAAGCTCGAACGCCGTATCGCGTCCGTCCGCTGTAGGCTGATACCAAACGGAGAAATCGCCCGCAGCGACCTCGAAATCGCGAAGCGGATCGTCGCTCTCTATCTCGAAAGCATCGAAACCCGTACGCACCATAAAGTGCAGCTGCTCGAGCAGGACGTCACCAACTGCCCGTAGCTCACCGAAATAGCTGTACTTCTCTCGCAGCAGGCGAGCGTAGGAATAGGCGCGGCCGTCGCGAAACGCCGGGAATTCCAATGCGATCACCGCAAGACTGTCGAGACCATCACCGATCTCCTCGGGCAGCTGATCGCTCTTCAATAGCAGCCCGACCAGATCCGGGCGCTGCAGGAGTTCTTCACGGTTAGCCTGCCATCGATCGAGACCGACGATGACTGCGCCCTCCTCGGGCAACTCGGCATCATCCGCTACATAGACGAAAGCGTCCTCTATCAATCCGTTGTTCTTGATCAGGGCCATTACGCGACCTCCTTTGTTGTGTCGCCGCCGTATACGGCATCCTTAAACGGGCTAATACCGACCCGGCGATAAGTATCCAGAAAACGCTCACCGTCAGTACGTGTCTCGAGGTAACGCTCGACGATCGCCTCGATCGCGTTTGGCACCTCTTCCTGCGGCAGACTTCTGCCCAGCCGATCACCCAGCGACGCACCCTCGTCCGAGGAGCCACCCAGGGTCAGCTGAAAGAACTCCTTGCCGCGCTTGTCCACACCAAGGATGCCGATATTGCCGACGTGATGGTGACCGCAGGCGTTCATGCAACCGGAAACGTTGACGGTAAGGTCGCCGACCAGAGCAAGTCGGTCGACGTCGAGAAAGTGCTCATTTATATCGTTGGCAACGGGTATCGACCGGGCATTCGCGAGGCCGCAATAATCCAGGCCCGGGCAGCAGATGATGTCGGTAAGCTGACCGAGATTCGGTGTCGCGAGGTCGAGCGCATCGAGATCCTGCCAGAGAGAATGCAGATCTCGCTGCTGCACATCGACGAACGTCAAATTCTGGCGATGACTGACGCGGATCTCCGAGAGGCTATAGCGCTCCGAGAGATCAGCGACGGCATCCATATCGTCAGCATTGATATCACCGGGCGCGCGTCCGGGCGCCTTGAGCGTGATATTGACGATGCTGTA
Organism: Candidatus Rariloculaceae bacterium; assembly: GCA_045561025.1. Lineage (GTDB taxonomy): Bacteria > Pseudomonadota > Gammaproteobacteria > Steroidobacterales > Rariloculaceae > SMWC01. The sequence goes on from JBJKYM010000008.1 coordinate 211,515, forward strand.
GCCGGGCACCTTGTGCGCAACGACGTTACTGTTCATCCAGCGATCGAAGCCTGCATCCGACTGGCGCAGCGATGCCAGCTCATCGCTGATATCAGGCAATGTCTCGTAGGTAGGCGGCGCGAAGTAGGCATTGATCCGATCGATCTCTTTCTGCGGTACGCTGAGTGCACCGTCCTTAATGCGCGCCCACTCTTCCTCGACGAGTTCCCGATACTTATCGATCCCCATCTGGTTCACGATGATCTTGATTCGCGCCTTCTGCGGACTGTCACGCCGGCCGCGGACGTTGTAGACGCGCAGGATAGCTTCGACATACGACAACACGTCCTCAGGATCCAGCCACTCTCGAATAGTGTGGGCGATAAACGGTGTTCGTCCCTGGCCACCGCCGACGAGCACCTCGAATCCGAGCTTGCCGGCGTCGTTGAGATGCATGCGCATGCCGATATCGTGAAGCGCAACGGCAGCACGATCAGTCGGCGAGCCGGTGATCGCGATCTTGAACTTTCTCGGCAGATAGGAGAATTCGGGGTGCAGCAGCGAGTACTGGCGTAGCAGCTCGCAGTACGGCCGCGGATCGGCAAGCTCTTCAGCAGCCCGGCCGGCGTACTGATCGGCAGTAATATTTCGGACGCAGTTGCCGGAAGACTGTATCGCCGTGACCTCAACCTCGGCGAGCTCCTGCAGTAAATCGGCAGTCTCCTCCAGCTTCACCCAGTTGTACTGAATATTCTGCCGCGTCGTGAAGTGGCCGAAACCTTTGTCGTAGGTGCGTGCAATTTGAGCGAACACCCGCATCTGCTTCGCGGAGAGGCTGCCGTAGGGAATATTCACACGCAGCATGTAAGCATGGAGCTGCAGGTAGAGGCCATTCATCAGACGCAGAGGTTTGAACTGATCCTCCGTCAGCTCACCCGACATACGTCGCACTACCTGACGGCGGAACTGCTCGACGCGCTCCGCGACGAGCTTCGCGTCAAATTCATCGTAGCGATACATCAGATCGGCCTGTTTGGATCCAGTTCATCGGTTCGGACCGTTGGTCCGAACGCTCGAATAGCCTCGCGAATTGCGGCCGGCCGACGAGCGCCATCCTGGATTACTACGTCAATCAGATAGGGATCTACGATTTCGCAGTCTCCGATCGCGACGTCGGTAGCTGCCGCCTGGCTTGCTGTGTCGGCTTCGGTCTCGAGGGATACACCCTCTTCGATGGAGTCAACCCAGCGACTGTCCTCGCCTAAAAAGACGACACGCCCATCAACCAGGCGACTTGCGATGATCATTTGCATTGAAGGATTCTCAAGCAGAATTCGGTGTTTCCTGGGACTTAAGGATACAGATCGAAAATGGCCTGCTTATGCCAATCCCTCAGAACAATATGCGGAAAAATCAGATGGGTAGCGTGGGCCAGGAAGAATAGGACCAGGAAAACCGGAGGTAAATATCGTGGCGGACCCTCTTTCTGAGCGAATCTACTCGCTGCTCAAGCTCTTCACGCTGCCGTGCACGGAATTCAACGGTGAAATTCGGTCCATGCCGCCACAGACTGTTTGACGTCAGCGCCTTCGAGAACACCAACAACGGAAATCCCCAGACTGTCTAGATAATCGACAGGATCGCCCTCGTCCTGCTCCTTGGCATTAATGGCGACGATCTGTACGCCCTGATCAGCATAGTCGTTTTGAATGTCCCCGACCCAGGGCATGAAAGCTTTGCAGTAGGGACACCACGTCGCCCAAAAGAGCACGACAGCGGGGTTCCCGTCCAGGACCGCGAGCAGTAGCGTCGCTAGCGGGAGTCTAGATGACATGGTGATCTCCGGAAGTTGTTTTCTATATGAGAATGCACGGGTATGTTAGTTCCGGAAAATTCGTTGACCGGAGGCTATTTTTCGTGAGCCTTGCCGCCCCATTTTTCTATATGGGCGTTTTCCGCCGCACTTCTGATTTTAGAGTGTCGCTTGGTCAGCAACAGGCTATCCGGGGAGCACACGCGCGCGCGTATAAGACCGAGATCGTTCGCAGCATCGAACAGGCTGGGGTACCAGCGCCTCCAGCCGGGTAGCAGTTGTTCAACTTCGTCCCGCAAACTCATTCTAATAGCACTATCTCGGTTCCAGCTTCAATCTAAAAGAGGCGCCAGGTAAGCACAACAGACCAGTTCTCAGCGGCAATCTCGCGGCGGGAGAAGCAGCAAAACGCTGAAGTCTGCGGAAATAGCCGAGTCGGTAAACTATTGATTATGTTAAAAAACACTCGTCGCGGGGCCGAAATACGATCCGCGGGCCGCCGCCGGAGCCGGCACTACTGTGTGCCGACGCTATCCGCTGCGCCAAGCAACACAGCGATCGGCGCGGTGCGCTTGCTCGATTCCAGCCCAATCTTCGCCGTCATCGTCAGCGGCACCGACAACAACATGCCGATTGGGCCGAATACCCAGCCCCAGAAAACCAACGACAAAAAGACCACGAGCGTAGACAATCCCAGCCCGCGACCCATGACCCTCGGCTCGATCACGCCGCCGATCGAGATATTCAGCACGAAGTAGCCCACACCAATCATTGCGGCCTGGGCGAACCCGAACTGGACGAGCGCCAGCGCGACTGCAGGTATAGCCGCTATCAACGAACCGATGCTGGGCACGTAGTTAAACAGGAATGCGAGTAAGCCCCACAGTAACGGAAAGTCGAGCCCGAACGACGCGGTCAGAACTCCGGCGAACGCGCCTGTAACGAGACTCACCACGGTCTTGATACCGAGATAGCGCTGCAAACCGTTAGTGAATCTCTCGAAGAACTCCGGATCGTGCCGCGAAGATGCGAGAACGAGCTGCAACTTGCCCGGAAGACTCGAAGATTCGAGCAGTATGAAAATAACAGTGAAGATAATCAGAAAAAAGTTCGCGAACAGACCTTGCAGCCCGGCAAAGAAAATAGCGACGAAGGTTATTGGCGTGGACGGCTGAATCTGCTCGAGCAGGCCGGAGATAGAAATGTCCGCGTCAAGCCCGATCGCCAGAGTCACCAGTATCTGGTTCAGTTGCTGTTCGTAGTACGGCAGTCGCGCCGTGAACTCGCCGATCTGACCACCGACAAAAGTGCCGACGAGTACGACTATCCCGATTACCGCCAGTACGACAATCGCCACGGCCAACCCGTTGGGGATTCTGCAGCGTCGCAGCAAACGCATCAGCGGCATACAGATCACAGCAAGAAATGCCGCGACGAGGATCGGCACGAGGATCGTGCTCGCCGCCTGCATGCCGTATATCAGAACCACAATGGAAGCCGCCGACAAAAGTGCCGTGGTGCTGGAAGCAGTTTTTGGTGAAGTCTCGATGCGATTCGTCCCGTGTCGTAGACAGGACTGTACGCTTTCTCAGACGGATTCCCAAGCCCCCAGACGGCAGGAGTCACGAGCGATTCAACCCCCGCGCGGGCCAGGCTGCCAGCGCGGGTCGCCGGACATGTCCGGCGACCATAGATCGCTAGCGGATAAAACCCAGTTTCTCGAGCTTAATCAGAATCCGGTGGGCGGCGAGATCCGGCGTGAGTTCCGTCGTGTCAATTCGCATCTCTGGCTCGACTGGCTCTTCGTAAGGGTCATCGATACCGGTAAAGCCTTTGATGATGCCGGCGCGCGCCTTCGCGTACAGGCCTTTCCGGTCACGGCCTTCACAGACCTCAATCGGGGTTGCGACGTGAATCTCTATAAAGCCGCCAAAAGTAGAAATCATGTCTCTGACGGAACGACGTGTCGCTGTGTAGGGAGCGATCGGCGCACAAATGGCAACACCGCCATTCTTCGTAATTTCACTGGCTACGTAGCCGATACGGAGAATGTTCAGGTCGCGATGCTCCTTCGAGAATCCCAGCTCGCTCGAGAGATTCTGTCGCACGACGTCACCGTCGAGCAAGGTAACGCGTCTACCACCTAACTCCATGAGCTTAACCATCAGCGCATTTGCGATCGTGGATTTGCCTGACCCGGACAATCCAGTGAAGAACACGGTGAGCCCCTGGTTCAGGCGTGGCGGATGCGTCTTGCGGAGTTCGGCGATAACTTCGGGGAACGAGAACCACTCCGGAATATGCAGCCCCTCCTGCAACCGTCGCCGCAATTCGGTACCTGATATTTGCAGGATCTTCGCGCCTTCTTCAACATCGTCCTGCGCCTGGTACTCGGCCCGATCCTCAACATAGACCATGTTCCTGAATGGCACCATTGTGATGTCGAGCTCGTCGGCATATTCCTGCATCAGCTCCTGTGCATCGTAAGGGCCATAGAAAGGGTTACCTTCGCTGTCGGCACCAGGACCCGCGTGATCGCGCCCGACAATGAAGTGCGTGCAGCCGTAATTCTTGCGAATCAGCGCATGCCAGAGCGTCTCTCGAGGACCTCCCATGCGCATAGCTAATGGCAGGAGGCTAAGCGTCGTGGTCTTCTCCGGATAGTGATCCAGCAATTTCTCATAGCATCGAACGCGGGTGAAATGGTCAATGTCGCCCGGTTTGGTCATTCCGACCACCGGATGGATCAATAAATTTGCTTCTACATCGGCAGCCGCACGAAACGTTAATTCCTGATGGGCACGATGCATGGGATTGCGTGTCTGAAATGCGACAACGCGACGCCAGCCAAGCTTCTCGAATTTGTCCCGGACTTGCGCCGGAGAATCGCGTAAATGCCTGAAATCATAGTGATGAGGTGCCTCGACACCTCGCAACCGACCTCCCAGGTAGACATCGCCTGCCTGGTTATTTAGATAGTGAACTGCCGGGTGAGCCTCGTCCGCTGAGCCGAACACCTCGATTGCCTCGGTCTTCTTGTCCGGCGAGTATTTGCTCTCGACCTCCAGCGTTGCGATCAGGACACCTTCCTGGTCGCGCAAAGCGACGCGCTCACCAAGCGTCACGGTGTCGGCGAACTCCTCGCTTACGTCAAGCGTTATTGGCATCGGCCAGAGCACGCCGCTCGTTAGCCGCATATTTGCGACCACCGACTCATAGTCCTCCTGATCCAAGAATCCCTCGAGCGGAGAAAACGCGCCGTTGAGCAGCATCTCCAGATCACAGAGCTGCCGCATACTTAGATCTAACGAGGGAATGTCACGCGCGAGGACTTTCTCATCCTCTATCGCCTGCCCTGATAGATACAGATTCTTTAACTCCCCTCCGTGGGGTTTCTTGAAGGCGCCCATTACAACTCCTGAGGTTCTATCCCTGAACTTGGCTACATTGCCGGTTTATGTCCAGATAGCGAGACGCGCTATCTATTGACTCACCGCAAATTCCTCTGCGGCAAGATGTATTCCTGATACATTAATCGCTCCCAAGTAGGAAGCCTCATGACCCTGGGTCTTCAGCGTCTTCTTGACCATACTCTCGAGATTCGGGCGCTTGTCTTCTGGTCCCTCTCCCTTACCGATACCGCCGCCGAACTCGACAATCGTATCGACGCCCCGATCCAGCGCGGTGGTCATGCAGCTGAACCAGCGTACCGGGCTAAACAGCTGGAAGAACAAGCGTGAGCGTATCGCATCGCCGTCTGCTTCATGAGCCGTGCCGGTGAAATTGGATAGTACGTCCAAATCCAGTCCTCTGAACTCGGCATTTGCCAAAATATCCCGAAAACGTCGCGCGGCCTCCACCATCAGATAGGTATGAAACGCGCCCTCAGTCTTCAGCCGGAATGCCCGTTTCCGCGGATAGTTGGCAGACATATCCTCCGTCAACGCATCCAGATCCCGATCTTCGCCGGCTATGACGGTCTGCTCGGGAAGGTTGCAGCCGCCGATAGCGCAATAATATTTTGCTGCCAGCTCTTCGGCCGTCGGCAGATCCAGCGTAGTGGCCAGCATGCTGCCCTCGCCATGTTCACTCATGAGTTCACCGCGGTGCTTCACGAGCATGAGAGCATCTTCGAAACTCAGCGCTCCTCCGGTGACAAGAGCCGAATACTCTCCAAGGCTATGTCCTGCAGCGAGCGAGGGAACGACTTCCGTGTCCTCGCCAACGAGACTCCGAAACGACTCCAGACAGGCCATCTGATGGGTAACCAGAGCGGCTTGGGTATACCGCGTCAAGTCGAGCTTATCTTCCGCATCCTCGAAGCAAAGCGCGGCCATGTCGTAACCGACTGCGTCACTCGCTCGGCCGTAGATCTCCCGGGCGGCATCGAACTCCGCAACAAGGTCGGCGCCCATGCCACGGTACTGGGATCCCTGCCCTGGGAAGATAAAGAATACTTTTCGCTCGGCCTCAGACACAGCTTTACCCTGGTGGATCTTTACGCGCGGCGCAGGATACGCCTACGAATCGCCTATCTCAACCGACTGGGTCACGAAGAAAGCCCTGGGCGAGCCGTACCCAGTAGGTCGCGCCGAGTGTCGCTACAGCATCATTAAAGTCATAGCCGGGGTTGTGGATCATGCAACTACCCTCTCCCGCCCCGTTGCCAATAAAGAGATAGCAGCCAGGCTTCTCTTCCAGCATGTAAGCGAAATCTTCGGAGCCAAGTACAGGCTGGGAGGCAGCGTTGACGTTCTCGGCACCAACCAGATCGGCGGCTACCTCAGCAGCGAAAGCTACCTCCGCGCTACCATTGATAACAGCCGGGTAGCCACTAATGAAGTCGACGGTGCCACGCGCGCCAAGGCTACTGCAAACGCCCTCGACTATTTCGACGACTCTGGATTTAAGAAACGACCGAACGTCCGGATCGAAACTGCGAATTCCACCACCCAGAGTAACCTCCCCCGGAATGATGTTGTGCGCGTCGCCACCGTGAATCTTTGTGACGCTGACAACGGTCGCCTCCAGCGGATCGGCATTGCGGCTCACGATGCTCTGCAACGCAGTTACGACCTGCGCGGCAGCATGCACCGGATCGACGCCCTGGTGGGGCAATGCGCCGTGTGCTCCATGACCCTCGATACGTATGTCAAAGCAATCCAGCGAAGCCATCATCGGTCCAGGACGCATCGCAAATTGACCGACGTCCAGCCCGGGCCAGTTGTGCATTCCGAATACCGCCTGAACCGGAAACAGATCGAACAGACCGTCATCCATCATGACCTTTGCGCCGCCGGCGGCTTCCTCCGCCGGCTGAAAGATAAAATGGATAGTGCCGGAGAAGTCGCGGCTGGCCGCCAGGTACTGCGCTGCGCCAAGTAGCATCGCCGTGTGACCATCGTGACCACAGGCATGCATCTTCCCTTCATTGCGGGATTTGTAGTCGAACGTGTTGGTCTCGAGTATCGGTAACGCATCCATGTCGGCACGCAGACCAACGGTCGGGCCTTCACCGTTCGACAACGTGCCAACGACTCCGGTTACCGCGAGCCCACGATGAACCTCCAGCGCCCACTCCGTCAGTCTGGCCGCGACCAGATCAGCCGTACGCTGTTCCTCGTAGGCGAGTTCGGGGTGAGCGTGAATATCACGACGCCAGGCGACGATCTCATCTTCCTTCGCGGCGATTTCGGGGATTACTTTCATTCGCTCAATAATTGATACTGATTTCACATTTCGCACCAGGATCCCCGGTGAGCGCGAGAAAATCATGACCGGACCCGTTGAATTCCCTCAACTCCTAGGCTAAATAGAGCAACTATGAAATTCGCCAGAGAGGAAAACTCAGATGTCGTTAAGTAGCCTACGCGCCCTTAGCAAGAAGCGCGCGTTTCTACTTCACCTGTCAGCAAGCGCTCTCGTCGTCGGAACGCTATGCGCTCTCATATTCTTTCTATGGTATCCGGAACCGTATTTCGCAGCCAAGGGCGCAGCAAGCGTGTTACGGGTACTCGTCGGTGTCGATCTCATACTCGGCCCGCTACTGACGCTCATCCTGTTCAAGCCACATAAACCCGGGCTCATCGTCGACGTGTCTGTCATCGCGATCATCCAGCTCTCAGCTCTGATCTACGGCACAACGGTCATCTACCAGGAGCGACCGTATTACTCGGTCTTCGCAGTCGATCGATTCCAGGTGCTCTCCTACGGAGAGGTCGACAGTTCGATGATCACGCATGACGAGCTGCGGCAGAAGCCGTTTATCGGACCTGTCCTCGCCGTCGCCAGGCTCCCCGAGGATCAGGAAACCTTTCAGCAGTTGCTTCATGAAACCCTCTTCGAAGGAAAACCGGACATAGATCGGCGACCTGAATTCTGGCAGCCCTATTCCGAGGGCAGCGCCGCTGTCATCGCACGCGCGCGCAGCCTGACGGACCTGATCTCGGAGAAACCGGAAGCGGAGGAAGAGGTGACGAACCTTACCGAAAAGACCGGGCGATCGATTGATAGCCTGGCCTATCTTCCTTTCGTTGGTAAAGGCGAGTCCTTCACCTACGTCATTGATGCTGAGACGGGAACGCCAATCGACATCATCAACGTCGATCCCTGGGGTTAGGCTACCCGCCTAAAGGCTCCCAGCTCGAATTCCTTCGTCTTCGTCCACGGTAGCAAGCAACAAACCGCCAACCAGAAACAGCATCAGAACGACGGACACGCCGACTCGCTGCGAGCCGCTCCACTGCGTCAGGATTCCGAGCAGCAGCGGCCCCAGGAACGCTGTAAGTTTCCCGGAGAACGCGAAGAATCCGAATAACTCGTTCTTCGCCTCTGCGGGTACGAAGCGCGCCATCAGCGAGCGACTCGCGGCCTGATTCGGCCCGACGAATACACCGAGAATGATGCCCGCCACCCACAGCCAGAGCTTGCCCGTAGCAACCACGGCCAGCAGTGTTGCCGCGAACAGGCCGACAAGCGTGATCATCAACGTGCGCTTGCCACCGATCCGGTCGTCCAGATGTCCGAACAGGAAGGCACCGAGACCCGCTGTCACATTGAGGGCGATTCCAAACAGCAGTACTTCCTGAAGCGTGAAACCGAACGTGCCCGCTGCATAGATTCCTCCGAACGCGAAGATCGTTACCAAACCGTCGTTAAAGAACAGGCGCGCAACAAGGAACCGAACGATCTGCCTGTACTTGCGAATCTCTCGAACGCTCGTCACAAGCTGCCCGACCGCTGCCGACATGAGTCGGCGATTCGGTTCGGACCGCCTGCTCGATTCGGGGACCCAGAGAAACAGCGGGAGACTGAAGACCAGAAACCAGGCGCCAACGAGCAGATTGGTCGCACGGATATTCGCGCCGTTTTCCTTTGAGAAACCGAAGATCGGTGCATCGGGCTGAATCAGTGTGACAAGCGCGATGCCGAGCGCGAGCAATCCGCCCAGGTAACCCAATCCCCAGCCATAACCGGACACTCGCCCGATACGCTCCGGCGTCGTCAGATCGGGAAGAAACGCGTTGTAGAAAACCGTACCGAATTCGTAAGCGATATTCGCGACGATCAACAACGCAAGGGCCATATAAAGCTGCCCGGGCAGGACACGATAGAGCGCCATCGTCGCCAACGCGCAGACGAGCGTCGACACGACAACGAATAGCTTTCGATAGCCGCCGCGGTCCGCTATCGCGCCAAGCACTGGCGACAGCATCGCCACGATTAAAGCCGTCAGGGCAACAGCTCGCGACCACAGCGCCGTCCCCGTTATCGAATCAGGCGCCAGTACCTGCGTGAAATAAGTAGCGTAGACGAAGGTAATGACAAGCGTTGTGAACGGCGAGTTCGCGAAGTCATAAATAGCCCACGACCAGATTGCTCTGGATTGTTCAGGCGCGGACTTCATCTCGGCAATGACGTTTCCACGTTCAGACAGGAATCCGGGATCAGATAAGGGACTTGTTGCCGAATCGCTCTAGCCACAACGGGATGGCGTCGGAATTACAAACGTGATCGGGGACAACTCCCTTGAGTGCGGCCACCGTTGCCTCAGTCGCCCAGGGTATCGCGGGCTCGAGCGTACCGGGCACGTTCGCACTGACCATGTGAGGCGACAACAGAACCCTATCGCCCATGCGACGGATCCGATCATCGGTGTCCGGTGGCTCCTGCGGAAGCACATCGAGGGCTGCACCGCCAAGCGCGTTCCCGTCGAGCGCATCACAGAGCGCATCGATGTCGACCACCGGTCCGCGCGATGTATTGATCAACAGTGCCGATGTCTTCATCAGTGCCAACCGATCCTTATTTACCAGCTCCCGCGTTTCTGAGGTCAGATCGCAATGCAGCGTCACGACATCGGATTCCGCCAGCAGCGTTTCCAGATCTACCTGCTCGGCACCGTGTTTCTCGAACTTGTCCTTATCGACATAGGGATCACAGGCCAGCAGCCGAAGTCCCCAGGGAGCCAGCAGGTTCGCAACGCGCGAGCCAATCCGTCCGAGGCCGACAATCCCAACCGTGATCCCTGCGTAACCGTCCTCGCGTCGTCCGAAGTAGGTACCTAGTAGGGATTTATCCCGCCAGCCGCCGTCCTTAACATGCCGATCTCTGTCACCGACGCGCTTGAGGAAAGCCAGCATCAACGCGATTGTCCCCTCGGCTACACCGCCCCAGTTTGCTTCAGTGGGGCAATTCGTAACGAGGACACCGAGATCGGTCGCGGCTTTCAGATCGATATCTTCCACGCCGATCGAGTACTTGGAGATAATGCGTAGTTCAGGAATCGCCTCCAGAAACGATCGCTCTATAGGTAATCGCTTAATCGTCGCACCCATCAGCGCATGCGCCCCCGTAGCGATTTCGACTAACGCGTCGCGATCAATCCCGGTCCGCCAACTGGTATCACCGAGAACGAGCTCGCAGCCGAGTTCCTCGATATGTCGGTGGGACTCGCCGGAGGTATCGATAGGGATGTAGATACAAACACGCGGCTTCTGCAGCTGGCTAGCGCTCATGCTGCATCAAACCCGGGTCCGGGATCGAAGTAAAGCCCGTTACGTCTCTACAGTTCGCCGCCTAACTCCTGATAGAGCCCGCCAAGAAAGCGCTCCGGGTCTCCCCACTTCGCCTCGTACTCGGCGGTCGTACCGGCAGCCAGAACTTCCTCGAATGATCTACCTTCGTCGACCAGTTCGGAGACGCGATCCCTAACGACGAGAATCATGTCGCGAAACTCAACTACGTCCTCGCGAGTAGAGACGGCGCCGTGACCGGGGATAACCGCGGTATTCGGACCGGCCATGCTGATTGCCATGCCGAGAGCCTCCAACGTGCCGGGAAGACCGCCACCATTGCTCAGATCCATGTACGGGAAGTTATTCGTCCTGAAGACATCGCCGAGATGCAGCACATTGGAGCCACGGAAGTGGATGAAACTGTCGCCGTCCGTATGAGCAGGAGGAACGGAGAACGCGTGAACCGCCTCGCCATTCAGATGCAGAGTGGTCGTGTCGCTAAAAGTCACGACGGGAAGCGCGGTCGGGCCGTAGGTGCGAGCACCGCTGTCATTCCTGGCCATACTCATACGCATACGCACGCGGTCGTTCGCGAAAATCAGAACGCCACGGTTACCGAGATTCTCGTTTCCGCCGACGTGATCGCCATGGACGTGCGTATTGATCAGGAACCGAATCTCTTCATCCGTCTCAGCAGCAATCGCAGCGACGATGCGATCGGTCAGCGGCGCGAACTGATCGTCGATCATGATCACACCGTCTTCACCTATCGACAGGCCAATATTGCCTCCGCGCCCCTCCAGCATATGAATAGATCCGGCGACATGACTGATGCGAAGCTCGACGGCATCCCAGTCGTCCTGCTGCGCCTGTGCAGAGACGGCAACGAGGCCGGCGACAAGAAGTAGCGAAGAACGAATTCGGAGTCTCGACCGCATGACTGGTTTCCTTCTTTTGGTTAGGCGGACCACCGCGAAGCAGCGCTAATCATAACCGCCCGAGGGGCGGTTGACTTGAAAGACTTCGGAATCGGAAGCGCTGTCGGAACCGCTTCGGTCCATATGGCGGGCAAGAAAAAGAGGCGCTTGCGATCCGCCCCTCAGAATGACACCGTTATCAGTCGGTGTGAACGCCACTCCCCAATTTGGTCTCAGCATTGTTGTAAATCAACAACAACCTGAATACTTATTAGTCTACCATAAGGTCCGGTTCACAGGGCCCGTGCAAACAAGCTCCTAAGTTACGATCCTGTAATGTTGGTCTTGTTTCAAAGACTTACGCGAGCGCCTCGAGAACCTGACTGCCGCCATCCCAGATCATTTGCAATGAGACGTAAAAGATCACGGCAAGCCCGACGAAGCCAATCCAGTGGTGCCGCGCGAGCAGACGTGCGATCAAAGCCGCCGCGAGACCCATAAAGGCGATTGAGAGAACGAGTCCGGTGACGAGTATCCACTGGTGCTCACGTGCTATTCCTGCCACAGCGAGCACGTTGTCGAGTGACATCGACACGTCAGCAACAATCACCTGAGTAACGGCCTGACGCAGCGACTTTCGCTGCGTGGGATGATCGAGCGGCTCACCATGCACTATCTCATCGATGTCCTCTGCGGCCGGGTCCTCCTCGCGCTGCTCGGTCAACTCCCGCCAGAACTTCCAGCTGACCCATAGCAGAAGCACGCCGCCGGCCAGACTCAGCCCGAGAACTTCGAGTAACTGCACCGTGATCAATGCGAACACCACGCGCATGAGGGTCGCGGCGGCGATGCCGATAATGAGGACGCGCGCCCGCTGCTCCTGCGGCAACCCGACGACTGCCATAGCGACGACGATCGCGTTGTCGCCCGCCAGGACGAGGTCTACGAGTACGACCTGCAGCAAAGCAGACAACTCGGCCATAGAGAGCATTTCCACTGCGAATTATTCTTTTTTCGGTGCTGAAGGGAAATCCGGAGGAGGCGCTAGTGTGCCGTGATCCGATTCAGAAATCACTCTGGTCCAGCGCACAGGGATTATTTATGCTTCCAAGCCTTCGCGGAGGTCGAAATCATGAAATACCGAGAAAACCTGTTAGTGGCGTCGCTTCTGGTCCTTTTTATAGCGTCCGAGCCGCCGTTGTTCGCTCAGGAAGACGACGCTGATGAGGACGAGTCCCGGTCGATCGCCGAGATCACCGAGAACAGCGATCGCCACGACGGTCTTTTTACGCTCTATCGCGACCGTGAGACGGGTACGGCCTATCTCGAGCTCGGCGCAGATCAACTCGATCGCGAGTACATTTACGTCGCCGTAAGCACGGATGGTGTCGTTCAGGGCGGACACTTCCGCGGTAACTACCGCGACAACCGAATTATCTCTGTCGCTCGCCACTACGATCGTATTGAGTTCCGTTCCGAGAATACCGCGTTCTACTTCGACCCCGAGAGTCCGTTGAGCCGGGCCTCAGACGCAAACATCAGCTCCGCGCTGCTCGCATCAGAGGCGATTCTCGCTGAGGACGACGAGAACGGCCGTATTCTTATCGACGCGGATAATATTTTCGTCAGCGAAACGTTGAACCAGATAAAACCGTCACCTGATCCCGACGAATCCCCGGGTGATAGATTCAGACTGGGAGATCTCAGCGACGACAAGAGCAAGATAACGGACATCCGAAACTACCCGTTGAACACGGACGTACACGTCGAATACGTCTACGAGGACCCCCAGCCGACGGCAAGCGCTGGCTCCGACATTACCGACAGCCGCTATGTGAGCATCTATGTCCAGCACTCCTTCATAGCGCTGCCGGATAACGACTACGAGCCGCGATTAACCGATCATCGAATGGGCTATTTCGCTCAGGAAGTGACGGATCTTACCGATGACAGCCCGACGCCATACCGCGACCTCGTCGAGCGTTGGAACCTCGAGAAGCGCGATCCCCAGGCAGCGATCTCGGAGCCTGTCGAACCGATCACGTGGTGGATCGAGAATACGACACCGCATGAATTCCGCGATGCGATCAGACAGGGCGTCCTGGCCTGGAACCAGTCCTTCGAGAAGATCGGATTCCGCAACGCTGTTACGGTGCAGGTTCAGCCCGACGACGCTGACTGGGACGCCGGAGATATCCGCTACAACGTCCTTCGCTGGGCTTCATCGCCAAACCCGCCATTCTCGGGATACGGCCCGTCGTTTACCAATCCTCGAACGGGACAGATTCTCGGCTCCGACATCATGCTCGAGTATGCCGGTGTCATACGTCGTCTACGTTATCAGCAGATACTCGACGATCTTGAAGACCCCGGTGCACGGGTCCCGGCACAGAGCATCAGCCTCCAGCGCGGCTACTGTTCGTTCGGCTATGA
>JBJKYM010000009.1:0-89414 GCA_045561025.1 Candidatus Rariloculaceae bacterium
CAACCCGCAGGCCTTCTTCACACACGCGGCATTGCTGGATCAGGCTTGCGCCCATTGTCCAATATTCCCCACTGCTGCCTCCCGTAGGAGTCTGGGCCGTGTCTCAGTCCCAGTGTGGCTGATCGTCCTCTCAGACCAGCTACGGATCGTCGCCTTGGTAGGCCTTTACCCCACCAACAAGCTAATCCGACTTGGGCTCATCCAATAGCGTGAGGTCCGAAGATCCCCCACTTTCTCCCGTAGGACGTATGCGGTATTAGCCCGGTTTTCACCGGGTTGTCCCCCACTACTGGGCAGATTCCCAAGCATTACTCACCCGTCCGCCACTCGTCAGCGCCAAGTTCACCCCGAAGGGATCCCAGCGGCCTGTTACCGTTCGACTTGCATGTGTTAAGCATGCCGCCAGCGTTCAATCTGAGCCAGGATCAAACTCTTCAATTTAAAGGTTTGAGTCCTGAACGCTTTCTTTCGGGGTGCACGAAGCACCCCTTAAGTAGACGCTCTGGCACCGTTGTTCCGGTACGAGCGCCCACACAAGTTGCTTGAGACTAATTGTTAAAGAGCATGCCTGGCCCCAAAGCCCAGGCTGACCCAGAAGTATACCCCATTCCACATCCTCTCCAAGCCTGTGCGGCTTGAGATTCGGCCGTTCGATGGGTGTCTCTCCAGGTGGGGAGAGGCGGCATTATACGGGTTGCGGCTGTGGGCACAAGAACTATTTACCCGGCCACGACGAGCGCCCGGTAATCAGTTCGCAGGATGCAGGCGGATACGGGCAAACTTGCGCTTGCCGACCTGATAAACCCTGGGCTCTCCGTCCACGGCGATGGCTGTCTTCGGGTCGCTGATACGCTCATTGTCTATGCGGACGGCGTCCTGCTTGATCATCCGGATAGCCTCCGATGTGCTGGCTGTAAGCCCCGAATCCCTGAGGATATGCGCGATCCCCAGCGACTGCTCCTCTGAATGAAGTTCGCGCTCATCCATCTCCTCCGGCATCCCGCCGTGCCGATGCCGCGCGATGAAATCTTTCCGCGCCTGCTCGGCCGAGGCCTGATTGTGGAAGCGGGTAACGATCTCATCTGCCAGCAGATATTTGATGTCACGAGGATTCTCTCCCTCCGCTGCCTTCTTTTTGAATCCCTCGATCTCCTCGAGCGAGCGAAAGCTCAGCAATTCGAAGTAGCGCCACATCAGATCATCGGAAACGGACATGAGTTTGCCAAACATGTCGCCGGCCGGTTCGGTAATGCCGATGTAGTTGTCGAGCGACTTCGACATCTTGTTTACGCCGTCCAGTCCTACCAGCAAGGGCATCGTGAGAACCACCTGAGGCGGCTGGCCGTAGGCCTGCTGAAGCTGGCGACCAACGAGCAGATTGAACTTCTGGTCGGTACCGCCCAGTTCGACATCGGCCTCCAACGCAACGGAGTCGTAGCCCTGCACGAGCGGATAGAGAAATTCATGAACAGCAATCGCCTTGCCGGAGTTGTAACGCTTGTTGAAATCGTCTCTCTCCAGCATTCGCGCGACCGTATGCCGGGCGGCGAGTTGAATGAGATCCTCAGCACTCATCTTGGACATCCATCTGGAATTGAAATCCAGGCGTGTCTTCTCCGGATCGAGGATCTTGTAGACCTGCTGCTCGTAGGTCTTCGCGTTCGCACTAACCTCTTCAGGCGTCAGCGGCGGCCGCGTGGCGCTCTTACCCGACGGGTCACCGATCATTCCGGTGAAGTCGCCGATGAGAAATATAATCTCGTGGCCCAGGACCTGAAACTGCCGCATCTTGTTCAGCAACACCGTGTGACCGAGATGCAGATCAGGCGCGGTCGGATCGAAACCTGCCTTTATCCGGAGAGGCCGGCCCTGGTCAAGCTTCTGCTTGAGTTCCTCCTCGCGCAGAATCTCTTCGGCACCACGCCGCAGCTCATCAAGTTGTTCGTCGGTTGCTATCATGGTCGAGGCAGTAAGGGCTCATCGCGTCGCGAGACGGCTATTGTAGCCTGCTGACTTTAAAGGGAATAGCTTTGACCCTCGGGGACCAAATCGTTACAGTACGCCCGGCTCATTATGCAGGTGTCTGGTGAAGTCTTACTCCGGCGGCGTTCGTCACGATTATAAAGACCCATCGGTCGACTCTGAGTCAATTCAACGACGTCATTGGCCGTGGTTCCTGATCGGCCTGCTGCTCCCTGTCATCACCGTTTCGTTTCTGCTCGTGGGCGGCAACAACGAGCCACCCACTCCGGCGCCCGTCATGGCAACCGTACAGGGACCCTACGTCAATCAGCGACTGGCATTGCCTCAGCCCGCTGGCACACCGAGTTCCCTCGAAGTGGCACCCGAGCCTGAACCGGGCACGAAGTTGAGCATCAGCGTCCGCTCCGGCGACAGCATGGAGCTGATCTTCCGTCGAAACGACTTAAGCCTCGGGGATCTCGCCGCGATGACCGGACTGAGCGACGCGCGGGAGCATCTCCGACTGCTCCGGCCTGGCGACAAGATAGAGATCTCACATCGTGACGGACAGGTCCTGTCTCTCGAGAAAGAACTGGACGAAATCAGTCTGTTGCAGGTCACCCGCGGTGAGACCGGGTACCTCGCCGGCATACAGGAGCGTGCCGTCGACTATCGAACGGTCGGCGGTCATGGCTCCATCCAGAACTCCCTCTTTGAAGCCGGAATGGCTGCGGACATATCCGACGCGGTCATAATGAATATGGCGGGCATCCTTCAGTGGGATATCGATTTCATCCAGGATGTGCGCGTCGGCGATGAGTTCACCGTCATTTACGAGGAGCTCTGGCGTGACGGCGTAAAGCTCAGGGATGGCGAGATCGTCGCCGCAGAGTTCATCAACCAAGGCACGCCCTACCGCGCAGCACGCTATATCGATAGCGGCGGCAACTCCGATTACTTCACGCCGGAGGGCCGCAGCGTCCGCAAGGCATTTATCCGGGCGCCGGTTAATTTCACGCGTGTGAGTTCAAGCTTCAATCTGAATCGCCGGCATCCGGTGCTCAATACCATTCGCGCGCACCGTGGCGTCGACTACGCCGCGCCTTCCGGGACGCCGGTCATTGCGGCGGGCGACGGCAGGGTGACGTTTCGCGGCGTTCAGAACGGCTACGGCAATACGGTCATTGTCCAGCATGGCGGCAACATCACAACGCTGTACGCACATCTGTCGCGGTTCGCCAGCCCAAGAGTTGGCTCTCGCGTGCGCCAGGGCGAGACGATTGCCTATGTCGGGCAATCAGGTCTCGCTACAGGACCTCATCTTCACTACGAGTATCGCCTCAACGGCGTACACCGCAATCCTCGCACCGTCACGCTTCCGCCCGCGGATCCCGTTCCTGCGGAACAATGGGAGGATTTTTCGGCAGCAGCAACTCCCCTATGGCGCCAGCTGGACCTTTATAGAGGAACCAGAGTCAGTACCGCAGCAGCCGCGAACTGACGTCTGACGAATCCTCTAACACGAGCCGGTATGGCGATCCTGTTCCAATCTATACGGCCGTCGGTGCGGTAAGCTTAAGCCTATGGGCGGACTTTATATTGGGCTGATGTCGGGAACGAGCCTCGACGGCGCCGACGTAGCTATCGTTGATCTGGATGATACGAGCTGTGTACTTCACTCGGCCGAGACGACGCCGTTTCCAACGAATCTGGCCGCACGGTTGCGCAGTCTATCGGAGTCACCCGAGACGACGCTGGTCGAGCTCGGGACGCTCGACACTGAACTCGGGGGGTATTTCGCCGATTGCGTTAACACCAGTCTTCGTTCTCTAGGTCGATCGGCCGACGACATCGTCGCGCTGGGGTACTCGGGACACACGGTGTTTCACAAGCCCACGCAGCCTCATGCGTTCACGATGCAGATCGGCGATCCCAACGCAATTGCTGCGGCAACCGGAATCGAAGTCGTTGCCGACTTCCGGCGTATGGACGTCGCTCACGGCGGCCAGGGCGCACCACTGGCGCCGGCGTTCCACGCCTGGCGTTTCGCGGACCCGGAAGAAGTTCGCGTCGCCCTGAATCTGGGCGGCGTCGCCAACATTACCGTCCTGGATCCCACACAGAGTCTGACCGGATACGATACCGGGCCGGCGAACTCTTTAATGGATGCCTGGTGCCGCCGCTACTGGAACGAACGCTTCGACGTTGACGGCAAACGCGCCCGAGGTGGCGAGGTCGCGCAGGATCTTCTCGATGTCTTTCTCGCTGATCCCTATTTCCGGCGACAGGCGCCGAAGTCGACCGGTTTCGAGCACTTCAATATCGGCTGGGTCATGGACAAACTGGCGCAGTACTCCAGGGAGATTGAGCCAGACGATGTCCTGGCAACCCTGACGGAGCTGACGGCGGCATCTGTCGGGAATGCCATCAGGTCCTCGGCACCGAAAGCGAGCCGCGTCATTCTCTGCGGCGGCGGAACCTTCAACAGTTATCTCATTGAGCGGCTCGGCACGCACCTGCCTGATTGTGTTCTGGCGCCGAGTTCCGAGCACGGCGTGGACCCGGAATGGGTCGAGGCTGTCGCGTTCGCCTGGCTAGCGAGAATGCGGCTCCAAAACAAGCCGGGGAATGCTGTGGCTGTGACAGGCGCACGCCACACAACGACGCTCGGAGGAATATACTTATCCAAGCAGCGCAGTTAACGACAGCGATTAGAAAGTGGACACAGCGAATCTACTGTTACCGGAATATTACATCAATCGCGAGTTATCCCGGCTCGAGTTCAACGTACGCGTACTAAATCAGGCGAAGAACGCTGACCTTCCGCTGTTCGAGCGGCTCAAGTTCCTGTGCATCTGTTCGACTAATCTCGACGAACTGTTCGAGATCAGAGTGTCCAACTTAAAGCAGCGTCTCGAGGTCAGCTCCGCTCCATCAGGACCCGACAATATGAGTCCGGCCGAGGTTCTGAAAATGATCTCCGAGCGTGCGCACGAGCTCGTGGCCGAGCAATACCGAGTCCTCAACCACGACTTGATACCGACGCTTCATGGCGAGGGAATCTGTTTCATTCAACCTACCGAATGGTCGGAGCAACAGAGGGAATGGCTCCATAATTATTTCAGAACTGAAATCGTTCCCGTACTGAGCCCGACGACTATCGATCCGACGCGACCGATACCGCGAATTCTGAACAAGAGTCTCAACTTCATTGTCAGCCTGCGGGGTCGGGACGCGTTCAAACGACCTGTTCAACGTGCGATCTTGCAGGCGCCCCGCTCACTGCCTCGACTAATACGGCTGCCGGCGGAACTCAACGATACCGGCGAAACAGACTTCGTATTTCTCTCGTCGATTATCCATGCTTTCGTCGACGAGCTTTTCGCAGGCCTGACGATAGAAGGCTGTTATCAATTTCGTGCAACTCGCAACAGTGAGCTCTACGTCGACAACGAAGAAGTAGGCAACCTAATGCGTGCGCTCGAAGGCGAACTCTTCGAGAGTCGCTATGGTGCGGCGGTTCGACTCGAGATATTTCACGACTGCCCCGATGATCTGGCGGAATTTCTGCTCGATCATTTCAAGCTGTCTCGCCAGGATCTCTACAAGGTTCAGGGACCCGTCAACCTGAATCGGATACTGACCGCGTACGACCTCGTCGACCGCCCCGATCTGAAGGACCCGGCCTATACGCCGGGCATTCCGAAGCGTCTCGAGAAAACGAACCCGTTCGTCGCAATATTGAAGGGGGACATCCTGCTTCACCACCCCTTCGATTCGTTCGGCCCGGTAATGGAGTTCGTCTATCAGGCAGCGAACGACCCGAACGTGGTCGCAATCAAGCAGACACTTTATCGAACCACACCTGATTCGCCGCTGGTGGGGAGCCTGATATCTGCCGCCAAGGCCGGAAAAGAAGTTACCGTCATGATCGAGCTCCGCGCTCGATTCGACGAGGCCGCAAATATCGAGCTTGCGAACAACCTACAGGACGCCGGAGCGCATGTGGTTTACGGCGTCGCTGGCTACAAGACGCACTGCAAGATGCTGCTCGTCGTCCGTCGGGAAGAAGGAGAGCTACGTCGTTACGCGCATCTGAGCACCGGCAACTATCACCCGGGTACCGCCAGAAACTATACCGACTATGGACTGTTCACGGCAGACGAAGACCTCGGCCACGACATTCACGAAGTGTTCATGCACATTACGAGCCTGACGAAAACCGCCGACCTGAAGAAAATCTATCAATCGCCGTTCTCGCTGCATGAGAAGTTGTTGAAACTGATACGCCGAGAATCTGCGACTGCGGCCGCGGGCGGCAACGGCCATATCGTCGCGAAGGTCAATGCACTGGTAGAGCCGGAGATAATCCGCGCGCTCTACGAAGCCTCCATATCCGGCGTCCTGGTCGACCTGATCGTTCGCAGCATCTGTTGTCTGCGTCCGGGGATTCCAGGCGTTTCCGACAATATCCGCGTACGCTCGATCGTCGGGCGCTTTCTGGAACACGATCGAACTTATTACTTCCACAACGACGGAAAGGAAGAGGTCTACTGTGCCAGTGCCGACTGGATGGACCGAAATTTCTTCAGTCGCATCGAGATCATGTATCCGATACTCGACAAGAAGATCAAGAAAAGACTCATGCGTAACCTGGATATCTATCTCGCCGACAACGTCAACGCCTGGGAGCTCGTCGCCGACGGGACCTATCGCCGGATAGGCCCTGAAGACCGTGTAGCAGAGTTCTGTGCGCAGGAATTTCTGCTGAACGAGAATTCTAACTAAGCCTGACCCTCATCCACGCTGGCGACCAGAAGTCGCACTCCAGTCGGTTGCAACCACTCAATCTCCTGCTCCAGATCTGCCTTGGTCAGACGATTGTTATCGAGCCAGTCTACCGGGAAATCGATGCCCAGCTTGTCGCCCTTCGCGCGCATGTTCAGCTCCGGGAGATCCGCTGAGCTGCGACTGCGATTCAGCAACACCGCAAGTCGAAATAATACGAGAAGCCGCGGAAGTTTCTTTTGCCAGCTCTCGGGCAGCTTATTCGTATCCAGGCCTTC
Source organism: Candidatus Rariloculaceae bacterium (assembly GCA_045561025.1). GTDB lineage: Bacteria > Pseudomonadota > Gammaproteobacteria > Steroidobacterales > Rariloculaceae > SMWC01. Next base: position 7,029 of record JBJKYM010000009.1, read on the forward strand.
GATCTTCCGCCGGTGATGAGCCACCAGCATCGACAATATGAGCTGATCGAAACTCACAAAGCCCGGAAGGTAGGCGTTGGCAATCAGATAACCACCGTGCTTATGGTACTTGGCGTGAGCAATGTCGAGTCCCACCTCGTGCATCTGCGCAGCCCAGGCCAGGTAACGCCGTGGCTCGGCACCCTTCAGACCCCAGTCCTTACGAACCGCGCGCAACAGCATTAGCGCGGACTCCTCTACCCGCGCAGCCTGAGACTGATCTACGTTGTAGCGGCCCTGAATCGCACGAATTGTGCGATCCCGCGCATCCTCATTCTGCAATCGCCCCAGCATGTCGTAGAGGAGACCCTCGCGTAGCGCTCCATCGCTGACACTCAGCTCCTCGACGCCCAGCTCTCTCATCGTCTCAACGAGAATAGCGACACCGCCCACGAATACGGGGGTACGTTCCTGATTCAGCTCTGGAAGCTTCAGCTCTTCGACCGTACCGGCAGCGAGTATTTCGCTGATCAGCGACTCGAGCGCGTCTACAGTTAACGCGGTATCGCAGAAGCCGAGCGCACGTGCGGTACGAGCCGCCGCGCGAATCGTACCGGACGATCCGACTGCCACCTCCCAGCCGCGCTGGCGAAACACATCTGCGACGGGCCGCAGCTCCAATCGCGCTGCGAGGCGCGCCCGATCGAAGCGCTTCCTGCTCAGCTTCCCTCCCGGGAAATACCGGGAGCTCCAGGCGACGCAGCCCATGAACAGGCTTTCCAGCAATTTCGGCTCGTGGCCTTCGCCGATAATGAGTTCAGTGCTGCCTCCACCGATATCCAGAACGAGCTTCGGCTCGCCCTGTGCCGGCACGTAATGTGAGACGCCCACAAATATCAGCCGCGCCTCCTCCATCCCGGAGATAATCTCCACCGGATGTCCCAGCGCTTCCTCGGCTGCGCTCAGGAACTTGCATGCGTGTCGGGCCTTGCGAAGGGTATTCGTTCCGACAACGCGAACCTGGTGGGCGTGCATATCGCGAAGCCGTTCGCCGAAGCGTCGTAAACAGTCGATTGCTCGTTCCTGACTGGTGGCATCCAGCGCCGCATTCCTGTCCAGCCCTAACGCGAGCTGAACCATCTCGCGTAGCCGATCAATAACAAGAAGCTGGCCGTGCTGGGATCGTGCCACGACCATATGGAAGCTGTTCGATCCGAGGTCGACCGCAGCGAGAACTTCCGGTTCTTCTTCGCCGGAGCACTGCGGTAGAGGTTCTGGAGCGGAGGTTTGCGTAGCCTAAACCGAGAAAGAGGAGCCGCAGCCGCAGGTAGTCGACGCGTTAGGATTGCGAATAATGAACTGGGCACCCGACAGATCTTCCTTGTAGTCGATCTCGGCCCCGGTCAGATACTGGACGCTCATGGGATCGATCAGTAGCGTCACACCGCGATTCTCGATCGCGGTGTCGCCATCCTGTACGGCATCGTCAAATGTAAACCCGTACTGAAACCCGGAACAGCCGCCGCCCGAAATATAGACGCGCAACTTGAGTTCGTCGTTCCCTTCTTCTTCGATGAGCAATCCGACCTTATCGGCGGCGGCATCGGTAAAGTTAAGTGGCGGCGCATCCTGCGCCCATTGAGGGTCCGTCATTTTTTTCAGTCTCCGGCGGCCTTTACGGCGGATACAATTCCCACCTCCGGCCGGCTTGCCTGGGATTCATCGGTCTGCCGCTCATTCTCGTGTATGAGCTTACCGTTCACTTCGGCGCCTATCGCCATCTCGATCAGCTTGTACTGGACGTTGCCTACGACCCGAGCCCCGGGGCCTAGTTCAACACGCTCAGTCGCTCGCACATCACCACGCACGACACCGTTAAGTAGTATATGGGGTACAACCACTGAACCTTCAACACATCCGGTCTCACTGATACTGAGAACGGCCGCATCGTCCTTGAGTCCTTCGATGTTCCCCTTCACGTAGCCATCGACGTGGAAGCCACCGGTAAACTCGATGTCACCGTGCACGCGCGTATCGGCGCCGACGAAGCTCTTGACCGCCGTCCGACTCGATTTCTTCTTCCCCAGCATCTTCAACTCCTACGTGGCCTGTCACCCAATATCTTAAGCTTACTGCTCATCGCTTCCGAGTGGTAATCGGTGATCTTCCTAGCCTACCGCAGCCGGCCAGGAGTAACTATGTAAAATGCTCTGCCCGCCGGACTCCGCTGGCCAGATCTCCACCTTGATCTGGCTGGGTTCGAAGTCGGGCGGCAGTACGAGCTCCCACTGCAATCCCTGGAAGTAACGAAACTCAAACGGGATATCCCCGGAAGCCGTGTCCGGGAGAACCTCGTCCAGACGCAGCGCCGCCAACTCTCCATCGACGCTACCCTCTATTGAGAGACGAACAACGCCTGAAATTCGGCTATCGTGACTAATCGTCTGTGCCAGAACCAGGTGCAGGAGATAGTGTCGATCCAGCTCGGCCGGCGTCACATCGAAGGTCTGAATTCGCAGCCCAACCTGACCGTCTTCGGGCGAGATAATGCCCTGATAAAATGCCAGCTCTTCTTCCTGAGCCTGAATGCGCTGCTGCAGGTCACTGAGATCACTCTCTACCCGTGTGTAGGTCTCACGGTCGATCTCCTGAGAGGTCTGAAGTACAGTGATTTGCCGCCGAAGTTCCTCCGCCTCGGCGATCTTCTCCGCGATCTCCAGTTGAAAGGTTTCATGCTCGCGACGTTGATCGAGGAGGGAGAAGCCTCCCTGATACCGGCCGAGCTCGAAGGTCAGATAACCAATACTTCCGAGCAGAACTAGCCCTGCAGAGAAAAACAATACGGATCTGGCCGCTCTCAACTTACTGCCTCCTGCCATCGTTCCGGCCACCAGGAAGGCTGCGGCGGCGGTCCGGCATCGGGAAACGCCAGCGGGCCGAGCTCGGTCAGCGCACGGACATAGACCGGACGCTTGAAGTAAATAACCTCTTTCACAGGCCGCCAGTATTCCACCCAGCGACAACGGTTAAATTCAGGCTCGTTGGTCGTATCAAATCGCACGTACGCCGGGTCGCTGATCATACGGAGCAGAAACCAGCGCTGCTTCTGACCAATACACAGCGGCGACTGATCGCGGCGAACGAAACGCTGCGGCAACCTGTATCGGAGCCATGCCTTCGTCGAGCCCAGCGTCTCGACATCGTCGGGCGTCAGGCCAACCTCCTCGTTTAGCTCGCGGTACATCGCATCTTCCGCGCTTTCGTTCCGGCTAATTCCGCCCTGCGGAAACTGCCAGCCGCGATTTCCAACGCGGCCGGCAATCAGAACGTGGCCGGTCCCATCCACGAGGATGATCCCGACATTCGCTCGATAACCTTGTGTGTCAATCCGGTCCATGCGTCTACCCTGATCAGGGTGAGCAGTACAACTGGTGCCAATATTACACCAGCCGTCCGCAATGCTTAGCGCTACTACTTCACGATATATGATATTCGGCGGAAGGAAGCCGATCAGTCGTCAGGATCGAGGTAGCGACGTCCCTGCTTCATCAATTCGACGAAGCCCGCTTCGTCACCACCAGCGACGAGATCTCTTACGTGTCCGGCTGCGCTAACGAGCGCGTCGAGCGGCGCCCTGCCGTAATCGTTCAGCGCCTGAATCTCGAAGTAGAGATGCGGATTGTCACCAGCGACGCGTCTGGCAACATCGAGTTGCGCATCGAAGGTTGTGCTGGAGAGCCGTTTGAGATGCGGTACCAACTCTCCACTTCCGGCAAGCGCCGTGAAAAATGCAAGATTCAGCGCGTGCGACAAACCCAGAACGTAACCGATCAGCCGATCGTGCTCATCCAGGCTCATCTCGACACGCTCGGCCATCGTAGACTCGAAGAGGCTGCGTGCTTCTGCCGTTGCAGCCGGAACGCCAACGTCGACGAAGATGACATGACGCTCCGAAAGCAATCGGGTATCCGGGCCGAACATCGGATGAATCGACGTTACACGGCAACCCGCGGCGACGAGACGATCGAGACTTTCCTTAAGCGGAGTCTTTAGCGAACCGATATCCATGATCAGACCGCCGGGCTGTCGCTCGGCGAGCTCACTCAAAATTTTCGCTGTCGCCTTGATCGGCGCGGCGACAACGATCAGGTCGTGGTCCAGGTCACTGGTTTGCCAGTCTTCTATCTGCGAATAGGGAAGATCAGTTGGCGTCGGATCGGCGATCTGGACCTCATACTCCTGTGACGTGAGGAAGTCGGCGATCCAACGCCCCATTTCCCCGGCGCCACCGATGACCAGTGCGCGACTGCCGGCACCACTGCTCTCCGCGGCGACGCGAGTCCGCTCCTGATGCGTCAGCGAAGACCGGATCAGCAATCGCATAATGCCGACGGCGACGTCAGAATCCAGGCCCAGTTCAGAGGACTGCTGCTGCACGCGTTTCAGAATATCGGCTTCGCGTCCGAAGTCGCGTGTCGGCGTTCCCGTCGCGATCTTGTGGGCACTGACCTCCGCCACGATTCTCTGGCGCTCAGCAATCAGCGCTATCAGTTCCGCATCGACGGCCGACAGGCGTTGTCTTAGTTCATCCAGGCTCATTAGATCTCTCCCGTGGCTGCGGGTTGTACCCGGTGAGTCCGCGACAAGCAAGTGTGATGTCGCTTGTTCGTCTTCAGGGCACTGCGCCGGCTCCTGATATAGACTCCTAACCACGAGCAACAGCAGAGGCCGCTCTGGCGCCCTAACCGCAAACCATCCCGACGCACAGCCGTGAGTTCCCTACCCAAGCTACCTCCTGATGACCCGCTGAGCCTGGTCGGAGAGTGGCTCGACTACGCCGTTCAGCAAGCGGTTCAGAGACATCCGAACGCAATGACGCTGGCTACGGTTGACAATTCATCCCGACCGTCCGCGCGCGTAGTACTTATCAAGGATCTCTCGCGCGAAGAGGGGTATCTGACGTTTTACAGCCACTACGAATCCCGTAAGGCCGCTGAACTGGCAGCGAATTCGAACGCAGCCGGTGTACTTCACTGGGACAAGCTTGGCAGGCAGATTCGCTTCGAAGGCTGCGTCGTGCGGTCGCCGGAGGACGAGAGCGACGCTTACTTCGCCACTCGCCCAACCGAGAGCCAACTGAATGCCTGGGTCAGCGAGCAAAGCCGTCCGCTTGCGGACACATCTCTACTAGAACTCAGACGGCTTGAGAAATCGCGCGAGTTCAGCCTGGGAGCAAAAGGGAAGGACAACGACGAGACATCGGAGCGTATCGAGCTACCTCGTCCGGATTTCTGGGGCGGATTCAGGTTCTGGTTTTCTGCCGTGGAGCTCTGGCAGGAAGGCGAGGATCGCTATCACGACAGACTCCGCTATGAACGTACGCTTTCACCAGACACGGACGATACTTTCGCGGCCGGGAACTGGTCCTGGCAGCGATTGCAACCATGACCCTGGGAGTTTCGCCGCCTTGCTGAGCGAGAAGAATATCGACTGTCCCTGCTGCGGTGAGCAGATCGCGATTGTTCTCGATCTGTCCGTTGCTGAGCAGCGTTACGTCGAGGACTGCTCAGTCTGTTGCCGACCCATCGTTTTGCAGTACTCATCGACCGACAGCGAGCTGACGGAGCTGACTGTCCACCCGGAAGGTGGCGAGTGATTACCCGCCGATTCGTCCTGGTGCTCGCCACCTGGATGGTGGCTTATGCAAGTCCGGGTCAGGAAATCATCACTAACATAAAACAGGGCACGAACATGGCTCTGGCGCTGTCGCCTGACGGCGAGACTATCGTTGTCGATCTTGTAGGGCAGCTCTGGGAAATACCCGTTACCGGCGGGGCAGCCGCACCGCTGACGGCGGTCGGAGGGCCATCGCGGAATCCACGTTTCTCTCCCAGCGGCGACCGAATCGTCTACCAGAAAGAGAGAAGAGGACAATGGGATCTCTGGCTGCTCGATACGTCCGCTGGAACCGAGCGGCGGCTAACGGGCCCGCCATTCGACGAGCGCGAGCCGGAATTCTCAGCCGACGGACGATCGGTCGTCTATGCATCCGACCGGGCCGGCAGTTTCGATATATGGGAACTGAACGTCGACTCGGGCGAGATCGTCCAGAAGAGCCGCCAATCGGGCAATGCGTCGTTTCCGTCAATCTCGGACCGTGGCGATCTCGTCTATGCCAATCAGCAGGCGACGGCCTGGGAGCTGAACGTTCTGCAACCTGACGGCAGCAGCCTCTCCGTGCTCGAGTCGGGATACCCGCTTCGCGCCCCGAGCTGGCGCCCGGGCGGTGGCCTCATCATATATAGCGAGCAGCGTGGCCAGAGCTCCAATGACCTGAAGATGCTGCTGCTCGGAGAACCGTCCGTTATCAAAACGCTGACCGACAGCGAGGATGTATTCGGTTTCCGCCCTGCGTGGTCGTCGCCCGGAGAGTATCTCTATACCGCCGACGGCCAGATCTGGAAACGAACGCTTGCGATCCCCGAACGTTCACCGGTGCTGCTCTTCGCCGGAATAGGCCTGGCATCGGCTGATCACCCACTGCGCGTTAACGGCCACGCACCGACGGGACCACAGGTGGCAACCGGCATTCGCGCACCGACGGTCTCCTCGTCCGGACGCTACCGCGCGTTTACGGCACTTGGAGATCTCTGGTTACAGGATACGGAGGGCGAAACACGTAGACTGACGGACGATCCGCACGTCGATATCGATCCTTCGTTCAGTCCTGCTGAGGATGCCGTCGTCTTCTCAAGCGATCGTAGTGGCGACATGGACCTGTGGCGACTCTTGCTGGACACGAACGAGCTCGAGCAGCTGACGAACGATCAGGTAAAGAACTATCGCCCAGCTGTCTCGCCCGACGGAACCCAGGTCGCCTATCTGCGAACTCGAGGATTCGGTCCCTGGAGTGAGAGTTCACTCCAGTTGCAGCCGCTGAGCGGAGATCAGCGCGCGCGGACACTGGCCGTCGATCTGATCGACGCGAGCACGCCTGTCTGGGACGACGACAGTATGGGAGTGATGGTACGAACTTCCAGACCACCCGCTGCTCTCAATAACAATCGTGGCCCGGGATCGACTCACGTTGACCTTCGCGACAGAGGCCTGAGTTGGGTAGTGGACGAGCAAGCGACAACCCTCACTGCCGAGACGGAGGAAGAGGAGCGTCATGCTAACCCGTCACTGGAATGGACCCCGGCTCCTGCGGAGCACCGCTACGTCGTTCAGGTCGACCGGCTGTTTGATGGCATACGCAACCAGTATCGGCGACACATGGATATTCATGTCGAGAATGGTCGTATCACCGATATCGTGGCGCGGGGAATTCTGCCGTTACCCGAAATCGTCATCGATGCGCTCGACCAGACGATCATTCCCGGTCTCATCGATATACATACACACCAATCCGCACTGGGTGGCGAACGCCTGGGCAGAATCTGGATGGCGTACGGTGTAACGACCGTTCGCGAGACCGGCGGCAACTACTACGACGGTATGGAGCGACGGGAAGCCTGGGCGAGCGGGAAACGTATCGGCCCACGGCTTCTACTGACATCAGTCGGTGCCGCGCCAGGCCGCGAGATCGAAACCAACGATGCTTCGGGCTTCGATATCATCGAATTGAATGCGCGTCGCCCCGACAGATTCGCCGCCGCGCAGTTCGCGATCGCGACCGGGCTACCGATCTTCAGCGATCGCTTAATGCCGGCCGCGAGATTCGGTATTAACGGTCTCGAGCACATCGGCAGTCGCAGCCGACGCCCCTTCGGACTCGAGCGTTCGCTACTCAACAGGACTTACCAGGATGTCCTGAGCATCCTGACCGAAACCAGAACGGCCGTGACCCCGGCGCTCACCGCCTTTGGCGGCCTGCCGACCAACCAGCGCATCTGGACGGGCGACAGCGCCTATACCGAGTTCTATCGCAGTTATGAGCGCTCTGGCTGGCAGAATGCCGGCGCAGATCGCGATGCGCTGCCCGCGCTGCAGCAGACGATAGCCAATCTCGTTCGGGCGGGGGGACGCGTAACAACCGGCAGCGATTCACCCGCCGTGCCCTATGGACTCGGACTGCACGCCGAACTCGCACTGCTCGCCGAGGCCGGTTTAGCGAACGATCAGGTACTTCGGCTTACGACAGCCGACGCCGCGCTGACATTGGGCCTCGAGAGAGATCTCGGGACGCTGGAGCCGGGCAAGCTGGCCGATTTTGTCGTCCTGTCCGGCGACCCGCTCAGCCGAATCACCGATACCTTACGAATCGAGGCGACCGTCAAGAACGGTATCTGGCGTGACCGAAGTGAGTTGCTGAATCCTCCCTGAACGACCTCGCAATTCCCTTTGTTTGACCTGATCGAACGTCTCCATTTCGCTGTTGCATAGATGACAAAAATATGCGCAGCCTTTTAAAACAATAAGATACAGAAGATACATAATGTTGAATCAAGAAATCTTATGTAAGGTAAACCCCTCATTTTATTGGTAAGAATGAGTCTAAACGCTATGATTCTTGAAAGAAAATGGTCTTAATACTTTGTTTTAATTAATATTTTTATGATTCGTGGCGCTTACGCCGCCACAGAACTCGCCCTCGAACGGATCCGGCTGAGCGCTTTCGGACCGAAAAGCTGTGCGATATAGCCCGCGCATCTGTTAGATTTAGCGCTGAAGAATAAGAAGTAGAACGAGAATAATAATAAGACGATACAGGCTGTTATACCGATAAAAGAAAAGGTTGAAGCGCTTTACAACAATAACAACTCGAGCACGACAACCGGCAGCCAGGCCGCATATAAAACCGTAAACTCCGATAACAATAAAAACCTAACCCGGCGCTCCCACCGCCGGGTTTTCTTTTTGTGCCAACGTTTCGCACCAATTCCGCGCGCGAAACTGTGCCCCACAACGCCGCCTGATTCGCTTTCAAGTGATTGACTAGTCAGTTCCTGGCGATGGCGTCACAGACTGTTGGCTTCCGATGTTCAAACGCATACGAGTTGCATTCTTGTTGTACATCCTCGCGTTCGTCGCGCTCAGGAACTACCTCGCCTCTGCAAGGAGTACCGACTGGCAGGAAACGTTGTGGGTGGATGTCTATCCGATCAACGCGGATGGAAGTCCACTTACGCAGGCCTATATCGACGGGCTCGATTCGTCCGACTTGGAGCGGATCGAAACCTACTTCGCTAAAGAGGCGGAACGCTACGGAATCTCGCTCTGGCAACCCTTTCGACTTGAACTCGGACCTCAGATAGACAAGGATATCCCGCAACTCGCGGAGACACCTTCGATCCTGAACACCTTGCTCTGGAGTCTCCGTATGCGCTGGTTCGCAGCTCGGGTCGATCCGGGCGCCGGGCGTCCCACTCCCGACATCAAACTCTTCGCGCTCTACTTCGACGAGAACCAGGCCGCTGTACTCGATCGATCGACGGCCCTGAACGTGGTCTTATCGCGATCGCGAATCTCTTCGCAGTTCGCAAGAGCCAGGGCGAAAACCAGATCGTCATGGCGCATGAACTACTCCATACGCTCGGCGCAACAGACAAATACGACCTCGCCACCAATCTACCCATCTATCCGGCCGGCTACGCGAATCCCGATGCGCAGCCGCTACATCCCCAGAATGCTGCGGAGCTTATGGCAGGCCGGATCGCGTTGAAGGAATCCAAGGCCGAGATGCCCATTAGTCTCAGCGGTACCGTCGTCGGACTCACGACCGCTGCTGAAATCGGTTGGACCGCTGACAACTAGTTAGCCACAATCATGATCGACGCCTGTATCATTGCGTCGGCAATTATCACAGTGGAATCCAATGCCGAACCGGCTTACGAAAATCTACACTCGAAGCGGAGACGCTGGGCAAACCGGACTCGCCAATGGCGAACGACTGTCGAAATCTGACGCGCGGGTCGAAGCGATGGGTACCGTCGACGAAACCAACAGCGCGATCGGCGTGATTCTGAGTGCTACAGAGTTGCCGGAGCCGATACGTGAAAGCCTGTCGAGAATTCAGAACGAGCTGTTCGATCTTGGCGCTGAGTTCGCACTCCCCGGTCACACTGCGATAACGACCGAATCTACTCTTCGTCTTGAGAAAGAACTCGATCTGCTGAACGAAGAACTTCCGCCGCTAAAGGATTTCATTCTTCCCGGCGGTAGTCCGGCCGCGTCGGCATGCCACATGGCCCGATCAATCTGCCGTCGCGCAGAGCGGCGTGCCTGGACCGTGACGGAGAATGCGGAAGTTAATCCCGAGTCGCTGAAATACCTGAACAGGCTATCCGATCTGCTGTTTGTAACGGCGCGGGTACTCGCTCGGCAAGGCGGCGCCACTGAGGTCATCTGGAGCTCCGGGCGTCGCTAAACTGTCCGACCCAGGCCTCTAAACCGCCCAGCCGAAGAGCGTCATGACGGAAATGACGGTTACCCAGATAAACAACGTCCGCGTCACGAGCCGCATCGCGTTTCTTGCGGCAGCACTGGAGTTCGAGGCTTCCTCGAGAAAACCGGTCATGGCCGCCTTACCTACGCAGGCAACTATTTCGTCATTGCTCCGGTGAAACGGCAACCCCTCCCGAAGCTCGTATTTTCGCCAGCAGTTGAGCGCATCGTCGAAACTTCCGCTTAGCGCATAACCGATCACGGCCAAACGCGCCGGTATCCAGACCAGAATCCCGTGGACCATCTCTACTACGCCGAGCGTATTGCCCTCGCTCGATGGCTGTCGCGCACTGTCGTATGCGACGCGTTGTCGCAGGAGATCGCTGACGCGAAATAGCCAGGCCCCTACCGGCCCGAGAACGATAAACCAGAAAACGACCCCGAAGATTCTATTGGTAGCCTGAACGAATATCGCCTCCTCGACGGCGTCGATGTCGTCGGCTCCGGAGTGGTCGCCCTCACACAGTGCCGTAAGCACAGCTTCCGACTTCTCGGTGTCACCGCGAGATAACGCGCTGCAGTATTCATCTACCTCGTTGCCGATATCCCTCGGGCCGAGACAGAAGAAGACGACCAGAACCGCGAATAGTAGGTAGGGCAAATCCCAGGGTAGCGCCGCGCCGCGCAACGCGATACTCGCCCAGAGCACCGGCACGAGAGGAATGACCAGAACGACGATGGTCGCAATATAGGTCAGGAAGACGTTGAGGCTCTTCAGCCGCTCCAGGCCAAGATCAAAGTAGCGATCAAACCAATGCAGCTCGCGCAGATGCAGTACCTGCGTAGCGACATGCTCAAGGCCTAACCCGAGTATGAGCGCGATGAGCTTCATCTATTCTTCACCTGAGCGCTCCAGAGCACGATAGAGTAAGGGCCATTCGAAACACGCTCCGGGATCCGTTTTTCTTCCCGGTGCGATATTGCTGTGGCCAACGATGTCAGCATCCTTCAACGAAGGATAGGCTCGTCGCAATTCTCGGACAAGCGCCGCAAGCCGCTCATACTGAACCGGTTCGTACTGACTCTCGTCGGTACCCTCGAGCTCAATCCCGACCGAGAAGTCATTGCACTGAGTACGGTCGCGGTGGCACGACTCACCTGCATGCCAGGCGCGCATCTGGAACGGCACGTACTGGGTGATCTCTCCTGTGCGCGATATCAGCGTATGACTCGATACGCGCAGGTGGACGATCTTCTCGAAATAAGGATGGTCCGCTGCAACGAGTTGGTTCGAGAACAGATCGTCGATTGATGACCCGCCGAATTCGCCGGGCGGAAGGCTGATCCCGTGAACGACGATCAGCTCGAGAATCGAACCCGGTGGTCTATCGTCGCAGTTCGGCGATTCCACTCGCCGCACGCCCGAGAGCCATCCCGTGTCGGTATCGATTCTCACGCTGTTCGGTCACTCCAAAACAAGGCATTCGCTGCTCGCCGGTCGCCGACGGTCCCGTCGAGGCGTCGACACGAATTGACTAGCGAGCCTACGGCGACTATATACCACGCTTTCACAGCTTCCGTTGCCGGACCCACCAGCCTGCTCAATGAAATCTAAACCGCGCAAGCCGCCACGTCTCTATCTGGATCTGCCTCTCAGTGCTGCAGAGGTCGCACTGGAGGACGATCGGGCTCACTATCTGCGACGAGTGCTGCGACTGAAGGCCGGGGATTCGGTCGTTGTGTTCAACGGAGCCGGCGCCGAATTCCTGGCAAGCGTCGATATTCTCAGCCGGGATCGGGCAACGCTGCGGCTCGACACGGTACTCAGCCCGATACCCGAGTCTCCGCTCGAGATCACGCTGGTCCAATCTCTGGTGAAGAATGACGCTATGGATCTGATCATCCAGAAAGCGTCAGAATTGGGCATCCATCGCATTGTCCCGGTAGCAACCGAGTTCAGCGTTGTAAAACTCGACGAGGAACGGGCTCGCCGACGCGTCGCTCACTGGGAGAAGATCGCTGCGAGCGCCTGCGAGCAGTCCGGGCGACACCGGCCACCCTCTGTCGAATCTCCTCTGGCACTGGCCACCGGGCTGGAGCAGATTTCGACCGATGTTCTCAGATTGATTCTTCAGCCCCCGGGCCGCGACCAGCTCGCTGAGGCGCGTCTGCCTGCGGCTTCTCCCGCCGGCGTGGCTGTACTGATCGGCCCGGAGGGTGGACTCAGTGAGCGAGACCTTGCGACCGCAGACCGCGCGAACTTCAAGCGAGTCTCTCTCGGAGCGCGCATTTTGCGCGCAGAAACAGCCGCAGTTGCTGCCTGCGCGCTAGTCCAGCGTAAGTGGGGCGATCTGTCCGGCTAAGCGGCCAGGTCCGCAATCATCGTCTCAAGACGCTCCATGTCCGGGATGAGCGGATACTCGTTGATCATCCGCGTCCGACACAGGACGGGCTGCTCTTCCGGCCAGGGCTGCTCGGTATCCAGCGCGAGAACGTCGCCATTGACGCGCACGAGCTGCGGAAATCCCTGGGTAATCAGACCGAAATATCCGATCTTGAGGTCATCCCCCAGCGCGTGAAAGACGACGATTCGTGCCCCCCCGGCGCGATTTTCGAGCTCGGCGCCCGAGATTCCCTCGAACGAGATGACCGGCACTCGCCGCCCGTTCCACTCGACTCGTCCGAGGAACCAGTCGGGAAGATCATCGCTATCGCTCGCGCGCTCGGGCTGGTTGAAAGTAATGACCTCGGCGACACAGACCCGGGGAACGAGCAGACGCTCACCCTCCAGCGGTATCAGCAGGCTGTATAGTTCGTTCGGCGGTGAACTCATAACTCCCGTCCAAGCAGGGTTTCAATCGCTTTCGTCAGCTGGCTTTCCTGGTAAGGCTTGCCGAGGTAGTCATTGACACCGATCTCGATCGCACGGGCTCGGTGCTTCTCACCCGATCGGGACGTAATCATGATGATCGGAAGGTGCTGCAGCTTGGGGTCGTTCCTGACGTGGGTTGCGAACTGATAGCCGTCCATGCGCGGCATCTCTATGTCGAGAAGAATGATGTCGGGCTCATGATCCTGAAGCACGCTGATTGCATCCAGACCATCGCGTGCGGTGAGTACGCGGACGGCGTGGCGCTCCAGTAGTCGCTGGGTAACGCGCCGCATCGTAATAGAGTCGTCTACCACCAGCGCGGTAATCGGCTGCTCGGTCGGAACCGGTGCCGGCGCCTGCTTCGCGCCCTCGGTCTCGCCATGCACACGGACGAGAGTTCCCATATCGAGGATCATGATGATCCGCCCATCACCCAATATCGTGGCGCCGGAGATTCCGGGCAGGCTGGTTATCTGCGATCCGAGCGTCTTGACGACGACCTCGCGGCTGCCCTCGAGCGTATCGGTTAACAACGCCGTCGAATTATCACCGGCGCGGACCAGAACCAAAGCGACCGAGGAATAATCCTCCGGTAATGCGGATGGCGCAGCGCCGACGAACGATCCAAGGTGCTGGATCCGATAACTGACTCCGCCATAGTCGATACTCGGCTGATCCTCGGTGAGCAGCTCGAGCAGGGCGTCCCGCGGAATCCGGGTGACCCCTTCGACCGTCGGCAGCGGTAGCGCGAATGTCTCATCGCCAACATTGACGATTAGCGCGTTGGTAATCGCAAGCGTGTAAGGAAGTCGAATCAGGAAGCGCGTCCCGGCGCCCGATTCGGTCTCAATTCTCATGGACCCACCGAGGTTCTTTACCTCATTGTTGACAACGTCCATCCCCACACCACGACCGGCTGACTGAGTCAGTTCACCGGCGGTCGTCAAGCCGGGACTGAGAATCAGCTCAGCGGCGTCGACATCCGAGAGCACCTGTCCTTCGGTCAGTAACCCCTGCTCCAGCGCTTTGGCGCGAACGCCATCGAGATCGATACCCGCACCGTCGTCCGCGACATCGATAAGCACTTCCGAGCCTTCTCGCCGCAGTTTCAGCACGACACGCCCGACCTCGGGCTTGTCGGACTTGCTTCTCTTCTGCGGCGACTCTATTCCATGCACGACCGCATTTCGCAGCAAATGTTCGAACGGCGGCAGCATGCACTCGAGTACCTGGCGATCGAGTTCACCCTCGCCGCCCTCGACGATCAGCTCAGCAGACTTACCCGACTCGCTCGAGGCCTGCCTGACAATTCTCGCCAGTCGTGGCACATGCCGAGAGAACGGAACCATCCGCGTACGCATGAGCCCGTCCTGCAGCTCAGTCGTAATCCGCTCCTGTTGCGTCAGCAGGGTCTCAGTCTCGCTGGATAAATCTGCAAGCAGCTCGTTAATACTGCCGACATCGCTCGCGGTCTCCGCGAGTGCTCGCGAGAGCTGCTGAATATTCGAGTAGCGCTCGAGCTCGAGCGGATCAAAGCCGTCGTCGGCCGCGCCATCTTGCTCATGGCGGTGAAGAATCTCGGCTTCGGTCTCAGCCTCCAGATTCCGCAGCTGCTCACGAAGCCGGGTTACGGTCGAACCCAGCTCGCTCAGACTAAAGTCGATTGAACTCGCCTGCTGATTCAGACGAGACTGGAAGATACTGATCTCACCGGCGCCGTTGAGAAGCGCGTCGAGCAACTCCGCATCTACACGGACCAGTTCGGGCCCTGCTATCGCCGGCGGCGCCGGCTCTGGAGAAGGCGCCTCCGCAGCCGTGGCTTCATCGAATACGACAGCGGCAATGTCCTCTGCGACGATTTCCTCGACTGCATCGTCTTCTTCATCCGCTTCTTCTTCAACGTCTTCGTCCGCGAGTTCGTCGACCGGCTCGTCAGCTGCTTCAACGTCCGCAGCTTCGTCTTCCGCAGACTCAACGCCGGGATCTTCGGTTGCAGCGACAGGCCCGTCGCTGTCGTCTGGCTGCTCGTCTGCCGTAGCGTCGTCCACTTCCACAGGAGCGTCGACTTCAGCCTCCCCATCCGTCTGGCTCGCTTCAGCGCCGCCAGCGCCCGACAAGTTCTCGATTGTCGCCAACAACTCGCTCGCATCCGCTACCGCCTGACCAGCTCCAACGGCGTCTCGCATCTGATGCAGCTGGTCGAGGCTTCTCTGGACTACATCGACAACCTCGTGAGAGGCCTCAACGCGCGCATCCGAGATTCCAGAGAGCAGATCCTCGAGCATGTGGCTGAGATCACCCATCGCGCTGATACCGGCCATTCTCGCGCCACCCTTGAGCGTATGGAGCAGACGCTGTAGTTCGATGAGGCATTCGGGCGCCGGCTCTTCGCTGCGGAAGTCCTGTAGAGCGAGTTCCGCGCTCTCCAGAAGCTCAGACGCCTCTTCGGCGAATATCGCAGCAATCTCCGGATCGAAATCGACGGAGGCCAGTGACATCGACGACTCCAACGACTCCGAAACGGGAGATTCGACTGCCTCGTCTTCGCTCAATGTCGCCAGAGCGGTCAACGCATCGATAACGTCGGTCGTGTCTTCCGAGAACGTATCGCTGCGACTTAACGCGTCCGCCATTCGCTCAAGAATGTCGCTCGTCGTACGCAGAGTGCGCAAACCGTCGGGGCTGAGGGTCGAACCGAGTTCATAGCGCTGAGAAATATAATCCGCCAACGGTGCCGTCAGC
This sequence comes from Candidatus Rariloculaceae bacterium, assembly GCA_045561025.1. Lineage (GTDB taxonomy): Bacteria > Pseudomonadota > Gammaproteobacteria > Steroidobacterales > Rariloculaceae > SMWC01. The sequence goes on from JBJKYM010000009.1 coordinate 23,008, forward strand.
CTGATCGCGGGCTCGTATCCTGCCATATTCGCGCTTCCCAGCAGCGTGTGGGACGCACGGAACAAAGGCTCTTCGACGATCGAAGCGCGTGTGTTGTCGTCGATCGCGTCGAGCGAATCCCGGATAGTCACAAGATGCCCGCGCATCTCCTTGACGAAGATGTCGGAGAGCACGGGATCCATTTGCGACGTCTCGTCGCTCTCGGGTTCCGCCGCCTCGTCGGCAACACGCTCGGCAGCCGCCTGATTCGGTGTCGAGGCAGCCACGAGCCCGTCAACATCAACGTCGCCATCTGTATAAGCGTGTGCCCGTTTAATCAGCTGATCGACATCACTACTCGGCTCCGTTCCGACCTCGAGCTGCTCAATCAACTGCGGCAGAAATGCAGCTGCTTCCGACATGAACTCCAGCGCTTCCACGCTCGGGCTCAGGGTGTGATTGATCACCCGATTGAGCAAATTCTCGACGCTCCAGGAAAACTCCGCGATGACCTGAACACCGACCATTCGGCCGCTGCCCTTCAGGGTGTGGAAAGAGCGACGGGCTGAATTCAGTGCCTCGGCGTTCTCCTGATCCTGCTGCCACGCCGGGAGCTCGCGCTGAATATTCGCGACCTCCTCTTTGGCTTCCTCGATAAAGATCTCGACGAGTTCCGGATCGGGACGATCGTCGCCGGCATTCAGGACAGCCGGATGCGGCGTCACTGTAGCCGAGCCGGTCGCCACAGTTTCAGCCTGATCGTCTACTTCAGCAGGCTCCGGAATGACATCCTCCGGCTCGGGCTCGGTCGTGCCGTCCAGAAGGTCCAGGCAGCGTTCAGCGTTCTCCAACATGTACCAGGGATCGCGACGACCGGCGCTCACCGTCTCCATGTAGTACTCGACGCTGACGATCGCGTCAGCCAGTCGCTCTGTGAGATCGGCCGGCAACGCGGTTTCGCCGGGTGCCAGCCGCGAGGTGATCGCAGTCCCGACTCGCTCGACGACGGCAACCGCCTGAGTCTTTCCGAGCATCATCAAACCAGCGGTAATTCCTCTTAACTGAGGGCCAACCTGATCGAGCACGCTTACATCGCCCGGATGCTCTACAAGGTCGACAATAGCTTCTTTGATTCGCGCCAGATTGACGATGCACTCGCCAATGACAGATTGAGTTGCCTGCCGAAGCTGAACGACCGAGTCATCGGCGGCATCCTCATCCTGCTCTGACGAGGGCGTTGCGGTCTTTACGAGCTCGGAGTCGAGCGCATCCTCGATATCGAGTAGCGTCGCAGCAACCTGCTCAAGCTCCGATTCCACGGGAGCCCGCTCATCATTAACGATCGCATCGAGCGTCCGGGACGCATCCCGAATGTAATCTCGAGCGTCCCCGAGACCCAGAACGCCGAGCGTATCGCTGATCTTCTTGAGCATTTCCAGCTGGGGCTCAAGATCCGCAATGTTCTCCATTCCAGTCCGGACGAAGATATCCAGAACATCCTTGACGCTGCCGAGATCTTCCTTTATCGCCGTCGCTACGGCGTGCATGAGCTTAACGCTCGGCCCGGCCAGCTCTTCCCGAGCCTGAGCCAGACGGTCCTCGCCCGGCACGAGATCATTCAGCCCGTAAGCGTTTCGAATAGCGCTCAATCGATCGCCATCCCCATCAGCACGCGCGACGTAATAGAGCAGGCTGTTCAGTAGCTCGACCGGCGGCGAGTCGATAAACGCAGCTTCGCCGTGATCTGTCAGCCGCTTAAGCTGCCGGTCGGCCTGAGCAACGAACCGCTTCAGTGCAACGGTCGCCTCGAGCCCTCCGTCCTGCAGCGCCTCGAGAACACCGGTCAATACGTTCCAGAGCTGCCTCACCGATTCGAGACTCGCTGCGGCCTCGAGGTCCTTGCTGACGCGTATCAGTTCCGAAAGGTTCAGGTCTGCGTCTTCGTCTCGAATCCAGCCGAGCAGGGACGCCTGGAACTCAATTCGGAGACTGCCTACGGTGCGTCTGAATGCCAGAACCCGCTCCTCGGGTATCGCGACCCGGGACTCGTCGGCCAACCAAACCGATTGGGCTGCCGTCTGATTCAGAAGAACAAGCGTACCCTCGGACAACGGCTTCTTGCCGCAATGCTTACGGAGCTCGTTAAGCAACGGCAGCAGAATCAGAGCAACCTCGTTGGCACCGTCCTGGAGACGATCGAGATAGGCAGGAAGTTGCACCATCGCGCGTACCAGCGTCTCCACGCCACTGTCGATCGCGCTCTGGTCCTCCAGCGTGCTGAGGTGGCGACATGTCGCCTCCATCCCCTCAGCAAGAAGCGCCGCGCCGTGAACTTCGGCTATTTTCAGCGCGCCCCGGGAGAGATGCAGGAGGTCGGCGCAGTGCACCAGACTACTCTGGTCAGCGCGACCGTCGATAAACGACTCAAGTGACGTTCGTGCCTCGTCCAGAGTGGCAACGAGCTCACCGCTGACCAGATCGAGAGACTGAGCCGCGATCGTATTCATCAGGCTATCTATCCCGACTGGATGCGTTGTTCGACATCAGACTCGGCCTCGTTCACATCTAACGGGGGATCGTCCTCGCCCTGCACGAGACTATCGGCCACATCTACCTGACTGAGAATTCCGGTGCCGGTCGAGACATCGGGCAACGCGAAGCCACTGACCGTCTTGCGTAGCTGCGAGGCGAGCTGCGAAAGCTTGCTGATCGCGCTCGACGTCGACGCGGTCGACTCCGTCGCTTTCAGACTGATGTTGCTGAGCACCTGCATGTTTCTGGATATATTCGCTGCAGCCTCAGTCTGGCCCTTCGACGACGTAGAAATGTTCTGCACCAGACTCGCAATCTGGTGGGAAACCTGCTCGATCTCGACGAGCGCGGCGCCTGCGTTTTCCGCCAGCAACGAACCGCCGACCACATCCGTCGTACTTCGCTCCATCGCGACGACCGCTTCATTCGTATCGGACTGGATAGTGCTCACCAGTACCTCGATCTGTTTCGTAGCGTTCGTCGAGCGTTCGGCGAGCTTCTGCACCTCATCCGCCACCACGGCAAAACCGCGTCCCGCCTCGCCGGCCCTGGAGGCCTCGATCGACGCGTTCAACGCAAGGATATTGGTCTGCTCGGCAATCTCCTCGATAAGCGCAACGATATTGCCGATTTCCTGAGAGCTCTCGCCAAGCCGCTTGATGCGCCTGGACGTATCCTGGATCGTCTCGCGGATCGTATTCATGCCCTCGATGTTGCGCCGAACAGCCTCGCCACCCTTGTGAGCAACGTCAACCGAGTGACGAGCGACATCCGAGCAGCGTTCTGCGTTCCCGGAGACCTCCTCCACGGCTGCGACGACCTGTCCGATAGAAACCGAGGCAGCGGACGCCTGCTTGGTCTGTGTCTCGCTCGCCCGGACAAGATGCTGTGAGGCCGTCTCGGTCTGTTTCGCCGCTGCGTCGACAAGAATCGAGGAGTCGCTGATCGTGGCAACGAGATCTCGAAGCGCTTCTATCGCGTAGTTGATCGAGTCCGCAATCGCGCCCGTAATATCTTCGGTAACTGTCGCCTGAACAGTAAGATCACCGTCAGCCAGACTAGAGAGCTCGTCCAGCAAGCGGAGAATTGCCTGCTGATTCTGCTCATTCTGTTCGGCCTGAAGATTCGCAGCCCGCCTGAAGTCTCCTGCACGCTGATAAGCAACAACCATGAGTAGAACGAGAATCAGGGCACCGGTCACGAGCCCGAGCAGCAGCCTGCCGTCCGCTGTAGTCGCCCCGCCGCTCATCCAAACCTGGCCAACGGTAGCGGCGAGGACGCCGATGAGCGCAACGGCAAGCAGTGACAGGACATTTGCCCAGGGGCTCTTTCTTAACATTGGACTAGGCCGCCCCCGCTTCCGCACCGGCGCGGAGAAACTGTTCGTCGCCCAACAGCTTCGGCAGGCTGAAACGCGGCCACGCCTCGTCGTCCCGACGGTAGGCACCGTCGAGGTAGTTCTCGCATCGGATCATGGTCGCGGGCGTATCATCCGAGTAGTGAGTCGGGTTGAATCGCCGGAAACCAACGACTTCGTCGACCAGCATCCCGGTCGGAATATCTCTGCTGGCGAGAACCAGCACGCGCGCGTGTCGATCCGTCATTGAGACGCCGCCACCCAGAAACGCCTTCAAATCGACGACAGTTATCAGCTGCCCGCGCACATTGACGATACCCCGCAACCACGACTGCGCGCCCGGCACTCGCGTCATCTCATCGGGTAGAGACAGTACCTCTCTGATGTCGCTACGCGCTGTGACAAACTTTTCCTGCCCCAGCTTGAAACCAACCCCGATCCATTCCTCGCCCTCATCGTCGCGACCATCGCGTGCGGAGACCGCGGCGCGAGCGCGCTGTTCCAGCGCGATCAGCAGCTCGAAGGGCCGGTCGCTCAGCTCACTAAGAGTCAAACAATGCCCCCTCGGATCTGTTAATAATTTCTTCAGCCTTGGCAACCAGATCAGACGCTGTGACCGGCTTGACAAGGTAGTCAACCGCGCCCTGTCGGAGACCCCAGATTCGATCCGTATCCTGACTCTTCGTCGTCACCATAACGACAGGAATTGACTGGGTCGAAGGGTCGCGCGTCAGCGTACGGGTCGCTTGAAAACCGTTGACGTCCGGCATTACGACGTCCATCAGAATCAGATCCGGGTGCGCTTCCCTGGCCAGGGTAATGCACTCCGATCCACTGGTCGCGGAAACCGTGTCGTATCCATGCTTCTCCAACGCGGTCTTCATGACATGAACCTCTGTGGGAGAGTCATCGACGATCATTACTAACGCCATGAGAATACCTGCTGTCCAAAATCAACCGGAAGTGTGGCTCTGGATTGCACCGAGCAGCTCGTCTTTCGTGAATGGTTTCGTTAGATACTGTTCAGAACCGACCAACCGACCTCGGGCCCTATCGAAAAGACCGTCCTTACTCGAGAGCATGATGACGGGCGTCCCTCTAAATACCTGGTTATTCTTTATTAACGAACAGGTCTGATAGCCGTCGAGACGCGGCATCATTATGTCAACAAAGATGATGTCGGGGTTATGGTCCGCGATCTTCGCAAGCGCATCGAATCCATCTACGGCTGTGAAGACGTCACAACCTTCTTTCGCTAGTAGCGTCTCTGCCGTACGGCGTATCGTCTTGCTGTCGTCTATAACCAGGATCTTTAACCCACCCAGGTCATTTTTGGTCACGACAGCACTATCATTCGACACACACACTTCCTCGAGGGAGGTTAAAAGACACCGACTGGCAGAATTCTTCTTCGCTCGACCGATCGGTGTCCCATTCTACATACTGGAATCATGCCTTCCAATGAAGCTCAGCGACTAAAAGAGCGTTTCCTGAAACTGAGGCTCAATGAGCCGATTTTCCAGTGCCCTGCGACTGCCGCAGGCATTCGATCCGTGTATGGTTGCACGGCGATCTTGTGCGAAACTGAAATCCTGCGCATAGGCGCATAGAGGACATCAAATGACAGACTCCCGACGTCTGCTCGGTGTGGTCATGGACCCGATCGAGAGTATCGTTCCGGCGAAGGACTCAACTCTGGCCATGCTGCTGGCGGCACAGGCGCGCGGCTCTGGACGCTTATCTACCTGCGTCAGGGCGATCTCGACGTTCGCGACGGCGTGGCGCGCGGACGCGGCCGGGAAGTTCTGGTCAGGGACGACGCGACAAGCTGGTACGAGTCCGGCGCCCCCTGGGAAGGAGCGCTCGATGAACTTTCCGTGGTTCTGATGCGAAAAGACCCGCCCTTCGACATGGAATATATCTATACGACCTATATCCTCGAGCTCGCGGAGGCGCGCGGACTGATGGTCGTTAATAAACCAGCCAGCCTCAGAGATATAAATGAGAAGGCCTACACGGCATGGTTCCCGGAATGCGCACCGACGAGCCTGATTTCACGCGATCACGACGAGCTGAAACAATTTCTCGGACAGCAGGGGAAGGTCGTCCTCAAACCGCTGGACGGGATGGGCGGCCGATCGATATTCGTCGTAACCGAGGGAGAGCCGAATACGAATGTCATTCTGGAGACACTCACCGACAACGGCGCAAGGTTCACGCTCGCGCAGCAGTTCATTCCGGAGATCTCTGACGGCGACAAGCGCATTATTCTCATTGACGGCAAACCAATCGACTATGCGCTCGCGCGCATACCCGCCCCCGGCGAAAGCCGCGGCAATCTGGTCATGGGGGCGAAGGCGGAAGGGCGTGAACTGACAGAACGCGATCGCTGGATCTGCTCTCAGGTAGGGCCCGTGCTGAGTCGCAAAGGCGTGATTTTCGCGGGACTGGATGTGATTGGAGACTATCTGACGGAGATCAATGTAACGAGCCCGACCGGTATCCGGGAACTGGATAAGCAATTCGGATTGGATATCGCAGCAGATCTCTTCGTCGCGATAGAGAGACATCTACAGGGAAGCTGACGACGATACGGGCCACCGTGATACGTTCACTAGTACTACTCCTCCCCATTTACGCCGCGTTTCTCACGGGATGCGCCGATCGATCGACGGAGCCGGCGCGGGAACGAATCTTCGCGATGGCGACCTGGGTTGATCTCTATATCCGTGGTATCGACTCCGCGAGCTCGGCCGCGGCCATTGCAGCAACCGAAGACCTGCTTCGCCGCTATGAGCGCGACTATTACGCCTGGACGCCCGGCGAACTGGCCGATATCAACGCGGCCATTCGCCGAGGTGAAGCCAGCCTCGTCAGCGAGGCTATGGCAGATCTTCTCACCGAGGCACAGCGGCTGTCAGAACGGAGCGACGGACTGTTCGAGGCCGGCCTCGGGCGACTGGTCGAACTGTGGGGCTTTCACTCGAGTACGGAAACCCGGCAACAACCACCGGACCCGGATGAGATAGAGGCCCTGCTGGGTCCCGGCTCCCGGATCGCGTCGATCCGGATAGATAACCTGCGGGTCACTAGCCAGTCCCCTGGACTTATTCTCGACCTGGGAGGCATCGCCAAAGGCGCTGCTGTTGACGCCGTAATCAGCGAATTGCGCGAACGCAGAATAGAGAATGCGCTCGTGAACGCCGGAGGAGACCTACGCGTCATCGGTTACGCCGGCGGCGAGACGGGCGAGCGGTCCTGGCGTGTCGGCATTCGCCATCCGCGCAAGCAGGAGTTACTGGGAGTCCTCGAACTTGCCGACGGTGACGCGGCGTTCACATCCGGTGACTACGAGCGTTTTTACGACCACGATGGGGCGCGAGCACACCATATTCTGGATCCGCGCACAGGCTATCCGGTGGCGCATACCCAGGCCGTAACTGTTGTCGCGACCAATGGCACGCTCGCAGACGTGGCCGCGACAACACTGTTCGTTGCCGGCCCGGATCGCTGGCGTGAGCTCGCGCGTTCGCTGGATATCGAAGCGGTGATGCGCGTCGATGCCAGCGGCGAGGTTGAGTTGACCGAGGCGATGCGTGAGCGGCTGACGCAGGCGAACGGCGGCGATTCGGATATAATGACGGAACCTGCCCAGGACTGACCAGATTGAGAGAGGATCCGGCGACTGTAAGTGTCACCGATCGGCTGAGCTCGACTCTGTTCGTGGCGGCGCTGTTTCATGGCGTCGTGATACTCGGCGTGACATTCACCGCGACCCCGCTGGACGACGGGGACGAGCTTCCGACCCTGAAGATCACACTCGTAGCGGATGGCCCCAGTACTGCAATTGCACCGGAAGACGCTGACTACCTCGCGCAGCGATCGCAAGCGGGTGCCGGTCAGCTCGCGCCGGGCGATCGGCTAACGACCACCGCCGGACAGAACAGCGCTCGTCCGCAACAGGGCGACCCGTCGGGAACGGACGCCGACGACGGCCGACCCCGTGAACTCGCGGCGGGGCCGGAGCTGCTACTCACGCGTAACGAGTCTCCGCAACAGCTGGAGGCCCTGCCGCGCCCGAATGAAGATCCCGCGGTCGATAGCCAGACAGCGGAACAGGTGTTCGCCGGACCGTCGATAGCAACGCTGGCTACGGAGATCGATGATCAGGCAACGTTACCTAGCGACGAGCCGCGGGAACTCTTTGCCAGCCCGAGTACTCGCGAATCTACGCTCGCGCCCTACCTGAATGCCTGGCGAAATCGCGTCGAACAGATCGGCACGCTTAATTTTCCCGCTCAGGCACGTGCACAGGCCGCGAACGAGAATCCGACATTGGAAGTGGCGATAGGTGCCGACGGCGACCTCGTGGAAATCGTCATCCGCGAGTCGTCGGGTAATCCAAGCCTGGACCAGGCCGCACTGACAATCCTGCGCCTGGCGGCGCCATTCGAGCCACTGCCCGCCGCTATTCGCGCAGAATACGACGTTCTTCGATTCGCCTACGAATGGGATTTCGAGAGCGGCGGAGGTTGAGGCTGAGGCTACGACCAGCGCAAGCTGTCGAGTAAGATAGGGATCGTGACGGACACGGACACGGGAACTGAATGCGGACTCTGCAGAACCACTTCCTGATAGCAATGCCAGCCATGGGCGATCCCAACTTCGACGGGACAGTGACCTATCTCTGCAAGCACTCCGATGAGGGCGCTCTGGGTATCATTATCAACAGACCTCTCGAGATGCAGGTGGGCGAGGTATTCCGTCAGTTGGCCTTCGATGTCAGCGACGGTATCGAGATTGATCGACCGGTTCTTGGCGGTGGCCCGGTACAGCCCGGTATGGGATTCGTACTGCATCGCTCCGACACCGACTACGAGACGACGCTGGACACGCTCGGCGCGGATATCAAGGTAACTGTATCCAAGGATATCCTGAGCGCAATGGCGCAGGGACAGGGGCCAAAGCCCGCCCTGGTCGCGCTGGGTTATGCAGGCTGGGAAGCCGGCCAGCTCGAGTCGGAACTCGCTGGAAACGCCTGGCTCAGCGCTCCGGCTGATCCCGCGATTATTTTCGACACGCCATTCCAGGATCGTTGGGCGGCTGCGGCCGCATTGCTTGGAGTAGACATCAGTCAGCTTTCGACCTATTCAGGGCATGCCTGATTCCGTCAGGAGCCGGCGCCAGTGACCGGCGATCAATCCTCCGACGTTCTCCTTGCTTTCGACTTCGGCTATCGCCGAATTGGTATTGCCAGCGGAAACCTTCGCACCCGTACCGCATCCCCGTTGACGACTCTAACCGTTCGCGGCGAACTGCCGTGGGCGGAGCTGGACCGCACAATCGACGAGTGGTGCCCCCATCAACTCGTGGTAGGGTTACCGGACTCGGACGTCGAGAACAAGGTAGCCGCACGAGCCGAGCAATTCATGGCCGAGCTTCGAGACCGGTACGGACTTCCCGTTGCGCCGGTCGACGAATCGTTTACGTCGAGGACCGCTCAATCCGAACTAAAGGAAGCCAGGCAGTCGGGAGCTTTGAGAACACGTGTACGAAAGGGACAGATCGATAGTCATGCCGCCTGCCTGATTGCCGAACAATGGATGAACGAATGACTATCGAACAGATCAACAAGCAGGGCCAGCTCCGGCACCTGATTACTCTGAGTACTCTCGATCGTAGCTATATTGAAATGATTGTCGACCGGGCCGAGCAGTATCTGACTCCGGTAGGCCAGCCGCCACCGACCGACTCCATCCTGAAGGGAATTACCGTCGCTAATTTATTTTTCGAGGCGAGTACGCGAACGCGTGCTTCATTCGAGCTGGCCGCCAAACGGCTCAGCGCGGATGTTCTCAATCTGGATGTCAACATGTCGTCCCGTGCCAAAGGTGAGAGCATCATCGACACAATCTACACGCTCCAGGCGATGCAGATCGATATGTTTATCGTCCGCGACGCGAGCACGGGCGTGCCGACAGAACTCGCGCGACACGTCTTACCCCATGTCGCGATCCTTAACGCAGGGGAGTCCGAGGTTTCGCATCCGACGCAGGGACTGCTGGATCTTATGACGATCCGACAACGCTTCGACGATCTCGAGAACGTCAAGGTCGCGATCATTGGCGACGTCAAGCACTCCAGAGTCGCGCGTTCGGCCTACGAGGCATTGTCGAAATTCGGCGTGCGCGATATTCGACTAACCGGGCCCGAAGAGCTGCTTCCGGAGGATGGTTTTGAAGAAACCAGATGCTATACAGAACTCAGCGACGGCATCCGCGATGCCGATGTCGTGATGGCACTTCGAATTCAACGCGAGCGATTCACCGAGATGGTAGCGATTCCGGATTCGGGAGAATACTTCAAGCGCTACGGGCTAACCGAGGAGCGCATGAAAGGAGCGAGCCCGAATGCGATCGTCATGCATCCGGGACCAATGAATCGAGGCGTCGAGATTGACGGTAGTCTGGCGGAGGGCCCCCAGTCGGTCGTCGAACAACAAGTCACCAACGGTATGGCTGTGCGCATGGCCGTGCTCGCGCTGGCTCACGACCACGTACGCGCCAGCCGGGGATCAGCCCCTTGAGCAGCGCGCCGAACCGAGACACGATCTCTATAGAAGACGCTCCGATAATCTTCCAGATAGCACATCCGGGCGATCAGTACATTATTCGGCTCGCAGCGCCCGGCTGCGCGCGGCGAGCGACTCCGGGTAGTTTCGCCCACCTGACCTGCGATCCGTCTGTGCCGATGAGGCGACCTCTCTCGATCATGCGCGCGGATGCGAGTGAAGGATGGGTCGAGTTTCTCTATAAGCCGGTTGGTCCCGGACTTGCCCATCTCGCGACCCGGAAGGTGGGAGATACGATCAGTATTCTGGGCCCGATAGGACAGGGCTTCGAGCCTGATCCCTCAAGGCCGCTGATTCTCGCAATCGGTGGTGGTGTCGGCATTCCGCCAATGTACTTTCTCGCGGAACAACTTCAGAGCAATTCGGAGTTCGAGCTTCTCGTTATTATGGGGTCTGAAGTCCCGTTCCCTTTCGATCTCGACAAATCGACGGCGGCGATAGAGGGTATTCCGGCTGACGTCGACATGAGTGTCGCCGACCTGACCCGGTTCGGGGTCGCTTCCCGACTCGCCAGCAACGCAGGGTACGCCGGCTGTTTCAAAGGCGTTGTCCCGGCATTGGCGCGCTGCTGGCTGGAGGGTCTCTCCGACGAACGTCTCGCTGAAGTACAAATCGTCGCCTGTGGTCCGATGGTAATGCTCGCGGCAACAGCAGAGCTCGCGAGAGAGTTCGCGCTTCCGTGTCAGGTTGCGGTTGAGGAGTACATGGCCTGCGGTGTCGGTGGTTGTGCGGGCTGCACAATTCTCGTTCAGACTCCGAGCGGACCTGCAATGAAGAGAGTCTGCGTCGATGGCCCCGTATTCGACGCCGCGACGGTTTTTGTAGAGTAGGAGTGGCCGCCGTGGCGGCGCGAGCCGGTACTAACCGAAGTTGATCTTCGCCTCAAGGTTTGCACGCGAGTCGGCGTTGGCTAGAGCCTCCTCCATGCTGATTCGGCCAACCTCGTAGAGGCTGAACAGGGCATCATCGAAGCACTGCATTCCAGGCTCGTTCGTATTCTTGAACGCTTCTTTTACTCCGCTGATATCGCCTTTCAGCATCAGCTCGGAGATATGGGGCGTGTTCAGCATGATTTCTACTGCCGCCACGCGTTCGCCTTCTTTGCTGCGCACCAGCCGCTGCGAAATTATCGCGCGCGTGTAGTGCGCAAGATCCATAAATACCTGCTTGTGCTGATCGTTCGGATACATATTGATGATCCGATTGAGTGTCTCGGGTGAGTTGTTCGCGTGCAGAGTAGCGATCACCAGATGCCCGGTACCCGCCAGGTCTATGCACGCCTGCATCGTCTCTTTGTCTCGAATCTCACCGATCAGGATGACATCCGGTGCTTCGCGCATCGCGCTTCGAAGCGCTCGGGCATACGACCTCGTGTCGAGCCCTACCTCGCGCTGATTGATAATGGATTTTTTGTTCGTGTGGAGAAACTCGATCGGGTCTTCGATCGTAACGATATGCGACGCTGAGCTCGTATTACGATGATTGATCATGGCCGCGAGCGTCGTCGACTTGCCCGAGCCACTGGCGCCCACCATTAGGATCATTCCCCGACGTAGCATCACGAGATCCTTAACGTTCTCGGGTATACCGAGCACATCCAGCTCGGGTAGCTCGGGCGTAATGAAGCGGAGCACCATCGCAATATTGCCGCGTTGATGGAATACATTGACTCGGAACCTGCCGAGCCCCGCCTCGGATACCGCGAAATCGATCTCGAGCTCTCGCGTGAACTCTTCGAGTTGATCTTCGTTCATTAACTCCAGAGCCGCTTGCCGAACCATCTTCGGCGTGAGTTCCATCTGATTGACCGGCAGGATCTTGCCGTCAATCTTGATCATCACGGGAGCAAAAGTGGTGAATAAAAGGTCCGATGCCTTCTTATCCACCATCAGCTTGAAGAGCGGCTTAACGTTCATGGAACAGCGATTCGCGGCAACCTACCTTAGTAGGGGCTGCACTCTTCTCCTGATCGTCCAGCAGATGGAGACTCTCAGGGTGCTTCGCAGCAGCGTTCATCTCGCGCTTGCTCTCGAGCTTGAGCTTCAGCCTGAGCTCATTCTTCGAGTCGGCATTTCGTAGCGCCTCTTCGTAACTGATAACGCCGTCTTCGAACAGATGGAACAAAGCCTGATCGAAGGTCTGCATACCCAGACGATTCGACTTGGCCATGACCTCCTTGATCTGTGCGACCTCGCCGCGGAAGATCAAATCGTTGATTAACGGCGACGCCAACATGATCTCCATCGCCGCGACGCGCCCCAGATCGTTTTCACGAGGAATCAGGCGCTGCGAAATCATCGCCTTGACGTTGAGCGACAGATCCATCAACAGCTGATGGCGTCGTTCCTCCGGGAAGAAGTTAATGATGCGGTCGAGCGCCTGGTTGGCGCTGTTTGCATGCAGAGTGGCAACGCAGAGATGACCTGTCTCGGCGAACTGGATGCCGTACTCCATCGTCTCGCGATCGCGAATCTCGCCGATCATGATGACATCCGGAGCCTGCCGCAACGTGTTCTTCAGCGCGTTGTGCCAGCTATCGGTATCGACACCGACTTCGCGGTGCGTTACGACGCAACCACTGTGCGGATGCATGTACTCCACAGGATCTTCGATAGTAATGATGTGACCCTTGGAGTTCACATTCCGGTATCCGATCATAGCCGCCAGCGTGGTCGACTTACCGGACCCGGTGCCGCCGACGACAAGACAGAGCCCGCGTTTGACCATCGCGACGTCCACCAGCTGAGCCGGAAGCTCGAGTTCCTCGAATGAAGGAATCTTCGTTTCGATAGTACGCAGGACTGCGCCGACGTTTCCCTGGGCGACAAACGCGCTGACACGAAAGCGACCTATTCCCTGAGGAGCGATCGCGAAATTACATTCTTTCGTCGCATCAAATTCGCGTGACTGCTTGTCGTTCATGATCGAACGAACAACCAGCGAACTCTGTTCCGGTGTAAGCGGCTGATCGGCGAATGGTTGGATAACGCCGTCGATTTTGATTGCAGGCGGAAAATCCGCTGTGATGAAAAGGTCAGAACCATTGTTCTCAACCATCTTCTTCAGGATATTCTGCGTCAGTCGAATTGCTTGGTCGCGTTCCATCGCAACCTACTCCTTCTCTAGCACTCCGCTAGAAGTTCTCTTTGTTGGCAGCTCGGAAGCGAGCCTCCTCCTTGGTAATAAAACCCTTCGTCATGAGTTCCTGGAGGTTCTGGTCGAGGGTCTGCATTCCTTGCGCCTGACCAGTCTGAATTGCTGAATACATCTGGGCGACCTTGCCTTCGCGAATCAAATTGCGAATCGCGGGGGTTCCGATCATGATTTCATGTGCCGCGATTCGACCGCCGCCGGTACGCTTGAGCAGCGTCTGCGAAATGACCGCGCGCAGTGACTCCGACAGCATGCTGCGAACCATTTCTTTCTCAGCAGCGGGGAAGACGTCTACGACGCGATCAATAGTCTTGGCGGCGGAACTCGTGTGCAGCGTTCCGAAGACCAGGTGGCCGGTCTCTGCGCCGGTAAGCGCCAGCCTTATCGTTTCGAGGTCGCGCATCTCGCCAACGAGTATGACGTCGGGATCCTCGCGAAGTGCCGATCGCAGCGCTTCGCTAAACCCGAGCGTATCGCGGTGAACTTCGCGCTGGTTTATGAGTGATTTCTTGCTCTCGTGAACAAACTCGATCGGATCTTCGATCGTGAGGATATGGTCGGGCTTTGAGTCGTTGATGTAGTCAATCATTGCCGCTAGTGTCGTTGATTTACCTGAACCCGTTGGGCCGGTCACCAGAACCAGGCCACGCGGATGCATCGAGATGTCCTTGAAGATTCGCGGTGCACCCAGATCCTCCAGAGTAAGAATCTCGGACGGAATGGTTCTGAATACGGCAGAACAGCCTCGATGCTGGTTGAACGCGTTGACTCTGAAGCGAGCCAGTTTCGGAATTTCGAACGAGAAGTCAGTCTCGAAAAATTCCTCGAAAGCCTTGCGCTGCTTGTCGTTCATGATGTCGTAAACCATGCCGTGGACTTGCTTATGCTTCAGCGCCGGCATGTTTACGCGTTTGACGTCTCCGTCGACACGAATTATCGGTGGCACGCCTGCAGACAGGTGCAGGTCCGAAGCATTTTCCTTAACAGCAAACGCGAGTAGCTGAGCGATATCTACGGCAGCCATAAGCTCCCTCTACAGCATTGAGCCCGAGCCCCAGCGATGGGGTTACCATATGCCGTCCATAGTATAGGCTAGGGTTAAGTCAAAGCGTGACTCAAATCACGGACCACATTGCAGAAATACGCGAACGCGTCCGGAATGCGCAACTCAGCGGAGATTTCAGGGATACGGACGTCACTATTCTGGCCGTAAGCAAGCGGCAGCGCGTTAGCGCCATACGAGCGGCCTACGACGCCGGAGTTCGCGATTTTGGAGAAAATGTCGTTCAGGAGGCCACCGGCAAGCTGGAGGAATTGCAGTCTCTCGATATCACCTGGCACTTTATCGGCAGGATTCAATCGAATAAGACGCGGGATATCGCTCGAAATTTTCACTGGGCTCACGCCGTCGATCGTCTCAAGGTCGCCACCCGTCTCAACGATCAACGGCCACACTACTGCGCGCCACTGAACGTCTGCCTTCAGGTCAATCTGGCGGGAGAAGAACAGAAATCGGGCGTTGACGAGTCGCAGTTGGAAGCGCTTGCGCATAAGGTCATGTCACTACCGCGACTCCAGCTGCGCGGGCTGATGACGCTCCCCCCGGCCGCGAAGAATCCCGAGGACAACTCGCAATTCTTCGCCCGCCTGCGTGGCCTGAAAGACTCGCTGTCAGCCGCGGGAATTCACATGGACACGCTTTCGATGGGGATGTCGGCAGATTTCGAAGTTGCAATTCGACAGGGAAGCACGATCGTACGTGTCGGCACGGCCATTTTCGGAATACGCCCCCAGAGTGACGCGACGAGTATCGCGCCGTGATATCTTCCGTCTTCGCGAGACGCGACACATCAGATTCGAACTATGCGTGATTCACTATTTTTTCTGGTCCGGGTACTCAGCCATTTATACCTGCTGTTGTTCCTTCTGCGTTTCATCATGCAATGGATTCGGGCCGATTTTTACAATCCGATAGCCCAGTTCGTCGTCAAGGCAACCAATCCGCTGGTGGTACCCGCACGGCGACTCATTCCCGCAACCACAAGTATCGATCTGCCCACGCTTGTCGTGCTTATCGCTATCGAAGGTCTCGCAACCTGGCTACTTCTGTCTCTGGCCTCCTACACGGCGTCCTGGGACGTACTGGCAACCTTCGTCCTGTTACGTCTCGTCAGCCTTACGCTGTCTCTGTTCACGTGGACGATTGTTGTTTACATCATACTCAGCTGGATATCTCCTGGCGGCTATCATCCGTTGATGGTGATGCTTTCCGAACTGAATCAGCCAATTCTTCGTCCAATTCGTCGTATCCTCCCTCCGATGTCCGGCCTCGACCTGTCGCCGTTGCTCGCTGTAATTCTTATTCAGGCCATTTCCATCGCGATACCGCTGCCGAACTTCCTGCGCTAGAAGAAACGCTTCGCGCGAATTTCCGTTCTATTCAAGCGCTGCGATGTAGCTGATCGCGTACCGGCGCTGCGTGATATCCGGAAATAGGCTAGTATCGGAAGGAAACTGAGAAGTGGAGATGTGCATGATCCGGGGATTACATCTGCTACCGATTCTCTGTCTATGTCTCGCCGCTGGCTGTCAGCAGCCCGCTGACCTTGAAGCCAGCCTCACTCAACCCGTATTGGCCGGCACCGAAACTTCCAAAGATTTCGGCGACTATGTTGTCCATTTCAACGCATTGTCGTCCGAACAGCTTACGCCGGACGTGGCTCGACAATACGACATCGTTCGCAGCGACAATCGAGCACTGCTGAATGTCAGCATAATCAAAAAGGAAGCGGGAACGCTCGGTACCTCCGTATCGGGAGCTGTGTCGGCCTCCGCAATCAACCTGAGCGGTCAGCTCAAGAATATTTCGATAAGGGAGATCCGCGAGGAAGAGGCGATTTACTACATCGGGGAGACGATGGTGTCGAACGAAGAGACACTGATCTTCACTATCGATGTAACGCCACTGAACGAATCGAGCCGCTTTAATATCCGTTACATGAAGCAGTTCTTCATCGACTGAGATTCAGCTCACGACTCGTGAGCTTGCTTAACCTCGTTTCGGATGCGAATGAGATCGCCGTGTGTGACGTAGAGTAACTCCGCGACTTTACGGACCACATAATCTTCATGCTTGTCGAGATGATCGTCGGCGAGCGCAATCATCCACAGCATCTCAATAACGGAGTGCTTCTCCTCTATCGATAAGTTCTCGTGAAGCAGGCGCGTAAAATCCTGCAGAGAGACCGAATCGTCGGCCTTCTGTTCCGCCTCCTTGACGAGAAGCAGCGTTTCTTCCTCCGTTAGCTCGAAACGTGTCTGCAGCTGCCGAATGACCGCGTGGGTTTCCTTGATATCTTCCTCGTAGTCAGCGCGAACTACTTCGATCAGGAGCGCCGCGGTAGCGAGTCGCAAGCCGTGGTCGCGAGCACCCGGGTCTTCCTGGACCGAATTCCCGAGAGTACTGCTGAAGATATCGCGTAGTTGTTTGAGCATTATGAACCTCGCGGTTGTTGACCTGGGGCGAACGCCGGCTGGAAGAATGCTACGACATTGTCGCGCAACTCGATCAGTCTACCGTGAAAGAAATGCCCTGCACCCTCCAGCATCTGCAGCTCCGGTCCCGGCTCCAACCCGTTTAGCCACTCGATGATATCGACGGCGGCGACGACATCATCTGCGTCTCCCTGAATAACGAGCCACGGGCAACCGGGCGGATCATAGTCCACTGCTAGCCTATCGGTCGGTGGCGCGACAGTAACGAGACCGTCCGGATCGAGGGCCGCACTCGCATTGAGTGCAACCGCAGCACCGAAAGAAAACCCGCCGAGATAAAACGGTTTGCCGGGCCAACTGGCACGTATCCACTTCGCGACAGCGATAACATCTTCCGTCTCCCAGACACCGTCTCCGTAGCTGCCGGCGGACTCTCCGACTCCCCGAAAATTGAAACGAATCGACAGGCAGCCAAGATTCAGAAAGCTGCGTGCAAGCGTGTGAACGACTTTATTCTCCATCGTTCCACCATATAACGGGTGGGGATGACAAAGTAGCGCAACTGCAGCGGGTTCTGCTTCACCCTGCCGCTCTTCGATCGCCTCGAGATTGCCCGCCGGGCCATCGACGCTGAATCTCTCGACGCTTGTTGCCCGACTAGTCATCTATACCGTCAGGGCCGTACCCTAAACGCCCGCTCAATCAGCCTCGTCCTCGTCGAACTTAAGCGCTGCAGAGTTGATGCAGTAACGCTGCCCGGTCGGCTGCGGACCATCGCCGAAAACATGGCCGAGGTGCGCTTCGCAATTCGAACAGACCACCTCCTCACGGACCATCCCATGGGATCGATCCTCGTTGATCCCAATCGCATCAGTGGCGGCCGGCGAGTAGAAGCTTGGCCATCCGGAGCCCGAGTCGTACTTGGTCTCCGACGAGAACAGCTCCTCGCCACAAACGACGCAGCGATAAATACCACCGGACTTGTTATCCACATACTCGCCGGTAAAAGCGGCCTCGGTTCCGGCTTCCTGCGTAATCCGATACTGTTCAGGCGTTAGGTGATCGGTCGCGCCTTGTCTGGAGGAATCTTCGTTGTCAGTCATTTATTATCCTCTGAGTTTCTGCGTAATGGCGTCAATAGCGAGTCGCGATGCTACGAGCTGGAGTTCGATGTTATCGTAAGAGCACGATGAACGGGATCATCGAACTACGGGAAGTCAGCAAACGGTATGCCGAAACCACCGTCCTCGACAACCTGACGCTGGATATTCTGCCACGCACGGTGACAGGACTCGTCGGGGAGAGTGGCAGTGGGAAGTCGACACTGCTGCAGCTGATTAACGGGCTGATCAGACCCGACGAAGGGACCGTCACCATTTTCGGCGAGCCACTACCAACGGACGATCTCAGCCAGTTTCGCCGCCGCATCGGCTATGCCGTCCAGGGAACCGGCCTGTTCCCGCATCTGCGGGTCGCACAGAATATCGGGCTCCTGGGAAAGCTCGAGAACTGGGCGGAAAGCGATATCGACACTCGTATCGCCGAACTCATGACGCTGATGGATCTGGACCCCGGCCTCGTCAATCGCTATCCCTACCAGCTCTCTGGCGGACAGCAACAGCGCGTCGGCATTTGTCGGGCGATGTTTCTACGCCCCGAGGTGCTTCTGCTGGATGAGCCGTTCTCCGGTGTTGACCCGATTACCCGGCACGATATCCACACGCGCTTTCTCGACCTGCTTCAGGCTGAGCCCGCAACCGTGGTTCTGGTCACGCACGACATCGCCGAAGCGAAGCGTCTGACGTCGGAACTGGCGATCGTCCATCAGGGACGAATCGTGCAGACCGGCGCGACCAGCGAGGTTGCCGCTAATCCGGCCAGCGACAGCATTGCGCGAATGATCGGAATCGATGATGCGCATTAGCCGGGGCCTGTTGTCACTCGCTCTGGCGACACTGAGCTCGATATCCTGGGCGCAGCCCGAGCCCATCTCGGTCGGCAGCAAGAACTTCACCGAGGGGTACGTGCTCGCCGAGATCATGGCGCAACTTCTGGAGTCACGAGGCATACCGGTAGAGAGACAGTTCGGCTTCGGCGGTACGTTGGTCGCATTCGAAGCCTTGAGGGCCGGCGAGATCGACGTCTATGCGGAGTACACCGGGACTATCAGTCAGGCAATTCTGAATACCGGTTCAGACCTGAACGACATTCAGTTGAGCACGGCGCTCGAGCCGCTCGGAATGGAGATGCTGCCGGCTCTGGGATTCAACAACACCTATGCGCTGGCGGTTACACCCGAGCTCGCCGAACAGTACAACCTGCGATCGGTCTCAGATCTCGCTCAGCAACCACAGCTGCGATTTGGGCTCAGCCACGAGTTCCGCGACCGCGCGGACGGTTGGCCAGGCCTCAGGGAGGCGTACGGTCTGCCACAGGATAGCTTCGGGATAGAGCATGGCCTGGCCTATCCGGCAATGATCGAAGAAGAGATTGATGTCACGGACGCGTACTCGACGGACGGAGATTTGCCCAGATACGGTCTCGTTGTTCTCGAAGACGACCGGAGCTACTTCCCGAGTTACCGAGCACTGCCACTGGCACGGCAGGACATGAACACAACGGCGAAGACGATTCTCACCGAACTTGCCGGCTTGCTGGACGAGTCCGCGATGCGCGCACTCAATGCCGAGGTAGTCGTCAAGGAGCGCAGCTTCGCCGAGGTCGCTGCAACGTTTCTCGCGGGGCAGGGATTGATCGCAAGCGACCGGGTAGCAACGACAGGTCTGTGGCCAAGCCTCGCGGACAACACGTTAGTTCACCTCAAGCTGACCGGAATTGCGCTACTCGCGGCCTGCGTGGCAGGGCTAGGCCTCGCCCTGCTCGTCTATCGATCGCGAAGACTCTCGAAGGCTGTGCTCTACGTCGCCGGATTATTGCAAACGATTCCTTCCATTGCGTTGCTCGCACTAATGATTCCACTTGTCGGCGTCGGCCAGACGCCGGCAATCATCGCCTTGTTTCTCTACTCATTACTGCCAATCGCACGCAACGCGATTACGGCTCTCGTCACGATAGATCCACTACTTCGCCGAGTGGCGTCAGCGCTCGGGCTGACTCACGCGCAACAGCTTCGCCATATCTTAATCCCCCTTGCGCTGCCGCATGTTCTCGCCGGTGTGCGAATCGCCGCAGTAGTGAGCATCGGCACCGCAACACTCGCAGCCTTCATTGGCGCCGGCGGGCTGGGTGAACCTATCGTGACCGGTCTCGCGCTGAACAACAGTAACCTGATCCTGCAGGGCGCCATTCCAGCCGCGCTGCTGGCACTTTGCACCGAGCTTCTATTTGAAGGGATAGAACGGTGGCTGGTGCCTCGTCACCTGGTCGCCGGCCGCTCCACAGCCTAGCCTGGCGTCGACTCCGTGCCCAGCAGCAGATCGTTCATCCGGTGGACGAAGCCCGCCGGATCATCGAGAGACTGACCTTCGACCAGCCGAGCCTGTTCCAGGATAACGACCGAAAGACTCTCGAACGTCTCGTCGTCCGCTTCGCGCTCGAGCCTCTGGATTAGCGGATGCTCGAAGTTCAGCTCGAGAGAGGGCGCATCATCGGGCGCATCCTGACCGGCGGCTTTCAGAAGTTCCCGCATCTGAAAACCGAGTTCGTGCTCTCCCACCACGAGACACGCTGCCGACTCTCTGAGCCGGTCACTCAGACGTACCTCGTTCACTCGCTCTCTCAGCGCACGCTTCATTCGCTTGAGGAAGCTTTGCTGCTCCTTGGTCAGGTCAGGCTCGGCAAGCTTCTCATCGTCATCACTTTTGAGGTCAAGCTCACCGCGGCTGACGTCGCGGAATTTCTTGCCGTCATACTCGGTGAGGTGCTGCATTACCCACTCGTCTATTCGTTCGGACAACAGCAGAACTTCGATTCCCTTCTCGCGCAGGCTTTCGAGATGAGGGCTACTTCGAGCCGCGGCGGGCGACTCCGCCGTCAGGAAATAGATGAATTCCTGGTCGTCGGACGCCGACTCCAGATAGTCTGCCAGTGAGCGGTCGGACTCCTCGGCATCGGACTTTGTGCTGTCGAATCGCAGTAGCGATGCGATCTTCTCGCGGTTGCCCGGGTCCTCAACAACACCTTCCTTGAGAACCGTTCCGAAAGCATTCCAGAACTCCCGATATTTCTCTGTATCGTCCCTGGCCAGCCTTTCGAGCAGATCCAGCATCCGCTTGGTCAACGCACTCTTGATCGCTGCGACATTCGGATCCTTCTGCAACAGTTCCCGGGAAATATTCAGTGACAGGTCGTTGGAATCCACTACACCACGGATAAACCTGAGGTACAGCGGCAAGAACTGCGTTGCCTCATCACTGATGAAGACTCGTTGTACGTAGAGCTTCACACCGCGTGGAGATTCCCGATTCCACAGGTCGAAAGGAGCGGTCGCCGGAACGTACAACAGGCTGGTGTATTCGCGCTTACCTTCTACTCTGTTGTGACTCCAGACAAGCGGGTCCACGAAGTCGTGTGCGATGTGCTTGTAGAACTCGACGTACTCCTCGTCTTCGATCTCGGTCCGAGGTCTCGTCCAAAGCGCCTTCGCTCGATTAACCGTCTCCGGCTCGTCCGACTCGTCGCTTTCACCCTGCATATCGACTGGAAACGCTATATGGTCGGAGTACTTCTGGATTAGTGCCGTAACAACGGGCGTCTGCAGAAAATCGGTTTCGTCCGGCTTGAGCTTGAGCTTCACGCTCGTACCACGCTCGGGTCGATCTATATCTTCGACGGTGAATTCGCCCTCTCCCGTGGACGTCCACTTCACTCCCTCGCTGGCCGGAGCACCTGCGCGACGACTGGAGACCTCTACTTCTTCCGCGACGATAAATGCAGAGTAAAAACCGACACCGAACTGACCGATGAGCTGAGAGTCCTGCTTGGCATCGCCGCTGAGACGACCGAGGAACTCAGAGGTTCCTGAGTGAGCAATCGTGCCGAGTTGTTCAACAATATCGTCTCGAGACATTCCGATCCCGTTGTCGCTGATCGAGATGGTCTGGTTTTCGGGGTCCAGGCCGACACTGATTCTCAGATCCGGCTGCTCCTCGAGCAGCGCAGGCTCCGCGATCGCCTCGAAGCGGAGTTTGTCGTTCGCGTCCGAAGCATTGGATATCAGCTCGCGGAGGAATATCTCCTTATTGCTATACAGCGAGTGCACCATCAGGTGCATTAGCTGCTTTACTTCGGTCTGAAAGCTGAAGGTCGCTTGTTGATCAGAATCGGCCATGCACACACCCAGAGTCCCGGAATTCTCGGGCTATATGGGGGCGGGAATGGGGATTTCAAGCGTTTAGTTGACTCGAGACCCGGGCCGCATCGTCGCGTTCTCCCGGGAATCGGGTATAGAGGAGCGTCGTCAGCCAGAGTGTCACGCTGGCGAGTGCGGCAAGTGCGAATGTCGGCGCCAGCGCTGTCGAGACATTGGAGACTTCGATTGCCAGCAGTGTCAGAGCCGCGAGGAGGCCGATTTGCAGACACCGAACGCGCAATCTCTCCCAGGAATGTATCAGGGAGGCGATCAGGTCTTCCAGGTCATCCAACCACTGAACGAATATTTCCACGTTATTGTTGTCCTTAGCATTAGAACGCTTTGCGCCTGATAAAGACTACCGACGCACAGAACAACTAGATGTGAGAAGCCTCTCAATAACTCAAGAAAACTGTCACGTCACACTGTCTTTAACTTATTATGGTCCGCGAGTCTGAATACTCAGGACCTGGAAAAGGCATAACCGGGCAGTCGACACGCAAAGAATCCTCGTTCTAAATCCGAAGGGCGGCTCCGGAAAGACGACACTTGCGACGAATCTGGCTGCGAACTTCGCGGTCTCGGATTTCAGACCCGCGTTGATGGATCTGGATCCGCAGGCTTCCAGTATGCGTTGGCTCAGCCGCCGTCCGAACGATCTGACGCCGGCACACGGTATTGCAGGCTTCGAACGCTCCGCCGCCGTCACGCGAAGCTGGCAGCTGCGGGTCCCGCAGGACTGCGACCCGCTGATCATTGATACGCCGGCCGCGATGGCAAGCCAGTGGTTTCCCGAGATCACACGGGGCGCCGATGTAATTCTGGTGCCCGTCATGCCTTCCGACATCGACATACACGCCGCTGCGAAATGTATTGCTGATTTATTGCTGGTGGCCAAGATCAAGCGTTCCGATGAACGCCTCGGTATCGTGGCCAACCGCGTTCGCTCGAATACGCTTGTGTCGCAATAGCTGATGCGCTTTCTGATGAGCCTCGATATACCACTGGTAACGACGCTCAGGGACTCGTAGAACTACGTTCGTGCTACTGAATCCGGAATGGGGATATTCGAAATGCCCAGCTGGCGTGTCTGGAACGATATAGATGGCTGGTATACGCTGATGGACCGGCTTGAGGGAAAGAAGCAGTCCAGGGAAGCTGACACCGATGTGGCGAGCGTATCCGAAGAGGATGCGGACGTGTCCAGAGAAAGCGTCTCAGCTCAGGAGGCGCCGCCGGAAAGTGCGACCGTCGAAGGCTAAGCTACCTTGCGCCTAGGAACCTCCTGGCTCGTCGGACTTCCAGGTCTGGCGAACCTTGTCAGCCCAGTTATTGTATCCGCGCCAGCTATAGATCGAAGCGTCTAACGACGATCGCTGAGCCGGTTGGGCATCCACTCTGGATAGCCACTTTCGATAGGCCTCCCAACCCTGTTGCTCGGTGTCGTTGGACGCCGCAGCGCTCGTGGGTCTGGACGCGGCCCTACGTGGCCGGCCGATGGCTCCAGCGTGATCGGAGAGTGCTGGACGAAACTGATGGTTCTTTTGGTCGCTCATCTTCGCAATGACAATCCCTGTCGTTGTGTGAGAGCAATTTAAGCATTGGGCGCCACAATTCTCCAGGAACTGCATCACAAAGAACTAAGATAAAACTATTTTAAAAAAAATATCTTACAGTCCTTTTTACGTAATAGAATGATGTCGTTTTGCGATGCTCGAACGTAATCCGGCCAGGCTCACGCTCAGTTTACGATTCGATAGCAGGGCACGTAGTCGGATGGGTCGCACAGTCGCATTCGGCGCTGCTCAACGAAATCTCGCAATAGATCGTCGAGCAGACCGATGAGTGCCGGCTCGCCGCTGAGTTCAAATGGTCCATTCTCTTCCACCACCCGAATACCCGATTCGCGAACGTTTCCC
This sequence comes from Candidatus Rariloculaceae bacterium, assembly GCA_045561025.1. Taxonomy (GTDB): domain Bacteria; phylum Pseudomonadota; class Gammaproteobacteria; order Steroidobacterales; family Rariloculaceae; genus SMWC01. The sequence goes on from JBJKYM010000009.1 coordinate 47,385, forward strand.
GCGACGATCCCGGAAAAGGCGCGCCTGAGATTTACGGCCAGTTCGTGGATGGGCTGGTCTCTATGCAGATTGAGTCCCGCCATATTCTCGTGGGTCGCGTCGAACGGCCGCTGGAACTCTTCGCCGATGGAAAGCATCCAGTTGAAGAAATAGGCGTCATCGTTTTCAGCACGAAAATCCTTTACGTCCCGCAATCCGTCATTAAGAACGTCGGCAGCCGCTTTCGGGTTATCGATAATGATCTCGTAGCGATCCTGTGCCACTGGACCCAGGGTCGCTCCGATAAAGTCGTGTAATCGTTGAAAATACAGCTCACTACTACTCGGCCCGGAAAAAACGAGGGGTAGATGCATTTTCTCGTTTCCGGGACTTAGAAGAATGCCGAGTATGTAGAGGATCTCCTCAGCCGTACCGACCCCGCCGGGAAAAACGACAATACCGTGGGCGAGCCGAACGAACGCTTCGAGACGTTTCTCCATATCCGGCATGATGACGAGTTCGTTAACGATCGGATTCGGTGATTCTGCCGCGATGATCGTCGGCTCGGTGATACCGAGGTAACGACCCGAGCGGATGCGCTGCTTCGCGTGTCCTATTCCGGCACCTTTCATCGGTCCCTTCATTGCACCCGATCCGCAACCGGTACAGACGTCCAGTTCTCTCAGCCCCAGTTCGTAACCGAGAAGCTTAGTGTAGTCGTACTCGCCACGACTGATCGCGTGGCCGCCCCAACACACGATGAGCCTGGGCTCTTCGCCCGCCCGGAGCGAGCGCGCATTTCGAAGTATGTGGAAAACGGCGTTGGTGACGCCCTCTGATGTCGTTAGATCAAATCCGTCGCTGCTGACAACCTCATCGTGGACATAGATTAAATCTCTGACCACAGAGAACAGCTGCTCTCGAATGCCGCGAATCATGCGGCCATTGACGAAAGCCGAGTCGGGCGCGTTAGCGAGGGCGAGTTCCATCCCTCGCTCCTGCTGAACAATGGCGATACTGAAATCCCTGTTCTGCCTCAGAATCTCTCGCACATCGTCGTTCTCGGCACCCGCATTCAGGACGGCCAGCGAACACTGTCGCCAGAGATCGTATAGGCCACCCTCACCGGAATCTCGAAGTTGTGCGACCTCGAAGCGAGACAGTATCTCGAGGCTACCCTCCGGACTAATTAAGGCATCCATGATTCAGAGGACTCTGGTTATCGGAGCCGACAGTATGATGACTGCGCTCTCAGGGACGAATCTCGATCGGTGTATCGGCGTTGGTCATTAGCCAGATATCCACCATGTCCGAATTGGATACGGCAATACAGCCGTCTGTCCAGTCCCATGTCTGGTAGCGGCTCTCCGAGTACTTCGGCTCGTTAGGGCGGCCGTGAATCATTATCTGGCCACCGGGTGACACATTGGCGGCGCGAGCGCGTTCAATATCGCGAGCGTCCGGATAGGAAATTTTTATCGACAGAAAGTAGTCGCTATTCGGATTTCTTGCGGAGAGCTGATAGCGGCCTTCAGGCGTTTTGAAATCACCCTCTCGCTGTTTCGGCCCTTCGGGTATGAGGCCGAGCGCAATGTCGAAGCTGCGAAGAATCTCACCATCCCTATAGAGATAGAGCTTCCGCTCAGACTTTACGACGAGTAAATAGTCCGCCTTCTCGTACTCAGGAACGAATTCGGCTGCGGCAGCCGTTCCGGTACCCACACTAAGGCATAGTGCGAGAGCGAGTACGATGGACAGAATATTCCTCATAACGCCGCCGACTCTAAAACATCCGCATCAGGAATAGCAATGAACTGTCTCGCGTTCGGCGACCCTTAAGATTCTCGTAGTGCGGCGATACGCTCCTCGAGCGGCGGGTGCGACATGAACAGGCGTTTGAACCCCGAGGCGCCTCCCGCTGAAATACCAAAGGCCTGCATCGACTCAGGGAGTTGTGAGGGCTGGTGCAGCCGCTGCAGCCGCTCCAGTGCGCCAATCATACTTTCGCGTCCGGCCAGCTTTGCCCCACCGGCATCGGCACGAAACTCTCTCTTGCGAGAGAACCACATGACGATCGTGCTCGCCAGTATCCCTAAGACTATCTGCGCGACGATGCTTGCAATAAAGAATCCGGGGCCGTAGCCGCGTTCTGTACGGAAGATCAGACGATCAACGAGGAAGCCGATTACGCGGGACAGAAACACGACGAATGTATTCACGACTCCCTGAATAAGTGCCAACGTCACCATATCGCCATTGGCGACGTGACTGACCTCGTGCGCTAGCACGGCTTCGGCTTCATCCTTACTGAGCTGACCCAATAGTCCTGTGCTGACTGCGACCAGGGCGCTGTTGCGTCTAGCGCCGGTAGCAAACGCATTAATCTCAGGCGAGTCATAGATCGCGACATCCGGCGTTCCTATACCGGCCTGCTGTGACTGCCGCTGAACCGTGTTTAACAGCCAGCTTTCCGTCGCGTTTCGGGGGGCTTCGATAACTTGTGCGCCTGTCAGACGCTTCGCCGACCACTTCGAGATCGCGAGCGAGATAAACGATCCCGCAAAGCCGATAACAGCTGAGAATATCAACAATGCGCCAAGGTCGAGCTGAGTGCCCTGCTCGGCGAGTAGTGACTCAATACCGAGCAACTGCATTGCTATCGAAAGGACGATCAGTATGGCTACGTTCGTGGCCAGAAATAGGAGAATTCGTTTCATCGTGGCTCCGCTGTTAAATCTCGTCCAAAGACGTCATCGGATATTAGATTTGGGCGAAAGACAGAAGTTTCAAGTACCTACATCGTCGAACCCGGCTCACTGCGTGTAGCCTGAACGGAGAATATTACCCGATTGAACGCCAATCCCTAGTAGAATCTGCCGCCAGACTTCAGACCCTCCTTTCGGTCGATGGATCATGGAAGCCTACGAGAATCGTTCACTCCTTCAGTTCTGGACGCCGCGGTACTGGTTTACCTGGCTGGTCTACGGCTGGATACGATTCAGTGTATTTCTGCCGTTCTCCGTGCAGATCTGGCTGGGGAGGCAATTGGGGCGCTTTCTCCGGGTTCTGCTGTATCCGAAACGACACGTTGCCCGACAGAATCTCGCCGTCTGCTTTCCTGATCTTTCAGATACTGCACGAGAAGCGTTGCTGCGCCGGCACTTCGAGGCGATCGGTATCGCTGTCACCGAGTTGTCTATGGCATGGTTCGGTTCGAAACAGGTTATTCGCGATCTGATTCGTGTCGAAGGCGAAGAGCATCTGCGGGAAGCGCTCGCGAAGGGGAAAGGAGTAATCCTGTTCAGCGCGCATCTCACGAACCTGGAGTTTTTCTTCCCCGCCCTGGAAGAACTTTGTCCGCATATCTCCGGGATGTATCGATCACAGAAAAACGACATGGTTAACGTCATCATGACGCGAGGAAGAAAGCGTTCAATCGATGAACTATTTCACAAGGACAGTGTTCGATCGCTGGTGCGCAGTTTGTCGCGCAACGCAGTTGTCTGGTACGCCGCCGACCAGAGCTATCGAAGAAAGTATAGCGCGCTTGTGCCATTCTTCGGCGTACCCGCCATGACGAATACGGCGACCAGCCGTATTGCCAAATTGAGCGGCGCGGTCGTGCTTCCCTATTTCGGACGCAGGCTTCCCGATGACTCGGGGCATGTTTTGACTATTGGCAAGCCACTCGATGACTTCCCCAGCGATGACATGACCGAAGATACCTCGCGACTCATGACTGAGCTCGAGAACTTCGTGCGCCAGTGCCCGGAGCAGTATTGTTGGATCCACAAGCGATTTAAAGGAAGACCGTACCCGTATCCGGATATCTACAGAAAAGGAAGCGACCCCAGCTGACGGGACTCGCGAACTTAGAGGATGAGCCGCAAGCAAGACGATATTTCGCTTGCCCGATTCTGGGCGCCGCGCTATTGGCACGTCTGGCTACTTCTGTTCTGGCTGCGCTGCTCGGTTCACCTGCCGTTCCGTTGGCAGATACGTATCGGTAAGCGCTTCGGGCGAATAATCAGGCCGCTCATGCGTAGAAGCTTGCACGGCGCCGCGCGTAATCTCGAGATCTGCTTTCCTGAACTAGACGACGACGAACGACGTCAACTTCTGATCAGATACTTCGAATCGCTCGGGGCTTCCGTCGCGGAGATGGCGCTCGGCTGGTTCGCGCCACAGGAACAACGCCGGGAACTTATACAGGTCGAAGGCCTGGAGCATCTGCTCGCCGCGAAGGAAAAAGGAGAAGGCATCCTGCTATTCGTCGGTCATTTCACCTGTATCGAAGTCGGCGTCAGCATTATCGGGGACCATTTCGACTCCGCAGGAGGAATGTACAAACCCGCAAAAAACGAAATGCTGGATGCCCTGATTCGGCATGGGCGTAGCAGGAGCCTGCCCGAGCTTGTTCCCGATAATAATGTACGCGGGCTGGTTAGCGATCTGCGCAACAACAAGTTGCGAGCCTACGTTCCTGACCACGCCCACATCGGTGGCAACAGCGTCCTGTTGCCATTCTTTGGTGAACCCGCACTCACCACGACCGCCACCAGTCGACTGGCCAAACTCAGCGGTGCAACCGTACTACCCTATTTCTTCCACCGTCTGCCCGATGACTCCGGATACGTAATTAATATCTCTCCACCTCTAGCCGACTTTCCGAGCGATGATCCCGTCGCCGACACGCAACGTCTCGTGACCCTGCTTGAGGACAACATCAGGCGCTCACCCGATCAGTACATCTGGACTTACAGAAGATTCAAGGGGCGACCGCCGGAATATCCGGATATCTATCGTAAGGACTGATAACTCTGTTCCAGCGCCTGCCAACCATTCGTATCGAAGGTTCTTCCCGTCTCCAACGCTACTTTGCGTAGCGATCGGTTGAGCCGTCTGAGATTGCCGTCTCGCCATGCGCCGGACCCTCGTATCTCCCCCTTGTCGAAATCTACGAGATATACCTTATCGTCGGAATCCAACAGAATATTGCTCACGTTCAGATCGGAATGATCGACACCATGGTCATGAAACTTCCTCAACGTACGTCCGATCCGTTGCCAGTGTTTCAGGCTGACGTCCGATTCATTGATGATCGACTCGAACGAGCGGGTATCATCAAGGTACTCGGTAATAAGGTCAGCCGTATATCCGAGCCCCGCACGCCGAACACGTGCAGCAATAGGTGCAGGGACCGGCAAACCCAGATCGCACAGCTCTGACAGCAAACGCCACTCGCGAAAGGCGCGTGTACGCTCCAAACCACGCCACATATATAGATCGCTCACAAAGCGCCCGACGAATCCGCCTCGGTGGTAGTGGCGCAGGACCCAGGTACTGTCGTTGTGGCGAACGAAGATGACCGCACCACGTCCGGAAGCTTCACCCACGACCTGGCCCGACTCGCGCCAGTAGGTTTCGTGAAACCATTCATCAGACACGTGATCAGTGCGTCGCGCATCGAATAGAACGACGCTACCGTCCTGCCTATTTAATGTAGGATCTGCCACCGGCGGAAATACTAGCATTATCGAGGATTGCCGCGTCGCAACCGGCCGATACAGACTAGGACAATGCATCCCCGCCAGGCTCGTCAGTCGTTCCACCGAGAGCCGTGATGACCGCACTACAGACCGCATCAACGGAAATCTCACGCATGCAGCGAAAGTGATTCAGGGGGCATTCTCGCTTGAAGCAGGGGCTGCACTCCAAATCGAGGAAAAACGCTCTGCTTGAGTCCGCGAGCGGTGGAGTAAAACGAGGCGTAGAGGAACCATAGAGCGCAACAACATGAGTCTGCACCGCCGCCGCCATATGCATCAAGCCTGAGTCGTTCGTCACCGCAACGGTCGCCGCGCTTAAGAGATCCGCTACTTCTACGAGGCTGGTCTCACCGCAGAGGTTCCTGGCTTGCGCCGGATCGAGGGATTCGACAATCGCCTCTCCCAACTCCCGCTCCTTCTCAGAGCCGAACACTCTGATCGATACACCGACGCCAGCGAGCCGCGCTGCCAGATCAGTGAAATACTCGAGCGGCCAACGCTTCGCCGGTCCGTATTCTGCGCCGGGCATCAATGCGACACTGTCGACGCTAGCGTCGAGTTCGTGCCTGGCAAGCGTTCGAAGTCGGGATTCGTCGCGAACCTGCAACGCCGGCGCCTCGATCTTCGGCAGCTCGGTCTCCGCCCGTTCAAGACCAAGTGCAACGAACCGCTTTACGGTCTGATCGAGAAGCTTTGGATCGAACGGTCTGCGATCGTTCAGTAAACCGAAACGCGACTCCCCGCGAAATCCTGTCCGTAATGGGATCGAGGCGAAGAACGGTACGAGCGCAGACTTCAGGGATCTGGGCAGGACGATAGCCTGGGTGTACGTTTGCGCTCGTAAACTGCGGCCCAGATCCCGGCGAACGCGAAGACCTAGCCTGCCATGGCCGATGGGCTTCTCGATCGCCCGGGAAACTTCCGGCATAAGATCGAGAACAGGCTTCGACCAGGCCGGGGCGAGCACATGAATCTCAGCCTCCGGCTTGCGTCTCGCAAGCAGCTTGTAGAGGGATTGCGCCATTATCATGTCCCCGACCCAGGACGGGCCGACGACGAGAATCTTTTGCTGCTCGCCCACTAAGCCTCAGCTAAACGACCGAGATAAACTCGAACTCCATCATTAACATCCGCAAATCCGGCTTCGTATCCCGCCGCCCTGAGCGCTCCGATATCCGCTTCCGTGAAACTCTGATAGCTGGCTTTCAGGCCGGCAGGAAACGGGATGTAGCTGACTTCGCCTTTTCCATGCCAGTCGATAACAGCGTTCGCTACGTCGTTGAAGGTTGACGCCTTGCCGGTACCGACGTTGAAGACCCCCGACTTATCCGGATGATCCATAAACCAGAGGTTCACATCGACAATATCGTCGACGTAGATGAAGTCCCGCCGTTGCTCTCCAGCCGAATAGCCATCGCTGCCTTCGAAAAGTCTCGCCTCACCATTATCCTGAACCTGCTGGTTCAGATGCCACGCGATGCTTGCCATACCGCCTTTATGTGCTTCCCCGGGTCCGTAGACGTTGAAGTAACGCAGGCCGGTAATCTGCGTTGTAGAAGCTGCGAACCTGCGGCGCACATGCTGGTCGAAGAGGAGCTTCGAATAGCCGTAGATGTTCAGCGGCCGCTCGAGGCTGGGCTCTTCCCTGAATTCCTGATTGGCACCGTAGACCGCCGCCGAGGATGCATAGATAAGCGGGACGTCGTTCTCGAGACAGTAGTCTAGCAACTCGACGGAGTACTGATAGTTGGTATCCATCATGTAGCGGCCGTTCCACTCCGTAGTAACAGCGCAGGCACCCTGATGAAAGATACAACCCGGCTCGAACTTCAACCCGGTTCTGAGCCGTTGCTGGAAGAGATCCTTGTCCCAGTAGTCTGCGATCTGGCAGTTCGCAATATTCGTAAACTTGTGGCCATCGGTCAGATCGTCGACTACGACAATATCCTTTTCGCCACGGCGATTCAGTGATCGAACAATATTGCTTCCGATGAAGCCGGCGCCGCCGGTGACAATTATCATGCGCTTGCCTGTAGTTTCGATATTTCCGGAAATACCTTTAGATAGAGCTCCCAGTACCGCTCTACCATCGATTCCGGACGATAGTTTTCCGCTCTCTGACGAGCGGCCGTCGACATAGCATTACGCATCTCGGAGTCCCTGTACAAGCGAACGATCGCGTCAGCCAGAGGAGCTGGCTCACCCGGAGGGACCAGCAAGCCGTTGTCGCCGTGTTCAACGACGTCAGGAATTCCACCCACGTCGCTAGCGACAATAGCCAGGCCGAACTGCATGGCGTCCAGAAGAATTGAGCCGAGGCCTTCATTTAAAGACGGCAGGACGAAGAGATCGAGCGCGGCAAGATGATCGCCGACGTTCTCGACCCATCCGGTAAAACTAACGTTGTCCAGATCCTTCGCCGCACTCCGAATTCGCTCGTCATCCCTGCCACTACCGACAAGCAGGAATTGCAGGTCCGGGTTCGACGGCGCAACACGACGCGCCGCTTCCAACAGCGTCAGTTGACCCTTGTGACTGTCGTCAAGCGCGGCCACCTGACCAACCAGAAATTTGCCGTTGAAGCGCTCTCGAAACTCACGCACCCACGTCGGATCAGAAGGGAGGTTGCTGGCCACGCTGGGTATGCGTTGCTGTTCGGCGCGCGGCACCATCGCCGCCAGAGACGCGCCGATCGCATTGGACAGAACCACAACCCGAGCGGCGCGACGATACATCAACCTCGTCAACGGATCCGGCCTGGGCCGATTGTCGATGCGACGGGTAATAATGTAGGGCGTTCGCGATCGCAGATGCCTCAAGCATGACACCTGTGCAGCACGGGTCTCGTGCGCGTGCAGAAAGTACGCACCCGCGGTCGCGGCCAGCGCTTCACGACGCCCGCTTGCGGGAATCACTTCGATACCCGGCGAGTTCTCCAGGCGTGTGTGAAGCGGAGTGCCGCGACGCGCGATCAGACGCTGATTCGGCAGATAAGCCGAAAGACCGCGAATCAGTAGTTCAGTCTGGCGCTCACCGCCACGGTAGCCACGGGCAAGATTGACGTGGTGGAGAAGACCCGCACTGTCAGCGGTACTCACGGCGAGGACACTACGATATAGCGGGTGTCAGTTCGTAGTTGGCCCCGCAGTAGGGACACTTCGACTCTCCGGTCGCCTCTATCGGCAGATAGACTTTAGGATGAGAATTCCACAAGTACATACCCGGCAGCGGGCAATGCAACGGTAGATCGTCGTGGCCTACACGATACAGATTCTCTGCATTGGCAACGACCAGCTCCTGCTCTACCCTTCCGTCTCTCGCTCGCACCCGCCTGTCTCCGCGTATTCTGATATTTAGCAATTATACTATCTCGCATCCGAGCTTACTCGGCGAATACATCGTCCCAGACCGACTTGACCCACGCTCTCTCCGCTTCGAACCTCGGATCCTCAACCGTTCGACCCGCGTCATTCAACGCCAGGTTGTGTGAGCACTCTCTGAGTTCCAGATAGATACTCGTTAACTTCGCGCAGAGATCTGCAGAAACGAGCTTCGCGTGCTCTAACTCCTCAAGTTGGCGGACATTGTCTGGATAGGCGATCAGCTCGGGTCGCTGGGACGCATTCTGCAATACCCAGTAGTCGACAAGAAACTCTATGTCAGCCAGTCCGCCACGATCCTGCTTGATGTCGAACTGCCCGTCTCGACTCTCCGACAGTTCCTTGCGCATCCGCTGCCGCATACGAACGATCTCGCTCTTAAGGTCAGTACGATTTACGTGGGAGGTGAGGATTTCACGCCGCTCCGCCTCGAACTGCTCGCGTAATTTCGCCGAACCGGCAACGGACCTGCTGCGAAGGAGGGCCTGATGCTCCCATACCCAGGCTTCCTTGTGTTGGTAACGCCTGAACGCGTCCATACTCGTCACCATAAAACCGGAATCGCCACTCGGTCGAAGTCGCGTGTCGATCTCGTAGAGTCGGCCGGAGCTCGTCTGCATGCCAAGGAAGTGAATCATGCGCTGCGCAAGCCGCATGAAGAATCGTTCGTTGGACGTAGCCGACTCACCGTCCGTTTCCTGGTTCGTACCGTGGGAGTCATGGAGAAACACCAGGTCGAGATCGGAACCGTAGCCGAGCTCATAGCCGCCCAGCTTGCCGTAACCGATCACGACGAAGCCGGCCTCGCTAAGACTGGACTCGTCACCGCACATCGGTCTGCCGTGCCTGGTCTCGAGTTCCGTCCATGCCGTGTCGAATGCGAACTGCAGAACGATCTCCGCGGTATCGGTCAATCGATCGCTGACCTTCATGACAGGCAGATGTCCGAACTGATCAGCAACGGCGATTCTGAACATTGCCGTGCGTTGGAACTGCCTTAGCGCTTCCAGCCGCTGTTCTACGTCTGTCGCTGAAGCGAGATCGGCGCCGCGCTGCAGAGCGTTCTCCAGCTCCCGGCGACTCGGTGGTGTCTCGAAGATTCTCGGATCCAGCAATTCATCGAGCAACAGCGGATACGAGGTCACGAGGCGAATCAGAAATTCGCTCTGGCGCGCGAGTGCGAGCAGTCGCGCCAGCGCCTCGGGATTCTCGTTCAGTAGCGCAAGGTAGGCACTGCGCCGGCAGATAGCGCGAATCAGCGGTAGCACTCGACTCAACGTTTCCGCCGGCCGCTGGTCGTTATCCAGTAGCGGCAGAATTCGATACATCGTCGCGGAGAGACGCTGCCGGGACAGCTCGTCCATTCGTTGGTACAAAGGACCGTCACGAACATCCTTCAGCACTGACAGGATCTCGTCGGTTTGTTCTAGGTCCGTTTCTTCGAGATACGCAACGAACTCGGACGCCTCCCAGGCCCCCTCCCAGGCGACCAGGGACGTTCCAGGCTCCGTCACTGCAGCCGAATCATCCTGCTCTTCGAAAGCCACCCCCGCGAACTGCTCTTCTACCAGCCGTCGATGTGCGGTTAGATGCTCCACGAGCGTTGCCCAGTCCGGCTCCTGCATCGCGTAGGCGAGGCGCGCGCAGGTTAGTTCATCGGTCGGCAGGTTATGAAGCTGTTTGTCATTCATAGCCTGCAGCCGATTCTCCAGAGCACGAAGATACCGGTAGGCCTCGGCAAGGGCAGCTGCAGCCGCCACGGTCAGCTGGCGACTACCGACGATTCCAGGCAGGACGGTCAGAAGGGAACGCTCGCGGAGTGACGGATCGCGTCCGCCACGAACGAGCTGCGAAGCCTGCACTATGAATTCGATCTCGCGGATGCCGCCCGAGCCGAGCTTAATGTTGTCCGCCATATCTCGACGGGCGACTTCGCGAACAATCAGCGCCTTCATGTGCCGAAGTGCGCCGAACACACCGAAGTCGATGTAGCGCCGATAGACGAATGGCGTAAGTATCTCGTCGAAGACTTCGCTTTCGTATTCCTGCCCGGTGAGTAGCCGCGCCTTCAGATAAGCGTAGCGCTCCCAGTCACGGCCATGACGAACCAGGTAAGTCTCGAACGCTGAAATTCCGACAGTCAGAGGTCCGCTTTTGCCGAACGGCCTGAGCCTCGTATCGACGCGAAATACGAATCCATCGGCCGTTACATTGTCGAGCAGCTTCACAAGAAGTTGAGCCAACCGACGATAGTAGCCCTCGATATCGATATTTCGGAGGCCGGATATTTCTACGCCGTCGGGATGAAGAAAGACGAGATCAATATCAGAGGAATAGTTGAGCTCATATCCTCCCAGTTTCCCCATCCCGAGTATGAGCAGCGGCAACTCCTTCCCTTCCCTATCGATGGGCCTGCCGTAGCGCGAGGCCAGCTGATCGGACGCGAACCGAAGCGCCGCACATACGGAGAAATCTGCCAGCAGGGACAGATCTTCAAGGTTCGTCTCCAGATCTGCCCATCCCGATAGATCGCGCCACGCGATTCGCGCCATCTCGACATGGCGAAAGCGGCGAAGTCGCGACATCGCATCCGATTCACTGCAGGCGCCAAGCTCGAGCTGCTGCCGCAGATCGGTTTCCCGCAACGGATCCGGTTCGGCCAAACGCTCTACAAGCGTACCTGGCTGCTGCAGCAACGTAGCCAATACGAAATCGCTGCATACGGCAACGCGGCTGACGGTTGCTGCAACGGCCTCCGTTCCTGCCAGTAGATCGACCGGTAGCTCGGCGAGCTTCCCGGAAACCTGGTCCCATTGGCCCTCCAGGCTTTTGGGTAGGTCGACAGGCGGGATAGGACTCATAAGTTCAAGTGTAGCGATGGTTCGCGAGCTGTCACCATAAAAAAAGCCCCGCACGAGGCGGGGCTTTGTACCTTTGGTTCCGAAGTAGTCGGAGCGACTTACATCATGCCGCCCATACCACCCATGCCGCCCATATCAGGCATGGCCGGAGCCGCGCCTTCTTCCTTAGGCGCCTCGGCAATCATTGCTTCCGTCGTGAGAAGCAATCCGGAAACTGAAGCAGCGTTTTGCAACGCAAGACGCGTGACCTTGGTCGGATCGATAATTCCGAATCCAACCATATCGCCATAGTCGCCGACCGCAGCATTAAAGCCGTAGTTACCCTCGCCCTCGGCGACGGCATTCAGCACGACAGAGGCATCGCCACCCGCGTTGGTTACGATCTGACGCAAGGGCTCCTCGACAGCCCGGCGCAGGATGTTGATTCCTACGTTCTGGTCGTCGTTGCTACCCTTGAGCTCCGTGATCAAGGCAACGGCGCGAATCAGAGCGACGCCACCACCGGCGACAACACCCTCTTCGACCGCAGCACGCGTGGCGTGCAGTGCATCCTCGACGCGAGCCTTCTTCTCTTTCATCTCGATTTCCGTCGCCGCACCGACCTTGATGACGGCTACGCCACCGGCGAGCTTGGCAACCCGTTCCTGCAACTTCTCGCGATCGTAGTCGGAACTGGACTCTTCGATTTCAGCGTTGATCTGATCGACACGACCCTTGATATCGTCGGCCTTGCCGGCGCCATCGATGACTGTCGTGTTTTCCTTGGTGATCTGGATCTTCTTCGCTTCACCGAGATCTTCAAGACCGGCTTTCTCCAGCGACAGTCCGACCTCTTCCGAGATCACCTGACCACCGGTCAGGATAGCGATGTCCTGCAGCATGGCCTTGCGACGATCACCGAAGCCCGGTGCCTTCACGGCAGCGACCTTGACGATTCCGCGAATGTTGTTGACGACGAGTGTAGCAAGCGCTTCGCCCTCTACGTCCTCGGAGATAATCAACAACGGTCGGCTCGATTTCGCAACGCCCTCGAGTAACGGCAGCAGATCGCGAATATTCGAGATCTTCTTGTCGTGAATCAGAACGTAGGGATCTTCGAGCTGTACCGACTGGCTCTGCTGATCGTTGATGAAGTACGGCGAGAGATAGCCGCGATCGAACTGCATACCCTCGACAACGTCGAGCTCGTTCTGGAGTCCGGATCCTTCTTCGACGGTGATAACACCTTCTTTACCGACCTTACCCATGGCGTCGGCGATGATGCTGCCAATCTCCGTATCGGAGTTGGCGGAAATCGTACCGACCTGGGCGATCGACTTGTCGTCTTCGCAAGGCTGCGACAGCGACTCCAGTTGCTCGACGAGAGCAGCGGAGGCCTGATCGATTCCACGCTTGAGGTCCATCGGGTTGAAGCCGGCGGCCACACCCTTCAGTCCCTCACGCAGTACGGCCTGCGCAAGAATCGTGGCGGTTGTCGTGCCATCACCGGCGGCATCGGACGTCTGCGAAGCGACTTCCTTGACCATCTGGGCACCCATGTTCTCGAACTTATCCTCGAGATCGATTTCTTTCGCTACGGACACACCGTCTTTAGTAACGGTCGGTGCGCCGAAACTCTTCTCGAGAACAACATTTCGGCCTTTCGGGCCGAGCGTAACCTTTACGGCGTTCGCCAGCGTGTTGACGCCCTGGAGCATCCGCTGACGTGCGTCGTCGGAAAATTTCACTTCTTTAGGCATTTCAGTCTCCCTAATTCCTTTTAAACTTTATCTGTGCGGCGATAAGGGCTTCAGCCCTCGATCACGGCCATGACGTCGTCTTCACGCATGACCAGCAGTTCTTCGCCTTCGACTTTGACCTCCGTGCCGGAATACTTCCCGAACAGAACCTTGTCACCAGCTTTCAAATCCAGAGCTCGTGTTTCGCCGCTGTCGAGGACCTTGCCGTTACCTACGGCTACGACTTCACCCTTGATGGGCTTCTCGGTTGCGGAATCCGGAATCACGATGCCCCCGGGGGAGGTTTTCTCTTCCTCCGTGCGCCGAATTACGACGCGATCATGTAAGGGACGAATATTCATTGGTGGGTCTCCCTCTCCAAATATATGATTTAATTGAAAAAATAAGCCTATGGCCGATTTTCTTATTAGCACTCGGCCGAATCGAGTGCTAATAATAGGCGCGGATTGGCGGATTTCAAGGGGTTGTGACGAATCGCCATGACATCCGGGCCGCGATCCGGCTATGCTTTCCGCCTGATCAGCTCTGGCGAAGACCACTTGTGAGCTCTGAAGCCCTGTTGGTACTGACAACCTGCGGCAACGCGCAAGAGGCGACCAGACTCGCGGAAGTGCTGCTGGAGCATCGTCTTGCGGCGTGCGTAAGCAGGCTCGAAGGTATAGTGTCTTCGTATCGCTGGGAGTCGAAAATCCAGCACGAAGAGGCGGTGCTCGTTCTCGTGAAAACGACCGCCGCCTGCTACGATGCCCTGGAAGAAATGATACGAAAGCTGACGAGTTATGAACTACCGGAGATTCTTGCTGTCCCTGTTCAAGGTGGATCTGCGGAGTATATAAAGTGGCTTACGGCATCGGTCGGCCTGGAGGAATAGAGAATGTACGGCAAACCTAGCGTGGCGAAACCGCTGGCGATCTTATTTGCAGGGCTCCTGGGCTGCTCGGCCGCCATCGCGCAGGACGTTCTGCCCCCCCAGCAGGCCTTCCCGTACACGATTGAAGCGTCAGGCGACGAGATCACGCTCAGTTTCGCGGTCGAGGACGGCTACTACCTGTACCGTGAGCGCTTCGACTTCTCGAGCCAGACAGACGACGTAACCCTCGGGGCACCGCAGTTACCCGAGGGGAAAATCTACGAGGATGAATTCTTCGGCGTCGTAGAGACATACCGTGGTGAGTTCGACGTCACGATCCCCTACTCGCGATCCACTGCTCTTGCGGAGATGGATTTTCAGCTCATGTTGCAGGGTTGCGCCGATATCGGCCTCTGCTACCCGCCGCAGCGATGGATAAGCAATGTTGCGCTGACTGAAGGCGCCGCCAGCGACGAATCGTTTCTCAGTACCCTGCTCTCGAATAACGCCGACGAAATTCTTCCGCCGGAAGAAGCCTTCGTTATGGACAGTCGTGTCGATGGTTCGAACGAACTCACGCTGAGTTGGCAGATTGAGCCGGGCTACTATCTGTATAACGACAAGTTCGCCTTTAGCACTGACAGCCCGATTCAACTCGGCAGCGCTCGCATCCCCGAGGGCGAAGCGCATTTCGACGAGCATTTCGGTGACGTAGAGGTCTATTACGACTACGTCGAAATTCAGATACCTTTCTCCAGAGCCTCTCCCGATGCCGTCGACATAGTCGTTGAGGCGAACTTCCAGGGCTGCAAGGTCGACAGCATCTGCTATCCCGTCATTACGGACACAGCGGAACTGGAGCTGCCGCCTTCCAGCGCGTTCGCCGGCCAGATTGACGACGCGGCACCGCTGCTCGTCTCGGAACAGGATCGTCTTGCCGCGTTGGTGTTGAGCGATTCCTGGTGGCTTGTTCTCGGCACGTTTTACGGCCTGGGCCTGTTACTCGCGTTTACTCCCTGTGTACTGCCGATGGTGCCCATCCTGTCCGGAATCATCGCCGGGCAAGGTGACAACGTCACTGCAGGACGCGGCTTCGCGTTGTCGCTGTCCTACGTCATGGGTATGGCCATCACTTATACGATAGGCGGCGCCATCGCCGCTTCCTTCGGCGCACAACTTCAGGCCGCATTCCAGGAACCCTGGTTACTTACATTATTCGCCGCGCTATTCGTCGGTCTGGCACTGAGTATGTTTGGCATGTTCGAGCTGCAGATGCCGTCAGCGATTCAGACGCGTCTTGCGAATATGTCTAACAACCAGAAGTCTGGGACCTTTGTCGGTACCGCGGTCATGGGCGCACTTTCCGCACTGATAGTCACGACCTGTGTAGCGCCTCCGCTCGTCGCAACGCTGGCAGTGATCGGTCAGAGTGGCGATGTCGTTCGAGGTGCCGCAGCCTTGTTCGCACTGAGTCTTGGTATGGGCTCGCCGCTGTTAATCGTTGGCGCGTCGGCCGGCAAACTGCTACCGAAGGCCGGTCCGTGGATGAACACGGTCAAAGCCGGCTTCGGTGTGATGATGCTGGGTCTCGCTGTATGGATGATGGGGCGAGTACTTCCGGGCAGCATTACATTACTACTATGGGCCCTGCTCGTATTCCTCACCGGCGTATTCCTTGGAGCGTTCGAGCCGCTACCGGAGTCAGCACCAGCGACTCGGCGGCTCGGCAAGGGCTTTGGCGTCATGGCCTGTATTTACGGTGCACTTATGCTCATCGGCGTAACGCTCGGCGGTAACGATCCCCTCGAACCGATTCCGCGCGGTAGTCTCGTCGCAGGTAGCGGGGAGCTACTCGACACCGGGCATCTCGCATTCGAGCCGATCGAGTCGGTGGCCGAACTGGAGGTTGCACTCGCGTCGGCCCAGGCTGCCGGCACGCCGGTCATGTTTGATTTCAGCGCCGAGTGGTGTGTCGCCTGTAAAGAAATGGAGAAGTACACATTCCCAAGGCCCGAAGTCATCGCCGCCCTGGAGCCTTTCGTTCTGCTACGGGCCGATGTCACCGAGAATGACGACTATGATAAAGCGCTACTGCAGTACTTCGGCAGCTTCGGCCCACCGACGATCGCGTTCTATGACGCGTCGGGCGAGGAACAGCCCGCTTACAAACTCGTAGGCTATGTTCCAGCCGAAGACTTCGCCGCTCACGTCAGAAGCCTGGCCTCCCTATAGGCCGTAGCGCCAAATGGCCCGCACTGCCCTAGTCACTCTGCTGCTTAGCAGTACGGCCATACTTGCCTACGTCGGCTACCGCGCTCTGGACCTCGTCGTGGTACCGCAGGAGGCTCCGGTTGCGGCACCGTCTGTCGAGCTCGTGGAGGTACTTCCGGAATTTACACTGGAGAACGTAGCCGGTGAACCGCAATCTATCGGGAGCTGGCCAGGCAAGGCGCTGCTGGTAAATTTCTGGGCAACATGGTGCGCTCCCTGCCTTCGAGAGATTCCGCTTCTGGTCGAGTACCAGGAAGCGAATGACGACCTTTCGCTGCAGGTCGTGGGCATTGCCGTCGACCAGGCGGATCCCGTACGAGCATTAATGAACAACGTCGAGTTCAACTACCCGGTCCTGATCGGTCAGGCAGACGCGATGGACGCCGCAGCCGCCTTCGGCGTAGAGTTTTTCGGGCTACCATTCAGTGTCTTCACCGATACCGAGGGAAATGTACTCGGCGTACACTCAGGCGAGCTTCATAGAGAAGATCTCGACGAGCTAATGAGCGTGCTCAGCGATCTGGCAGCAGGCCGCAGCACGCCGGCTAACGCCCGCAGCCAGTTCTCCGGGCTACGCTAGCCCAAAATATACGACACTAAAAAAATGTCGTTAACTTCGCCGAAAATGGTGTAATATTGGCGAAATTTGCAGCTATCTCCGTTTATGTCTCGTCTTCTGCTTATTAATGGCCCGAATCTCGGGCTCCTCGGCCAGCGCCAGCCTGAAGTCTATGGGCGAACTACGCTGGAAGAAATCGAAACCCGACTGACAGCGCTCGCTGAAGAGCGAGGTCACGAACTTCACTGCTATCAGAACGATGCCGAACATGAGCTACTGCGACAGATTCACGCAGCACGCGAGCACGAGATCGATCTGATACTGATGAATCCGGCCGCCTTTACCCATACGAGTATCGTCTTGCGCGATGCGTTGCTGGCCGTCGGTGTTCCCTTTATAGAGATTCATCTCTCAAACGTCTCGGCCCGTGAGGACTTCAGACAAACGTCCTTCTTCTCGGACATCGCCATCGGCACGGTCGCCGGCTTCGGTGTCACAAGCTACGAACTGGCGCTCATCGCCGCTGAACGATACCTCAGCGCCGCATAGCGGTGTCAGGGACCGGCAGCTCTCATTCACTGAACCAGGAAAAGAGACTTGGATATAAGAAAGGTCAAAAAACTGATCGAGCTTCTCGAAGAATCCGGTATCGCGGAAATCGAAATCTCCGAAGGCGAAGAGTCTGTTCGAATCAGCCGATACTCCCGTGAAGCTCCAGTGGCGTTCGCCACACATGCGCCGGTCGCTCCTTCTGCACCGGCGGCCCAGGTTACTCCGGAGGCTTCATTGCCCGAACCATCACGTAGTGGCGAGGAAGTAACTGCGCCGATGGTAGGAACCTTCTACTCCGGTCCGGCGCCAACCGCGAAACCCTTCGTCAAGATTGGCACCAAAGTTTCTGTCGGCGACACGCTCTGCATCGTCGAAGCAATGAAAATGATGAATCAGATCGAGTCGGAAGTCGCCGGCACCGTAGTGAGTATTCTGGTCGAGAACGGATCTCCGGTAGAGTTCGGCCAAGTGCTGTTCATCATAGAAGACTAGTCTCCCCATGCTCGATAAAGTCCTGATTGCCAATCGCGGAGAAATCGCCCTTCGCGTCGTGCGCGCGTGCCAGGAACTCGGCATCAAGACGGTGGCGGCCTACTCGTCTGCGGACGCGAATCTAAAGCATGTATTGCTGGCCGACGAGACGGTCTGTATCGGTCCGGCGCCCTCCGCTGAAAGCTATCTCAACATGCCCGCTCTGATCGCGGCGGCCGAAGTGACCGACGCGGTGGCAATTCATCCCGGATATGGATTTCTCTCCGAGAACGCAGACTTCGCCGAGCGGGTTCACGAGAGTGGGTTTATTTTCATCGGGCCCAAACCCGAGACCATGCGAATCATGGGAGACAAGGTCTCGGCGATTCGCGCGATGAGAAGCTCGGGCGTTCCCTGTGTACCGGGCTCGGACGGGCCTCTGACCGAGGACAATGAAGAGAACGCGAGGCTGGCGCGAGATATCGGCTATCCGGTGATTATCAAAGCATCCGGCGGCGGCGGTGGCCGCGGAATGCGCGTCGTTCACAGCGAGGCCTCTCTATTTAACGCTATCGCGGTAACGAAAAGTGAAGCGCTGTCGGCATTCAGCAATGATCAGGTCTACATGGAGAAGTTCCTGACGAACCCGCGCCACATTGAGTTCCAGGTGCTCGCGGACGCTCACGGGAATACAATACACCTCGGCGAAAGAGACTGCTCGATGCAGCGGCGCCACCAGAAGGTGGTCGAGGAAGCACCGGCACCGGGAATTTCAGATGAGATCCGCGCAAAGATGGGAGAACGCTGCGCCCAGGCCTGTCGCGATATCGACTATCTCGGCGCCGGTACGTTCGAGTTTCTCTATCAGGATCAAAAGTTTTTCTTCATCGAGATGAATACGCGCGTGCAGGTAGAGCACCCCGTGACCGAGATGGTTACCGGGATCGATATCGTCAAAGCGCAGCTAACGATCGCTACCGGCGAACCGTTACCGTGGAAGCAAGAAGATATACGCTGGTCGGGACACGCCATCGAGTGCCGCATCAATGCCGAAGATCCGAAGACGTTCATGCCGTCACCGGGACCGGTCAACCTGTGGCACGCTCCGGGCGGACCGGGCATCAGGGTAGACAGCCATATGTACAGCGGTTACGCGGTTCCGCCGCACTATGACTCCCTGATAGGCAAGCTGATAGCGCATGGAGAGACGCGCAAATCCGCGATCGCGCGAATGACAACAGCGCTCAGCGAGGTTGTCGTGGAGGGTATCCGTACCAATGTCCCTCTGCACCAGGAGATCTTCCAACACGCCGCCTTCAAGAATGGCGGAACCGATATCAGCTATCTTGAGAAGCGCCTGGGACTAAGCTAGCCCACAATGCCCTGGCACCAGCTCGAGATTACGCTGCCAGCCGCGGATCTACCGAAAGCAGAATCTTTACTTACGCTGGCCGGGGCTGAAGCATTCCTGGTCAGCGACGCTGCGAGTGCAGACATACTCGAACCCGATCCGGGAAGCACGCCGTTGTGGCCCAGCGTCGTAGTCCAAGCATTGTACCGTTCGAGCCGGGCCGCTGCGGCGGGGAGGAATGTCGTTGCGAGCGCACTCGTCGACAACTCGTCCATTCGAGTGCTGGAGCTACGCGAAGCTGACTGGCGCGAGACGTGGACGCAACGCCCGACCACCCGGACTATCGGCGAGCGTCTTGCGATCGTCGCGGCCAATGCGCCGTGGCAGGATTCCTCGCGCGTGGCTGTGCGGCTGAACCTCGGGCTGGCATTCGGTACGGGTGACCACCCCACCACCTCGCTTTGCCTCGAATGGCTGGACCGCGATCTGCTACCCGACACCCGTGTTCTGGACTATGGCTGCGGCTCCGGCGTACTCGCGGTCGCCGCTTTGCGTCTCGGAGCGAAGTCCGCCTGGGCCGTCGATATCGATCAGCAGGCCTTGTCAGCGACCCGCGAGAACGCTGAACTGAACGGTGTATCCGAACGTCTATGGGTAGGCAAGCCGGATGACCTGCCCGAGATCATGGCCGACGTTGTCATCGCGAATATCCTGGCGCAACCGTTGCAGAATCTCGCATCACGTCTCGGAGAACATGTCGCGCCGGGCGGGCACATCGTGCTCAGTGGGTTACTTTCACGGCAAAGCCGCTCGGTGCAACAGGCCTATGCGGAAAATTTCGCGCCGTTCATCGAGTGGCAACGCGATGACTGGGCTTGCCTGGTAGCGCAGCGAAACTGACCAGGCCGCGCAGCCTGAGGTAGAGAAGCGACTACACGGTACCGCCTATAGAATGTATCCTCGGGGTACGCCTATGCTGTTTACACGCTGTCCAGACTGTCAAACTTCGTTCCGAATCACCGTTAGCGCCCTGACGAAAGCTGACGGCCAGGTTCGCTGCGGTCGATGCGACGCCGTGTTCAGCGCCAGTGACGACCTGAAGGAACTGAAGCTACCAACCGATACTCAACCGGAAGGGCCGAGCGGTAAAGTGATTACCGAGTGGGCGATGCCGCGGCCGTCCGATTCAGATAGCTTCGTCATACTCGACAACAAAGACGACGAGGTCGCCGCCGAGGCGGCCAACGAAGCGGCCGAGGAACCAGCGGACGAACCGGCTGACGAGCCCACGGACGAGACCCCCGTAGAGGAGGAAGACGCGGTAATCGCTACGGATACGGTTACTGAACCGGCGCATGAGTCTGAAACCGAGCGTGACGAATGGGCGACCTTCTTCGCACGCGCCCGGGAGTCAGCATCGGGTGCCGAAGTTTCTGTCGAGGAAACCGGCGTGCTCGCTGCTAAACTGGAAGCCGAGCTCGAGGCCGAACTCGAGGAAGGACTGAAAGACGAAGATGACCCGGAAGAATCCGGCGACGATGCTACCGACAGTCCCGACGATGTGGAATCGGCTGACGAAAACGATCTGACTGCGGAACAGATCGACGTAACACTCTCCAGCGATCTCGACCTGGAGAGCCGGCTGGCAATGATCGAGCCGGAGCCCGAGCAACCGCCACGCCGATCAGGATGGTGGGTCGCCGGTGCCGTTTTCCTGGTTCTCGCCCTTGCGGCGCAGGCCACCCACTACTTCCGCGATGAGCTGGCGGACAACGCACTTATTGGACCGCTGCTGCAGTCGATTTACGCCGGCATCGGCCAGCCAGTCACGCCGGAGTGGGATCTGGCGCAATATGAGATCCTGGATTGGATCGCAACCGCCAGCGCCGATAACCGCGGCGAAGATATGCTGAATATCTCGGCGCGCATCCGCAACAACGGTCCCCGGGCACAACCCTATCCGAGCATACGATTGGCACTGACGGATCGTTGGGAACAGACCGTCGGAAGCCGCATCTTTTCCCCCGAGGAGTATCTGCCGGACGAGCATCTGGCGAGTGGTTTGATGGCAGCGAGCCTCATGGCGCCGGCCCTACTCAATGTGGCGGATCGCAGCGACGACGCTTACGGATTCGAGCTGGATGTGTGCATCTCGGAAGCAACAGGCAACATCGCGTGTATGTCCGACTCGATATTCGAGTAGCTCCCCCAGGCGCATCATGAAGATCGGCGAGTTCGAATTTCCGAGTGCGATCGCTCTGGCGCCGATGGCAGGAATAGCAGACGCGCCATTTCGCAAGCTCTGCGCCGACCTGGGCGCGGACATGACACCAAGCGAGATGATCACGTCCGATGTGTCTCTGTGGACTAGCGAGAAATCCAGACGACGGCTCAAAGAATGGGGCACGGAGACACCGCGAATCATCCAGATCGCAGGCTACGATGCTGACATGCTCGCCGATGCAGCGTACCAGGCACAGGAACTGGGCGCCGCCATCATCGACATCAATATGGGCTGCCCTGCGAAGAAGGTTTGTCGACGTCTGGCCGGCTCATCTCTCCTTCGAGATCCGGTTCTTGTGCGGCGCATTCTGGATCGCGTTATAGAACGCGTACGCATACCGGTGACCCTGAAAATCAGAACCGGATGGTGCCCGGAGACACGAAACGGTATCGAGATCGCGCGCATCGCAGAAGGTTGCGGCGTTGCAGCACTGACGGTTCATGGCCGCACTCGAAGCTGCAGATTCAACGGTCAGGTAGAGTACGACACGATTCGAAAAATAAAGGAGTCCGTAGATATTCCCATCATCGCGAACGGCGATATCGATTCGCCGCAGAAAGCGCAGGCCGTTCTCGACTACACGCGCGCCGATGGCATCATGATCGGAAGAGCGGCACGCGGTCGACCATGGTTGTTCGCTGAAGTTAAAAATTTTCTGTCGAATGAACGAAAAGAAAATTCAGATCTTCATTTGCCATCCGTCCGTGATATGATCCTTAACCACCTCGAGAGTCTTTTTTCTTTCTACGGAGAGTCAACCGGGGTTCGCATAGGACGAAAACATTTGTCCTGGTATGCGCAATACCAGGATGGGTCGGATTCCTTTCGCGAAAAGGTAGTGCGAGTCGAGACTGCTCGAGAACAACTCGAACTCACGCGAGCATTTTGTAATCGATTTTCACGCGAAGCTTCGGCTGAACGTGTGCGTTCCGGGAGAGAACGCGGTGCCGACAACTACCAGCAGAAAAAAAACAAAAAAGAAGAAAAAGAAGCCGGTCGCAGCAACTCCGGCTATGGGGGTTCGAAACAAGCCGCTTAGCGCGCTTACAGACGAAGCTCTGCGCGGCTATCTCTCGACTCTCAACGGCCATAAGCCGGCAGCTCTGTATCAACTCGTCCTGAGCGAGGTCGAAAAGCCTCTGTTTCGGAACGTCATGGAGTACGCGGAAGGCAATCAGAGCGAAGCCGCTGAGATATTGGGCATCAATCGAGGCACGCTGCGAAAGAAGCTGAAGAACTACAATCTTCTAAGTAGATGAGCCAGAAACGCAGAGCGCTACTCAGCGTTTCCGACAAGACAGGATTGGTGCCACTCGCCGAGAGCCTGATCGATTTGTCCTTCGAACTCGTCTCGACGGGCGGTACAGCCGCCGCACTTCGCGATGCGGGACTTGAGGTAACTGACGTCGCCGATGTCACCGGCTTTCCGGAAATAATGGATGGGCGCGTCAAAACACTACACCCCGCAGTGCATGCGGGCCTGCTGGCCAGAGCGGCAACCGACGACGAAGTCCTCGCGGCGCAGAATATCAAAGCGATTGACCTGCTCGTCGTGAATCTCTATCCCTTCGAACAAACCATCGCCGCGCCTGACTGCACGATCGAGCAGGCGTTAGAGAACATCGATATCGGCGGACCCGCGATGCTGCGGGCGGCGGCCAAGAACCACGCCAGACTGACCGTAGTCGTCGATCCCGCCGACTACGGCTCTGTCGTAGATGCCTTCACCGGTGGCGAGCCGAGCGCCGAGTTGAAGGCTACGCTCGCCGCGACCGCTTTCAGCCATACTGCGCGCTACGACACAGCGATCAGTGGCTATCTGCGACAGAAGACAGACCCGTCGGAGAAGTTTCCCGACTCACTCACGCTCGGCTGGCGCCGTGTAGAGACACTGCGCTACGGAGAGAACCCGCACCAATCCGCAGCCTACTATCGCGCCCTGGACGACAGGCCCGGTACGATCGTCAGCGCTCGACAGCTACAGGGCAAACCGCTGTCCTTTAATAATGTTGCCGATGCCGACGCGGCGCTGCACTGCGTCAAGGCGTTCTCCGATACCGCCTGCGTCATCGTCAAACACGCCAATCCCTGCGGAGTAGCGGTCGCTACAACTACCCTCGCCGCGTATCAGGCCGCCTTCAGCACGGACCCCACTTCAGCCTTCGGCGGAATTATCGCGTTCAACAAACTGTTGGATGGCGAAACTGCCGCCGCAATCATCGAACAACAGTTCGTCGAAGTAATCATCGCGCCAGAAATCAGCGACGAGGCGAAGCAGGTAATCGCGCAGAAGAAGAACACGCGGTTGCTGGAGGTCGGCGATCTCTCGGCAAGCTCAGGCATATTGACGTACCGACCAAATCTGCGTTCGATTGAAGGCGGTCTTCTGCTTCAGGATGAGGACATGGGTAGCGTCAGCGAGGTCGAGCTGAAGGTTGTAACCAAACGCGAGCCGAGCCCCGCTGAACTGGACGACATGCGCTTTGCCTGGACTGTCGCAAAGTTCGTCAAATCCAACGCCATCATCTACGCGCGCGATGGCCGAACACTTGGCGTTGGCGCTGGCCAGATGAGCAGAGTCGTCAGTTCACGGATCGCTGCAATGAAGGCAGCAGACGAGAATCTCGAGATTCGCGGTGCCGCGATGGCTTCGGATGCATTCTTTCCGTTTCGGGACGGCCTGGATACCGCGGCCGAGTACGGTATCAGCGCCGTTATTCAACCCGGCGGCTCCGTACGCGACGACGAAGTGATTGTCGCAGCGGACGAACACGACATCGCGATGGTTTTCACAGGAATGCGGCATTTCCGCCATTAAACTCCCTCGGTAGATTACGGGCAGAGCATGAAGGTACTGATCGTCGGCGGTGGCGGAAGAGAACATGCGCTGGCGTGGAAAGCCGCCCAGTCACCCTTGATTGACGAGATACTGGTCGCACCGGGTAATGCGGGCACCGACCGCGAGCCTAAAATTCGTAACGTCAACCTGGCTGCCGACGATATCGACAGCCTGGTCGAACTTGCCCAAACGGAAGCAGTCCGCCTGACGATCATCGGTCCGGAACAGCCACTGGTTGCAGGTATCGTCGATCGATTCGAGGCAGCCGGCCTGACTTGCTTCGGACCGCGTTCAGCCGCCGCAAAGCTGGAAGGCTCAAAATCGTTCACAAAAGATTTCCTTGCGCGCCACGCCATTCCGACAGCCGCGTATGAAACCTTCGATGAAGTCGGGTCCGCGCTGGAGTACATCCATTCCCGCGGAGCGCCGATCGTCATCAAGGCCGACGGACTCGCCTCGGGCAAAGGCGTGATCGTTGCTGCAACGACCGAAGAGGCCGAAGCCGCTGTCAGAGACATGCTCGAACAGAATGCATTTGGCGACGCGGGCGCCAGCGTCGTGATCGAGGATTTCCTGGAAGGAGAAGAAGCCAGCTTCATCGCTATTGTAGACGGCACGGACATTCTACCGCTGGCGACTTCGCAGGATCACAAGACTCGCGACGAGGGTGACAAGGGGCCGAATACCGGCGGCATGGGCGCGTACTCTCCGGCGCCGGTGATTACCCCGGAAGTTCACGACCGGATCATGCAGCAGATCATGATTCCGACCGTTAACGGCATGGCAGAGGAAGGTGCTGTATACCGCGGCTTTCTATACGCCGGACTGATGATCGACGCGGATAGTCAGCCGAGGGTGATCGAATTCAACTGCCGTTTCGGGGACCCCGAGACACAGCCCATACTCGCGCGATTGCACAGCGATCTGGTGGAACTCTGCCTGAAAGCCTGCGACGGCTCCCTCGATGAAGCCGATGTCGCCTGGGACCCGCGAGCATCTCTCGGTGTCGTCTCCGCAAGTGACGGCTATCCGGGTAGCTACGAAAAGGGCGCCGTCATCCACGGCCTCGACGCAGAGTTGGGTGACGACGTAATAGTATTTCACGCCGGAACACGCCTGGAGAACGGCGATGTCGTGACATCCGGCGGACGTGTTCTGTGCACGGTAGCACTCGGGGATACCGTCAGCTCAGCGAGCGATCTCGCATACGAGGCTTTAGAAAAGGTCGGCTGGGAAGGCGCGTTTTTCCGACGCGATATCGGCTACCGTGCGATAGCTCGCGAGCAGGTGCGAAAGGATAGTTAGCGCTTCATAGCCTCGAAGAACTGCAGATTCGTCTTGGTATCCTGCAGCTTATTCAACAGGAACTCGATCGCTGCCAGCTCATCCATCGGATGAAGCACTTTACGCAGCACCCAGATCTTCTGGAGCTCCTCTGCATTGGTCAGCAGTTCTTCCTTGCGTGTCCCAGATCGATTGATATTGATCGACGGGAAAACCCGTTTCTCGGAGATGCGACGGTCGAGATGAATCTCCAGATTACCGGTGCCTTTGAATTCCTCGTAGATAACTTCGTCCATCTTCGAGCCGGTGTCGACGAGGGCGGTCGCGATAATCGTTAAGCTTCCACCTTCTTCGATGTTTCGCGCTGCGCCGAAGAACCGCTTCGGTCGCTGTAGCGCATTCGCATCGACGCCACCGGTCAGGACCTTGCCGGACGATGGAACTACCGTGTTGTAAGCACGCGCCAGACGCGTGATCGAATCCAGCAGAATCACAACGTCGCGCTTGTGCTCCGTCAGCCGCTTCGCCTTTTCGATAACCATTTCGGCGACCTGGACATGCCGGGTAGCCGGCTCATCGAAAGTACTCGATACGACCTCACCGCGAACGGTTCGCTCCATCTCGGTAACTTCTTCCGGACGCTCATCGATCAGCAGGACGATCAGATCGATCTCAGGATGATTAGCAACAATCGATGCGGCTACGTTTTGCAGCAACATCGTCTTACCCGCTTTCGGCGGCGACACGATCAGGCCACGCTGGCCCTTGCCGATCGGCGCAACCATATCGATGATTCTCGCCGTCAGGTCTTCTGTGCTGCCATTACCCTGCTCGAGCTGGAGCCGCTCTTTCGGGAACAGCGGCGTCAGGTTCTCGAATAGAACCTTGCCCTTGGCATCCTCGGGTGAGTCATGATTAATCTGCCCGACTTTGAGCATCGCGAAGTAACGCTCTCCATCCTTCGGCGGACGTATGAGCCCGGAGACTGTATCTCCGGTTCGCAGATTGAATCGACGAATCTGACTCGGCGAGACATAGATATCATCCGGTCCCGCGAGATAGGAACTGTCTGGAGAGCGAAGAAAGCCAAAGCCGTCCTGAAGAATTTCAAGGATGCCCTCGCCGAAAATATTTTCGCCCTTCTGCGCATGCGCTTTGAGGATCGAAAAAATAATGTCCTGCTTGCGCGACCGAGCGAGGCTCTCGAGCCCCATCGACTGAGCGAGCTCGACCAGCTCCGACGCCGGACGCGTCTTGAGCTCGGAGAGATTCATCGCCAATTTAGACTGCTCAAGCTCCTCCGCAGGAATTACCTCGAACGCTTCATCGTCCGGAAATTCCTCGCGCGGCGCTCTCTTTCGGCGGGAAGACCGCTTCTTGCCGCTGTTATCTCGTTGCTGCCTCTGGCCGTCTTTCGACCGGGCCCGTGGTGAATTACCCAAGTATCCCCTCACGAATATTTACCAAGGTTGCTGAAAAGTCTGATCCGTCTACCGCAACTTATTCGATATGCTGATCGATGAAAGCGGTCAATTGCGCCTTAGATACGGCACCGACCTGCTGAGCGGCCACGCTGCCGTCTTTGAATAGCAGCAGAGTTGGAATGCTCCGAACATTATATTTCGGTGCGGTTAATGGATTCTCATCTATATTTAACTTAATAATCTGTAATCGGTCCCCGTAGTCCTCGGCAATCGTGTCCAATACCGGGGCTATCATCTTGCAAGGCCCGCACCACTCCGCCCAGAAATCCAGCAGTACCGGTCGATCAGAATTGACGACATCTGATTCAAACGCGCTGTCCGACGTATGTACGACTTGCTCACTCACCTCACGGATCCTCCGAATCTTTTACGACTTGATGACTATTCTTCCGGGGTAGCCGCTTGCGTAGCGGCGAACGTAATAGAACTGAAAGTGACGCGGCCTGCCCGGTCAGGCACAATATCGCTACTGAATGCTTCCTTATGAAACTTGCGGGAACGTCGTGGGTATCTGGGGAGGCGAGTACTCTCGCCTAGATATCCGTCTTTTTAACCGCTGAGAACCTAATTTGCAAGTCTTAACGCCCGACGCTGAGACCCAATCTGACCCGCAAGATCACCTCACGGAGCTCGAGTTCAGCTCCTTGCAGCTTCCGGAAAAGCTCCTAGAGGGAATCTCCGATACCGGGTTCAGTCGCTGCACGCCGATTCAGAGCAAGACTCTGCCGCTAGCACTTAGCGGCAAGGATGTTGCGGGACAGGCGCAGACCGGAACCGGTAAGACAGCCGCGTTTCTGATCGCAATGTATTCGCGCCTGGCTACTTCAGCTCCGGCGCGAACTGATAAACCCGCACCCCGAGCATTGATACTGGCTCCGACCAGAGAACTTGCCGTTCAGATTCACGCCGATGCCGTTCAACTGGGAAAACACCTTCCGTTCAAGCTCGGTCTGGCCTACGGCGGTACAGATTACGAGAAGCAACGGCGTACATTAGCTGATGGCGTAGACATCCTGATCGGAACGCCGGGCCGCCTGATCGATTACTTCAAGCAGAACGTATTCAATCTTCGTCAGGTCGAGGTAATGATTCTTGACGAAGCCGACCGAATGTTCGATCTCGGCTTCATTCGGGATATCCGCTACGTGCTTAGACGGCTGCCGGAGCCGCAGAAACGACTGAATCTGATGTTCTCCGCGACGTTGTCGCATCGAATTCTCGAACTTGCGTACGAGCACATGAACGATCCGGAGCTCATCAGGATCGAACCCGACAAGATGACGGTCGATCGCGTCAGACAGTGCATTTACTTTCCGTCAAACGACCAGAAGATACCCTTGCTAATCTCCTTGATGAGCGGCATGGACCCCTCCCGATCGCTGATCTTCGTTAATACTCGCAGGGAGGCGGATCGGCTCCAGAACTACCTCGAGCACAACGGAATTCACGCGCAGGCGATGTCTGGCGATGTGCCGCAGAAAAAACGTCTTCGGATGTTGCAGGCATTCCATTCCGGCGAACTTCCGGTTCTGATCGGCACCGACGTCGCCTCACGCGGACTTCATATCCCAGATGTCAGTCACGTCTTCAACTACGATCTTCCTCAGGACGCCGAGGACTATGTTCATCGTATCGGTCGCACCGCGCGGGCCGGCGCGTCGGGTGACGCGATTAGCTTCGGCTGCGAGGACTACGCGATCTCGCTACCCGACATAGAAGACTATATCGGGAGAAAAATACCGGTAGAGCCGATCGACAGCGAGAAACTGCTCGAGATAAAAATACCGCCCAGACGGCCGCGAAAACCTCGCGGCGGCGGTGGTGGTGGCGGTCGACCGTCGAATAAGCGCGGGAAGCAGAGCGGCCGACCCCCGAGAAATCGCCGCTAGGTTGCAGCGACGAAGGCGGGCCGGCAGAGCCCTCGGTTCGCAGCCAGGCCGGAAAGCTACTGGCTGAGATCGTCGATGTTATCTACCGATGGAAACTCGGCAATCTCACGTGGCGGCTCACCGGAGTCGGGCTGTCGAATCGCAACCGTGTACTTGAGGCCGAACGATCTCGCCGCCTCCAAAACGCTCAGGCTGTCCTCGACGAGAAGAGTCCGTGCGGGATCGAAGTCCTCTTCGACACTCAGTTTCTCCCAGAACGCGCTAGTCTGCTTTGGTACCCGATAGTCGTGGGACGAGATCATCCCATCCACCTCTCGATCCAGGCCGGTTTGCGCAACCTTTATCGCCAATGTGCCTCGATGCGCATTGGTGACTAGCAATATGCGCTTGCGGTGACCCCTTACGAACGCTAGAAAATCCGTCGCCCGCGGTAGATACCGGACCTTCTCTCGGTGCTCAGACTTGAGCGCCCTGATATCGAGTCCGAGAACTTCGCTCCAGTGATCTATGCAGTACCACTCCAGTTGGCCCTCGATCTCCTTATAGCGACGTGTTAACTCCCTTCGAGCAGCATCCTCTGATAGGTTTCGGTTTAGCGCGTATCGTGAGGGGACCAGTTCGCGCCAGAAGAAGTTATCGAATGCGAGGTCTAACAATGTACCGTCCATGTCGAGCATTACCGTCTCGACCTTCTCCCATGGAATCGTGGCGCGTTTGTACCTGGACATGATAATCACTGACACAGAAATTGATCGGAATATGATACTGGAGGATAAGCAATGAAATGGAGTTCAGACCCCGCCATTCTGGGGGAAGTCAGGGCAATCGCGGCCGCGGCCGGCGAAGCCATCATGGGCGTCTATGGCAGCGAATTCTCTGTCGAGTTCAAAGATGACAAATCTCCGCTCACCGAGGCCGACCGCCGCGCTCACAACGTCATCGTCGCCGGACTCAGTGCGCTCGAACCCGCTTTGCCGATTCTGTCCGAAGAATCCGCCACAGAAGATCTGGAGGGCCGTCGCGGCTGGGACAGCTACTGGCTCGTCGACCCTCTCGATGGAACGAAAGAGTTCGTAAAGCGAAACGGCGAATTTACCGTCAATATCGCTCTGATCGAACAGCATCGTGCGGTTATGGGCGTGGTACTGGCGCCGGCGACGAAGCTTGAGTATTTCGGCGCTGTGGAGTTGGGCGCATCGAAACGAATCGCGGACGGCCCCGAGGAAGCGATCAGCGCCATATTAAGACAAGAGGGACCCGTACGGGTCGTGTGTAGCCGCAGCCATCCGAGCGGCGCGCTGGCTACCTATCTGGAGTCGCTGGGGGAGCACGAGCTCAAGCCCATGGGGAGTTCCCTGAAGATCTGCCTCGTCGCCGATGGCCAGGCAGACATCTACCCCCGTCTCGGACCGACCTCGGAATGGGACACGGCTGCAGCTCAGGCTATCCTAGAGAGCTCCGGAGGGAGTATGATGGATACCCTAGGTCAGGAGTTGCGCTATAACATGAAAGAAAGCCTTCTGAACCCATACTTTCTTGCATTCGGCGATTCTGACCGTGACTGGCTTACTGCTGTAAGTAGTCATTAGTGACAGACAAGATAGAAGTCGAGGTATTCAAACACGTGGAGCGACTCAAAGAGTTGCGCGTTGAGCATCAAGATCTAGATCAGGTAATTTCCCGGCTGGTAGTCGACCCGGACGTAGACCAGATCATGTTGAAACGCTTAAAGAAGCGCAAGCTAATGCTTAAAGACATGATCACCCAGCTCGAAAGTGACCGCATTCCAGATCTGAACGCCTGAGAGCGACTTGTTCACCGTTCGGCCTAGACACCACCGTCTTCGGCGGTATCAGCGGGTGTCTTTGTAACCGTAATGGACTTAATTGCCGATATCGGTGCGACGAATTCTCGCTGCGCCCTTGTAGACGCCGGCGGCGAGGGCGTATTCACGCTAGAGTTCGATCACTATGAAACAACGCCCGGACCGATACAGAAGCGACTCGAGAGTGACTTCAGGCCAGCCGGGGAGGCTTGAGAAGGAGTCAGACACCCCCGGCGCCGGCTGAGATGGAGATCGACTCCGAACCTGGATGGCATTTCTGGGTCGATCGCGGCGGGACGTTTACCGATATCGTCGCTGCATCACCGGGAGGACGTGTTTTCACCCGGAAGCTGCTCTCGGAGAATCCCGACCGATATCCGGATGCAGCTGTCTTCGGTATCACGCAACTGCTGGACGAATCGGGAAGCGGCGGCGGAAGCGTTGCAGCAATCAAAATGGGAACAACGGTCGCGACCAACGCGCTACTCGAGCGCGAAGGTGCGCCGACCGCGCTGATTATTACGAACGGATATCGCGATGCGCTCCGAATCGGATATCAGAACCGGCCGGACATTTTCGCGCTGGACATCAGACTTCCGGAGATGCTCTATTCCCTCGTCATCGAAGCTAATGAACGGGTCTCGGCACACGGAGATGTCGTGGTACCGTTGGACGAGGCGAAGTTGCGAGCGGACCTTGGGCTTGCGAAACAGAATGGCATCAGCAGCGTCGCGATCGTCTTTCTACACAGCTACCGCTACCCGGAACACGAGCAAGCCGCGTTAAGAGTCGCGCAGGAACTGAATTTCGATCATATCTCGGTATCTCACGAGACGAGCTCGCTGATAAAACTAATACCCCGCGGTGATACGACACTCGTAGATGCGTATTTGTCACCGGTGCTTCGGCATTACGTCGATCGCGTACGTACGAGCTTGTCGGCAGTGGTCGACGCCGCGCCGCTGTTGTTCATGCAGAGCCATGGTGGATTGACTCAGGCCGACCACTTCAAAGGTCAGAACAGTATTCTGTCGGGTCCCGCCGGTGGTGTCATCGGCATGGTCGAGACCGGCAAAGCTGCTGGTTTCGAAAGGTTGATCGGATTCGACATGGGCGGAACATCGACAGATGTCTCTCTCTTCGGTGGCGAACTCGAGCGAACGACCAGCAGCGAGATAGCGGGCGTCAGATTAGGAGCGCCGTCGCTGCGGATTCATACGGTCGCCGCGGGCGGAGGTTCTATTCTGAAATACGAGTCGTCGCGTCTGCAGGTGGGCCCTGAATCGGCCGGAGCGCTGCCGGGGCCCGCCAGCTATAGAAACAATGGCCCGCTGACAGTCACCGACGCGAACCTTCTGCTCGGGCGGATTCAACCCGATTTCTTCCCGAATGTCTTCGGTCCTGACGGTAGTGACTCGCTTGACACGGACGTCGTCCGACAGCGATTCGAGGTGTTGGCAGAATCCGTCGCAGCCTCGAGCGAGCAGTCGTTGTCCGCTGAAGATCTGGCCAGTGGGTTTCTACGGATTGCCGTGGAACGAATGGCGAATGCGATAAAGCAGATCTCGGTACAGCGCGGCCATGATCCCAAGGATTTCGTATTGTGTTGCTTCGGCGGTGCGGGTGGCCAGCACGCCTGTCAGGTAGCCGATGCTCTCGGCCTGGAGAAGATCCTGATTCATCCCCTCGCCGGCGTACTATCGGCCTACGGTATGGGGCTTGCGGATCTTCGAACGCTGCGGCAGAAGACGATCGAGGCACCGCTGACAGCGGCCGGCGACCTCTCGAATGAGTTCTCGCAGCTGGAGCGCGAAGCCGGACAGTACCTGAGCCGCCAGGGCGCGGATCAACGTTCGATCACGTTTCATCGCCGAGTGCAGCTCAAGTCGGCCGGCTCGGACTCGACTATCGAAGTTCCATGGGTCGACTCGACCGAATCAATGGCGACGAGCTTTCGAACGAATCATCAGATCCAATATGGGTTCGCTGCCAACGAGGAAGCGCTCGTAATCGCTTCCGTGGAGCTGGAGGCAGTAGCCGCAGTTCCCAGAGCAGCGGAGGCCAGCTGGCAAAGCCCGGACGGATCACCTATCGAATTGTGTCGTCGCGAGATATGGTTCGACGGCGGCTGGCAGGCAGCGCCGCTCTATCAGCGAGAACAGCTTCCTTCAGGCGTGGCTATTCCGGGACCCATGCTGATCGTAGAGGGAAACACCACAACGGTCGTGCTACCTCAGTGGCAGGGAACGATCGATAAGCACGGCAGCCTGCTGATTACTCGACAGGCTCAGCGGGCAGCAACGGAGAGGCTCGGCACACGGCGAGATCCGATCATGCTCGAGGTTTTTAACAGTCTCTTTATGCACATCGCAGAGCAGATGGGGGTTGTCCTCGAACGCACAGCACACTCAGTGAACATCAAGGAGCGCCTCGACTTCTCCTGCGCGGTATTCGATGCAAACGGCGAGCTGATCGCGAATGCGCCGCACATGCCGGTACACCTCGGCTCAATGGGCGAGAGCATCCTCACGGTCCTGAACCAGAGGGCTAGGCCGATACGACAGGGCGATGTCTACATGCTCAATGCCCCGTACAACGGCGGCACGCACTTGCCCGACGTTACCGTAGTCACGCCGGTCTTCGACGATGATGATGATGAGATCATTTTCACGGTCGCATCGCGCGCGCATCACGCAGATATCGGCGGAATGACGCCGGGTTCGATGCCCGCAATGAGTCGCTCGATCGAGGAGGAAGGGATACTTTTCGACAACGTCATCCTCGTAGAGGACGGCGTACTTCAGGAGCAGCCCATCAGAGCGTTGCTCAGCCGCCAGCCGTATCCTGCTAGAAATCCGGATCAGAATATTGAAGATCTGAAGGCTCAGATCGCGGCGAATTCCAGAGGCGTACGAGAGCTCGGAAAACTGACAAAACGATACGGACTGCAGGTCGTGCGCGCCTATATGAAGCACATTAAGGACAACGCCGAAGAGTGCGTAAGGGATGCCGTCTCGAGACTGGGTAGCGGCCGTTCGTCCCTGGCGCTGGACTCCGGCGATCGTACTTGCATCGAGATCACGATCGACGAGGCAGGAAAATCCGCCATCGTAGATTTCTCCGGTACGTCCGCGACAAGTCCAGGCAACTTCAATGCGCCTGCATCCATAGCTCGCGCGGCTGTCCTCTACGTGTTCAGAACCCTGGTGAAGAACAATATGCCGCTGAACGCCGGATGCATGAAACCCATCGAGATTCGACTACCCGAAGAGAGTCTCGTCAATCCCAGTTACCCCGCTGCCGTCGTAGCGGGTAACGTCGAGACTTCGCAGTGTATTACCGACGCGCTGCTTGCCGCGTTGGACGCCTGCGCGGGGGCACAGGGAACGATGAATAACTTTACATTCGGTAACGAGACTTATCAGTACTATGAAACCCTATGTGGCGGCGCCGGCGCCGGCGCGAACTTCGAAGGTGCGAGTGCGGTACACACGCACATGACCAACTCGCGCCTGACGGATCCTGAGATACTCGAATGGCGTTACCCCGTTCGGCTTGAGAAGTTTCGAATTCGTGAAGGAAGTGGCGGAGATGGGCAACACAAAGGTGGTGATGGCGTTATCAGGGAAATCCGCTTTCTGGAATCAATGGCCGCTGCGATTCTTTCCAATCGCAGAAGAGTCGCGCCGAGAGGACTCAAAGGTGGCGGTGACGGTCTACCCGGACGCAATTTTCTTATACGGGCGAGCGGTGAAATCGAGGAGCTGGGCGCAACCGCCGAAGTTGCTCTAGAAGCGGGCGACAGATTCGTTATCGAAACACCAGGCGGCGGCGGTTACGGCGAAGCTAACTTATCCCGCTAGCTGCGCAATCTCTACCGACCGCGCAGATCGACTGATACTTTCACTTTCCGAGTGAATGATATCGTAGCTCTGGAACTCCCCAGCCCGCTCCAGCGCGAATCCGACTCGCAGGATCAACTCGGACGTATCATGTTGCAGTGCCGGACCCGTCTTCACGGAAAAGGCCTGACTCGCCCTGCTCCCCGAGAACGCACCTCGCTCGAAAAGTTCCGTGAGAAACGACGTCACCTGAGCAGTCAGGTCCTGCCAGAGTTGGTCGTCACGAGGGCGCTTCGCAGCCCAAGCGGTGTGCCGCTCTATCGAACTGAGGACAAAGAACGCAAGCCGTCTGCGATGAGAGCGCTGCCAGACCTGAGAGACAAGTCTTGTACCGGCGAGCGTTACGTCTCCGCAGAGCTCGTAACTGCCACGCGCATTGGGAACGAAGACGTTCACACCGCTGCGCTGCAACATCGAAATCTGTTTCTCATCCAGGGTCTCGCGTACGGACAACCCGGCCTTCAGCTGAACGTCACCGCCATCGAGTCCATTCCAGACGCCGGCACGATCATTCTGGCTTAGCAGACCAGCGACGACACCACATGCCGGGATTACATCCTGAACACGGCTGCTACGTTCAGTCATAGTGACGCGAGGGAAATAGGTCATCACGTTCTGGCTTGCCATGCTGGAATTGCGCAAACCAAGCAATGCTGCTTCCGGCGAGTTCCAAGACATCGGCGCATCCCAGATAAGCATCGCCTTTCTATTCTCACAGTAGCGTTCCGCAGCGAGGAACGTCGTTATTCCCAAATCTTTCCCTGACCGCGCGGCCGGGACGCATAGAAGATCGATTCGAGGAGCAGAATCCAGCGAGAACAAGCCGGTGCCGTTATCATTGGAACCAACGATGTCGTAGTCCGTAAGCTCTTCGCCGTCGAAACCGTTAAACGTCATCTCGACGTAGGGAATCGGATGACCCGGGTGCGTGGTACGCGTAACGTCCGGTCGTTGCCGTGGCAGCGGACGCGCTACGGTAACGAGATCGGAGTTCTTCAGAACCTCGACGATGGAGCGCTTGTCCTCTGCATCCATCGACAGTGAATGAAAGAGTTCCTGGTCCTCGACCAACTGCGACCCCGGTCGCGCCAGTCTCTGGACGACGAGATTAAATCTATCTTTCTGATCGTCGCGAAGCCCGTCGACGTCTATCGAAGCACGTAGATGACAGTGCGCTCCGGGATCACGCGCCTCCAGGTGGAGTACCTGCTCTCCTGCAGGAATCGGCAGCGTCGCCCGTTTCGCCCGATTAGCGACTCTGACCACCACGGCGACCGAGCCACCATGCTGAAAAAACTGCTGTACCGAGTGGCTGACGTAACTGAAAGAAACGTGTCCGCCAAACACACGACGAAACTCCTCGAAGCTTCCTACCCGAACAGCAGAGTTTAGTGGGCCGCGCTGCGTTCTACCGAGAAACGCCGCGACCGTTGAACCGAACACCGGTATAGGGTGGTTGCCCTCGAGTTGGCGCTCAGTCCCTTGGGTAGAGAAGTCGGAGAGTTCGACCGCCATGACATTCGTGACCGGGGAAAAACCCATGATAACCGGCTGCCAGGGAAGTTGCAGCTATGAGCATCGACCGAGCGTGGCGGGTCACGGGTCGCCGCGAACCGGCTAGCGTGCCAGCAGGCTGTCCACGCCCGACATTAGTCGCTCAGGAAACGGTCGGCGACGCTTGAAGGTGACGCCGTAGACGTCGAAATCCCTGGCCGCCTCGATGAGAAAATCATCACTCGTCTGAAGTTCGTCAACGAGCTTGAGCTCCATCGCGCGCACGCCGTACCAATGCTCTCCGGTCGCCACCGACTCAAGGTCGATCTCGGGGCGGTGCGCCGAGATCTGATTCTTGAAGATCTGGTGAACGTCTTCGAGTTCTTCCTGCAGTTTCTCCCGTCCCTCCTCGGTATTCTTGCCGAAGAGTGTCAGGGTTCGCTTGTAGCGCCCGGCGGTTACCTGCTCAAAGTCGACTCCCTTCTCCTCGAGCAGGCGGTGAAAATTCGGCA
The DNA here is from genome assembly GCA_045561025.1 of Candidatus Rariloculaceae bacterium. GTDB lineage: Bacteria > Pseudomonadota > Gammaproteobacteria > Steroidobacterales > Rariloculaceae > SMWC01. The sequence continues at coordinate 84,460 of JBJKYM010000009.1, forward strand.
ACTGAGCGATTACGCCGATCGACCCGATAATTGCGAATGGCGCAGCGATGATGCGGTCGGCTACACAGGCCATCAGATAGCCACCACTGGCAGCCACTTTATCTACAGATACGACCAGGGGGATCTCCCGAGCCTTTATCCGGGATAACTGCGAGGCCGCAAGCCCGTGCTCGTGCACGGTGCCGCCGGCATTCTCCAGTCGAAGCAGCACTTTATCCTCTTTGGTGGCAACAGACAGTACAGCAGAGACTTCCTCGCGCAGGGAGGTTGTTGCCGTCGCACGAACGTCACCTTTGAAGTCAAGGACGAAAACGCGTTGACGCTGCGAGCCCTTCTTGGCATGCGCTTTCTCTTCCTTGCGACGCTCTTTCGAATCCCTCTTGAGCTGTGCTTTGCCGTGAACGGCGCGACGCACAGCGTCCCCCAGGTTCTCGAATCGCTTATTGAGATTTTCGACATCCAGTCCGTCTGGATGCGTACCGCGTCGTGCGGAGGCGAAAATGAAGCCGGCCACCACCATGATGAGAATCGCGACGGTAGCGAACTTCGCAAGAAACAGACCGTAGTTCAAGAGAAACTCCAACATAACTAAACTTCCCGGTATCAGAGAGAAACAGTCGTGGCGCTAAAGGCCGACGTTGTTCTTATCCAGCGCCTGCTCTGCCCGATAGCTCGAGCGGACCAACGGCCCGGAGACAACCTCCAGGAACCCTGCCTCAAGACCCCACTGCCGATACTGCTCAAACTCCTCCGGCGATACATAGTGCTCGACAGGCAGATGATTGACAGTCGGCCGCAGGTATTGACCAAGCGTAACAATGTCGAGGTCGATCTCGCGAAGGTCATTCATCGTCTTACGGACCTCTTCTTCCCGCTCGCCCAGACCAAGCATCAAGCTGGTCTTGGTTAGTACATCCGGACGATAATCTTTCGCGTGGGCTAGTACCCGAAGTGTCTGTTCATACCCCGCACGAGGATCCCTGACATAGTGTGTTAACCGCTCGACGGTTTCCAGATTCTGCGCGAAAACTTCTATTCCCGAATCCAGTACTGCTTCGACATCGCTGAGCACACCGGAAAAATCCGGTGTCAGCGCCTCTACCGCTGTATCCGGTGTCCGCGACTTTATTGCTCTTACGCAGGCGGCGTAGTGGCCTGCACCACCGTCATCGAGATCATCGCGATCAACGGAAGTCAGTACGACATACTTCAGTCCCATGAGCTCAACGGAGCGAGCGGCATTCAGCGGCTCCTCCGGATCGAGCCAACCTCGGGGGTTTCCGGTATCGACAGCGCAGAACTGACAGGCACGCGTGCAGACTGCGCCCATCAGCATCAGCGTCGCGGTGCCGCTCGACCAGCACTCGCCGATGTTGGGGCACATGGATTCTTCGCAGACAGTCGCGAGGCGATGCTCGGTAACGGTGTCTTTTACTTTCTTGTATTTCTCGCCGGCCGGAATCTTTGCCTTGAGCCAGGACGGCTTGCGACCCGACGCAACAGGCTCCCGCTCGGCGCGATTCTTCACGCCGTTCTTGATTGCGCTAAAGCCCTGGCTCGTTCGGTATTTCGAGCCGGACCCGACGACGGGTATGCCACGGAAGTCGCTCACAACGATGGAATGTTCGCTTATTATTAGAGGGCACATATTATCTCACGGATTCCGGAAAGCGTCCCATGGGTCGATACCGGCCACCAGGCCCACCTCTTTCAAAATACATTACGCCGGAAGGCGCCGCGGCGCTTAGAGACGAACTCGACTACCTCTGGAGAGAAAAGCGGCCGGAAGTGACGCGCGCGGTAGCGGAAGCTGCCGCTCAGGGCGATCGTTCCGAGAACGCCGAATATATCTACGGTAAAAAACAGCTCGGCGAAATAGATCGACGAGTTCGTTATCTACGCAAGCGACTCGAGGGGATAAACGTCATAGACCAGCTACCGAGCGACACGACGCGCATATTCTTCGGAGCGTGGTTCGAACTCGAAAACGAAAAAGGTGAGCGCCAGAAGTTCAGACTTGTCGGCCCGGACGAGTTCGACAGATCGCGGGAGTACACTAGTATGGACTCGCCGCTTGGAAAAGCTGTCATGGGCAAAGGTCTGCAGGAAGAGGTAGTTGTATCTGCGCCCGATGGCGACACACGCTATTCAGTTGTTGGGGTCACGTACCGGTCCGGGAAGTCCTAGCGCGACGGTGTTGTCGTTTTTCGACGCGCAAAAAAAACCCAGCTTATCGCCGGGTAGTCAAGACCGTTAAACTCCGACAAACTCGGTCGTCACTGTAAGCGCGACCAGTTGATCAGGCAGACTTCGTTGGAATCGAGATCGAAATTTCTTGCCAGCAGGGCTTCAATCTCCTGAGGCTCGAATCGGGTCTCCGTCGTCTGGTTTACTTCTACTACACCACTGAATTCCTCTCGTGCGCCAACCTCGGCCTCGCTGGCCAGTACGAAATGCGTGTAGTACTTAACTCCCATGCTTGTCAGTCTAGGTAGCCAAAATCGCTACGGATGTGATTGATTCCACAGTTTTCCCTGAGGCAGGCATGCGACGCCCCAGAACGTGAACTCGGCTGCAAACGGGGAAGATTCGCCGCGGCGCACGGGGTACCGGCCCGAACAAGTCCTTGACATATTCTGCCGACGCTATATAGAGACACTATGAATTCACATAGAGAAGAGCTAATGAGATGCTGGTTGCCGATTGTCGCCATGCTGGCCCTTGCACAGGGTGTGGCGGCACAGGAGTTACGAGAGACTTTATTTCAGGATGCAGACAGAGTCATGGCCACAGCTCAGGAGGCCAACGCTCAGCTGCTGTCCCCGCAACTCTTCGAAGATGGTATGGACGCCTATGCTTCCGCGGAGAGCGATCTTGAGAGAGGCAGAAATCTGGATCGTATCCGCCGAGAGCTGGACGAAGCCGTTACCTCATTTAATGATGCGGCGGAAGCCTCAGAGATCGCCAATATCACATTAGCATCGCTGATTAAGACGCGAGACGACGCCATTAAGGCCGAAGCCGAGCGATTCGCAACCGAGTCCTGGACGGACGCGGAAGAATTGTTCGACAGTGCGGCTCGGCGACTCGAGTCAGGAAATATTCGTGGTGCCCGGACACGCGCCGACGACGCCGAGGTTCAGTTTCGCTCCGCGGAGCTTACAGCGATCAAGGCGCAGTACCTGAGCCAGACACGAGCACTGCTGGCGGAAGCCGATCAACTCCGGGTACCGCGCTACGCGCCGGTAACATTCAACAGAGCTTCGCTCCTGCTAACGCAGGCCGAGGAAGAACTCAATAACAACCGCTACGATACCGACCTGCCCCGCAGTCTCACACAACAGGCGAACCACGAGGCACGTCACGCTATCTACCTGGCGGAGCGCATCCGGCTTCTGCGCGATGAAGACTGGACGGAAGAACAGATAATCCTTGCATACGAAGTCCCGATTACGCAGATCGCGGCAGCAGCAGACCGCGTCGCTCAACTCGACGCCGGAACTGAGCCCGTTACTGAGGAACTGATCAACTATATCGAGGACATGCGCCAGCACGAGACGCAGCTTAGTAACGATCTGGACGAGAGTCATCTGCGAATCGTCGGTCTCGAAGATGAAATCAGAGATCTGGATGAGCAACTCGGTGGCGTATCCCAGGAACGCGTCGCGCTCGTGCAGCGGCTTGAAGCCGAAGCGAGAATCCGCGAGCAGTTCGAGCAGATCGAAAGTGTATTTTCGAGAGACGAAGCGCTTGTTTATAGAGAAGGTAACAACATCATCATGCGCCTCGTAGGACTGACCTTCGAGAGCGGCCAGGCTAGCGTCGAGCCGGAGTACCAGGCGTTACTCACGAAGATCGGTGACGCTGTAGAAGTGTTCCCCCGCTCCCAGGTACTTGTCGAAGGTCATACCGATTCCTATGGAAGCGACGAAGCCAACATGGCGCTCTCCCGAACGCGCGCCGAAGCTGTCGGTGATTACCTCAGTACCGAGCTCAGCATTGCTCCCTTCAGAATAAGCGCGGTTGGCTACGGTGAAACACGTCCTATCGCGAACAATGAGACGCCGCAGGGTCGAACGAGAAATCGCCGTATCGATATTCTCATCGAGCCGCAAATCGAGTAGCCCGCTAAAGCGCTACGAAGAGCTGCCAGCCTCCAGCCACGACGCAATACACTCTGCGACGGCGGAGTTCGCCAGATAGCCATAGGACTCGTGAACATTCAGCCCCAATGCACCACGGAAGTGGTTGTATAGATCCGGGTGATCCCGCAGAGCTTCCAGCAGCTTAAGCTCTGTCATTTCCTCAAAAAACGGCTCGAGCTCGGTATGTAGGGCAGTCATCTCTGCTCTTGCGGAGACGTTCTCCCACCTGCGGATATTCGTCGGATAGCGGTCACGCCCGACGCGATTCGCACCGCGAAGGCGCCGTTTAATAAAGCGACTGGCAAGTGGGCTGCCCAGAGTCATAAAGAGATCGACCTGGCCGCTGTCGTCGTTCTCGTGAGACAGCTCCCATAGCGCGTCATAAGCAATAACCGACCCCAGGCTATGGCCAATCAACAGTACGCGTTCGCCGTTCTCCCAGGCTCTCCGCAGCGGTTCCTTCAGCATCCCCCTGATCCGGTCACCGACGCCACGACGATTGTGCAGATAGCCGCGAGCCTCCGCCATCGTCAGCCGCATCTCGGACTTCGCAATGAGTCGTCCGAACCATGGTGCTGCGTCGCCCAAAACGTATAGCAGCCGCGCGAGTTTTCTGGCCACGGAGTCGATCTCCGTAATGTCGGATGCCGATGGTTCCGGATTTCTTAGCAGCTCCTCGATTCCCGGCAAATCTACTTCTATATCCTCGTGACGGCCGTAGATGAGATAGGTCCATGAGACAAGCGTCAGGCACCCGGAGTTTGCAGCGAAAGTCATCGCAAGCTCGGGTCGAACTCGTGACAAGCCGCC